>NZ_JCBCEO010000001.1:0-633302 GCF_059862345.1 Ezakiella massiliensis
CATCACACCAATCGCAATAGAAAAGGGATTAAAGTTCGCTATCAGAGAAGGTGGCAGAACTGTAGGTGCGGGAGTAGTAACAGAAATCGTAGAATAATAAATTTTGTGGTTAAAACGGCGACATTCGCTTGTTTCGAAATATTTGCTCACTGCGGAGGGCACTCGAGCCCACCTCATTCGCAAAATTTCTGCACTTCGCGAATCTCATCCGTTTTTCCTCACAAAATAAGAAAGCAATCACGTAATTGTGGTTGCTTTTTTAGTAGAAAAATTCATCAAATTTCGAAGCCCTAGCCAAAGAGGTCAATTTCCTGTAGCGGCGATCCTGAAATGGTCGCCAAGAAATTGACCGATTGGTGAATCTTATGGCCAAAGCTAAATTTTGGTAGAGATGTTCTTACCAAAATATACAGAAAATTAAAAAGCAGCTACATTTGTAGCTGCTTTTTTAGTTTCATTTTGTATTTGTAAATATTTTTGATTGATAAATAAATTATGTATGCTTTTTTGGTTGTGTAATTCATATTGTTGGGTCGAACCCTCAACCGGGGTGGACCCGGTATCGGGCCCGAAATGGCCGGGATAAACCACGGCCGCTACATCGCAGAGCGATTTTTGAATGAAGGTTATTGGTATAAATGGCATTTGTATTTTAAGGCGTATCACGTGTAGGGTCCACTTGCAGCCACGCCTAAGAGAGCGAGTGATAACGACGCTCGATTGGCTAGCAGTGACTCACGCAACTTGTTGCCCAAGAAGGAAAAATCCAGCGAAGCGTGTAGGGTCCACTTTATGTGGACCGAATTTTTTCTGATTGGTTGCAACAATCTGAGGAGAATGTGGACCGAAAAATACCGAAATCCCCTTGTGGGATTGAGGAATTTTCAATTATACAAGCACAAAAATAAAATATGGATGAATATATTTTGCCTATGTAAATTTATAAGAACGTTGTAGAGGTCGTGGTTCATCCCGACCATTAAAAATTGGGGGGGCCATGCCTCCGTTTCAAAATTTTTGGGGATTAATTTTGAAAAATTATGTATTTAATTTTATGTCTTATATTTGTCCTTGCACTCATTTGTAAAATTTTATTTTATTTTAACATTTTTTTATTTTTCTTGTTTTATGTATTTTATCAAAGGGTATAATTTAATCAAGTGAAGTGTATATTATGTTTTATTCTATTATTATAATTTATGCGGCGCTTGAATTTATGATTATTCTAAAAAATCAAATTTATTTAAGGAGGTTCGTGTATGAACTATTGGGTATTAATTGGCGTACTGCTCATAGTTTTAGGCTTTGTACTTAAACTTGATGTTGTAGCAGTTGTTCTTATATCCGGTTTGGTTACTGGTTTGATTGCTGGTATTCCATTTTTAGAAGTACTGGATATAATTGGAAAGGGTTTTGTAAACAACAGATACATGTCACTTTTCTTCCTGTCTTTACCTTTGATCGCTATTATGGAAAGGTATGGATTAAAGGATAGGGCAGCGGAAGCTATTCAAAAGTTGAAATCAGCTAGTGCTGGTGGCGTAGTTGGCCTTTATATTTTAATTAGATGGGCTGCAGCTGCTTTGTCACTAAGACTTGGCGGTCACGTTCAATTTGTTAGACCACTTATCTTACCTATGGCTGAAGGTGCTGCTACAAAGAAGGTTGATCTTTCGGAAAAGAGGTTAGATGAACTCAAGGGTTTAGCAGGTGCTGCAGAAAACTACGGAAACTTTTTTGGACAAAATATTTTCCCTGTAGCTTCTGGTGTACTTTTGATTCAAGGTACTCTTAACCAAGCTGGTTTCGATGTTACAAATGGCGACATTGCAAAGTCTTCGATTTTAGCTGGCCTTGCTATGCTAATTCTAGCTCTCTTGCAATGCTATCTATTTGAAAGAAAATTAAGAAAGGACATGATGCGTAATGTTTAAATTTATATCTGCAAATTCTGTTATTATCGATGAAATCATCTACGTATTGTGTGGATTGGTTTGTATTATGACCGGTATTAGAGGTCTTAAGAACAAAAAGGCTCCTACTGGAACTTTTCTTTTCTGGACTCTACTTGGTCTCTTGTTCTGCACAGGCAAGCTTTTAATTAACAATCTTGAACACGGCGGAGCAATTGTTGGCGGACTTTTACTAGTACTAGGCGCTTTAACTTTGACCAAACAAGTTCAAGTTGGTGAATTTGAAAGCCAAAGCGAAGAACAAAAAGTAAAATATGGCAAAAGAGTAGGAAACAAGATTTTTATTCCTGCACTTTCTATTGGTATTATTGCTATGATCATGGCTCAATTCAAGAGCTTCAAGATTCCTGTAGGTGAAACTGAAGCAGGTCCAGTTTTCTTTGGATTTTCAGCTGCTCAAACACTTGGTTTTTCATCAATAATTGCAATTATTATTGCTTTAATTATTACAAAGGCTAAGTTCAAGGAAACCAAGGAAGACACAGCAAAGATGCTTATGACAATCGGTTCTTCATCACTTTTACCACAACTTCTGGGTGCTCTAGGTACAGTTTTTGCTGCTGCTGGAGTTGGCGAAGTTATTGGTTCTGGTGTTGCTGCAATCGTACCTCCTGAAGCAAAAGTTCTTGGCGTAATTGCCTACTGCTTGGGAATGGTTATCTTTACAATGATTATGGGTAATGCCTTTGCGGCTTTTACCGTTATTACACTTGGTGTTGGTATTCCATTTGTAATTGCAAATGGTGGAGACCCAGCTGTTATTGGTGCTCTAGGTATGACTTGCGGTTACTGCGGTACCCTTATGACACCTATGGCTGCAAACTTTAACATTGTTCCTGCAGCTATTCTCGAAACAAAGAGTGAATATGCAATTATGAAGGCTCAAGCTCCAGTTGCTTTGGCACTTATAGTTGTTCACATTATATTAATGTTAGTATTTGGTTTTTAGACTGAAAAAGGAGTGATTTAATGAAAATTTTAGTAACAGGATTCGATCCATTTGGAGGCGAATCCATCAACCCTGCCATTGAATCTGTAAAAAAATTACCAGATGAAATTAAGGGAGCAGAAATTATCAAACTGGAAATTCCAACAGTAATTGGAAAATCTGTTGATAAGATCAGACAAAAGATTGAGGAAGTAAAACCAGACGTAGTTTTATCAATCGGCCAAGCTGGTGGCAGACCAGACATTACAGTTGAAAGAGTTGGCATCAACTGCGACGACTGCAGGATCAAGGATAACGAAGGCAACCAACCAATTGATGAAAAAGTTGCTGCAGATGGTCCAGCCGCTTATTTCTCAACTCTGCCAATCAAGGCTATGGTTGAACACATCAAGGAAGGCAAAATCCCTGCAAGCGTTTCAAATACAGCAGGTACCTTTATCTGCAACCACGTTTTATACGGCGTTGCCCACATAGCTGCGACTGAATATCCAAAGATGAGAACTGGTTTTATCCACATTCCATTTTTGCCTGAACAAGTTACAGACAAAAAGAATATGCCATCAATGGCTTTAGATATAATTGTAAAAGCTCTTGAGCTTGCAATTGAAGCCATTGTTGAAAACGATTCAGATATCAAAGTTACCGGTGGCAAAACTCATTAGACAATGAGGAAAGAATTGGGAGTAGGGAGACCTACTCCTTTTTTATTGGGTGTTAATACAAGGGAAATTTCATAATGAGATATGAGAAATGGCCGATATAAAATCGACCTCTACAAGAATTTTTAAAAAGAATTTTAAAAGAGTCATACAAAGAGTATGGCTTTTTTATTTGCAAAGATATGATTAGATAAGTGCAGGCAAAATTTTCGCTCTTAATTACAAATGGCTTACAATTAAGTGTCTTTTGCCATTTTTATTTGACTATGGTCTGGCAAAAGTATATAATTATTGTATACTTTTTAAAATTTAAATGGGGGTTTTTTATTTGAAAAACAAAAAAAGATTTGTGGCCTTGTGCCTATCGATGCTCATGTCGACATCCTTTGCTTTTGCCAAGCCACAATACAATTATATAGAAAAGAAAGAGGCCAAGACCATAGCCCAGGGGGTAGATTATGAAGAGATTTTACAATTTACTTCTGATGGGGTCAGGGGGATTAATCTTATTAAATTTAATTTAAATGATCCAACTGTTAGCCTGGTGCCGATTTACAATTACGACACCACTTCAAGAGGCATGGCGGTTTCCAAGATGGTTGATGGCCACGGAGTGACTGCTGGCATCAATGGAGACTTCTTTAACTACAATCCAGCCTTCCCACTTGGACCAGCTATTAAAAACGGCCAAGTCATTTATTCTAATGGGGACGGACCAAGTTTAACCATTGATAACAATAACCAAGCCAGCATTCAAAAGTTAAATATTGCCATGAGCGTAAGCGTTGGCGGCAAGACCATTCCTGTTGGCATTGTCAACAAGCCTAACAACTACGGATCAACTGGCATGTACACCCGCGCTTGGGGTAAGAAATCCCGCGGCGGCAAAGTCAATTCACAAACTGAAATTGCAGTTCTTAATGGTAAGGTAATCGCCAGGGCTGACCAAGGTGATCCACTGGAAATTCCTGATAACGGTTATGTTTTAAATGTTAAAGATGGCCTCTATCTGCCAAATGTTGGTGAGGACATTACCTTTAATATTACTGGTGTCGATATAAATAATATTAAATTTGGCATTGGTGCTGGTGCTGTCATTTTAAGAGACGGGGCCATTGTAAATGAAGGCATAGATGCCCCTGGCAGGCATCCGCGTACGGCTATTGGTTTTAACAAGCAGACTGGGGATATCTTCCTGGTAACTGTGGATGGCAGGAGCCAGTACCATGGCATGGAAATGTCCGAGCTTGCGGAACTTTTGATATCCTTTGGTGCGACCGACGGTGTCAACCTAGACGGTGGCGGTTCAACAACTATGGCTATTAAGGATGTAAATTCCGGCAAGGCCAAGGTTGTAAATCACATTTCATCTGAACGCTCAGTTTTAAATGGTGTTGGTGTTAAATCCACTTCAACTGTGGGTCAACCAGTGAAAATTAAAGTTATAACCGAGGGCAAAAAATTATTTAAAAACACCACCAAGTGGATAAATATAGAAGCTTATGATATAAACGGCAACCCTGTAAAGGCTGACATATCACAGGTCAAGCTCACTGCAAACCTGCCTATCAAGGTCAACAAACACAGCTTTATGCCAACTGAATCTGGCATGATGGATTTGACAGTCACCTACGGAAATTTGAGCGAAACAGTTTCCATGGAAGTTTTGGATAGTCCGAGCGTTTTACTCTTAGATACAGATACCTTGGGTTTATCAGCTGGCGGTTCATATAGGATTCCAAATGTTTACGGTATTGACGCTGTTGGTAACCGGGCTCTTATCCGTGCTCACGAGCTAAAGACTTCTGTAGTCGGCGGCGTTGGCACTATTACTAACAATGTCTTTAAGAGAAATAGCTCCAAGACAAATGGAGCCATAGTTTTAGCTTTTGGCAATGCAAAGAATAGAATTGTCGTGACTTCATCAGCCCGCAAGGAAAGCGTAAATCCTCTGGGATCTGCAGATGGGCTCACAACTTTTGCCAGCCCAAAGGGATCAACTTCTACTATTAAAATTGTGGAAGACAAGAGAAAGGTCCTAAGACTTGATTATAATTTTGCCAAGGTCAAAGGCACCAAGGTTGCCACTTTAGCTTTTGCTAATCCGCCAACCATGCCAAAGGACACCACAGAGCTTTCAATTTTTACTAAAAACCATGGTGAGGACGCAGTTCTCTCAACCAAGGTTGTGGTGGATGGAGTTGAATCTGAACAAGTCTTTGAAGAAAATTTAAAACTTGGCGGCTACACCGAATGGAGGGCCAAACTTCCAGGAGGAACCGATATAAAGTTAAAATCAATCAGCATTTCAAATCCTGGAGATATCAACTCCGCTAAGGGAAATTTCTTCATCAAAGACATAGCTGCGGTTATAAATCCAGATACGTCTGCGATGTTTACCGATCAAAGGACTCTCTTTAACGACCACTTGAGATCAGCGGACTTGGCTTCGACTGATATAGCAGTCGTGGTTGCAGGCAAGGGTGCAGATGCAGAAAAAATAAAAAATGCAACTGCAAATCACAAAAAAGTTGCTCTAATAAATTCGAATCTAAACTCAGCAAACATTGCCAAAGACATGGTCGTGGCAGACGGCAACACTTTATTTGTAAACTTTAAAAATACCAAGGGAGGACTCAGGGCCAGCGATATTAATCAGTGGAATGAGCTTCTCACCAGGGTTAAAAACGGGACCGAATCCAATATTTTGATATCAATTGCAGGTGGGTCTAAGGATGAGCTGGGAATTATAAATCCAATTGAAAGACAGCTCCTTAAGGAAACTTTTGAAAGCCTAGTTGACGCCGGCAAGAGGGTGTTTGTAATAACCAATCTCAAGGAGCCAACCTCAACCAGGTTTGACGAAGGCGTCAGATATATTAACTTAAATCCTGGGGACAAGGAAGCCTTGTACCTCAATATAAACAGGATTGGCGATAACGTAATTTATGCAGTTAAGAAGGTGTAAGATTAAGATGAAAAAACCAATAATTATATTGTTAGCATTTGCAGCAGCCTTATCTTTTTTAGGATGCAAGAGCGAGTCGGTTGAGGACATCACAAAAGCTTGGGAGACCCCAACCTATCTTGAGGTATTAACGCAAATTAAAAATCCAGAGGACAGGGACTTGCTGGTAATTGACCAAGACCTAATTCTCTTTGATGAAGAAAACAAAGGTAAAATCTCTGAATTTTATAGGGACACCAAGACTTTTATAGGTGAGAGCGACGAGTTTGTGGAACGCTATGGCTATTATTTTATAGACGGCATGGTCAACTTTACAACTCCAGATTCCAATTGGGCTTGGACTGAAACTGATGATAAAAAAACCAACAGGTACCAGGAGCTCCAAGATGCTTTTTTGGCCTGCAAGGATATTTTAAAAGCAGACAAAAAGTCCAACACAGAACTCATTTATAATGCAAGGGTCAAGGGCAAGGACCTAAGAGGCCTGCACGATTATTTTAAGGATCTCAAGACCAACGAGGATGTTGACCTGCGTTTTTATATTGACAAGGCCAATGGCAAATATATGATCAAACGCCTCCACCTAAAGGGAATTGATGGCGAAAATGAAAGGCTCAAGGAAAGTTACGTAATGAATATTGACAGTCAAAAGTCAATTACGATTCCAAAGTCCTTGGCCCTCCACATGATTACTAATGGTTACAAGGTTGACAAGGAAAATGCTGTTACCACCAAAGAAGAAGCTGAAAAGAAAGGCTATAAGCCAATAAAATGAGGTAGTTTATGATTGAAAGAGAATTTAAAATCACAGATCCAATAGGTATCCACGCCAGACCGGCCGCACTTTTGGTAAATTTGGTCAAAGAATTGGGAGTGGATGTAGAAATTGAAAAAAATGGCAAAACAGCCAAGGCCAACAGCCTAATCGGCCTTATGGGTTTGGCAGCCAAGGCAGGAGACACCGTCAAAGTCAAAGTTCAAGATGGCAACGAAGGAGCCCTGGACAAATTAATGGAGTTTTTAGAAGAGAATTTATAATGGATTTTAAAGCGATTATTTTAGGAACGGATATAAATGCATATTCTATGGCCAGGTCTGTTCACATGGAATACGACCAGACTTCGATTGCTCTTGGCGTATCTAGACTCAAGTACACAGACGCCTCCAAGATTGTCCAGGTAAATACTTATCCGGACTTCGATGGCGATGGCTTTAGAGCTGGCATAGAAAAATTTTTAAAAGATCAAGGCCAGGCTCTAATTGACCAAGGAGTAAAGCTGGTTTTGCTTCCATGCAGCGATGGCTATGTTAAACTTGCAATTGAAAATCGTGAGTTTTTGGAAAAATATTTTTTATTTAATTTGGTCAGCCAAGACATGCAGAAAAAACTTGAAAACAAGGTCGACTTTTACAAGCTTGCAGAAGTCCATGGCCTTCCATATCCCAAGACCTTTGTAATTGACAAGGCCGAGGACTTTGGAGCCTGTGATTTAGTTCCGCCACTGGCAGTTAAGACCAACGATTCGATTTCCTATGCCCACATAGATTTTCCAGGCAAAAAGAAAGCCTACAGGGCAGAGACTATTGCTGAAGCCAGGGAAATTATCGACACAATTTACGGCCACGGTTACATTGGCGAGATTATTGTCCAAGACTTTATACCAGGCGATTCAAAGGACATGGGCGTCCTTAATGCCTATGTTGATTCAAAGGGCAAGGTCACTCTTCTATCCTACGCAAAATGCGTGCTTGACGAGTGCCTGCCAAGTCAAATCGGCAATTACAATGCACTTTTTTCTATGGGTAATGACAAGCTCTATGGTGAAATAGAAAAGTTTTTGACCGATATAGAATACAGAGGCTTTGCAAATTTTGATTTTAAATACGATTGCAGGGACGATGAGTACAAGGTTTTTGAAATAAACCTCCGCCAAGGCAGGTCGTCATTTGTGGTGACGGCTAGCGGAGAAAACTTGGCCAAATATGTAATAGAAGATTTGGTTTACGGCAAGAGTCTCCCCCAAGTGCGAAATGAAAAGCCAGCCCTCTGGCTCTTTTGTGCAAAAAGCGTCTTGAAAAAATATGCGGACGAGGATGATTTAAAACTCATAAAGCCTTATATAAAAAATGCGACTTACACTTGCAATTACAAAAAAGACCAAAATTTAAAAAGATTCTTGCATCACATGCGGAGAATTTTTTCTACAAAAAAATATTATAAAATTTATCAAAACTAACCCATGCTCCCAAGCGTGGGTTTTTGCTTGAAGTTTTTGCCCTTGTGGTTTATAATCTAACTATGAATAAATTTTTCTTCGATCAAATGACCTTGGACCATGTTTTGGCCATGAGGACTTGGGGGACCAATGAAAATCCCTTACTTAAGTCCTATGATTTTTGGCCGCGGACTCCAGAGGAGTGCATGTATTGGCACCACGAAAAAACCAAGCACGCCTACAATGAATACTATGTCTATTGTCTAGGCGACCAAGTTATTTGTTATTTATCTATAAAAAATATCGACAGGGAAGAGGGCACTGCCAGGCTGGGCCTGGTAATGGATCCCAACTTTCAAAGTCAGGGTTATGGTTTTGAAATTATGAAAGATTTTTTAGGAAAATATTTTTCCTGGGGCTTTAAGAAGATGGATTTAACTGTGGCCGCTTTTAATGAGAGGGCCATAAACTTATATAAAAAACTGGGCTTTAAATATATAAAGCGGTCTTATTCTTTCTTTGATGGAGACAGATCTGCTATTACAAGCGATATGAAAAAGCATTTTATATTTTTGCCTGGTCTTACGATTTGCAAAAACTATCTCATGGAAATAGGAGGTGATGGGTGTGAGATTTATAGAAGCTGACAATGTGCTGCCAGAACGCACGTCGATTTCAAATTTATTTTTTTCTACATTTTTACCAGCGGCGCCTGGAAATTATGTAAAGGTCTATCTCTACGCCTATTATTTGCTAAGAAATAAATTAATGGTGACTGATGAAGACTTTAGAGAAACTTTGGCCCTTAGCCAAGACGAGATTGACAAGGCCTTTAACTATTGGGTAGATGAAGGAATTGTAAAAAAAGGCAGTGACGGGGAAATTATTTTCTTTGATGTGGATTCACTAACGCTCAAGAATTTGGCCATAGCGGAATCCGCTAGCCAGGTGAAATTATCAACTCCTAGCCCAGAGGAAAATCTGATCAAGCTCAACCAAGATCCGGCCATCAGAGACTTCTTTAACTCCTGCGACCATATTGTCCGCAGGCAGCTAGCACCAGAGGAAAAGAAACGCCTGATTGGTTGGATGGAAGAGTTTAATATGGATACTGAAATGGTCCTTCATGCTATGAGTTTGACCTATGATATGAAAAATATAAAAAATTTGGACTATGTAAAGGGGATTTTGAGACGCTGGCATGACCAAGGTAAGATGACTTTGGACGAAGTTATCGACGACATGGACGACATGGACGCAAACTTAAATTCCCACATAGAAACCGTAAGAAAGTCTCTTAATATGAAGCACAGGGACATGACCGATGCGGTTGTGAATATGATAAATAAGTGGAAATACGATTATGGTTATGGCGACGATATAATTTCTCTGGCCTGTGCACAGACTGTAAATATCCGCGAGCCAAATGTGGCCTATGTAAATGCGGTTATAGAAAATTGGCACGACCTGGGAGTAAAGACGCCTGAGGATGCCCTAAAGGCAATTGAAAACAAGCCGACCAAGTCCTATGAAAATAAAAAACCAGGCAGCTTTGATTACGATAGCTCTAGGCAAACTGATGACTACGATGACGATGACCTCAAAGCGCTCTTGGGATGGAAGGGTGATTTATAATGGATATTAGAAATCAAGTTGAATCCCTCTTTAATGTAAAAAGACAAAAAAAATTAAACGAGGCCAGCGAAAATTACAGAAAAATATTACAAGCCCACCCTGACCTTCAAGCCATTGAAGATGAAATGATAGAGGCCAGCCAAGAGGTAATCTTGACAGGGGTCTACGACGAAAATAAGATGGAGGCCATTACAGATAAAAAGAACAAGCTCTTAAAGGACCTAGGATTAGAAGGTGCAGACAAGCCAGAGTTTGATTGCAAGCTCTGCGAAGACAGGGGCTATGTGAACGGTAAAGTCTGCCAGTGTCTCAAAAAAGAACTTATAAACGCTTACTTCAATTTGGGGGAAAATGGTGGTATAATAAAGGATAATAACTTTGCCAACTTTGATATAGGAATCTTTGACGACCAGGCTAAGGACGGATCTTCGCCCAGGGCCAATATGGAAAAGATTTATGAGCTCTCAAAAAAGTACGCGGCCAATTTTGAAAACGAAGAGGACTCGCTCTTTTTCTACGGGCTAAGCGGGACTGGCAAAACCTATTTGACTGGTTGCATTGCAAGTGAAGTTAGGGACAGGGGCTTTACAGTTTTGTATCTAACGGCCATTGAGCTTATGAATTTTTGTAGGGATAGGCAGTTTAATTCCGCTGACAACAAGGACTATATGGACCAAAAAGACCAGATGATAAAGACCTGTGACCTCCTCATAATCGATGACCTGGGCACAGAACAGGCCAACAACATGAACGCTGGATATCTTTACGACATCATCAATTACAGGACTAGCGTTGGCAAGAAGTTTATTATAAATTCCAATCTCAGCCTTATGGACTTGTCCAAACGCTATGCGGATAGGATTTTTTCCAGGATAACTGGCAATTCAAAAAACATTGAATTTACTGGCAGCAATTTGCGGCTGAAAAGATAAATACTTAGATAAGAAAGGATATAAATATGCTTGATATTAAAAGAATCAGAATGGATTATGACCAAGTTAAAAAGGCCATAGAAAAACGCAAGGGAACTTTTCCTCTTGACCAGGCTTTAAAACTTGACGAAGAAAGACGCGACATCATTTCCAAAGTTGAGGATATGAAGAGCGAACAAAATAAAATTTCCAAGGAAATTCCCCGCCTCAAAAAAGAAGGCAAGGACACAGAAGCAATTTTTGCTGATATGAGAAAATTATCCGACGAAATTAAAGTCTTGGACGAAAGGCAAAGCCAAGTTGAAAAAGAATTAAGAGAAACTCTTCTTGAAATTCCAAACACACCCCACGAATCTGTACCTGTTGGCACCGATGACAGCGAAAACAGGGAAGAGTACAAGGTTGGAACTCCACGCGTCTTTGATTTCGAACCAAAGGCCCACTGGGATTTGGGCACAGATTTAAAATACTTGGACTTTGAAAGGGCCAACAAGATCTCTGGATCAAGATTTTCAATCTTTAGGGGAGAGGGCGCCACACTTCTTAGGGCCATCACATCCTTTATGTTGGATTTACACATACACAAGCACGGCTATCACGAAATGCATTTGCCAGTTGTGGTCAACCGCGAATCCATGACGGGCACAGGCCAGCTGCCAAAGTTTGAAGAAGATATGTACCATGTTAACAAGGACGATTTGTTTCTAATTCCAACAGCAGAAGTTCCTCTGACAAATTATTTTAGAGATGAGATACTTGACGGTGACGATTTGACAATCGCAATTACAGCTTACACACCTTGCTTTAGAAGGGAAGCGGGCAGCGCTGGTCGCGATACCAGAGGCCTCATCAGAAACCACCAATTCGACAAGGTTGAGCTGGTAAAATTCACCAAGCCAGAAGATTCTTATGAAGAATTAGAAAAACTTAGAAACGATGCAGAGGAAGTTTTAAAACCCTTAAATCTTCCATACAGGGTTGTCACCCTTTGCAGCGGAGATTTGGGATTCTCAGCAGCCAAAACTTTTGATATAGAAGTTTGGATGCCATCCTATGGCCGCTATGTAGAAATTTCATCCTGCTCCAACTTTGAAGACTACCAAGCTCGCAGGTCCAACATTAAATTCCGCCGTGAAGCCGGAGGAAAACCAGAGTTTGTCCACACATTAAACGGAAGTGGTCTGGCAGTCGGCAGGTGCTACGCAGCAGTCATAGAAAATTTTCAAAATGCAGACGGGACCATCGAAATCCCAGACGTATTAAAACCATATATGAACCATCAATTTTAAGAAAAGAAAACCCCGGACATTTTGTCTGGGGTTTTTGTGTGGGGAAAATTATTTATGTCTTTTGATGAAATTTTCAACTGTTTTTTTGTCTGAATATGGGACTTTTTCTCCCTCAATCAACTGAAAATCTTCGTCGCCTTTGCCGGCGATGACTATTACGTCTCCTGGTTTGGAATCTGCAAGCATGGTTTCGACTGCTGTTTTTCTGTCGGCGATTGTGTGGGTCTTGATGGTCGAGTACTTGGCCATTTCGTCTAAGATTTTTTCTGGGTCTTCGAAGTCGGGATTATCCGATGTAATATAAATTTCATCGGCGTATTTGTTGGCGGCTTCGGGGATTTCGTGCCTGCGTTCATAGGTCCGTCCTCCCACAGAGCCAACTGCGATTAAAATCCTGTTCGGATTCCATGATTTGATCTCGTCTAAAAGTGACTCGATGGATAATTTATTGTGGGCGTAGTCTATTACGACTTTGCGACCGTTATAATTTAAGACTTCCATGCGGCCAGGAATTTTTAAATCTCCTGCCAAGCCCGCTAGCTTATCAAAAGAAAAACCAATTTCATTTAAGGTTGCCAGGGCAAGTGCAAGGTTCATCCTGTTGTAAGAACCGTGGAGGTTGGTCGCTATGTGCTTGCCGTTTAAATCAAAGGCGTCTTCGCTTTCATTTGTGATTACGAAATCAGCCTCAGACCTGCCAACACTCACGTGGGGATTTTTTAGGCCATCAATCATAAATTCATAATTTTCGTCGTCCTTATTTAAAATAGTTTTCTTGGCTAATAATAAAATATTTTTCTTCCATTTCCTATACTCTTCAAAATTTTCGTGTTCAAGTGGCCCAATGTGGTCGGGCGAGAGGTTGGTAAAAATATTTGCCATAAATCTGGTCCCAAAAACTCGTGACTGCTTCATGGCCTGGCTGGAAACTTCAATAACCATGTACTGAACGCCAGCGTCTACGGCTTCGCGCATGGCCTTTTGCAAAGTAAAGGGATCGGGCGTGGTGTTGTTGGTCTTGATATGGGTGTCACCGTAAAAAATTCCACTCGTGCCGATGACTCCACATTTAAAACCGTATTTTTCTATAATTTCTTTGATAATAAAAGCTACTGAGGTCTTGCCCTTGGTTCCTGTAACTCCGATTACCCGTAGGGTCTTGGATGGGTGGCCAAAGAAGCTGGATGAGACCAGGCCCAGGGTTTTTCTGGAATTTTCCACCACAAAAACAACTGCGTCCTTTGGCATGGCCACTTCTCTCTCAACTATAAAAGCACGGGCGCCATTATTGTAGGCTTCCATCAGATATTTTTCTTCGTGGGTGTCCACCCGGGTCCCCTTGATGGCGACAAAGAGGGTGTGATCGTCGCAATTTTTTGTGTTGGTCTCAATCTTTTTTATATCAAAATCATAATTCTCATCTATATTTAATCTACTAAAAATTTTACTTAAGTGCATGGTCTACTCCTTTTATATACTAGGCTTATTTTACTATATCCAGGCTCAATTTGCAATTGATGACGGACTTTCCCTTATATTGGATAAAATTAGACATATATGGTATAATTAATACATAAATTATTGGAGGTAATCTATGAACAAAGAAATGTTAAAAAGAATGAAGGAAGACAAGGGATTTATTGCAGCCTTAGACCAAAGTGGTGGGTCAACACCAAAGGCCCTACTAAACTACGGTATCGACAAGGATGCCTATGGTAATGATGAAGAAATGTTTAGCATTGTCCATCAAATGAGGACACGCATTATTAAATCACCATCATTCACAGGTGAAAAGATTATCGGCGCTATTTTATTTGAAGTAACCATGGATTCCAAGATTGATGACAAGTATACAGGAGACTTCTTATGGGAAGAAAAGAAAATCGTTCCATTTTTAAAGGTTGACCTTGGTCTAGCTGATGAAAAAGACGGTGTTAGACTTATGAAGGACATCACAGACTTGGATGAAAAGATTGCCCGTGCCAAGGAAAGGAATATCTTTGGTACCAAGATGAGATCTGTTATAAATGAGCTCAATGAAGAAGGCATCAAGGAAATTGTTAGACAACAATTTGAATACGCCAAGAGAATTGCAGATGGCGGATTAGTTCCAATAGTTGAACCTGAAATTACCATCTCCATGGATAAAAAAGCTGAAGCTGAAGAAGTTCTAAAGGCAGCCTTAGTCGAAGAATTAAAAAATTGGGGCGACCAAGCACTTATGTT
The DNA here is from genome assembly GCF_059862345.1 of Ezakiella massiliensis. Taxonomy (NCBI): domain Bacteria; kingdom Bacillati; phylum Bacillota; class Tissierellia; genus Ezakiella; species Ezakiella massiliensis. The sequence continues at coordinate 14,848 of NZ_JCBCEO010000001.1, forward strand.
TAAACTAACTCTACCAGAAAAGGCTAACCTATATGAATGCCTCTATGATAATCCTGCAGTAATCAGAGTTGTTGCCCTAAGTGGCGGCTACTCACGTGAAGAATCCAACAAGAGACTTGCCGAAAACCATGGCGTAGTTGCATCATTCTCACGCGCACTCACAGAAGGCCTCAAGGCACAAATGGGCGAATTTGAATTCGACAAATTATTAGAAGAATCAGTAGATAGCATCTACCAAGCTTCATGTAAATAAGATTAGATAAGGGCTCGCGAATTTTTGTTCTCAACAGATGCTAGATGGTTGTGGATGCCAGTATTTTGAGGTGAAAACGAATGGAAAATAAATTATATTTAATGATTGTTGTACTTGTTGGAATAGCAATCAATATAGTATCTGCAAATCCTTACATTCATCTAGGGACCATTATAATATTTTGGTTTTCAGTAGCAATGATTAGCGATTATCTAGATGAACAGAATAAACTTCTTAAAGAGATAATAAAGAATCAAGAACTAATGCTAGATAATAGAAACAAAGAAGACGAAAAAAATGAAGAGCCTGAGGACTAATTTTCAGGCTCTTCATTTGTATTTATTTTTCCATATAATATAAAATCTAGAAATTCTGTATTGCCCCCTTAAACCCGTACAAGGAAATAAGGGGGTACCTTTCGCCTTGAAGTTTTTTTCCTTATGGTCTATAATATATTCATGAGGTGATTATATGGTTTATGCTTTAGCTTTGATAATTTTAATTGTAATTATTTTAGTTTTATTACTAGTATTTGGAATCGTGGTCCCGCCTTTATTTAGCGATGAGGCTTAAGGATTTTAAATACTTATTAGCCCTGCCGTTTTTCGCGGCTTTTTTATTTGCCAAAAGTTTAAAATAAAAAAGGACTTATGACTAAGTCCTTATCATCATTCGTCTTTGGTTTTATAAGATCAAAGGCGATTTTTATTTGCAAATATTTTCCAAAGCCCCAGTCACTTCTTCTTTAATAATAGGATAAAAAAGCTTTTCCATTTGAAAGACCCGATTGTTGTGCGCGAAGTAGGATATGACCTTTCCGTCTTTTAGGGCAGTTTTGATCTTAAAACGAATTATAATTTCGTGCTTGCTCCCATCTATGGCCACAAATTCATCGTAGTAATTTATAGATAGGCTCTCATTTTTAGAAGAAATTCTGACCTCCAGGCTATCGCCGACCACATTAAAATCATTTACAAAAAAACTTTGCTCGTCCAAGTCTATTGTCCGGGCGTTTTTTATTGGCAGAAAAATCTTCATAAGGATTGGCAGATTTCTTACATCGTAGTAATTGTGCTTCAATAGCAGATCTCTCTTGGCCTCGTCGCCAGTCCTTACGACTTCCTCATAGAGCTTGATAGTCTCATAGCCTGACACATTGTCATTGCGGTCTATCCCAGATAAAATTTCTGCAGTTTTTAAATTGATTTTATCCAACATCATAAATTTTTTGTTGGCGCGTAGGAGTTTGTAGAGGTCGACTCGTTCTTTTGGAAAACTTAGTTCCATACCATAGGATTTGGCTCGATTAAAAAGAAAGGGCAGGTCAAAGACGTCCCCATTAAAGGTAACTATCCGATCAAACCTGTCCATTTCATGTTGGAGAAGAGACAAACTCGCAAGCTCATCGCTGGAATTATTTAATAACAATTGCTTGGAATGAATTTCATTATTTTTTATATAGCTGTAGCCGATGCACCAGGCAAAGTCCGCGTACCTGCGGACGCCAGTCGTCTCTATATCCAGGTACAAGTCCTTTGAGTGGGCATAGCCGTTGGGTGAAAAATCGTCTGTGTACTCAATTAAATTCATTATATTTTAAAGAATTCCTCGATTTCTTTTTTACCTTTGCCAGCCGCAATTAGGGCCATCAATGCAACTCTTACCTTTTGTCCAGGCAGATAGCCGCCGTTTATAACGCCTTCTTCAAAGAGTTGTTTGCCACCGCCTTCGTAGCCGTAGCTGCCAAGGACACGACCTGTTGCACACCTGGAGACCAAAACCACAGGAATGTCTTTTGCAATGGCTTTTTTAATGCCGGCCATAGTTGCTGGAGGGACATTGCCCCTGCCGAGAGCCTCGATGACCAAACCCTTGTAGCCGTGGTCTATATAAAAATCAAAAATATCCGATTCAATACCAACAGCCATCTTGATCAAACCGACCTTGTGTTCAAGTTTGTCTACACAGCATTTGTTGACAGATTTTTCTCGCCTATAATAAAGGACTTCGTCATTATCTATAATCCCCAAAGGTCCAAGCTCAGGAGATTTAAAAGTGTTAACCGATAGGGTATTGGTCTTGGTGACTTGAGCAGCTGAATGCACTTCGTTATTCATAACTACAAGCGTGCCCAGGCCCACAGATTCTTCATTTAAGACAGTTGCAATTGAAGCAGTTAAATTTAAAGCCCCATCATAGCCAAGCTCAGATGCATTTCTCATGGCACCAGTTACGACGATTGGCTTTTTGTTATCTATAGTCACGTCCAAATAATAGGCTGTCTCTTCCAAGGTGTCCGTCCCGTGTGTAACGATAATACCAATTACGTCCTCCTCGTCAAGGGCCTTTAAAACTTCGTTTCTAATCTCAACCATTCTGTCTGGAGTGACATGGGGACTTGGAATATTAAAAATCTCCCTCTCCTCTATGTAAACACCGTGGATGTGGGACTTAACGTTTTTCATGAGTTCATCGGCAACTGGAGATGGAATTGCAGCTCCCAGTTTGGGGTCAATCCTCATAGCAATAGTGCCGCCAGTTAAAATAACAACAATTTTCTTCATAATTCACCTCGCTAAATATATCTTAGTGCATTTGCAGGATAAAATCAAGATAAAAAATAAAATTGAAAGAAAAAACAATACATTCAATTTTAGTAAAAACATTAGACAATGACTTGAATTTGTGGAATAATAAGGGTATAATTAATTTATAGAATAGATAGAAAATCTGTTATATTTATTAAACATAAGGAGGATAATATGAAAAATAAAGTTATAATTTACTTATTGACTTTGGCATTTGTGTTCACATCTGCAGCAAATATATTTGCACTTGCAAGTGATTTCTATGATGTAAATATAAATGAGCTGGATGATTCTAATCCAATTATTGAAGAAGAACCAGACACACCAGATCCAGAACCTCTTGAAGACAGGAGGCTGGAAACAGAAGGATATGATTCAACTGAAGCCCATGAAAATTCTTTTGATAATAATGAATTGGAAATCTCAGAAGGAGAAATCTTAGATGGTGTACAAGGAAATGGGAACAAAACATTTACTGTTACGAAAAAAGTAGGAGATACAGAGCAAATAGTAGGAGCATTTGATAAATTTTATGATGCCGTAGGCTCTATGGACGTAAATGATAAAGTTACTTTCTATACTATATATCTTAATAATGATGCAGTTGTACCAGCAGATCAAATGGGTGGATATTATAGAACAAATAGTAAATTTAGATTAACATCTGGTCAAGGTGGCCCTTTTACTTTGAAAAGAGAAGGTACTAGGGGATTACTAGGTATTCAAACAGATGCTGAATTGACTGTTGATAATATTACTTTAGATGGGAGTGAAACTACCCAATGTTTTTTTATCTCTAATAATGGCAAAGTCACTCTAGGTAGTGGAGCAACTATTCAAAATTTTGTAGATACAAAAAATGAAGATGGACCTGCAATATATATGACAGGCTCGGCTACTCTAAATATTGAAGAGGGTGTTATTGTTCAAAACAACACAGGCAAAAGAATTGGCGGAGTTATTGGTGATAATTCTAAAGATACAACCATAAATATCAACGGAGGGACATTTACAGAAAATTCTTGTGAAAAACGGGGCGGAGTTATTGGCTCTTATGGAACATTAAATATATCCGGAGGTACATTTAAGGGTAACTCTTCTAAAGAAGGTGGAGTTATTGCATCTTACGGTAAATTAAATATTACTGGTGGAGTTTTTGAAAATAATAAAGCAGAAACAAACGGAGGAGCTATTCGACTCGGTCAAAATGCAATAGCTAGCATAACAGGAGCAAGCTTTAATAAAAATGAGGCAAAGTCTGGCGGAGTTATATATAATTCAAATGAGCTTACTATAAATGAGGGTGTAGTATTTAGTGGAAACACATCAAAGGAATATGGCGGAGCCATTATTAACTACGGTAAGTTAACTGTCAATGGTGGAACTTTTAAAGGCAATGAAGCAAAAAACGGCGGAGCAATTTCATCAACTTCAGACTACGGTGAATTAACTATTGCCGGCGGAACTTTTGAAAATAATAAAAGTACTGATAGATGGGGTGGCGCTATCGTCACAACTAATAAAGTAAGTGTGAAGAATGCGACTTTTGATGGCAATGTTTCCGGTAATGGAGGAGCAATTTTTGCCTACGATGCAGATAATGCAGCCATCGAAAACTGTACCTTTAAGAACAACAGTGCAACAAATGAAAACACTGTAAAACATGGCGGTGCACTTTTTGTAAATGGAGGCAAGGATGTTTCCATAAAAAGTAATACATTTATTAAAAATACGGCGAAAGATGGCGGAGCTTTGAATATAACAGGAGTAGAAGGAGTTATAGAAGGTAACACCTTTGAAGAAAATTTTGCGGATAGATTTTCTTCTGCTTTCCATTTAAAAGATTCAAGTGTAGCTATTACAAGTAATACATTTAAAAACAACGGTAAAAATGAAGATAATGTAACTTCTGCCGGCACATTCATGGTTGAAAGTGTCAAAAATAATGGAACTATCGAAGCTAACGGAAATACATTTGAAAACAACACCGCAGGTTTAGGAGGAGCGGCAGTTCTACAAGCAGGTACAGTAGATTTTAATGGTTGCAGTTTTAATAAAAATAACGCATCTGAATATGGTGGCGCTATGTACATTACAAAAAATGCAACAGCAAATATAACAAACTCCAAATTTGAAGAGAACTCGGCAAAAAGAGGTGGCGCAATAGTTACTGAAAAGTTTTCACAAGCAAATCCTGCAGAAAAAACAAAATATAAAAACTTAACTATTGCAGATGATGTTGTGTTCGACAAAAACTTTGCAAGTGACGGATACTTTAACCCACCTACTAACTACAAAGATTTCCCTGACCTTAAATTTAAAACAACTTCTCTAATGGGACAACTTCGTGCTATTAAAGCTGATATGAAGACTTACGAAAAAGTTGACAGCCTTTTAAACAACTACGATGTCTACTATGTAAATCCTTTAGTTACAGTTATTTATGATTCTAATGGTGGAAGTCCAGCAGAAAAAATTTATGGCGAAGAACTTAAATCTGAAGATGATGAAATTATACCGACTGAGCACAATGTTAAGTCAATAAAGGAAACAGGACTTACCAAGAAAGGTTTTGAGTTTAAAGGATGGAACACTCAAGCTGATGGAAAGGGCACTGTTTATAAAGAAGGAGATAAAATAGAAGTTTCTAGCAATAAAATTCTTTATGCTCAATGGGAGGCAGAGGAGCCAGAACCACAACCAGAACCACAACCATACGATCCTGGATACTTTTACTACGAAACAGAAAAAGCAAAGCCAGTTGAAAGGGACCTAGATGTGTACAGATGGTATATGGAAGGTAATGAAAATAATGAATTCATGCCAAAGAAAGGTATCACAAGGGCAGAGATGGCACAAATATTTGCCAGGGCTCTTGCCTATGACGGATACAAAACATACGGCGACTACAATCCATATCCAGATGTAAGATCAGACAAATGGTATTACCAAGCAATTCTTACCACAACAGAAGCAGGAGTCTTTAAGGGAACAGATATGGGAACCTTTGAACCTGAAAGAGAAATTACACAGGCAGAATTAATTGCAACAATTTCCCGCTTCCAAAAACTCATAAACAAAGAAGGCAATGCCTTTGAAATGAAATTTGATCACTGGGCAAAACCAGAAGTCCAAGCAGCCTACGAAGAAAAATGGCTAGAACTCTACAAAGACGGTAGGGCAAACTTTAATGCAGATGCAGTCATCAGCAGAGAGGAAGTAGCCACAATCCTAAATAAAGCCTTTGGCAGACCAACAGATAAAAAATATATAGAACAAATTCTAAAAGATAAAAAGGATACTGAGAAAAATCTCAAGACATTCAAAGACATTGACAAAGACATGTGGTCCTACTATGAAATTCTAACAGCAGCTAACACCTACGCTGTAAAATACAAGGACAAAGAAAGAACGGATTACGAATGGTATAACCACGCAATCGAAGATGACGGACCAAGCATGCCAGTCGAAAAAGTAAAATGGTACAAGGGCATACTAAATAACGACAAATATATAGACCACCTTTACCAAATAAAATTCCAAAGGGAAATGAGAAGATATTAGTCTTGAATTTTTAGAAGAGAGGACCGCTATGAGCGGTTCTTTTTTTATTATTTTGTTTTTACAAAATAATTTCAATTTGTGCTTGCAAGAAAAATAATAAAATTTTTTAAAAATTTTATTCACTTTTTTTGCAAGTTTTTTTTGGAAACTTGCAAAATTTCAAGAAAATTTGCATTAAACTTGCAAAATTGCAATTTTTTTGCAAGTTGCATTTTAAATGCTGCAAAATATTTTTTTAGGACGAACTTTCGCTAAAAAGTTGTCCAAAAGGAGCTTGAAATTATCTTGGATTCAAGGTAAAATTAAGCTGTAGGTAAAATTATTATTTATATGGAGGTCATTATGAAAAACAAAAAGCCAGTTATGGTTTTAGGTGTTATTGGTTCTGACTGTCACGCAGTTGGACTAAAGATCCTGGACCATGCATTTAAAGAGGCGGGTTTTGAAGTTGTTAATATCGGAGTATTATCTCCTCAAGAAGACTTCATCAATGCCGCAGTTGAAACAAACGCTGATGTTATTTGCGTTAGCTCCCTTTATGGTCAAGGCGAACTTGACGTTATGGGCATGAGAGACAAGATGAATGAAGCAGGTCTTGACGATGTGCTTTTATACATCGGTGGCAATGTTGTTGTTGGTAAGCAAAACTGGGACGAAGTTAAAGAAAGATTTATCAAGATGGGCTTCGACAGGGTTTATCCACCAGGAACTTCACCAGAAACTACAATCAAAGATTTAAGAGAAGACTTGAAGATTCAATAATTAAAAGGAAGACTTATTAAAGAGATGAAAACTTATCTATTTTTAGATTTTGGTAGCACATTTACGAAACTTACATTAGTAGACATTGAAAAAGAAGAAATTGTTGCAACGGCCAAGAGCTATACGACTGTTGCCACTGATGTTACCGAGGGGTATCAAAAGGCCCTTGAAGCATTAAACGCTCAAGTGAAGGAACCTTATGAGGTGGTTAAGAAGCTTGCGTGTTCATCAGCGGCTGGCGGTCTAAAGATGGTTTCAATTGGCCTTGTGCCTGATCTGACTGCAGAGGCTGCAAAGCGGGCTGCACTTGGAGCTGGTGCCAGGGTTATTGCAAACTACGCTTACAAGCTAAATAATATGGAGTTTGACGAAATCAAGAGATTAAACCCAGACATAGTGCTACTGGCTGGCGGAACTGACGGTGGAAATTCAGAAACTATTATTCACAACGCCCAAGGTCTTGCCGACCATGGAGTTAAGTTTCCAATAGTTGTCGCTGGCAACAAGGCTGCTTATGATGAAATTAAAAAGATTTTTGATGGCAAGGTAGATTATTATTTTACCGAAAATGTCATGCCAAAGTTAAACGAAATCAATGTTGATCCTGCTCGTGAAGAAATCCGTGAGATCTTTATGAAAAACATTACCAATGCCCGGGGTATGGCAAATGTGGAAGATGAGATTTCACAAGTTGCTATGCCTACACCTCAATCTGTTTTGAAGGCAGCTGAGGCTTTGGCTCAAGGAACCAATGACGAAGAGGGAATTGGCGATTTGATTGTGGTTGACGTTGGAGGAGCTACAACAGACATTCACTCACTTGGTTACGGGGACCCAACCAAGCCTGGCGTATTTACCGTTGGTTTGGAAGAACCTTATGCCAAGAGGACTGTTGAAGGTGACTTGGGCATGCGTTACTCAGCCATGAGCGTTTATGAAGCTGCAGGCAACAGAATGGTTAGACGCTACTTGGATACAAGTGGCATCGATGTTGAAGGCGAATTTATGAAACGCTATACCAATACATCTTTTGTTTCAACTGATCAAAAGGACATTGACTTTGATGAGACCATTGCAAAGATTTGCGTGGACCTCTCAGTTAAACGCCACGCTGGAGTTGTTGAGCCAGTTTACTCACCTATGGGAGTTGTCTATTCACAAAGGGGCAAGGACCTTAGCGAGGTAAAGACCATTATTGGTACTGGCGGAGTTATCGTAAACTCAAAGAATTATTCAGAAATTTTAAAGGCAGCTCAGTTTAGGGCAGACGATTTAAATAGTCTAAAGCCAAGGCAACCAAAGCTCTATTTGGATAAGTCTTATATTCTATCAAGCATGGGATTGTTAACTATGATTGACAAGAATATGGCAATTAGGATGATGAAGAAATATATTATAGATTTAGGTGGAGTTGACACTGTGGGCTTCGATGTAGACGAGCCTGAGTATACTGATGTAGAACAACTTAACTGCCACCATTAGACGATGAGGAGATAATATGAATTTAAAAAATAAAAGATGGACCGATGAAGAATTTTTCGACTTAAGAGAAGAAGTTCTGAATGGTTGGCCAACAGGTAAGGATGTTGACCTACAAGAGGCAATCGACTACTTAAAGGCTCTTCCAGATAGCAAAAACTTTGCTAAGAAACTTGAAAAAGCAAAAGCAGAAGGCAGAACTCTTGCCCAACCAAGAGCTGGTGTTGCTCTTATTGAAGACCACATTGTGCTTTTGAAGCACTTGCAAGATGAAGGTGGAGCAGACCTTCTACCAAGTACAATTGACGCTTATTCCAGACAAAACAGATATGAAGAATGCCAAAAGGGTATTGATGAATCTAAAAAAGCTGGCCGTTCATTACTTAACGGTTTCCCAGGTGTTAACCACGGGGTAGCAGGATCCAGAAGAGTTGTAGAAGCTGTGGACCTTCCAGTTGAAATGAGACACGGTACACCTGACTCCAGATTACTTGCAGAAATCATGCATGCTGGTGGATTTACATCCAACGAAGGTGGCGGAATCTCTTACAACATTCCATATGCAAAAGCTGTTTCAATCGAAAAATCTTTATATGACTGGCAATATTGCGACAGACTTGTTGGCTTCTATGAAGAAAACGGTGTTCAAATCAACAGAGAACCATTCGGACCTCTAACAGGAACACTTTGCCCACCAAGTACTTCAAACGCAGTTGCAATTATCGAAGCACTTTTAGCTGCTGAACAAGGTGTAAAGAGTATCACAGTTGGTTACGGCCAATGCGGTAACTTAATCCAAGACGTAGCTGCTATTAGAGCTCTTGAAGAACAAACAGAAGCATACATGAAGCACTATGGCTACAATGATGTAGTTATTACAACGGTTTTCCACCAATGGATGGGCGGTTTCCCACAAGACGAAGCCAAGGCATTTGGCGTTATCTCATGGGGTAGTGCGACTGCAGCTTTAGCTGGAGCAACAAAAGTTATAGTTAAGACTCCACATGAAGCTATCGGTATCCCAACCAAGGAAGCAAACGCAGATGGTATCAAGGCAACCAAGATGGTTCTAAACATGCTTGAAGGACAAAAACTTCCAATGAGTGATAGACTCAAAGAAGAAATTGAACTCATCAAGGCTGAAACCAAATGCATGTTAGACAAATTATTTGAACTTGGCATGGGCGACCTAGCAGTTGGTACTGTTAAGGGCTTCGAAGCAGGTATTGTTGATATTCCATTCGGACCTTCAAAATATAATAAGGGACTTATGATGCCAGCCAGAGACTTTGAAGGCTGTGTAAGATATCTAGAAACTGGTAATATTCCATTTACCAAGGAAATTAAAGACATTAACAGGTCAAAACTCGAAAGACGTGGTAAGGATGAAAACAGAGATGTTAGCTTCCAAATGACCGTTGATGATATATTTGCAGTTGGCTTTGGTAAGCTAATCGGCAGACCAAATCAAACCAATAAATAATTTTATAAGAAAAAAAGGAGTATGTATTATGAAAATAGTTGATGTAGTAGCAAGCGCCGGTAAAACAGGTTTTTACTTTGACGACCAAAAAGCAATCAAGATGGGTGCAGGACATGACGGAATGTTCTATGTTGGAGAACCACAAACAGAAGGTTTTACAAAAATCAGAATTCCTGGCGAATCAATTTCTGTAATGCTAATTTTGGATGATGGCCAAGTTGCCTTTGGTGATTGTGCAGCAGTTCAATATTCAGGAGCAGGCGGACGTGACCCACTATTCCTAGCAGAAGATTATATCCCTCTAATCGAAGGAGAAATCAGAGACCACTTAATTGGCAAAGAATTGAATTCATTCAAAGAATTAGCTGAAGAATTTGACCACCTACATGTAGACGGCCACAGACTTCACACAGCTATCAGATACGGAATTACCCAAGCTTTATTAGATGCAGTTGCAAAAGCAAAACACGTCACAAGAGCTGAAGTTGTTCGCGACGAATACAAGACAGGCGAAGAAATCAAGAGAGTTCCAATCTTTGCTCAATCAGGTGACGATAGATATTCAAACGCTGACAAGATGATCATCAAAGAAGCAGACGTTCTACCACACGGACTTTTCAACAACGTTGAAGAAAAGACAGGTAAAAACGGCGAATTACTTCTCGAATACATCGAATGGCTAAGAGATAGAATTATCGAACACAGAGCAAGAAAAGACTACAACCCAATCTTCCACATCGACGTTTACGGCACAATCGGTGACTTCACAGGCAACGATGTAGACAAGATGGCTGAATACATGAAGAAGGTTGAAGCTGCTGCAAAACCATTTGCTATCAGAATCGAAGGACCAATGGATATGGGTGACAAGGACAAACAAATCGAAGTTCTAGCAGCCCTAACCAAGAGACTTGACGCTGACGGAACAAAGGTTGAACTTGTAGCTGACGAATGGTGCAACACACTTGAAGACATCAAAGCTTTTGTTGACGCAGGAGCAGGTCATGTTATTCAAATTAAAACTCCTGACCTAGGTGGTATCAACAACACAATCGAAGCTGTTAAATACTGCAAAGACAATAATGTTGGTGCTTACTGCGGCGGTACATGTAACGAAACAAGCCGTTCAGCAGAAATCCTAACAAACATTTCAATGGCAACAGGTGCCCTCCAACAACTTGCTAAACCAGGCATGGGTGTTGACGAAGGTATCATGCTTGTAAACAACGAAATGTCCAGGGTTGAACGCCTAGTTAAAATGAGACAAGCAAAATAAATATTAAAAATATATAGGGGGCTTTATTTTAAAGCCCTCTATTACTAATGGGAGGTATTTAATGAAAGTTATTAATACAAAAGATATAACACAAGCAGTTAAAGATATGTGTATACATATGAACTTTGTGCTTCCAGACGATGTTATGAAAGTTTTAAAAGAAAGAAGAGATGCTGAAGATTGGCAACTTGCAAAAGATACTCTATCAACCATCATTGAAAACGATGAATTGGCAGAAAATAAATCCATTCCAATGTGCCAAGATACAGGTCTTACTGTTGTCTTTGTAAAGATGGGTCAAAATGTTAAGATTGAGGGTGGCTTTATCGAAGACGCCATCAACGAAGGCATTAGACAAGGTTACGAAGAAGGTTACTTAAGAAAGTCCATGGTCAAAGATCCAATTAGACGCGAAAATACCAAGGACAATACTCCAGGCGTTATCTATTATGATATGGTTCCTGAAGAAGATCATTTTGAAATTACTGTTGCAGCCAAGGGTTTCGGCAGTGAAAATATGTCCAGACAAAAAATGTTAAGACCAGCTGATGGCCTTGACGGAGTTGTTGATTTTATTATCGAAACAGCAGCCATGGCAGGACCAAACGCTTGCCCACCAATCGTACTTGGCGTTGGCATCGGCGGAACCTTTGACAGGTCAGCAGTCCTTGCCAAAAAAGCTCTGATGAGACCAATGGATTCATATAATCCTGATGAATTCTACAAGGACCTTGAAATCAAACTCGAAGAAAGAATCAACGAGCTTGGCATTGGACCACAAGGTTTTGGTGGCAAGACCACATGCCTTAGAGTTCTTATTGAAACATATCCAACTCATATTGCAGGCCTACCAGTATCTGTCAACGTAAACTGCCACGCAGTTAGACACGAAACCAAGGTATTTTAAGAGAGGTGCATAATGATTAAAATTGAAACTCCATTTACAAGAGAAAAACTTGCAGACCTTAAAGCAGGGGACAACGTTTTAATTTCTGGCGTTATCTATACAGCTCGTGACGCTGCTCACAAGAGACTCGTTGATGACCACGCAGCTGGCCGCGACCTCCCATTCGATCCAAAGGGAGCATGCATTTATTATGTAGGGCCAACTCCTACAGCTCCTGGTCAAGTTATCGGCAGCGCTGGACCAACCAGTTCATATCGTATGGACCCATTCTCACCAATCATGATGGACTTGGGTGCCATTGGCATGATCGGCAAGGGCAGACGCAACCAAGAAGTTATAGATAAGATTAAAGAAACAGGTGCAGTTTACTTTGCTGCAATTGGCGGAGCAGCTGCCATTATCAAAGATAGAATCAAGGAATGCGAAATCATCGCTTACGACGACCTTGGCGCTGAAGCTGTCAGAAGACTAGTTGTCAAAGACTTCCCAGCAACAGTTATTATCGACAGCAAGGGCAACAACCTTTATGAAATGGGAGTAGAGGAGTATCTAGCATGGAAACAAAAATAGTTAAGACAGGCCGTGCAGGTTCACTTGAAAGTAACGACCTAATCGTAGAAATCGAACCTGCCGATGATCTTATCATTGAAATTAAATCCGTGGTTGAAGATATTTTCAAAGACCAAATTGAAAATGTAGTCAGACAAACACTCAAGGATTTAAATATTGATAAAGCTAAAATTAGAATCGACGATAGGGGCGCCTTGGATTTTACCATTAGCGCCAGAGTAGAAACTGCAGTAAAGAGGGCTTTATAATGAAATACAGGACACTTTTATTTATACCTGGCAACAACCCAGGCATGCTTACAAGCCTAGAAGTGCTTGGAGCAGACGGATATATAATCGACTTGGAAGACGCAGTTTCCCTTGACAACAAGGACGCTGCCAGAGACCTGGTCAGATCATTTTTAAAGAACAAAAAGGGCGACCAAGATATTTTTGTCAGAATCAACGCCCCAGATACAGAATTTTTCGAAGACGATGTCAAGGCCATGCTTGACCTAGACATCAAGGGTTTCGTTTTGCCAAAGGCTACAATAAGTTTTGTTAAAGAACTCGACGCCTTCTTGGAAGGAACAGATAAAAAATACTATTCCATTATCGAAACTGCAATCTCACTTGAAACTTGCTTTGAAATTGCCAAAGAAGCCAAACATATGCGCGGATTTTTATTAGGCGGAGAAGATATGACTTTGGACTTAGGTGTAAAGAGAACCAAGGAATCCAAGGAAATCGAATACGCCAGACAAAAGGTAATTGCAGCTGCCAAGGCCAACGGCATCGAAGCAATCGACACACCTTGGACAGATACAGATGACACAGACGGACTAAGAAAAGATGCCCTCTATGCCAAGGCTCTTGGTATGACAGGTAAGGCACTTATTTCGCCACGTCACGTTGACATCGTTAACGAAGTTTTCTCCCCATCCAAGGAAGATATAGAACACGCCTTTAGAGTTTTTGAAGCTCTAAAAACTGCCAAGAAGGAAGGCAAGGGAGCCTTCTCACTCGATGGCAAGATGGTAGATAAGCCAGTTATCCTAAGGGCAAGAGACAATCTTGTAGCCTCAGGTAACTTTAAGGAGGAATACAATGAACTTATTTAATGATATTAAGTTAGAAAAGAATTATTCTCCAGATAAAACTATTAAACAAAATAAACTTGTAGAAAATTTTGACGAGCTCTTTGATAAACTCGACATCAAAGACGGAGCAAGTTTATCCTTCCACCACCACCTAAGAAATGGTGACTATGTATTAAATATGGTTATGGAAGAAGTCCACAAGCGTGGAATCAAAGACATCACTTTGGTTGCTTCATCAATCTTCCCATGCCATGCACCAATCATTCCTATGATTGAAGACGGTACAATTACAAATGTAGTTGCATCTTATATGTCAGGCGATGTTGCCAAGGCCATTTCAAAGGGCGCTTTAAAGGGCAAGGTCCTCATGCAAAGTCACGGTGGACGTGCCAAGACCATTATGGATGGGGATGTAAAAATCGATGTAGCTTTTATTGCTTCACCTGCTTGCGACATTCGCGGCAATGTAAGCGCTGTTGACGGAAACGCCTTCTGCGGTACACTTGGATATGCAATTGCAGATTCACTGATGGCCAAGAAGAGAGTTGCCATTACAGATACTCTTATGGACCTTGAATCCCACACAGAAATTCCAAGCGAAAGAATCGATTACATTTTAAAGGTCGACTCAATCGGTGATCCAAAGGGAATCGTTTCAGGTACAACACGTATAACCAAGGACCCAGTTGGACTTAGAATTGCTCAAAAGGCAGTTGAAGTTATGGTTGCAACTGGTCTGGTAAAAGACGGCATGAACTACCAATCAGGCGCCGGCGGAGTCAGCCTTGCTGTTACAAAATTCCTGGGCGACTACATGAAGGAAAACGAAATCAAGGGTGGCTTTGCCTCAGGCGGAGTTACAGGCGACCTTGTAAATATGATGAAAGATGGACTCTTCGACAGAATTTATGACGTCCAATGCTTTGACCTAGTCTCAGCTGAAAATATCAAAGAAGACGACAGGCACATCTCCATGTCCGCTGAAAAATACGCTTCAGTCGACAGAGACGCAATCGTAAATGGCCTGGACTTTGTTATCCTTGGCGCAACTGAAATTGATACTGACTTTAATGTAAACGTTATGACCGGCCACGACGGAGTAATTATGGGCGGATCAGGCGGCCACCAAGACACAGCTTACGGTGCCAAGGTCAGCATCATCGTTTCAAAACTCTTCCAATCCAGAATTCCTACAATTGTCGACCGCGTTGGCGTAATTACAACTCCAGGTTCCACCATTGATATTTTGGTAACAGAAAGGGGAGTTGCCGTTAACGATAGAAGAGACGACATCAAAAAAGCTCTTGATGAAGCAAATGTAAAATATATGACCATCAGCGAATTAAAGAAGATTCAAGATTCATATATTGGCGACTTTAAAATAAATCCTAAAGAAGGAAGGAGAGTCATCGGCTATAGCCAATACCGCGACGGTACAATTATAGACGAGATTTACGAAGTTTAATGATAGGTAAAATTATAAAATTTACAAATGAGGGTGCAATCGTCAACGTAAAGGGTGACGATTTTACCCTTTTAAGGGGAACCTTTAAAAATGTGGACCTGGGCGATGAAATCGAAGTTGAAATCGCCGACAAAAATGCAGGCACAGTCGTGCCCGTCGACTTTTTGCCCCATGAAGGCGAGCTCAGATTCTACAGGGTTTGCGACAAGACCAAGTTTGGATATTTTTTAGATATAAATATGCCAAGCGATCTTTTCGTGCCCTTTGCCCACTCATATCCCAATGTTAAAAAAGGGGATATGGTCGCGGTGGCCATAAAGCGTGACCGCGAGGGCAGACTCTACGGGTCCATGAAAGTGGCGGAGGCCTTGAGCCCTGACCATGAATATAAAGAAAACGACCATGTATCTGGCACAGTTTATTCAATCAAAAAAGGCCTGGGAGTTTTTGTCGCCGTTGACAACAAATACGATTCCTTGATTCGTCAAAGAGAAGTAAATCGTGCCTACGAAATCGGTGACCACATAGAAGCACGCGTTGCAGAAGTTTTGCCAGATGGCAAGATGACCTTATCCTTTAGAGAGAGGGCCCACTTGCAGATTGACCAAGATTCCGTTATAATAATGGAAGAGTTATTAAAGCATCCGGATCTACCTGTCGGCGACAAGTCAAGTCCGGAAGAAATCTACGAACGGTTCGGTCTAAGCAAGCAAGCTTTTAAAAGAGCCATTGGCAGATTGAAAAAGCAAGGGCTCATCAAAATTGGGCCTCACAATATAAGGAGGATAGAAGATTGAAGAAGATTAATGTAAATTTTGAAGTAGTAGAGATGATGATTTTCTTTTGGTCAAGCGTAGCTGAGCGTGAAAAGGTTGCAGAGCCTTACATTATTTCAGTTGCTGACAGAGACGAGATGAAACTCATCTATGATGCAGACTTTGACGACCAAGCGGTCAGACGTGTCCTATCAGCTATTTCAAACAGAGAATTATTAAACGGCGGTTCAGCCAAAGAAAAGAGATTTTGGAACAACAATATGTGGATGATGGAAGACCTTGGCGTTATGCAAGCCATGATCGACCCAATGAAAAAACTTTCCTTTGAAGGAGAGCTCGCAGACATCACCACCAAGTCTGGTGCTGAAGAAGTCGATTTAATCTTTGTTCCAGGCACAACGGAAACATACACAACCAAAGACAATAAATTAATCGTAAACTTTTTTAAAATTGCAGTCGATATTTTCGGTGGCACAGGAGAGGTTACTTTTAATGAAAAACCATTCAAAGAAGGCATACTAGAAGCCATCAAAGAAATATAATTTATAGAGCCATTAACCTGGCTCTATTTTTTAAAATAATTTTCGAAGGGAGACTATTATGAGAAAAATTTACCAAGTCGAAGACAAGGTGCCAGCAAAACTCTTGGTGCCACTTTCAATCCAACACACCTTTGCCATGTTTGGGGCATCGGTCCTCGTGCCAATAATCTTTGGCATCAACCCCGGCATCGTTTTACTTATGAATGGAATCGGAACCCTATTATTTATTTGGATTACCCAGGGCAAGGCTCCAGCTTATTTGGGATCCAGCTTTGCCTTTTTGGCACCAGGCACAGCCATTATAGCCCAACAGGGTTTGCAATACGCCCAAGGCGCCTTTGTAGTCGTGGGAATTATTGGCATGATCATTGCCTTTATAATTAAAAAATACGGAACCAAATGGATTGACGTCGTCCTGCCGCCAGCCGCCATGGGTGCAGTAGTTGCCCTCATCGGTTTTGAACTCGTCGGCCTAACCATCAGGGGCGGGGCAATCGGCGCAGAAATTTTAACCGAATCAGTAAATGGCAAACACATAGCAGTTTTTGCAGTTACCTTACTCACAGCTGTCTTTGGTTCAGTTTGCTTCAAAAAATTCTGGGCAACCATTCCAATTCTAATTGCAATTATCGTGGGCTATATCACATCAGTCGCCTTGGGCATGGTTGATTTTACACCAGTAGCCGAAGCTAAATTCTTCACCTTGCCTGAATTTCATTTGGCAAAATTTTCCATGGAAGCAGTTATCACAATGCTACCTGTAATCCTGGTAATTTTATCCGAACACATTTCCCACCAAGTTGTTACATCAAACATAATCGAAAGAGACCTGATCAAAGATCCAGGCCTCCACAGGTCCATCTTTGCAGACAACTTTTCAACTGCACTTTCAGGACTAATCGGCGGTGTACCAACCACAACCTACGGAGAAAATATCGGCGTTATGGCAATTACTGGCGTATATTCAGTTCAAGTTATTGCAGGAGCTGCAGTTATTTCAATTATAATGGCCTTTATTGGACCACTCTCAGCCTTGATTTCCACTATACCTGGTGATGTAATCGGCGGAGTAACATTCTTGCTCTACGGTATGATTGGATCAAGTGGACTTAGACTTTTGGTCGACCAAAGAGTTGATTTTTCAAATGCAAAAAATCTAATCTTAACATCTGTAATCTTTACAACTGGACTCAGCGGACTCACCATAAAACTGGGAGCCATCAACCTATCAGGTATGGTACTCGCATCTGTCGTTGCAGTTGTATTATCACTTATCTTCCACTTGCTGGATAAAGTCGGCCTAATCAATAAATAGGTGGCCCATGGATTTGGTAAACCTCTATACCAGGCAGCACGAAAATTCCTTGCATGAATTAAATTCCAAGGGAGTCATGACCAACAAGCAGCTCTATGTTGATCTTCACATGGGGGATATTGCGCCCTTTTTTTCCCGCAAGTACAATAAATTTGTCGAAATGGCAGAAAAAATTGTGCCCCGGCCAAACGGGATCGCCTATCCTATCTGGTGCTCGGTCAGCAAGGAAAACTGCCTCAAGCCCGTAGAAAAATCAGTAATTTATTGCTTGCAAGTTCCCAGCGACCAGGTGATGTATTTTTCGTCAATCAAATGGGACTATGTATTAAACAACTTATATATAGGCAAGGACCAGGCCGATGAAGAGGGCTTTGAAAAGAAAATCAAGGCTTTGGGTTGCAAGGACAAATTCAATTTTATCGACGGCCGCTACAAGGGCATGTATCCCGAAATCGAAAGGGAAATTGTCGATTCATGGGAGAGGATTTTTGATATAGACGAATGGGACTGCTTCAAAGTCCAGGCCAACCTCTGGCAAATAAAAAAAGAATGGGTCAAGCATATAATCTATCCGGGTGATGACTTTTTTGCCATCACCGCCGACATGACAGACGATATGGAAAAACACATTCAAGCATACAAGGAGAAATAAATGAAAAAAGTATTAGCGATAATGCTAGCCTGTGCACTATTGTTCACGGCTTGCAATACAAATAAAATGGCAGACGAATTTAAACGCTTGCCAAAGGATGAGAGATTAGTCTTAGAATTATCAACAGAGGACCAATTAAAATTGGTATCTGAAATTATTAAAGAAATTGAAAGAGTTGCCACAGCTTCCAAAGAATCAGAATATTACAAAGAGCATGAGGCTGATGACAGAGTCATTGAAATGGTTGACGGTGCCCTCCAAGGGGTCAAAGAGGACAAGCAAAATCCTAAAAAAATTTTAGATGGCTTAACTGATGGCATGAATCCAAAAGCCACAGTCCAAGATTTCAAAGATACCTTTACCGTTTCCAACCACGCAGCTTACGATACCAGAAAGTTCTCAGACCTTACTTTTGAAGAACTCAATGCTTATTATAATGCAGTCATGAATACATTGATAGAAAAACTTTCTGAAGACCAAGAGGAGATTGATAAACTAGACAAAACCTTCAGACAAGAGCTAACCAATAAAGACTACAAAGACCTCCCAGTCTGTGAAGCCGTAGTAAAAATAGCTGAAAAACTCCAGGCCCAGGCTGCAAATTTAAAAGAAAAATAGAAAGTGAATAGGTGTTAGATCTTAGCACCTATTTTTTGTGGAACAAAACTATGATAGATCAATATAAATATTATAATGAATATTGTTCAGAACGTAGGTAGCGGCCATCCTTTATGGTGGCCATTCCGGACCCGATTCCCGTTTACGGGATGAGGTGTTCGGCCTTTATACGGCAAATGGTTTTTTATAATTGCAATATAATTGTATTCATCAATTATATTGCCACCATATAACATGTACACAAAAAAGAGACCCACTCGGTCTCTTTTATTTTTCGCCTATATATCATAAATATTATATTCACTTTGGTCTTCGTAAAAATACGATGCTTGAATCCCCCTCATATAAACCTCACGGTCATCGATTTTATCGGTAAGGGCATCTCTTAACAAGGTCTTGATTTCCAGGGCATTTACCGGCGACCTTTCCATGGCGGATAGGTAATCGCCCTTGTCAATTTTGGACCAATCAACGCATTTCTTAATCTGATTTTTTAAAATCAAATCCAACCAAATCCTTGTCGCCCGTCCATTGCCTTCGCGAAAGGGATGGGCCACATTCATCTCTACATATTTGTCTATAATCTGGTCAAAATTTTCCTGGGGCATATTTTCTATTATTTTTAAATTATCATTTAAAAACAAGACTGGCGCGAATCTAAAATTTCCCTTGGATAAATTCACGTCACGAATTTGCCCTGCAAAATCAAAGACATCCTTGAACAAATATTCGTGAATTTCTTGCAAGGATTTTACGGTTCCGGGCTCAAAATTATCTATGATGCCTTGATCCCACAATTCCAAAGCGCGTTTTTTGCTGAGATATTCTTCCTTTTTCATAAATTAAAACATCATTCTTTCTTCCACATACTCCCTAACTTCAGAAATCTTGATTCTGATTTGCTCCATAGTGTCCCTATCTCTTAGGGTGACTGTGTCGTCTTCAAGTGTGTCGAAGTCGATGGTTAGGCAGAAGGGAGTACCGATTTCGTCTTCACGGCGGTAGCGTTTGCCGATGGATCCTCTTTCGTCGTAGTCGCAGTCAAAGTACTTGACCATTTCCTTGTAGACTTCTTCAGCCTTGTCGGATAATTTCTTGGTCAGCGGTAAAATTGCCAGTTTATATGGGGCAATGCGTGGGTGGAATTTCAAAACAGTCCTTGTCGTACCGTCTTCCAATTCTTCCTCCCTGTAAGCGTCTGCCAAAAATGCAAGAGTAACACGGTCTGCACCCAGTGATGGCTCAACTACATAAGGAATATATTTTTCGTTTGTTTGCGGATCCATATAATTCATATCCTCGCCAGAGCATTCCATGTGCTTGGACAAGTCGTAGTCAGTCCTGTTAGCAATACCCCAGAGCTCGCCCCAACCAAATGGGAAGAGGTATTCAATATCTGTGGTTGCCTTTGAATAGAAGGATAGCTCTTCAGGATCGTGGTCGCGTAGACGCATCATATCCTCTCTCATGCCGAGTGATAGTAGCCAATCCTTGCAGAAGGACCTCCAATAATCAAACCACTCATCATCAGTACCTGGTTTTACAAAAAATTCCAATTCCATTTGCTCAAACTCCCGAGTCCTAAAGGTAAAGTTGCCAGGTGTAATCTCATTTCTAAATGACTTACCAATCTGTGCAATACCAAAAGGCACTTGCTTTCTGGAAGTCCTTTGGGCGCTCTTGAAGTTTACAAAAATCCCTTGGGCAGTTTCCGGTCTTAGATAAATTTCTGATGCAGATTCCTCGGTAACCCCTTGGAAAGTCTTAAACATCAAATTAAATTGTCTAATCTCTGTGTAATCCAGCTTGCCGCACTTTGGACAAACGATATTGTGGTCCCTGATATAAGATTCCAACTCCTCATTGGTCCAGCCATCTGGATTGATGCCTTCAATATTATTTTCTTGCGCATAATCTTCAATCAACTTGTCCGCCCTAAAACGAGCCTTACAAGCTTTGCAGTCGATAAGCGGATCAGAGAAAGATCCCAAGTGGCCACTGGCCTTCCAAACTTCTGGATTCATCAAAATCGCAGCGTCAATACCAACGTTCAAATGGCTTTCGCGTACAAATTTTTGCCACCAAGCATTCTTTATATTATTTTTTAAAAGTACCCCCACCGGGCCGTAGTCCCATGTATTGCTTAAGCCGCCGTAAAGCTCGCTGCCCGCAAAGACAAAGCCCCTGTTCTTGGCAAGAGATACAAGTGTGTCCATAGATTTTAACATAATACCTCCTTATACATATATATTTATAATACCACAGTAAAGGCCATACTTCAAGCACAAAGAACAAATAAGAGTATGAACTCACTATGTAATGGATGAATACATTTCTCCTACGGATATTTTTCAGAACGTTGTAGAGTCCGATTTATTTCGGACATATCGGCCGCGTGGGCTCTCGATGCCCCGCGGTCGAAGAATATTGACGAATAATATATGAAGACTCAATGTAAATAATATAATGAATATTGATAAGAACGTAGGTAGCGGCCATCCTTTATGGTGGCCATTCCGGACCCGATTCCCGTTTACGGGATGAGGTGTTCGGCCCTTATACGGCAGATGGTTTTTAATAATTGCAATTTAATTGTATTCATCAATCGCATTCTGCCCACTAATTTACACAAAAAAGAGACCTTTCGGTCCCTTACATAATTTAATTCACCTTATTCTCCGCCTTTTTTCCGTTTAAAACCAATCCAATATTCTTCGCTGCAATCATCCCCATTTCCTCCCGTGCCTCTATGGTCGCATTGCCCAGGTGGGGGGAGAGGACCACATTGTCGAGTTTTAGTAAACCCTCTGTGACGGTCGGTTCAAATTCATAAACGTCCAGGCCTGCACCTGCGATTGTCTTTTCTGCTAGTGCATTGACCAAAGCCTCTTCATCTATTATCGGCCCCCGTGAAGTGTTTACCAAATAAGCAGTATCTTTCATTTGTTTAAAAGCATCCGCATCAAACAAATGGTGGAGATCTTTGGAATATGAAGAGTTAAGGGAAATCACATCAGATTTTTCCAAGAGGTCATCAAAAGAAACATAAGTCGCACCTAATTCTTTTTCTTTTTGCTCGTCCAAACGTGTCCTTGAATGATAAATCACATTCATCTCCAAGGCCTTGGCCCTCTTGCACACAGCTTGGCCAATCCGACCCATACCAAAAATTCCCAGGGTTTTGCCAGCGACCGATGGCCCTAAACCATAGGTCGGCTTCCATCCTTTAAAATTTCCTTGGCGCAAAGAATCTTCGCCCCGAGTAATCCCTCTCATAACATCTATGATTAGACCAATGGCAATCTCCGCAGTCGATTGAGTCGAGAACTTTGCCGGCGCATTTGTAACCACAATATTCTTTTCGGCCGCCGCCTTGATATCAATATTATCAAAACCCGCACCAAAATTAGTGATGATTTCCAAATTATCGCAAGCCTCAATAATCTCCCTGTCAATCTTCTCAGACAAAGGGACGAGTAGGGCACTTGCATCCTTGGCCCGCTTGATCAAATCCTCCCTGTCCAAAAAATCCAAACTATCATTATAATCAATTTCAAAATCCTTATTCAGTTCATCCACCACAGGCTCAGGCACCTGCATGGTAATTAAAATCTTCTTCATAAAACCCTCCTTTATCTATCCACTTCATACCCAATATGAATAAAAATAAATATTATTCAGTTGTACAAAATATTCACTCGCTCGGCTATGGCTGTGGCGTAACGGCGATCCTGTAATGGTCGCCACTTGACGGCGTCGCTCGATGCTGACGCTGTCAAGATTTATAGAATCAACCTCTACAAAAAGATTATTCTGCGACCTGCTCAACAATAAAAGATTATTTTCCATCGATTCATCAACTCATACCACATTTATAAAAAAACGGGTATATTAAGCTTATGTTACAAAGAAATAATTAGTTGCGATAAAAATATATATTTATATAAATTAAAAAATAATTTACTTATTATATATACAGATAAAATGATATTTATTAAAGGAAAATAAAATTTTATAGAAATTTTTAGATAAAAATAATTATAGAGATATATTTTAAAAAAAATAATTTCAAATGCCTAAAAATCTCAAGTAAGTTAACTGGAAAAAGTTTAAATCAACCTTTGCCATACCCTACATCTTGTGTTATACTAAACACTAGTTAGTATGTCTTTTGATGCTTACTTTTGTTTTTGAAAATATTGACAAATAAAATTCAGCATAAAAAGACTAGCTATAAATATAAATATATAAATAAGAAGACAGGCTAATACACAGGCAAAAACTTGCCACAAGCCCCGGTCTTCTTAAATTTAAGAGAAAAGGAGAAGAATTATGACAAATTCAAAAGGACATTTGTGGCGACCAACCCTCGCCCTAATAATGTCAGTATTAATGGTAGTAACTCTATTACCATTGAATGTATTTGCACAAGAACCTGGCAGTACAGCAACAAGAAATGCATCAGAGCCAGAAGAATCAGACGTTGGCAACGATGCCAGAGATGCTGTTCACGCCTTTGTCGGTGTGTAAACAGGTGGAGACCTAAACCTTCCTTTAGCTGATGCAACAGGTCAACAATTCAAACCAATTGAAGGGGTAAGAGGCTACTTCCAATGGTTTGAAAAAGGTGGCTATGTGTCTCCGGTTTACACAGCAGTATCTGATGCTAATGGTAGGCTAAATATCGGTCTAAAACCATATATAGCAGCAGACGGTAAACTAATTTAATTTGACGCCGACCCTACTGTATCAGCAGGTTATGAAAAGTACCGTTTCTGGGTAGATCAAACTACTATTCCAGAAGGCTACCAACTTCAATACATTACAGGTGAACAAGTTATCTTCCCACAAGGGTCAGCTACCATCACTCAAGGTGGATCTGGTTCAAATACAGCAAAGAATACCCATGAAAACTGGAAGATTCTCTTAATGCAAAAGCCAAAGGCAGAAATGCACCTTAAGGACGCTAAGGAAACTCCAGTTCAATCAAGTACCGGTGGTTATATGACTGGTACAGTATCTTGGGACTACACATCTGGTGTAGGCGGTGTTCAATGGAAGTTTGTTGCTGACCACACTACTCCAGCTCCAGATGTAACTGTAAGGGCATCCTACCTATCTGACTATGCTATGAAGCAAATTTATAGTGCAGATACAGCTAGGCTTATGGGAGTATCTGATGCATCTAAAATCAGAGGAAGAGGATGGACATCTGCTCAAGAAGCAGACCTACAAAAGTGGGTTAAAGAACAAGTAGCCAAAGACCCAACTAAATGGATTGCAGAGACAGTAACTGCCAAGACCAATGCAGAAGGTAAATACATCCTTCAATTTAATGGTACTTGGGGAACTACTAGAAATGCTGAAGTAGCTACTGATGAAAGAGAAGTAGGGGGAAGATACGACGGTTCCCTCCACAAATGGACTGAAGAAGAAGTAAATAGATTAGGAACCGTAGCCAATGACCCTAATGAAGGGACCTTTAACAGAGGCTTAGTCAACTACTGGAATAGGAAGCATATCAACTACGACTGGATGTTTGTATCTACTGATGATACAGATGACCTTCGTGTAATGACTCCTTACAACAACAACTTTTACACATCAATGAATTCTGACTGGGGTATCCACTCAGGTTGGTCAGGTACAGGGTTTTGGTGTAGGTGTTACAAATGCCGTAACAAGTGTCTTAAAATCTGACTTTGTCTTTGGTATAAACAATGTTAAATTTGAAATCACCAACTACGACTCAGGTGCTAACACAGCTATACCAGGCGACGTTGCTGAGACTAAGACAACAGGCCTTCCATATTCAAAGACTTCTGAAAAATTCAGAATCGTTTGGTACGATCAAGATGGAAAGGTTGTTAAAGAAGGAAAGGCAGTTCAACCGAATGCAACAGGCCAAATTCCTTCAGAACCTTTCGACACCAAAGATGTAAAGAAAACAACTGAATTTACAGCTAAACTTTACAGAGTTGATAAAAACGGAAAAGACCAAGAATTAATTGCCGTCGACTCTTTTGTTGTTCAAATCTCCAACTTTGTACTAACTAGATATGAGGACTTCTCAATAAACAATCCAAAACCAATGGATAATGCAATTTACGAAGCAGAAGGCCTACCGGATGGACTTACTATTAATCCGAATAACGGAACTGTTTCTGGTAGACCTACAAAGGCCGGCAAATATTCTGTAAAAATCAGTACAACCATCCAAGACGAGGGTGCTGACATCAAGGGGTCAAGAGATTACAGAGCCCTAGTAACAGATTCGCCTCTAGCTCAAGGGGAAGTTGGACAAGCATATAACCAAGAAGTTAAGCCACAAGAAATCGAAGGCTATGTATTTAAGAATGTGACTTCCAAATTCATGGACGGAAAGAGCATTGAAGGCCTAACTATAGAAAATAATCAAATCACAGGTACTCCTACAAAAGAAGTTCCAGCAACTCAAACTACAGAAGATGGAGCCATGGGACCAAACGTAGAAGTAACTTATGATATCTACAAGCTAAACTCTAAGGGTGAAGAAGTTCTTATGAAAAAAGGTCACAAGGATTATGTGCCTTTAGAAATTACCAAGACAGCTTCACAAGCACCAAAATATGAACCAACCTATGTAGATAAAGATGCAACTCCTGGAACAGAAGTAACTACAGATGCACCTAAGTTCCTAGACGAAAAGAGCACAGAAGCAACAAAACCAGAAGCAAATCCACAACCAAAAGGTGTGAAATTTACTTTAGGCGATGGTGCTCCTCAAGGTGCAAGTGTTGATGAAACAACAGGCAAGGTAACTTACAAACCAAGCGCAAATGACGCTGGTAAGACTGTAGAAATTCCAGTAAAGGTAACTTATTCTGATAATACAACTGATGAAGCTGTAGCTAAGATAAATGTTGGCGAAGCACAAAATAAAGATTACCAACCAGAATATACTGAAGCAGATGGAAAAGCAGGCACAGAAGCAACAGTAACTGCCCCGAACTTCAAGGATGGAAACGGCGAGGAAACTCAAAAACCAGATGGCGTTAAATTTACACTAGGAAAAGGTGCTCCAACAGGTGCAACCATTAACGAAAATACTGGTGAAATTAAATACACTCCAACAGCAGACCAAGCTGGTACAACCGTTAGAATCCCTGTAGTAGCAACTTACAAAGACGGTTCAACAGATGAAGTTGTTGCACCAATTAAAGTTGCACAAGGAGATAATCTAAACTATGAACCAAACTACAAGTCAGTGATAGCCCAAGTTGGTCATGAAGTAACAGTGGCATCTCCAGAATTCCTAGATAATGATGGAAATGTAGTAGCAAAGAAACCTACAGTTACTAAGTACGAGCTAGGCGAAGGCGCTAAAGATGGTGTTACTATTAACGAAACAACTGGTGAAATCAAATACACAGCAGTAGATGCTGACAAGGCAACTAATATAGTAGTACCAGTAAAAGTAATTTACGCAGATGGCTCAGTTGACAACACAACTGCAACAATAGTAGTACCATCAGACGCAGACTTCTACACACCAGAAGCTAATCCATTAGAAACTGAAAAGGGAACTCTTCCAAAGGCAGAAGATGGTATTAAAGATAAAGATAAACTTCCAAAAGGTACAACATACGAATGGGAAACAGAACCAGATGTATCAAAAGCAGGAGAAACTTTTGGAAGAGTTAAGATAACCTACCCAGACGGATCAACTGACATGGTAAAAGTACCAGTAACAGTTAAGGATAACCAAGCAACAAAGACAGACGTAACAGGCACACCAGAAACAGTAAAACCAAACGGTCAACAACAAGACACAGGTTTAACAGTAACAAACAAAGATGACACCACACCAACAACCGTCGAAGCAAAAGACGAAGATGGCAACACAGTTCCAGTAGAAATTGGTGCAGATGGAAAGATCAAAGTCACTCCATCAACAAATGTAGATGGACCAATTACAGTAACAGTAAAAGATGGCGACTTTGATAAAGACAAAACATTTGAAGTACCAGTTGAAGGCCACAAGAAGGGTCAAGACGACAACAATAATGGCAAACCATCACCAGGTACAACTGACAAAACAGACGTAACAGGCACACCAGAAACAGTAAAACCAAACGGTCAACAACAAGACACAGGTTTAACAGTAACAAACAAAGATGACACAACACCAACAACCGTCGAAGCAAAAGACGAAGACGGTAATGATGTTCCAGTAGAAATTGGTGAAGATGGAAAGATCAAAGTAACTCCACCAGCAAACGTAGATGGACCAATCAAAGTAACTGTAGAAGATTCAGACCTACCAGGTGGAAAAATTGAAATTGAAATTGAAGTTGAAGGTCACAAGAAGGGCCAAGACGACAACAACAATGGCAAACCATCACCAGGTACAACTGACAAAACAGACGTAACAGGCACACCAGAAACAGTAAAACCAGATGGAACAAAACAAGACACAGGTTTAACAGTAACAAACAAAGATGACACAACACCAACAACCGTCGAAGCAAAAGACGAAGATGGCAACACAGTTCCAGTAGAAATTGGTGCAGATGGAAAGATCAAAGTCACTCCACCAACAAATGTAGATGGACCAATTACAGTAACAGTAAAAGATGGCGACTTTGATAAAGACAAAACATTTGAAGTACCAGTTGAAGGCCACAAGAAGGGTCAAGACGACAACAATAATGGCAAACCATCACCAGGTACAACTGACAAAACAGACGTAACAGGCACACCAGAAACAGTAAAACCAGATGGAACAAAACAAGACACAGGTTTAACAGTAACAAACAAAGATGACACAACACCAACAACCGTCGAAGCAAAAGACGAAGATGGCAACACAGTTCCAGTAGAAATTGGTGCAGATGGAAAGATCAAAGTCACTCCACCAACAAATGTAGATGGACCAATTACAGTAACAGTAAAAGATGGCGACTTTGATAAAGACAAAACATTTGAAGTACCTGTAGAAGGTCATACAAAAGATGTTGATGATAACAATAACGGTAAACCAAGTCCAGGTACAGATCCAAGTAAACCAGGTACAGATCCAGATCATCCAGATTACCCAGACTATCCTTATTATCCAGGTTACTGGTATGATGAACCATCTCCAGATTACTTGAGGGATAAGGAATATAAACCTTCAAAACCTGAAGTTAAGGCTGAAGAAAGAGAACTAGATGTATTTAGTCAATATGTAATTGGTAACGAAGATCACATGTTCATGCCAAACAAGGGTATTACAAGAGCTGAAGTTGCACAAATTTTTGCAAGGGCTTTACGCTATGACGGATATCAAAGAAAGGGCGAATACAATCCTTACTCTGATGTAAATGCAAATGCTTGGTACTATGACGCTGTCGTAACTACAACAGAAGCTGGTGTATTTAGAGGTACAGATAAGGGAACATTCGATCCTAACCGTGAAATTAAAAAGGCAGAATTAATTGCAACTATTGCAAGATTCCAAGAACTTGGTATTAAAGATGGCAACACCATGAACATGAGACCAGGCCACTGGGCTCTAGGTGAAGTTGAAGCAGCTTACCAAGAAGGATGGTTAGACATCTATACTAGAGGACTTGTAAACTTTGATGCTGATATGGTTATTACCAGAGCAGAAGTAGTAGCAATCTTTAACAGAGCTTTTGGCAGAATTGCAGATATCGCCTATATCGATGCAAATGCTGATAGGCTAACAACATTCAAAGATGTTAATAAATCTGATTGGTTCTACTATGATGTAATCACAGCAGCAAACACTTATGCAAATTACGGTATGGAATGGCTCCACGATTCAGATAGCTTTGATAACGAATTTACAAATCTTAACGATATCAAATGGGATACTGAGTTAAGAAATGATAAGGAAGTTATTGAAACTTTAAGAAGAGTTAAATTCCAAAGAAACGCAAGATAATCTTGCATGAGCAATAGAAAGATGGACACAAAAGTGTCCGTCTTTTTTTGTACATAGATAGAATGATACGGTTGCCCCACACCCTCTCACCCCACAGGGGGGATCGCGGATGTGGAATGGTCGGGATTAACCACGACCGCTACAACGCAGAGCGCAACAGGATATAGATGCCATTTGTATAAGATTGCTCATTAAATTAAAATTTAACGTTTAGGGCGAGACTTTTCGGGCTACATAAAGTAGCCCCTACAGCCGCAAAGCGATACAAAAAATGAAGAGATTTAACACAAATTATAACGCAATCACATTTCTATAATTATTGACAATGGTTTGTGGGATTGTTATAATTAAGGCATAGGTTAGTTATTTATTCGGGTAAATTTTTAAATTTATTTTGAATAAAAATTTTGTAAAACAGGAGGATTTTTATGGCTATTAAATATGTACCAGAACCTTTTAGGGTTAAGATGGTTGAGACGATCAAGATGCTTAGTCG
Source organism: Ezakiella massiliensis (assembly GCF_059862345.1). Classification (NCBI taxonomy): domain Bacteria; kingdom Bacillati; phylum Bacillota; class Tissierellia; genus Ezakiella; species Ezakiella massiliensis. The sequence goes on from NZ_JCBCEO010000001.1 coordinate 44,603, forward strand.
TGAGGAGAGGGTCGAAAAGATCAAGGCTGCCCACTACAATATGTTCAACTTGAAGGGCGAAGATGTTTACATTGATCTGCTGACTGACTCGGGCACAAACGCAATGTCCGCTGACCAATGGGGCGGCGTTATGGTTGGTGATGAGGCTTATGCTGGCGGCAAGTCTTATTTTAAATTGGTTGAGGCTGGCCAAGATATTTTTGGCTACAATTATATTCAACCGGTCCACCAAGGTCGGGCTGCTGAAAAGGTTCTTTTCCCACTTATGATGGGGCCGGGCAAGGTTGCTATTTCAAATATGTTTTTTGATACTACCAGGGCTCACGTTGAGATTGCAGGTGCCAGGGCTATTGACTGTATAGTTGAAGAGGCCAAGGACCCAAGCAAGCGGGCACCTTTTAAAGGCAATATGGATGTGGTTAAGCTTGAAAAGTTGATCCAAGATCATGGTCCAGAAAATGTTGCCTTGATTGTAATGACTATTACAAATAACTCTGCAGGCGGTCAACCTGTTTCAATTAAAAATTTAAAAGAAGTTTATGAAATCGGACAAAAATATAATATCCCTGTTGATATTGACGCAGCACGCTTTGCTGAAAACGCTTATTTCATTAAGCAAAGGGAAGAAGGCTATGGTGACAAGCCTATCAAGGAAATTGTTAGGGAAATGTTTAAGTACGCTGATACCTTTACCATGTCTGCTAAGAAGGATGCCATTGTCAATATGGGCGGACTGATTGGCATAAAGGACAATGATTCACTGGTCCAAAAGGTCAAGGGCAACACAATTTCATTTGAAGGTTTCATTACCTACGGTGGTTTGTCGGGCAGAGACTTGGAAGCTTTGGCCATTGGTCTATACGAAGGTATTGACGAAGATTATCTCAAATACAGGATCGGTCAAATGGAATATTTTGCATCAAAACTTGACGATGCAGGCATTGCCTACCAAGCACCAGTCGGCGGTCACGGGGTATTTATAGATGCAGCAGCAATGTTCCCTCATTTGGATTATACAGAATTCCCTGGCCATGCGCTGGCAGTTGAATTATATATAGAAGCAGGCATCAGGACATGCGAAATCGGGTCTTATCTGCTGGGCAATGATCCGGATACAGGAAAGCAACTGAAGGCAGATTTTGAATTCACTCGCTTTGCAATTCCAAGACGGGTTTACAACCAAGCCCATATAGATTTACTTGTAGATGCCTTAATTGCCATTAAGGAAAGGGCAAAGGATGTGCCGGGGTATAGGATTGTGTGGGAGCCACAACTTCTCCGCCACTTCCAAGCACACCTAGAGCCAATTTCGCATTAAATTTTCAAATTTTCGCAGTGTTCGACTTTTTTCTCCTTGCGGAGGACCTATTAGTCCACCTCAGTCGTAAAAAAGTCTCAGCCTACGAAAATTTATAAAATTTTCTAGCGAAATTGTGGAGAGAGGTTTCAAGCGAAATTAAAAGAAATTAAAATTTAATTTGTAGCGTCCGGTTTATTCCAGACAAAAAATTTTAATTTCTTGGCAAGCATGTCTTGTGTCAGAGATAAAAAATAAATATGAAATAAAAAATAATCGGTCTGTAGCGTCGATCTTTATGGTCGACAAAACCGATTATTTTTTATGCTTCGGGCGATAAAGGACGACAAATTCTCATGCCCACAAGGGGCAATCAAATTTTCGAATATCTGGAATAAACCAGACGGTACATGGCTACAAAGGTAAATTCATGAATATGTCTTCTACCACGCGGCATCGAGCCTGCGTGGCCAAAATGGCCGGGATAAACCACGGCCGCTACAACGCAGAACGCAACAGGATATAAATGTCATTTGTATAAGATTATTCATTAAATTAAAATTTAACGTTTGGGGCGGGACTCTTCGGTCCAGATAAACTGGACCCTACACCGCAGAGCGATATTTGAATGAATGGATTTATTATAAAATGTTCGATTTTTCAATTTTAACACAACGCAAAGCGATTTTTGGATGAATACCATTTGTAAAAGATTGTATATTTATTATATGTTCTACTTTCAAAACTTTAAAAATATTTTAGTTTTGAAAGTGAAAGTCCAAATCACTTTCAAGATATTAAAAAATTGAAAGTTTTGAAAGTGTATGTTATAATACTTTCAAGATATGAAAATTATTTGACTTTTGAAAGTGAGGTGTTTATTGTATGAAAATTATTGATCGTCCGCGGTATTTGGATAGGTTGAAGAGGTTGAGGGGAACTCCTGACATTAAAATTTTAACTGGCTTGAGGAGGTCTGGGAAATCTGAGCTCTTGAAATCTTTTGAAGCTTATCTGAGAGAAAATGAAAAGAATTTAAATATTATAAAAATAGATTTTAATGATTTGAGCTTTGATAATCTTAAGGACTACCAGAGGCTTTTTGCTTATGTGGAAGACAAATATGAAGCTGACAAGGATAATGTCCTGATGATTGACGAGGTTCAACTTTGCAATAAATTTGAGCTTGCAATAAATAGCTTTCACAACAGCAAGAAGTATGATATTTATTTAACAGGATCAAATGCTTTTTTACTTAGCTCTGATTTGGCAACCCTCTTTACTGGTAGGTTTATAGAAATTTCTGTATTTCCATTTAGTTTTAATGAGTACTGTGAATACTTTGACTTGCAGGGAAATTATTCAGACCACCTGGAGGATTATTTGATAGAGGGTGGACTGGCAGGTTCTTATGTTTATAAAGACCGGGAGGATGCGGTAGCCTATATTAGGGATGTTTATAATACCTTGATTAAGAGGGATTTGATCGATAGATATGGGATTAGTGACCTTGCTTTGCTTGACAACATTTCAGAGTTTTTGATGGATAATATTTCTAATTTAACCACGGCTAGCAATATTTCCAGGACTTTAAATGCTAATAACATGACCACAAATCATGTGACCATTGGTAATTATATTAAGTATTTGTGCAATGCTTTTGTTTTTTATAAAGTTAAGAGATACGATATTAGGGGCAAAAAATATTTGCAGACGAGCGATAAGTATTATCTGTCGGACTTGTCATTTCGCTATGCAATTTTAGGGGTTAGGAATATCGATTATGGAAGGGCTTACGAAAATATTGTGGCCATTGAGCTCTTGAGAAGGGGCTATGATATTTATGTTGGGACTCTTTATCAAAAAGAAGTGGATTTTGTTGCTATGAAAGGAGACGAGAAGTTTTATATTCAAGTTTCTGATAATATTAGTAATGAGTATACTTTTGCAAGAGAGGTGGACCCTCTTCTTTCAATAAGGGATGCTTATCCAAAAGTGATTCTCGCAAATACCAGGCACCCAATGTATATGCATAAGGGAGTTAAGATTATGGATATTGCTAGGTGGCTGATGGGAGATGAAGAATAATTATTTTCTATCTCATTTTCAAAACTCTAATTTTTTTTAAGTTTTGAAAGTACGGAATAAAAAAACGCAAAAAACAAAATTTTTTGTCCGGAATAAACCGGACTCTACAGAAAATTTTGTTTTTAGTAAGAGGTTGTAATAATTTTATGCACAAAAAAATCGGGGGGACCCGATTTTTGTTTGTTTTTATTAGCTGAGCATGCTTTGTCGTTTCTTTAAATACATTGTAAATCCAAATAAGACGGTTAGGCCGTTTGAGAGGAGCATGGCTATCCAGATGCCTGTTGAGCCTAGGTTGGTATAGGTTTTTAGGACCATAATGATTGGGAGTCGGAGGAGCCAAAGTCTGGCAAGCGACAAGAACATGGTGAGTTTGGTTTGTCCGAGGCCTTGAAAAAAGCCGTTGATGGCTGAGAAGTAGCCCATAAAGAAGGTGATTGCAGCAGCGTAGTAGATGTATTCGCTGGCTTGCCTCCACAGTTCTATGTCCGCTCTGTCTTTTATAAAGATTGAGAGCAGGGGATCTTTGAAGATTATTAGAACAGTTGCAGCAAAGATTGAAAAGTAAGTGATGATTACATTTGCTCTTTTGAAAATTTCTTTGGTTCTTTCTTTGTTGCCGGCTCCATAGTTTTGGCCGATAATTGAAGTGAGAGCCATGCCGATGCCCATGGCGGCTTGGTTAAAGATGTCAGAAATTCTATTGCCCATGGCAAAAGCAGCGAGTGTCGTGGTTCCGTAGGATTGGATGAAGCCGTTTAGAATTGTAAAACCGATGGCCTCACCTGAAGAACCGAGCGATGCTGGTACGGAGAGAGAAAATAATTCTGCAACGACATTTTTGTCAAAGCTAAAGCCTTTGAGGCTGACTTCGATTGTTGATTTAGCTTTCACGTGAATGTAGCCCAAGATAACCAAGAGGACTTTTGATAAAACCGTTGCATAGGCGGCACCCTCAAGTCCCATGCCGAGGGCAGGGATGCCAAGGACTGAATCAAAGATAAAAAATGGGTCCAAGATTACATTTGACAGGGATGAGATGGCTGAAATAGATGTAATTGCCTTGGTCATGCCTTGGGAATTTAAAATTGATTGATAGGCGAAAAATATTAAATCAAATAAAAGTCCAAAGGCATTTATTTGTAAAAATATTGTAGACTTTTCTAAAAATGTGCCCTTGGCTCCCATCCAGCTGAGGGCTGTGGGTGCAATAATATATAATAAAAATGAAAAGACCAGGCCCATTAAAATTGAAATGACCATGGCGTGGTTGGCGTAAACTTTAGCCTCGTTTCTTTTGCCAGCTCCGAGTTTTTGGCTCATCAGAGATGTGGCGGCAATAGAAATGCCAAGGCCAAAGGCTATAAATAAGTACTGAAGTGGCCAGATAAATGCTGTTGCAGCATAATCTTCAGCCGATAATTGGGCGACGTAAATGCCGTCGACGATCCCGTAAAGGGTCTTGATTAGGTTGGAAATCATTAGGGGAATGGATAAACGCATGATGACTTTTGTAATGTCGCCATGGGTTATGAAGTCGGTTTTATTATCTTTGTATGTAATTTGTTCAGTCATAATTTACCTCGTCGTGTGTATGTTTTATTATTCTATTTTATATAATTGGGATGTAAATGTCAAGATAGTTCGCGTTTCGAAACAATTTACGGTTAAAATCGCGAAAAAGGACGACAAATTCTCATGCCCACAAGGGGCAATCGAATTTTCGAATGTCCACAATAAAGTGGACGGTACATGGCTATAAAGGTATAATCATGTTTTATATCTTCGACCGCGGGGCATCGAACCCGCGCGGCCGAAATGGCCGGGATAAACCACGGCCGCTACAACGCAGGGCGATATAATGGATGAATACATTTCTCCTATGTGTATTGTTCAGGACGTTTGTAGGGGCGACTTTATGTGGCCCGAAAAATGACGATCGCACCTTGAGTGCGTGAGGCATTTTTAAATGTACATCCGCAGATCAATATAAAAGATAAATGTTGTTTTAAAATTTCACATAAAAAAAGAGTTATGAAATTTTTTCATAACTCTCTCCGTTTTGTTTGTAGATGCCGTCGGCATCTATTTTGTTTGTTTCTAATAGGTCTTTGATTTTGTCAGGCTCTAGGTCTGTTTTACCAGCCAGGCCACAGGAGCTTGAGATTGCTCTGGGGACTGGGATGAGTCTGAACTCTAGCTCAACTGCCTTGGCCTTTTCCTCTAGGAGGAGGGCGTCAGTCAGTTGGTGGACTGTTATGATATACATGTATGTCCTTGCCTATTATTTGCTAGCTGTGATGGTTGCTTCGTCAGCAACTTCTTTCACTGTAACTGTGTAGCCAGCGTTTGTTAAAAATCTGGATACGTTTTCCTTACATACTTCTGTGTCAACTAATACTTCGATTTGTTTTTCGCCAGCGTCTGCTGCTTCTTTGGCAAGCACTACTGGTTCTGGACAGCTAAGTCCTCTTGCGTCGATATTTTTCATTATGCTTCCCTCCTTGATGTTGCGGCTATGATTAGGGCAACACATAGGCCAATGATTACTGCGATCATTCCGTTAGTTGGTACTCCTTTTGGGCTAGCTGCTAGTCCAAAGTTGTGGCAGAATGCAGCACCTGTGATAAGTCCGAGAACTGTAACAGCTGCATCTTGGTCGCCTTCGCCAGATAGGATTGTTTGTCTGATTGGGCATCCACCAAGAAGTACTGATGCAAGTCCAACTAGGACCATGCCTAGGAAGTTCCATAGGTGGTTGGAGTGGGCAACTGGTTGTCCTTCAAAGCCTAGGTTAAAGTTACCTGCGATTAGGTTAACGATAAGTGCACCTACAATTACGCCTACAAGTCCCATTAGTGGGGCGTAGTCTTTGATTAAAAATGCGTCTCTAAATCCTGCTGCTGTGCAGAGTCTAGTTCTTTGTAGGATAGTTCCAACAACTAGTCCTGCGATCAGTGAAATGATAATTGGAGCGTGCATTGAGCCAGGTCCTTCTTCACTGAAGAAAATAAAGCCAGGTTTAACTAAGAGTAGGATTAAGAGTGCACAAGCGATGGCTGGCATAATGCATGCGCCAATTTTTGATTGCTTGTGAGCTCTGCCGAGTGAGAATCCTTTTTTGATAAAGACGATTCCGATTAAGATACCTACGATATAGCCTAAGAGTCCAACGATTGCGTTTAAGTCTCCGCCGCCAATTCTAAGTAACATTCTAAGTGGGCATCCTAAGAATACAAGGGCACCAATCATCAAGAAGAATCCGAGGATAAATCTGATCATTGGGCTGCTGCCGCCGCGTGATTTGAAGTCTTTACCTATAATAGATGAAATAAATGCTCCTAGTACAAAACCTAAAATTTCAGGTCTGAGATATTGTACTACTCCTGCTCTGTGTAGACCAAGTCCGCCTGCAACGTCTCTCCAGAAACATGCAACACAGATTCCCATGTTTTTAGGGTTTCCCCATACTACTAACAAACCGCCGATTACGCCGATGATTAGGCCAGCGATAAGTAATGTTAGTTTTCTGTTTTTAGTTTTCATAATATACCTCCTTAAGCTAATTATATATCATAATTTAGCCTATTACCAATAAATTTTATCTATAGCATTGGCGGACCTATAGATTTATTTTATGGGGCAAGGGAGGTTTTAAGTGCAATAAATTTAATTGTGCAAAAAAATAAAGTTTTATGTTATAATATTAGTGGTGATAAGATGATTTATATTGAAAACAAAAGTGTAGACCCCAGCTTTAATTTTGCTTTGGAGGAATACTTTTTAAAAAATACTGACCAGTCGGTCTTTATGATTTGGCAAAATGAGCCAACGATTTTAATTGGCCGCAATCAAAATTTAAAATTGGAAGTCGATACGGACTTTACAGGAAAGAATAATATTCATATTATAAGGCGGCTATCAGGAGGCGGAACTGTCTACTGCGATTTAAATAATTGCCAGTATTCTATTATTGGCAAAAATACTGGTGAGGCGAATTCATTTCAGACTTTTGCAAGGCCAGTGGTTGAAGCCCTTAAAAAATTGGGATTAGACGCAGAGTTTACTGGCAGGAATGATATTTTAATCGACGGCAAAAAGGTCAGTGGCAACGCCCAGTACAAGTGGAGAGATAGGATTATCCACCACGGGACCCTTTTGTTTGGAGCGGACATGGACCTCTTGCAAGGGGCCATCAAAACTCGTGATATAAAATTTGTAGACAAGTCCGTTAAGTCAGTTTCATCTAGGATTGGGCAGATTGGATCTATGGTCGATATGGACGTTCAAGAATTTATAAATTATATTCGCGATAACTTAATCGAATTTCACGATATTAAAGAATTTCGTCCGCCGACAGAGGCTGAGGTGGAAGAGGCCAATAAATATTTAAAGAATTTTCCAGACCTGATGAATGACCAATCAAGTTTAGAGGCCCAGCACTATTATGCGGTTAAATATCCCTTTGGTTTGGTGGAATATTTTGTGGAGATCGACGGAGACCAAATAGAAAATATAAAAATGGCCGGAGATTTTTTTGAAGAAAGAGATATTAAAGAATTTTTATCTGGATTAAAGGGTATGAATATAAATGAGTTAGCTACGGCTAAGCTCGATATAGAAAAATATATTTTAGGTTTTAAAGAAGAATATTTTATAAATGATATTTTAAAGGCTATTAAGGAGTGATTTTATGGCATTAAAAAAGCCCGAGTGGTTGAAGATTAAACTCCAGGGCAATCAAAATTCAAATACAGTCGAGCACACTTTGGGGGACTTTTCATTAAATACAGTTTGCCAGGAGGCAAATTGTCCAAATAAAATGGAATGTTACGCCAGACGGACGGCAACTTTTATGATTATGGGTAAGAATTGCACACGCAATTGTAAGTTTTGCAATGTGACTACCAAGAGGCCAGAGGCTTTGGATCCAGAGGAGCCCAAAAATGTGGCCATAGCTGTTAAAAAACTGGGTCTCAAGCACGCAGTTATAACTTCTGTGGACAGGGACGACCTAAAGGACGATTACGGCGCTTATCATTTTGCGGCTGTGACCAGGGAGATTAAAAAATTAAATCCTCATACTACTGTTGAATTGTTGATTCCAGATATGCACGGGGACAAGAGGCTCTTGGATATTATTTTTGCAGAAAAGCCAGACATTATTAACCACAATGTGGAAGTGGTCGAAGAGTATTTTGATTACATTTGCCCACAGTGCGATTTGGATATGAGCTTGGAAGTTTTGCGTTATGCAAAGGAAAAGGGTTTTATTACCAAGTCGGGAATGATGGTCGGTTTTGGTGAAACAGAAGACATGGTTATAGATATGATGAGGAGGCTGAGGGAAGTGGATTGCGATATGCTAACCATTGGCCAATATTTGCAGCCATCCAGAAAACATATAGAGGTCAAGGAATATGTCACACCTGAACAGTTTGACAGGTACAGGGACATAGGCCTTGAAATGGGATTTAGGTCAGTTAGCTCGGGCCCATTTGTCAGGAGCTCCTACCACGCAGAGATGCTGGAGGACACGAGTGAAGGCTTATCGGCAGAAAAACAAAAATTACAAGATAAATTAAATGAAACGGCACATGCTTAAAGGTGAAGGAGGTAGAGATGAAAATTATTATTATCGGAGCAGGTCCTGGCGGTTACGAAGCTGCTATTAGGGCTGCACAATTGGGTAACGAAGTTGTATTAATCGAAAAAGGTCACACTGGTGGCACATGTTTGAATGTTGGTTGTATTCCAACCAAGACCCTGGTAAAGATTGCTGAAACTGTAGACTCTGTTAAGGACGCTGGCAAATTTGGTGTTATGACAGGTGACTACAGTTTAGACGAAGATGTAATTTTCAACCGCAAGGCCCAAGTTGTTGATGGCCTAAGAAAGGGCGTTGAATTTTTATTCTCAGGTTACAAAAACATGGAATACGTTCGCGGCTTTGCTAGCTTCAAGGATGAAAAGACTGTTGAAGTTAAGACAGATGAAGGCGTTAAGGAATTTACAGGCGATGCAATTATAATTGCAACAGGCTCTAAGGACCAAAAGAATTTACCTGGATCAGATTTGCCAAAGGTTTTATCCTCAACTGATCTCTTGAATTTAAAAGAAATTCCAAAGTCCATGATAGTTATTGGTACAGGTGTTATCGGCCTTGAATTTGCAAGCATATATTCACGCTTTGGCACAGATGTAACAGTTATGGGCAATAATCTATTAAAGGTGGCTGATGGTGAAATTCAAAAGAGATTAAATTCTGTTTTGAAAAATGAAAACCTCAAATTTGCAACCAAGCAAAGAGCTCAAAAGATTGAACAAGACGGCGACATGCTCAAAGTTACGACCAAGATGAGAGACAAGGATGAGTTTAAAGAGTACACAGCTGAATACGTTTTAGTTGCCATGGGTAGAGACTGCAACACAGATGGATTAAATGCAGAAGCTGCTGGCGTTAAACTCGAACGCGGCGGAGTTGTGGTCGATGAAAACTTCGAAACAGCAACAAAAAATATCTACGCAATTGGTGACGTTGTCTACGGCAATACCCAACTTGCTCACTTGGCAAGCGCCCAAGGTATTAGCTTGGTTGAAAAATTATCTGGTCTTGAACCAAAGACAGATTTGGAAATCGTTCCATCAATCGTCTTCTCAATCCCAGAAATCGCCATGGTTGGTAAGACTGAAGAAGAATTAAAAGAAGAGGGAATTGAATATGAAAAATCCAAATTCCTCTACGCTTCAAACTCAAAGTCAGTTTCAGCAGATGAAACCGCAGGCTTTATCAAAATCTTAGCCTCAAAAGATGGCAAGGAAATCCTTGGCTGCCACATAGTTGGTGCCTACTCAGATTATCTGATCCACTTCGCAGCTATTGCTATGAATAATGGCATCGGCGTTGAAGGATTGTCAGATATGATCTACGCTCACCCAACTGTATCGGAACTGTTTATGGATGCGGTACAGATTTTTGAAGGGAAGAGTATCAACACTCCCGGCGGCGGAAAATAGTATTTCGCGTTAAATTCGCGATAAAGGCTTGTTTCGAAATGTCGCTCACTGCGGAGGGCACTCGAGCCCACCTCATTCGCAACATTTCTGTACATCGCCTTTCTCATCGAATTTTCCAGCGAAATACGGTAGAGATAAATAAAAATATGTTAATGAAAAATAATCGGTATGTAGCGGCAATCCTTTATGGTTGCCAAAACCGATTATTTTTTTATTTTTAAAAATTAAGAGAATTTTATAATGGATGAACATATTTCTCCTATGGTTATTGTTAAGAATGTTTTTAATTATGCAATCATAAAATTTTATTAAATTCATATCCAATAACATCCGCCGTCATTACTTTACTTATTTAAAAAGTTTTAAAGAAAAATTTAAAAATTTATAAATAAGTACTTGAATCGAAAGTTAACATCTATTATAATAGTATATTGAGGAGGGATCTGGTGAAATGAATAAGAAGAAAAAGGATACTTTGATTACGGGTTTCGCACTTTTTGCGATTTTTTTAGGGGCGGGGAATTTAATTTTTCCACCAACACTTGGTTACATAGCGGGAACTAAATGGGCCAGCTCAATGGCTGGTTTTATGTTGACGGGCGTTGGTCTTCCGGTTTTGGGAATTATAGCTGCGGCTAAGGCTGGCGGCAGGACCATTGACGTTTTTAAACACTTAGGACCCAAGGCTGCAAATATTATGACTTTTATAATTATTTTGGCTATTGGACCATTACTTGCTATTCCTAGAACAGCAGCGGTTACTTATGAAATTGGTGTTAAACCTGTATTTGGTATAAGCCCAGTTATTTCTGCAGTTGTATTTTTTGCAATTGTTTTATATTTTACTTTGAATGCTATGTCTGTAGTCGACAAGGTCGGATCCATTTTAACTCCAATTTTGATTGCAGTGCTTGCGATTTTGATTATAGTTGGGGTTACAAATCCTATTGGCTCGCCTGTTGTAACTGGCAATACAAAAAACTTCTTGAGGGGTTTTGAAGAGGGCTACCAAACTATGGATGGTATTGGTTCTTTGGTTTTGGCAACTATTATTATTCAATCTATTGCCCAAAAGGGTTATGAGGAAAGAAAAGACCAAGTTAGGATGACTTGTATTTCGGGTTTTATAGCTGCTCTTGGTTTATTCTGTGTATACGGCGGCTTTATTTACTTGGGTGCAAGTTCTTCTGGAGTTTTGCCAAAAGATTTATCCAGGGCTGAGCTCGTTATAGAACTGGTAAATGGCATTTTGGGTTCATGGGGCGGAGTTATTTTAGGCCTGGCAATTTCCTTGGCATGTATCACAACAGCTGTTGGTTTGACAGCAACTGCAGGAAATTTTTTTGAAGCTGTTTTTAACCACAAGGTTTCATACAAATCAATAGTTTGGATCACCTGTGCTTTCTCAGCTTTCTTTGCAATCAATGGCGTAGATACCCTGATTGCCTTTGCTGTTCCAATCCTTACAGTAATTTATCCGGTAACGATTGTCCTCATAGTTATGAGTTTGGCTGACGATTTGATCAAGCACAAGTCCGCTTATAGGGGGGCATGCTTGGGAGCCTTTATAATGTCTCTAATTCAAAATATTTTAAATGCAGAAGATAGTATAAATAGATTTTTGGAAGCGATAAGGGTTAGTCCATTCTTTGCTAACATCACACCTGAGAGAGTAAACTTTGACACGCCAATTTCAATTATTGAATCATTGCCACTGGCATCTCAAGGTTTTGGTTGGATTATTCCTGCCATAGTTCTTGGCGTGTCTTTTGCAATTTATGAAGCAAGAAAGAGCAAGAAAGCTTTATAGTAAATTAAAATTAAATAATTTTTTAGAGCTAGGCAAGATTTTTTAAGGGTCAGGCCTGGCTCTTTTTATTTGAAAAATATTTTTTATAAATTGCAATTATAGTCTACGATTTTAGTCTGATAGCGCTTAGACCCATGCACAATATGTAGAAATCTTAACAATTGATATTTTCATCTTCCAAAAGGCTTGGTAATCCGCTTTTTATAAAAAATAGTTCAAAATACGCACAATATATTGTATATTTTTTTTAAAAATATGGGCAAAAAGACTTGATTTATTTTTGTGGACCTGCTAATATAAACTTAGTCAACATAGTGTGGCTGATAAATTTGCCCACAAGATATTGTGGATACTTATAAAAACATTTCAGGAGGATCAGGAAGATGAAGGTTATCAAGCGTACAGGCGAATGCGTAGATTTTGATAAGAACAAAATCGTTGTTGCCATAGAAAAGGCCATGCACTCATCATCGGGTGTTTACGAAGAAGGACAAGCAGAAAGAATTGCAAATGAAATTGAAGATTTTGCTCGTGTTATAAAGGAGCCAATGACAATTCACGGGATTGAAGAGCAAGTTTACTACAAGCTTTTACAATACAATAACCCTGCGACTGCTAAGGCCTATGAAAGCTATAGGTCTGTACAAGCTTTTAAGCGTCAGATAAATACCATTGACGATGAAATTGTAGGAATTTTAAATCGTTCCAACACTAGCGTTATGGATGAAAACTCCAACAAGGACGCAAAGATCGTTTCAACACAACGCGATCTCATTGCAGGGGAAGTTTCTAAGGATATTGCTCGCAGAATTATTATGCCTACAGATATTGTAATGGCCCACGATTCTGGTGCCATCCACTTCCACGATATGGATTACATTATCCAACCAATGTTTAACTGCTGCCTGATCAACCTCAAAGACATGCTGACCAATGGAACTGTTATTAACGGCAAAAAAATTGACAGCCCAAAGTCTTTCCAAGTTGCATGTACAGTTACAACACAAATTATTGCCCAAGTCGCCAGCGGTCAATACGGTGGCCAAAGCATAAACGGCATTGATACTATCTTAGCTCCCTTTGTTAGAAAGAGCTTTAACAAATATCTATCAGCTGTAACCGAAGAGCAAAGGGAAATTTACGGCATGGAGCCTGACCTTGAAAAGGCTGAAGAAATTGCTTGGAAGAGGACCAAAAAAGAAGTTAAAGATGGGATCCAAACCATGCAATATCAAATCAATACCCTGATGACAACCAACGGTCAAGCACCATTTGTAACTCTCTTTATGCACTTTATGCCTGGTTTTGAATATGAAAAAGAAGCTGCACTGATCCAAGAGGAAATTTTGAACCAAAGGCTTGAAGGCATCAAAAATGAAGCTGATGTTTATGTAACTCCAGCTTTCCCTAAATTGATTTATGTCCTGGACGAACACAATGTTCATGAGGATTCAAAATATTATTATCTAACAAAACTCGCTGCAAAATGCACAGCCAAACGCATGTATCCTGACTACATTTCAGCCAAGAAGATGCGTGAGCTCTATGAGGGCAATGTATTTTCACCAATGGGCTGCAGGAGCTTCCTGGCCCCATGGAAGAACGAAGACGGCGAATATGTATTTGATGGCCGCTTCAATATGGGCGTGGTTTCACTAAACTTGCCACAAATTGGAATTTTATCTGGTGGAGATGAAGATAAGTTCTGGGAAATTTTGGAAAAGAGACTAGAACTCGTCAAAAAAGCTCTGATGTTTAGATATGAACTCCTAGAAAATGTAACTAGCGACGTAAGTCCAATTCACTGGCAATACGGAGCCATTGCAAGACTAAAGAAGGGTGAAAAGGTCACCAAGCTCTTACAAAATGGTTATGCTACAATCTCCATGGGATACATCGGCCTCTATGAAGCCACAAAACTTGTGACAGGCAAGTCACACACAGATCCTGAGGCTAAGGAATTTGCTTTAAAAGTTATGCAAAGACTTAGAAAGGCCTGCGATGATTGGAAGGCTGAAACACATCTGGGCTTTGCCCTTTACGGCACACCAGCAGAAAGTTTGACCAATCGTTTCTGCCAAATCGATAGAAGGCGTTTTGGAGAAATCAAAGACATCACAGACAAGGGTTATTACACCAACTCCTACCACGTAGACGTTCGTGAAAATATTTCTGTCTTTGACAAATTTGATTTTGAATCCGAATTCCAAAAACTTTCAACAGGTGGCATGATTTCCTACGCTGAAATTCCAAATATGACCAACAATATTGAGGCGGTCGCAACACTTGTAAAATATATTTATGACCACATTGCCTACGCTGAATTTAATACCAAGAGCGACTACTGCCATGAATGTGGTTTTGATGGGGAAATTAAATTAAATGATGACAATGAGTGGGAATGCCCAAATTGCCATAACCACGACAAGAGCAAACTCACAGTTATTAGAAGGACCTGTGGATACCTGGGAGAAAATTTCTGGAATGAAGGCAGGACCAAGGAAATTGGTGCAAGAGTCCTCCACATATAATGAAATATTCACAAATTAGAAGATACGATGTGGCAAATGGCGAGGGAATACGGTCGACTATTTTTGTCACCGGTTGCACTCACGGCTGCAAGGGATGCTTCAACCAAGAGTACTGGGATTTTAATTACGGAGACGAATGGGACCAAGAGGCAACCGACAAAATTATTTCCTATCTCAAGGACCCAAATGTTTCTGGACTTACCCTGCTGGGTGGAGAGCCAATGCAAAATTTGGAACTCACAAATGTTTTGAGGGATATAAAAAAAGAGGTCCAAAAAAATATTTGGATTTACTCGGGCTACACCTATGAACAAATTTTAGCCGATCCCAAAAAACTAGACCTCTTAAAAGAGTGCGATATCCTGGTCGATGGATTATTTGTAGAAAAATTAAAAAATCTAAAATTAAAATTCCGCGGCAGCGAAAACCAAAGGATAATAGATATAAAAAAATCTTTGGAAAGTGGGGAAGTCGTTATCTATGAACCAAAATAAAATAGAAAAATACTTTGAGGAATTTAAAGGAAATTCAAAGGCAATTCTTGGCGAGGCTTTTAAATTTGGCGTAGATCCAGATAAACTTGCAGCCTTAGTTGTAAGTGGAGAGAAGACCCTGACTTGCAGTTTAAAAATTCTCTATGAATATGAAGATGAAGAACTACCTAGCCTTCATAAGGATAAATATGATGTCGTTCTGAACGGCAGGGATGAGCCAGTTTGCATAATAAAAACGAAGAAGATTTATGAGATTAAATTTTCTGAGGCAGATGAAAGCATTGCAATAAAAGAGGGAGAAGGCGACAAGACATTAGCTTACTGGAAAAAATCTCACAGAGAATTTTTTGAAAATGAATTGAAAAAATTTGGGAAAACCTTTGAAGAAGATATGTTAATTGTGGTTGAAGAATTTGAATGCGTGTATGTATAAGGGCTTGCAAAATGCAAGCTCTTTTTTTACGATGATTTATAAGAAC
Organism: Ezakiella massiliensis; assembly: GCF_059862345.1. NCBI lineage: Bacteria > Bacillati > Bacillota > Tissierellia > Ezakiella > Ezakiella massiliensis. Next base: position 60,319 of record NZ_JCBCEO010000001.1, read on the forward strand.
AAATTTAAGTTTTAACCAATAAAAAAGTTGCAAATTTTACTTTGCAACTTATGTTTTTTAGTCAAATTTTAATTGGTTTTTGTTGGCTGCTTGCTTTTCTTTTTCCTTGTTAAAGCAAGTCCGACATAGGGGCTCGTATATATCCGATGAGCCGAGGACAAGTCTGTCTGCATTGTCGACTGTCCTGTGTGACACCCAGGCGTCAGATCCGCACTTGGAGCAGACGGCGTGGTGTTTTGTTACATAGTCGCTGATGGCAAAGACTCTTTCGGTGACATCAAAGGGTGTGCCCAGGTAGTCCATATCAAGTCCTGCTAGGACGATTGTGAGTCCACGCTTGAGAAATTTATTTATCAGGTCGATAAATTCGTCTCTTTGGTCATTTAAAAATTGGATTTCATCAACGGCCAGGACATCTGGCTTATTTTTTTCAACCAAGCTTAAGAGTTCGTCCATACTTGAAAAAGTTTCTGCGGTCAGGCCGAGCTTATCGTGGGTAAGTATATCTTTTTTGGAATATCTTTTGTCAAAGCTAGGCTTGGTCGCAAGGACCTTGTAGCCTGCGATTGAAAAACGGTTTACTTCTCGAAAAAGGGCCGATGTTTTGCCCGAAAACATTGACCCACAGTGTAAAATTAATCTTCCTTTGTATTGGTGCATTAAATTCTCCCTCTAGAACATATTATTTATTATATAATCTATATTGTAGATTAGATTATCTACATTTTCGTAAATTTGGTCTCCAGTATATTTAATCCAGTCGTATATAGGATAATATTCTATATCTTCATAGTTTCCGTAGGAAGATTCAGCCAGGAGTTTTTTGGCGGCTCCTAATTCGTTAAAGGAGAAGGATATAATTCCTACAACTAGGCCAAGGAGAGTTATAATTGCTATTATACTTATTAATTTTTTCATTATTCATACCTCCTGATAATGCTTGCCAGATTTGAAAACATAAGTGTGATCATCTTTATATACCAAACTAGGACATAGATTAGGCCAATTAAGAGTAAAATGGCAAGTCCTATTAGTCCAATACCTAGGGCAATGCTGGTTAGTGTCGAAAGGATAAGTTCGTATCCGTTAATATAGACGACCTGATAGAGAATGCCCGATAGGCCAACAGCTCCCAAGGCAGCTGGTGCTGCAAAGAGGCCAAGGACTAATAGGAGTCCGATGATGCTTACCGGTATGGCTATAATATTTATTAATATTTTGCCAATCAGTGATAAGAAAAGAATTCCTGCGCTTCTCTTGACCCTAGTTGGTTTTTCGCCTTCTTGGATTTTTTGTATCTCGTCTTGGCTCATGGTCTTTGGTTTTATATCAAACTTTTGCCTCAAGTCTCTTGCCAAGAGAACTGGATTTCCAAGTTCGGAAACAATATCAGTTTCTCTTTTATTTTCTGCCAAGGCTTGGTTGATAATATTTTTGTAAGTGTTAAGAATATTATCTATATAAGCTTGGGGCACGGTTTCAGATCTCAGTGATTTTTCTAGATTGGATAAAAATTCATTAATCATAATATCACTCCTTTGTTCCATCGGTTATTTGTGGCTGGTCTTCGTCGATAATTTCCACGACTTCATCCACGTGTATGTCTCCACTCACATCTGCATCTTCGTCGATAACTTCATCGATGTGGCTGATAACTGGAGTGGATTTGGTATACTGGCTCTTGTTGTCGGCAAGTGATGGCTTTAGTTCAGCTTGGACTAAGTTTATATATTCAAGTCTGCCGTCTACAACATTTTTCGCGTATTTTAAGCCCTCAGGACTTAAGACCAGCCTTTTATCTCCATTGTTAACTTCTTCTATAATATTTCTTTCTTTGAGCTTAATTAATTCTACAACTACATCTGCAGAAGATATATTAAAATCTTTTAAGTTATTAAAAATATGGTATTCGTTGACATTTGAATTCATATTTTTAAGCATGTAGTTTAGAATAAGAGCTTCTGTAAAATTTATATTCATATTACCTCCCGCTTAATAAATTTTCTATTTGTGCACCGGGCACTTTTACTTCAACTTCCTTATGGTATTTTATACCCAATACCAGGCCAATGCAAATCAAATTTGCCACCTGAAATGTTCCCCCGTGGGAAACAAAGGGAAGTGGAATACCTGTAATTGGCATTAGATTCATTGTCATCGCAATATTTTCAAAGATATGGATAAAAAACAGGGCGACAACGCCAGATATTAAAACTCTGGAATAGTAATCCGAATCTTTTGCAATAAAAATCATCCTAGTAATGAGTAGTCCGTAGAGACTGATGAGGATTATTCCGCCAAAAAATCCCAGCTCTTCACCAATAACTGCAAATATAAAGTCAGAGTGCTTAAAGGGCGTATAGTTGGAATTGTTTTGCACGCCTTTAAATAATCCTGTACCCCAAAATTTGCCAGAGCCAATGGATATTTTTGACATATAACCTTGGAGGCCCTTGCCCAAGATATCGCTCTCTGGATCTAAAAATACAAAGATACGGTCGCGGGCGTAGTCTGGCAGGCGGGACCAGTAGATTGGTATGCCAACAGCTAAAAGACCCAGTGCCGCCAAAATATATTTGAAATTGAGTCCGCCAATAAAAAACATAACTGCAATTATTCCAAAGGTGACTATGGCTGTACCATTGTCAGGTTGTTTTAAGATAAGGGCAATTGGAATAAGGGCCAGGACTATTAAAATTAAAAGAACTGGCAGGTCGTTAAAACGATCTTTGGCCCTGTTCATAAATCCCGAAAGGGAAACGATAAGTCCAACTTTTGCAAATTCTGCTGGTTGAAAAACATATCCGCCAATGTCGACCCAGCTCTTTGATCCGTACATTTCCTCGCCTAAGAGTAAAGTATAGACCAAGAGGCCAACGCTTAATAAATATATTAGAAAATCCAATTTTTTAAATAGCTTTGGAGGCGTAAACATCAAAACAAACATTGCTCCCAGTCCCAAGAGGGTAGCAACGTATTGGCCTTTCATATATGATGCCTGGGCCTCGTATGAATTTGTTGAAGATTTTAATATTAAAAGACCAAATACCAGGAGGGCTAGAGTGATTAAAATCGTGATGTACTCAACCCTTTGAAATGGTCGTTTCTTGTTAAAAAACATTTTATCACCAGATTTATTATACCATATTTTTAAAAAATATGGTAATATAAGACTATGAAGAAAAATGATAAGGCGATTGAATTATTAAAGAATATGGGCCTTGGTCCAATAGCAATAGTGGATGCCGATAAGTATATGAAACCTGAAGGCTACAAGGAGATGGCAGGATATTATTCAAAGGCCATGGAAGAATTTACGGCTCTAAGTTCGGGCAGCATTATTGTAATGTGCATACCCTATAAGCATGAGAAGAAAAGTAAGCTCATGTCTATGGGGTCTTTGTCGACCGATTATCACAGGGTCTTTGAGGGCCTGGCAGAAGACATAAAAAATGCAGGAGTCCTGGGAAACTTCAAGGCCTTTACAGATACGGGCCCGCTTTTTGATAGGTCGGCAGCCTTGATTTCTGGTTTGGGTTTTAAGGGCAAGAATGAATTTGTTATAAATAAAACTTGCGGCACATATTTTTATATTGCTTATTTGTTAACTGAAGAAAAGTTTGAAGAGTACAGTGAAAATATAGATTACGATTGCGGGAAATGCGATTTGTGTATGCGGGCTTGTCCAACGGGGGCCATCAACCAAGGGCGATTTAAAGCTGAATTATGTCTAAGCCATCTGACACAGGCTGTGGAGATCGACGAGAAATTTTTCCCATATATAAAAACTCTTTACGGCTGCGATATTTGCCAAAGGGTTTGTCCTTATAACAAGGATACGCGACTGGGCCTCAAGGTTTTTGAAGTGGATGAGGACATTGATTATGAAAAGCTTTTTGCTATTTCAAATAAGGAGTATAAAAAAATATTTGGAGACAAGGCCTTCTTTTGGCGGAAGAGAAATATCATAAAGAGAAATGCAATTCTTAGAGCGGCAAATTTGGGGCAAAATATTGACGTATATATAAAAATGGAAGAAGAAAAGGGAAATGATTATCTTTTTTCAGCCATAAAATATTATAAAGATTTGAAAAAATAAATTTTATAAGGAGATTTGATCTCCTTTTTTATTTGCAAAATAAATCCGTAGAAACTTTTTTGTAATTATTTGTTAATTTTACTGTACAATTTTTTTCTTCTATGTTATAATAAAGTTGTAAGATAAAATTATAAAAAAGAATTACATATTTGTAATTCATTTGAAGGAGGAATAATATGAAAGCATTTACAGCTGATAAAATCAGAAACGTATCACTTTTGGGACACTCGAGCTCCGGTAAAACTACTTTTACTGAAGCACTTTTATTTGCAACCAAGGTCGTAAATAGACAAGGTCGCGTAGAAGACAAAAATACAGTCTCAGACTTTGACCATGAAGAAATGGAAAGAGGAGTTTCAATTGGAACATCAGTTATTCCTATAGAATATAAAGATTACAAGTTTAATATCTTAGATACTCCAGGTTATTTTGACTTTATCGGTGAATGGTACGGAGCCAAGAGGGTTTCTGACGGATCAATTATCGTAGTTGACGCTCAATCAGGCGTTGAAGTTGGAACAGAAAAGGCTTGGAACAACGTTGAAAAATATAATACTCCGCGTATAATATTTTTAAATAAAATGGACAAGGAAAATGTAAACTTCGAAAAGACCTATCAACTTATGAAGGCAAAATTGGGCGACAAAATTGTTCCATTTACAATTCCATTTGGTGATGGGGAAAACTTCACAGGTTATGTAGACGTCCTTGATAAAAAAGGCTATCAATTTGACGGCATGGATGTTAAAGAAGTTGAAGCACCAGCTGACAAATTAGAGCTTTGTGCAAAATACCAAGACGCTCTAAACGAAATCGTAGCTGAAAGCTCTGAAGAACTCATGGAAAAATATTTCTCAGGCGAAGAATTCACCAGGGAAGAATTTGTTGGCGGTTTAAAAACTGCTATTGCAACTGGTGAAATGGCCCCACTATTTGTGGGCGTTGCCACAGAAGGCAAGGGCGTTTTGAGAGTGCTTGACGCAGTTCGCAGATATATTCCTTCACCTGCAGAATCAGGTCCACACAGAGGTATTTGGAACGAAGAAATTATCGAACGCGAAACCAAGGACGACGATTTCTTCTCAGCAGAAGTCTTTAAGACAATAGTTGACCCATTCGTAGGAAAGCTAACACTATTTAAAGTTATAAGTGGTACTTTGGACAAGAACAGCCACATCTTTAACTCCACCAGAAAAGAAGACGAAAAACTCGGCGGCCTCTTCTTCTTAAGAGGTAAGAACCAAGTTGAAACAGACATCGTACGCGCTGGCGATATAGCAGCTACTTCAAAACTCCAATATACAAAGACTGGGGACACACTTTGCGAAAAGCAAAATCCAATTGTTTATGAAACACTCAGATATCCTGAACCAACCTTATTTATGGCAGTATATCCAGTTAAGCAAGGCGACGACGAAAAGATCGGCACCAGCTTGAATAAATTGGTTGAAGAAGATCCTTCATTTATCATTGAAAGAAACAAAGACACCAAGGAACTCTTGATCGGTGGTCAAGGAAATATGCAAATCCAAGTTATCTCAGACAAATTGAAATCCAGATTTGGCGTTGAAGTTGATTTGAGAAAACCAAAGATTGCCTATCGTGAAACCATCAAGAAAAAAGCAGAAGTCCAAGGTAAGCACAAGAAACAATCAGGTGGTGCTGGCCAATATGGTGACGTTTGGATTCGCTTTGAACCATGCGAAGAAGACTTTGTATTCGAAGAAGAAGTATTCGGCGGTGCAGTTCCAAAGAACTATTTTCCAGCTGTTGAAAAGGGTATCGAAGAGTCCATGGAAAAGGGAATCTTGGCAGGCTATCCTGTAGTTCACTTAAAGGCAGTCCTCTACGATGGATCCTACCACGATGTTGACTCAAACGAAATGGCCTTTAAGATTGCTGCTCAACTCGCCTTCAAAAAAGGTATGGAAGAAGCGGGACCAGTTTTACTAGAACCTGTTGTCAAAGCTGAAATTTCAATTCCAGAAGAATACTTGGGCGATGTTATGGGCGACATGAATAAACGCCGGGGCAGAATCTTCGGTATGGAACAACAAAGAGATGGCTCACAAAAAGTTATAGCTGAAGCTCCACACGCTGAAATGCTTGACTACGCGATTGACCTAAGGGCCATGACCCAAGCAAGAGGATCCTTCAAGATGGAATTCGTTAGATACGAAGAAGTCCCTGCAAACTTGGTCGACAAAATCAAAGCCGAAGCAGGTATGGAAGAATAAAATAAGAAAAGTAAAAGCTACCCATGGGGTAGCTTTTTTGTTGGAAAATTATGAAGGAGATGGGTAAAATTAATTTTTAAAAATAAACAAAATTTTTTATGTATCAGATTGCATTAATGCCCAAGAGAGCGAGTGATAACGATGCTAATCGGTCCGTAGCGGCTAACTTTATGTTAGCCAAAACCGATTAGCGTCGCTCGATTGGCAAGCGTTGACTCATGCAACCTATTTATCAAGAAAACAAAATTTCTGTAGTGTCCGATTTATTTCGGACAATAAATTTTGTTTGATTGAATGCAAGAATCTGAGAAAAATATTGATCATATTCATTTAAAAATGGCTGCCATAAAGGCAGCCACTACAAGGTTCTGATTATTATTTAGATTTTTAAATTCAATTAATTAAATTCTTTGTGTCTGAGGAATTTGTAGAAGGAACTTACCAAGAGTCCTATGATCACAAAGCTTAGGATGTAGTATCCGTAGATTGTCAAATTCCTAACAGCCCTGTCTTGGAGAACGAGAACTGATATAAAGAAAATTGCATATATAATTGTAAGTATTAGATTGTTTTGTGATTTGGCCTTGTGGAGTTCGGCTAGGCTTTCCTTGTAATTGAAAACTGGCTCGCGGTTGGTGGATTTTACCAGCAGGTAATTTGCATTTTCCCTGGTGGCAGGCTTTACTTTTGTAATTGATTGGCCGATGACCCTTAGGGGAATTTCTTCAACACTTAATTCTACATAGCCACATCCGTCCTTGCGGTAGTAGTCGCGAAGGGCTTGGGTGTTTTCGTCGATTAAAAAATTATAGGTCTTGACTGATTCTTCCAGCAAGAGCTTGCCATCTTTGACATCAACGACTTCATATCCGTGTCTGGTTATTGTGTCCAGATCATGTTTTAATAGTTCGGGATATTCAATATGTTTTGCTTTAATTTTAAACTCTTTCATAATACCTCCAAAATTTTTTCTGCACATTTTAATCCGTCCAAACCTGCGCTTACAATTCCGCCGGCATATCCTGCGCCTTCTCCGCAAGCGTAGAGGTTTTTAATATTGGTCATAAATTCTTCATTTCTTTCTATATTGACAGGGGAACTGGTTTTTGATTCGACAGCAGTTAAAATTGCGTCGTCTAAAAATCCATGCATCTTATTGTTCATAGCCAGCAAGCCTTGTCGGAGCTTGTCTGATATTTTGTCCCCGTAAATTTCATCTATTTTTACATAACGGACTCCAAGCGGATAGCTGGGTCGAACTTCCTTTAAAGTTTTTGCCTCTGACTTATCTAAAAAGTCCTGGACGTGGATAGCTGGAGCTGTGTAATCTTTGCCGCCAAGCTCAAAGGCTCTTTTTTCGATTTCCTCTTGGAAGGCGATTGAGTCCAAGGCCTTTGTATAATTATTTATAGTTGTGACTATGGCCGAGTTTGCATTTCTAAGGCCACGATTGTGATAGCTCATTCCGTTTACACACAGGTGATTGGGTTCGCTAGAACTTGGAACGACAATTCCACCTGGGCACATGCAAAAGCTATAAACTCCGTCGCAGGCTAGACTGTATTCGCCTTTAAAAAGTCTGGGGTGGCCAGCATAGTTTTTGAATTGAGATTTGTCTACAAAGGTTTGTAGGTGCTCAATCCTAAAGCCAATTGCAAAGGGTTTTGCATTTAAATGCAGGCCGTCAGATATTAGATTTTTAAAAGTGTCCCTAGCTGCATTGCCAATAGCTAAAATTATTTTGTCGTAATAGATGGGCTTGCCATCGACAATAACCGCCTTGGCAGATCCATTTTCTATTAAAATGTTATCGACCCTGGTGTTAAAATAAAATTTAGTTCCAGCGTCTTCCAGGTCTTTTCTAAAATGCTTGATGACCTCACGCAAAACATCTGTTCCGATATGAGGCTTGTGCATGATAGTAATTTCTTCATCGGCCCCGTATTTAAAGAGAACTTCTTTTATATATTCCTTGCGGGCATCCTTGGATCGGGAAGTGAGTTTGCCGTCTGAAAAAGTACCGGCTCCTCCTTCACCAAAACTTATATTGGAGTTTGGATTAAGGTTTCTACTTTTTAAAAAGTCATTTACATCTCTGACCCTTTGGTCAACGTCACCGCCACGCTCGTATACATGGACTGTGGCCCCTGTATTTTCTAGGACGTGGGCAGCGTAAAGACCGGCAGGACCTGCACCGACAATTGCAATTTTTAGGTCGCATTTTTTATCTGGCAGCTGATAAGGCTCTGGCATTTGGCTGGAGTCCTTTAACTTTTTGTCAACGTTTACTGCAATTTTTAAATTGAATTTAAGAGTCTGCCGCCTGGCGTCAAGGCTCCTTTGTATTATCTTGTAATCCTTGACCTTAATGCCATATTTTTTGGAAATTTCTTTTTGAATTTCTTTGTCATCGTAGTCTAGGCTGGTATTTATATTTATTAATTGCATTTAAAAAGCCTTTTTATCCCTTCAATCATAAGGGCAGGATAGGTTTCGAAGTGGTATTTTTCATCAAAGGTAAATTTGCCGTCTTGGATTTTGTTTATACCTCCAACATTTACAGTTGGAATCGAAAGCTTTGCCGCATTATTAATCCTGTGATATTCTTCGGGCCTTGCCATTGGAATAAATTTGAGAGATTCTTTTAAGTCCCTGTAGTCTTCGCTTAAATTTAAATAGGAGTGATAGCTCATATCAGGATAGAAAAATCTCCTTTTGATAGTTGGTTTAACTGTATTTATGGCAGATGTAAAAGACAGCATCAAATCCCTTTGTAGGGTGTTTGTTCCAGTTATATCCACCCTTTGGCTTGGAGCTTCTTCAAAATAAATTATAATTATGGGCTCATCTGCCAATTTGTGTTTGTCGTAAACATTTTTTACAAGCTGCAACCTGAGTTCTGAGAGCGGCAGGTCAGGGGACCGATTTATTTTATCTTCTACATCATTTCTAAGAGAAGATAAGACAGAATTGCCCCTTACTGTGATAATTTCATTTAAATATTCATCCCAAGTGTAGACTTTTGGTCTGATTTTAAGGGGACTAAAGGGAATATTTCTCTTTAGGCAGTAGGAAGCATATTTTGTATTTAATTCTGCTATGGCCTTGTTGTAAGAATTAATGACTAAGTTTTTTAGATTATTCATATAGGCCTTTAAGTCTTGGCTTACAGTAGAAGTCATAAATGAAGTATAGCCCCATGCAGAGCTTTGAACTTCTGTGCCTCCTGGTACAATAAACCTATTTACATATATGGGCTCAGAAACTTCGTTTTGATAGTTGTCCATCAAAACAGAATTGAGAGTTAGGTCGCGGGCAAAAGTTGAAAGCATGTAGCTTGGATCCAAGCCTTCATCAAAGAGAAGGGTGCGGACTGTTTTGCCTGCCACAAAAATTGCTGGCTTAATAATGGCCTGGGCACCAAAAAATATGGCTTCTTCGCCATTGGTTAAAAATGAGTGGGTGGTAATGGCAGCTTTAAAATTATAACCTTCCTCTTTCATGGACATAATATATTTTACTGCCGATTCCATGCCCTTGTTATTGCCGTAGCGGTCGCAGATATTTAAAATCATTACATTGCCATCAAAGTCTGTCTTTGAAAGCTCATCCAAAACTACAACATTGGATGCAAGAGTGGATTTAATTATCTTGACATCGGACTTGCTGTATTTGCCAGTGAGTTGTGGTTCGTCAATGGTGTTTATTATAAGGACAACATCCTTGTTATCTCCCTTTTGAACCATGGCCATTTGATTGAACCTGACAAATTCATCTTCGTCTGTGGCTAGGAGCTTGACATTTTCAGGATGGTCTTTAAAGTAATCCAGGCCCAAATATATATTATAAAGGGCCTTGGCAATGTCGACCTCTCCGCGATCATAGGTCAGTGCATCAATATTTAATAATTCTTCAAATATTTTCTTTACTTCAAGCATGATTCTAAAGCTATTTCAATCATATCGTTAAATGATTTTTGCCTTTCTTCTGGTGTTGTGATCTCGCTTTTGTGGAAGGAGTCACTAACTGTAAAAATGCCTAGGGCTTTTTTATTTAGATATTGGGCGATCAAATATAAAGCATAGGATTCCATTTCTACGCCAAGCACTCCCATCTTTTCCCATTTTTTCCATTCGTCGGAATCTGCATTATAGAAAATGTCGGATGAGAAAATGTTTCCAACATGAACTTTTTTATTCATTTCGCGAGCAGCTTGGACAGCTTTTTCAAGGGAATCAAAGTCTGCAAGAGCTGCAAGATTGCCCGGAAGATTAAATTGGTGGGCAAAATTGCTGTCGCTGGAAGCCCCTTGGGCAATGATGACATCAAAGAGATCCAAATCTTTTTGGTAGGCTCCGCATGAACCGACTCTTACAATTTTTTCTACATCATACATTGTGTAGAGCTCGTGGGCGTATATTGCAAATGAAGGAATGCCCATGCCGCTTCCCATTACGGAAAATTCGTGGCCCTTGTAGGTGCCAGAGAAGCCTAGCATATTTCTAACTGAGTTAAATTGCTTTACATCTTCCAAGAAAGTTTCTGCAATGTGCTTGGCCCTAAGTGGGTCTCCTGGCATTAAAACTGTTTTTTTAATATCGCCTTTTTTTGCTTCATTATGTGGTGTTGACATATAAATTCCTCCTCTTATTTCTTCTTAATTTTAATTTTACTAACCATAAACAAGGCCAAAATAAATTCGGCTATTATAATTGGAATGATTCCGATTTTGTGACCAAACATTAACATGGCTACTATTATTAGTCCTGCAATTGGAATTGGCATGCCGGAAAATGAATTGTCCTCGTCCATGCCATCTACATTAAATCTGGCTAGCCTAAAGGCGCCTGCACAAATGTAAATCATGGTGGAAATGCCTCCGATAATTCTAATATTTCCTTCAAGGGGCATAATCCTAAAAGTATAAACCAGGATTGCTGGAGCAACTCCAAAGCTTATTACATCTCCCATGGAATCCATTTGCACGCCAAGCTCTGAATCTGTATTTAATCTGCGGGCCACCTTGCCATCATATCTATCAGCGATGCTGGCTATGATTATAAAGGCCATGGCCGTTCTAAATTTTCCATTCAAACTCATTATAATTGAAATTGCACCTGCAAGCATGTTGCAAAATGTGACAAAATTTGCAGCGTTGTCATGGAAAAACTTTTTATTTTTCATTTTTTTCTCCTTATGGTATAATATAGTTTAATTATACAAGAAAAGAAAAAAACTATCAAGTAATAGGAGCGGCGATGAAGTTATTAGTCAGATTTTGTAATTTAAAAATTATTAATAAAATTTTTTATTTTTTAGTCAATACAAGATTTTCAAAAATTTTTATTCCAGCATTTAGGAGGCATTACAAAATCAATAGCCAAGAAATTTTGCAAGGACAAAAATTTAAGTCCCTTAACGATTACTTTGCCCGGGCTATTGATATGGATTACAGGCCTATGGGAGAGGGCAAATATATTTCGCCTTGTGACGGAGTAATTACTGCTGGCGGAAATATATCTCATGGTATGACTTTTGAGGTCAAGGGAAAGATGGTCGATGTCAAAACTCTTTTGAATAAAGAGGCCCATGTAAAGGCCTTTCAAGTTATTTATTTGTCACCCCACAATTATCACAGGTTTCATGCTATAGACGATAACGAGGTTATTGATAAGTATGAGCTGGGCGACAAGAGCATACCCGTAAACGACCTTGGCTTTGAAATGGGAAATCCCTTTTTAGATAATTACAGGGTAATTCTTGAGACCAAGAATTATTTTTACATTGCAATTGGAGCTACAAATGTAAACTCTGTTAAATTTTTTAAAGATAAATTTAAAAGAGGGGAGACCATTGGCGAATTCAGATTTGGATCGACAATTGTAATTCTTTACAAGGAAGAAATTGAAGGTTTGAAGCTGGGAGAGATTAAAGTTAGGGAAGATCTCATTTAACTTAGTTGATTATTTTTATATTATCTGTTAAAATATCAATGATAAACCCTTTGGGAGGAATGTATGAAAAAAAGAAAGATTGCAAAAATTTTATTGGCGGCAATGTTAATCACTGGTTGCAATAGGGCAGTACAAAAACCTGAAGAACCTGCAAATACAATTGTCGAAAGGGATGAAGCGGTTAAGGAACTGCCATATGATCCAATAAGTTTAATTAATTATATAAATGAAAATATTGCCAAGGTAGACGATAATAAAAAGGAGCTTTATATTTTAACTCTAGAAGACACCTTGGTTGTCAATTTAAATATTGTAAGTGGAGTTGTAAATTCAGATGAATGCAAGGGAGAACTTTCCTTTGTCAAGGATGGAGAAGTTTTAAGCGAATCCGACATTGAAAAAATTGAAGACTCCTCCATAAAAAATGAAATACAAAAAATCTATGATATGTACTATACAGTATTCAAATCAGGCGACAGCTTTGTACCTGGCGTAGACTACGAAAAGATTTTAAAATTAGTAGACAAGGATAACAAAGCCTTGGCCGATTACTATAGTATTAAGCTTGAAGAAAATAAAAAGCCAACTCTATTTAAGGGCCAAGTTATGTTGAGCCCACAAGATTTATTGGCTAGGATTAACAGGATAGAGAAGTTTGTTATTGACAACAAAGATTTCCCAAGGAATATGGATTTTGTTGCCAGATACCAATCCTGGCTTTATGTGCTATTAACTGGGACTGCATCTAGTCCGCTTGTGGATAAAGATGGCAAGCTAATGAAGGAATTTGAAGACTTAGAAAAAAATTTGGAAGCCAAGACCATTGCTGACCAAACTTTTTTGGATGGCATGTACTATATCCACAAAAATAATAATAAGTTCGACGATGAACTAATGGATGAGATCAGAACTCTTGTCAGACAATCTGTTTTTGACCTCAAGGATAGAGCGGAGATGAAATAAGATGAAAAAATTTAAGCAAGCATTTACCTTAGCTTTTGTTGTGTTTTTGGCCTTTTATCTCTTTGCTATTGTTAAGGGAGCCAAGAACCCATACGAAAATCTCTTTTCCAAGGATAAGTCCAAGGGAGAGACCAATATCGTGGATGAAAACAAGGGCCAAGATGATGACAAGAAAGAGGTAGAAGAGCCTGAAGAAGAACCTCAGCAGATGATAGATGATGAGTTTATGTTTGTCATGTTTGGAACTGACTCACACGATATAGATGTATCAAAGGGCTATAGGTCAGATACCATTATACTTACAAAGGTAAATTTCAAAACCGGTGAGGTCCGCATGGTAAATATTCCACGCGATACTCGTGTAAATATTCCTGGCCATGGACTGACTAAAATTAATGCAGCTCACTCTTATGGTGGACCAAATCTTTTGATGAAAACAATCCAAGATAACTTTGGCTTAAATGTTGACTATTATGTAAAGGTCGACTACACACTGGTTGAAAATTTTGTTGACGCTATCGGTGGGGTTGACTATAATGTTCCATACGATTTAATTTACACAGATCCAACTGACAAGCCACCACTGGTAATAAATATCAAGGCTGGTATGCAACATGTTGATGGTAAGGACGCTGTAAAAGTTTTAAGATATAGGGGAAACACCAGCGATATCGATAGAATTAACAGGCAGCAAGAGTTTCTTAAAGTGGTTATGGACCAAGCTTTAAGTTTAAAAAACATTGGTAGACTGCCAAAGATTTTCTCAAGTATAAAGTCAAACCTAAGGACAAACTTTGGTGAAAAGCAAATTTTAGAAGCCATTGTAAGCCTACCAAAGGTCGATATGAATAATCTTGAAATGTCAATGATTCCTGGAGAAGGAAAGTATGTTGCAGGAGAAAGCTTTTGGATTTATTATGAAAATAATACAAAGGATTTACTAAAAGAAAATTTTGGAGACTACATGAATGCTCAGTAGGAAAAACGCTCACCTCTACTATAGCCTTAGGCTAGACCGTAGAGGTGATTTTAAAAATTACAGAATAAAAACTATTGAACCCTGTGATTTAAGTCTTGATGATTTGGACTTGAGCGTGGAATTTTTGGGTAGGACTATTGACTTTCCCAATTATATAAATGCAATGACTGGCGGGACTGAACTGGCCAAGAAGATTAACAGAAGGCTAGTTACCATGGCTAAGTATTTAAAAGTTCCAATTATGACAGGGTCTTTAAATCCCTATATAAAGGAAAACAATTTCCTGGGCTTTGAGCCATTTTTAGATTATGATTTTGTTATTGCAAATTTATCTGCCAGAAATTCTCTAGATGACTTAAAGAGAGTTTCTGATAAATTAAATACGCCTTATGTGTCCATGCATTTAAACACCATGCAGGAGTGTTTTCAATTTGCTGGCGATACTTCTTTTAAAAATGAAAGAAAAAATATTGAGGAAGCGGCAAAATATTTTGGTAAGAATTTAATTGTAAAGGCAGTTGGCCAAGGTTTTTCTAAAGAAAGTATCCACATATTAAAAGAATTGGGTGTACAAAACTTGGATATTTCTGGAGCGGGTGGTACAGATTTTTCTAAGATAGAAATTGCCAGAAACAGGGCAATCTCAAAATATGAATTAACAGATGATTTTGCGGATATTTATTATCCACAGATCCCAACTTCAGAATCTATTTTAAATGCCAAGGATTTAGGGCTTTTTGTAATTGCATCAGGCGGTATCGATAGCCCAAGAGATATCTTTATGTCCTTTGCTTTGGGTGCTCAGATGACAGCCAGTTCTTATTATTATTTAAAATTAGCTTATGGGTCTTTTGATCATGCAAAATATCAAATGGATTCACGAATAGAAAATTTTATGAAATATATGTTGGTATCTTCATCCAGGACAATTGAGGATATAACAGGCAAGTATGAGGTGATAAAATGAGACTTTCTCCAATACCTCCTCCATATTACACGACTGATTCCAAGAGGAGGCGGGTTAATAAGTGGTTAATAATTTTTATAATTGGAATCTTGCTTGCAGCAGGGGCCTTATATTATTTACTTTCCAGGGATCCCATTAGCAAGGATACGGCCAAAGAGGAGGAGTCTATATTAAAAGACGCCAGCGAAATAGATCAGGCAGGCAACAAAGAGGAAGAGATTAAAATTCAAACCGTGGACTCAAAGGACAGGGAAGAAAATTCTTACGAGGACACAAGCGAAGATGATATCAAAGAGTACAATCTGCCAAGTGCTTATTTAAAAAATACTGATAGCGAACTTTTGACTGAGGCTTTTTTAAAGGATACTGAAATAGGTCAGATAAAATTAATCAGGGATGAGATATATGCTCGTCATGGTTTTGTCTTTAAGGACAGGGAGACTCAAAAGTATTTTGAAGAAAAGACCTGGTATGTAAAAAATCCTAATTACACAGACGATTTATTAAACGATGTTGAGAAGAAAAATTTGGATTTGATTGGCAAGTTTTTAAAGGATGATAATAAGAAAGACGAAGAAAAAGAAGAAAACAAGGATACAGAGGAAGGCGGCCAGTAGTTTGACAAAGGGCGATGATTATTGTAAAATAAAAAAATATGATGACCTAGAAATTATGAAGAAGGCAATGACCCTGGCAAAGAAAGCAGGAGCCCAGGGAGAGATCCCAATTGCTGCAATTGTTGCCAGGGATGGAGAAATAATTGCAAGTGCAAAAAATGCTGTGAGGAGTAAAAATGATCCGACTGCTCACGCCGAAGTGCTTGCAATTAAAAAGGCCTGCAAGAAATTAAACAATTATCGCCTGCCGGACTGCACCTTGTATACAACACTTGAACCCTGTGTGATGTGCACTGGTGCGATTATTGAAGCCAGGTTAAATCGCCTTGTTATTGCGGCCTTGGATGACAGGCGTGGGGCGGTCAAGTCCAATTTAGGTCTCATAGATTCTGCTTGTAGTAACCACAAAATGCAAGTGGAAGCAGGTCTTTTGCAAGAAGAGGCCAGCCAAATGCTGTCAGATTTTTTTAGCCAGCTGAGGGATTTAAGGAAAAATAAATAAGGAGAGGTACCGAAGAGGTCGTAACGGGGCTGACTCGAAATCAGTTTGCGTGCAAACGCACGTGGGTTCGAATCCCACTCTCTCCGCCAAGAAAATGCGGTTTTTATGCCGCTTTTTTATTTGCCTTGAAAATTTTTTCTTGCAATTGGGAAAAAATGTTTTATAATATAAGTATAAAAGTAAATAAGATTTTTAGAATCTTTGTGTATATAAAGGAGGTATTATAGATGAAAAAATATTTTTTAATTCTTTTGGCAGGACTGATGGTTTTTTCTATTGCTTGTAAGAAGGCAAACACAAATGAAAAGGCAAATGTAAAGACCAATGAAAATGCAGGTGCAGAAAAGCAAAATGAATCTGCAAATACAGAGACAGCAAACAGTGAAGGCAAGAACGATGAGAAGGAAACAGTTGAAAGCGTTTTTCCACCCATGGTTAAGATTGATGGAGTTATTTATGTAGACACTGGCTATCAAAACGCAATGGTTAAATGCGGGACCCCGGATGGAGAAATTAAAAGCACTGTAGACGGGACAAAAGAACCTGCTAATAATGATGAGTCAAACTTTGGCAAGGGCTATGAATACCAAAAATGGGGAGACGGCTATATAAATGTTAAGATTGACAATAGATGGATGCTCTTTAAGGACATCAAGCTCAAAGATAAGGAAGATGAGATTCCCGAGTGGGTTGCCCACTTTACAGGCAAGGTTATAAGTGTAGAAGAAGCTTCTCTTATGGTTGAAGCAACTGAAATAGATGATGTATTTTATTTTAAAAAACTTTTTACCAAACCGATTGTCCTAGCAATTGACAATCTAAGGCATGAAAAAGATGGAGTGGTAAGCACAGAAGGCCTTGAAGGGAAGTTTGTTGAAGTTTATTTTGGCGGAGAAATTAAAAACTTTGAAGCTGAAAGTTCCATTCCAATTTCTATTGGAGATGTATATAGGATTGATGTAAAATAAAAATAGGTTTAAAGAGACCTATAAAATAAATTTGCGAATAAAAATAGAAAATAAATTAGCAAATAAATATGAAATGTGTTTAGTAAACAAAAAGTAAATGGCAATGGAAAATAAAAAATAAATAGTAAATAAAGTTGAAACGAGTTTAGTAAACAAAAAGTAATTGGCGAAGAAAACAAAAAAGTAACTTGCAAAGAAAATTAAAATGTAATTCACAAAGGAAAATAAAAATAGATTAGCAAAGAAAGATAAGAAAAAATTTTATTTTAAAACAAAAAAATTCCAGGTACAGCCTGGAATTTTTATTTGCTTATTTTAATTCAATTGCAATTGTCTGTCCCTTTTCTGCGGGCCCGAGTATTTTGTTTAAGCTTTTGCCTGCTGCCTCTACAATAACCATGGGGCTTTCAATTGATTTGCCC
Organism: Ezakiella massiliensis; assembly: GCF_059862345.1. Lineage (NCBI taxonomy): Bacteria > Bacillati > Bacillota > Tissierellia > Ezakiella > Ezakiella massiliensis. The sequence goes on from NZ_JCBCEO010000001.1 coordinate 78,027, forward strand.
AGGGCTTTTATTTTTTCAAGATCAACTTTTATAAGCAAGTCGCCTTGTTTTACTTCTTGGCCTTCGTGGGCAATTTTTGTAAAGCCTTGGCCATTTAATTCAACCGTATCAAGGCCTATGTGAATTAGGACTTGTATACCATTTGATTCAATTGCAAGGGCGTGGCCAGTGTCAAACATTTGAATTATTTTGCCGTCGATTGGAGCGAGGACATCTCCATCTGTGGGAATTATCGTCACGCCGTCACCAACCATCTTGCCTGAGAAGACTGGATCAGAAGTATCTGTTATATCTACAATTTCACCTGTCATGGGTGATGTGAGTTTTATTTTCTTTTTAAATAAAGCCACTAGATTTCACCAACTATTTTCATAATTTCATCATAGACAAATTGAACTTGAGGTCCAACGACTACTTGTACAGATTTTTGTGATGGTCTAATAATACCTGAGATGCCTGATGATGTGATTTGTTTTTCGTTAACTTTGGTTTCATCTTTTACTTCAAATCTAAGTCTGGTTATGCAGTAGTGGAGGGTGTCAATATTTTCTTTGCCGCCAATTCCTGCAAGAATTGTCTTTGCCATTTGAGTAAAGTCTGTGTGTTCGTCAAAAGTTTTTCCTTCCTTTTCATTTGGCTCGTCTTCACGGCCAGGTGTCTTTAAATTGAATGTTTCAATTAAGAATTTGAAGAGGAAGTAGTAGATAAAGAATGCTGCTACGCCCATTATTAATAAAATCCATGGCTTGTTTGCAACTGGATTTTTTAAGCTGAGCACATAGTCGATTAAACCTGCTGAGAATCCAAAGCCGGCTGTTGCCTTTAGGAAGGCTGCAATGATTAGGGATATACCGGTTAATAGAGCGTGGATTAAATATAGGCCTGGAGCCAAGAACATAAATGAGAATTCGATTGGCTCTGTAAGTCCTGTTACAACAGTTGCTAAAATTCCTGCCATCATAATTGATTTGACAGCTTTTTTGCGTTCTGGCCTTGCTGTTTTAATCATAGCAAGGGCAGCACCTGGCAGACCGAACATCATAATTGGGAAGAAACCTGCTTGATACATACCTGTTAGGCCAACGACAGCTTCTCCGCTTGCCAATTTTTCTGCTCCGCCTAGGAAGTTGTGGATGTCGTTTATACCTGCAATATCAAACCAGAAAACTGAGTTGAGTGCATGGTGGAGACCGGTTGGAATTAATAATCTATTGAAGAAACCATAAATACCTGCTCCCCAAGGTCCAAGTCCAATCATCCACTTACCAAATGCAACTAGGGCTGAGTAGATGGCTGGCCATACAAAGTAGAGAATTGCTGATACAAGGATCATTGCAAAAGATGTAATGATCGGAGTCATTCTGCGGCCTGAGAAAAATGCCAGAGCGTCCGGTAATTTCTTGCCGGAGAACTTGTCATAAACAGAGGATGCAACTACACCTGATAGGATACCGATAAATACATTGTTGATTTTACCAAATCCTTCTGTATCAAGTGGGGCTTGTCCACTTCTTAGCATTGTAATTGTACCTTCGCTTAAAAGCGTAGTGACAACTAAAAATGCTACCAAGCCTGAGAGTGCTGCTGCACCATTCGAGTCCTTACTCATACCGTAGGCAACACCTACCGCAAAAATTATTGGTAAATTATCTATAATTGCGCCGCCGGATTTAATTAAAAATGCAGCTACAGGGCTTCCATTGCCCCAGCCTGAAGGGTCGATGGCATAGCCAATGCCGAGTAAAATAGCCGCTACTGGAAGAACTGCAACTGGTTGCATCAAAGAGCGGCCAAGTTTTTGTAAATACTTCATAAATAAACCTCCTTATTAAGTAGTCAATTATATTATACCACAGCGATAAATAATTTAAAACAAAATAGTTTTATATTTTTAATCCTTATGTTATAATTTATTTAAAAGGAGGCTCTTATGAAATTTTGCGGCGCAAGTGTTTTTTATAAAGATAAATTTCAAAAAATAGATTTTGAAATTAAAAACGAAAAATTTAAATCCTTTGGAAATTTTCCAAGTGAAGATTCTATAAATATAAATGGAAAATATATTATTCCAGGCCTTACGGACATTCACACCCACGGGGCTATGAATGCAGATTCTTGTGATGGCAAGATTGAATCCATAAATACTTTTGCCAAGTACATGATGGAAAATGGGATTACACAATTTGTGCCGACGACTATGACTTATAGTGAAAATATTTTATCTGGTATTTTCGCCTGCCTAGGAGCCTATGATAATTCTTATGCAAAGCTTGTGGGCATCCACATGGAAGGACCTTTTATTGCAGAGAGTAAAATTGGAGCGCAAAATCCAAAATATATTTCAAAGGCAAATGTAGAAATGACAAAGAGACTGGATAATTTATCCGGCGGTTTATTAAAAATTATTAGCATTGCGCCAGAAACTGAAGGGGCTATGGAATTTGCCAGAGAACTGAAAGATGATTATATAATTAGCATCGCCCACACTGATTGTGATTACGATACTGCAATAGAAGCTTTTGATAATGGATTTTCTCATCTAACTCATATGTTTAATGCCATGAATGGCATCCATCATAGGGCACCTGGGCCGATAATTGCAGCCTATGAGCGAGCCAAATATATTGAGTTAATTGCAGACGGCGTTCATGTATATCCACCCGTAGTAAGAATGGTCTTTGACCTTATGGGAGATAAAATAATTTTGGTTTCTGATTCCATGCGGGCTACTGGCCTTAGCGATGGTGTCTACGATTTGGGCGGACAAAATGTAGAGGTAAAGGGCAATACTGCAAGAATTGTTGACAAGGGAAATATTGCCGGTTCAGTTACAAATTTATTTGCCTGCATGCAGACTGCAATCGCCATGGGTGTTGACAGGGTAAAGGCGGTCAAGGCCGCCAGTGTAAATCCTGCAAGAACTCTTGGCTTAAAGGATATTGGCGAGATTGAAGAGGGATATTTTGCAAACTTTTTAATTTTGGACGAGGATTTTAATCTTGAAGCCGTATATATTAGGGGGAAGGAAAGATGGAAAAGATAAATGCAAGGGGCGTATCGGATGGAATCGCCATTGGAAAAATTCATGTTATAGATAGAAAGCAAAATATAGATTCAAATAAGACTGATGATACTGATGTCGAACACAAGCGTCTTGATGCAGGTCTTAAAAAAGCAGCAGAAGCTTTGGAACAAATAAAAGAAAATATTGGCGGCGATGAAAAAGAAATTTTTACAGCCCACCAACTTATGTTGGAAGATCCTGAGCTTATAGGAACGATTAATTCTTATATTGACCAAGGTTTCAAGGCCTAGTATTCAGTATTTCAAGCTAAAGAAGATTTAAAAGAAATCTTCTATGCCATGGACGATGAGTATTTTAGGATGAGAGCCAATGATATAGAAGACGTTATGACAAGGCTTATAAAGGCCCTGCAAGGCAAGGAAGCCAAGACACTAGACGATGATTATATTCTGCTGGCCGATGACCTTTATCCATCTGAGACCATGGAAATGGACTTTAAAAAAATAAAAGGGCTTGCAACTATTAATGGATCAGTGACAAGCCACACGACAATTCTGGCCAACAATTTAAAAATTCCGGCTGTAATTTCTCTGGCCATAGATGATTTGAAAGCTTGCGATAAGAAGCTGGCAATTATTGATGGGAGTCAAGGAATTTTTATCTTGGATCCAATCGATGAGACGATAGAAGAATACAGGGAAAAAATAAATCAAAATAATCTTAAGGCCAAAGACTTGTCCAAGTACAAGAACATGGAGGCCATAACCCATTCAGGACAAAGGATTTCTGTCTATGCAAATATAGGAAGCGATGAAGAAGCCAAGGACGCTTACGAAAATGGGGCAGAAGGTATTGGCCTCTTTAGGTCAGAGTTTTTGTTTTTGGGCAAAGACAATGCCCCTGATGAAGAAACCCAATTTGTAGCCTACAAAAACGCTTTGGAATACATGAAGGGCAGGCCAGTTACCATTAGAACCTTGGATATAGGTGCTGACAAGCAAGTGGATTATTTGGGTTTAGAAAAAGAAGACAATCCGCAAATGGGTTTAAGGGCAATTAGAATTTCCTTGAGCCAAACAGATTTATTTAAAACCCAGCTCAGGGCCCTCTTGCGTGCGAGTGTTTATGGCAAATTAAAAATTTTATTGCCAATGGTTATTTCTGCGGATGAAATTATACAGACAAAAAATCTTATAGAAGAATGTAAAAGTGAACTTGATAAGGAAAACCAAGCCTATGGAGATATTGAACTAGGCATTATGATTGAAACCCCAGCTGCTTGTATAATAGCAGATGAGCTTGCCAAGGAATGTGACTTTTTTTCAATCGGGACAAATGATCTGACATCCTATACTCTTGCAGTCGATAGGACAAATGCAAGGCTATCAGTCTACTTGGACAGCCACCACCAGGCGATTTTGAAACTTATAAAGATGGCGGCTCTTGCAGCCCACGAAAATAAAATTGAAGTTGGCATTTGTGGGGCAGCAGGAGCGGATCTTAGCTTACTCGATTACTTTATAGAAATCGGCATTGATGAATTGTCAGTGCCCATTACTAGGATTGCTTATACAAAAGAAGCTATTATTAATAGCTAGCTTAAAGTCTTTGGCTTGAAGACTTATATAAAAGATGATATAATTTATTTTCGAAGAGGTGTTTTATGAATCACATAATAGACAAGTATTTGGAAAAAGATTTTTTACTTTTTGCAGTAAAAAAAGACGGAAGCATAAATGCAATGTCTTGCGGATGGGCGACTGAAGGAATTCTTTTTAACAAGCACGTATTTACTGTTTATGTCAGAAGGTCGAGGTACACTTTTGAATTTTTGAAAGAGGCCGACGACTTTTATATAGGAACAGCAAGCGCTGAGATGATAGATTATTTTGGCAGCGTTTCCGGTAGAGACGAGGACAAAATTGCAAAGGCTGGATTTAAAACTCAAATTAAAGACGGCATCCTTTATGTTGAAGGAGTTTCAAATCTCAAACGCTTAAAAAAGATACTGGCTCTTGATTTCAAAGACTATATTATGATTGATGATGAAATAAACAAAAAATATCAAGAAGATAACAGGGGTCACGTGGCCTTTGTTGGTGAAGTGGAGGATTAAATGAAGAACACAAGAAAGATGGCACAGGTTTTAGCAATTTTACTTGCAGCTATGATGGTTATAGGAGTAATCTTATTTGCTATGCCAAATGTTTTTGCAGAAGATGGTGAAAAAACCGAACTGACCGAAGAGGAAAAGAAAAGAAGAGAAGAGGAAGATTATTGGAGGGCTGTTGAAGCCGATAGACAATACAGGGTTGAGCAATTGCAAAATCAAATTCTGAGTATGATTGATCAGTTCAAGGGCAAGCCAGGATATTATGGGGCTGTTCAAAAATTAGAAAAATTCTTGGACTCTGTAAATCCACGCGATATCTTAGACCCAAGAGATTATGAAGCTGCGATTGCTGCCTTCAAAAAAGACGATTCTGAACTCCAGTCCAAGCCGCTATTAAAGGGCGATGAAAAAAATAATTTTAATCCAGACAACAATCTAACCAGGGCTGAATTTGCCATGATTCTTGCAAGGATGGACAATCAAATATTTTTGGGGACAGGGGAAAACTGGTACCAAGAGGCTATGAACCACGCCAAGACAAGAGGTTACTTAAAAGGTGATGATAGTGGCGATATGATGCCAATGAAAAATATTTCCCTGGCTGAAGTTGTAACAGTTTTTGTTAGATATAAGGGTTATACAAAGATGGAAGGCAATATGTCAAAGGTTCCTGAAGACCATTGGGCAAAAGGCGAAATGCAAAGAGCTTACATGGATGGCTGGATTAGCGGAATCGAAAACGTAAGCGATTGCGACCGACCAATTACTAGAGGGGAACTAGCTTCAATCTTAACCAAGGTTAGACAAATTAAGATTGACAAGCAAAAGATGGATGAACAAATTGGCCTTTACAAGAAATTCTTTGATGTAAACAAGGGCAACAGATATTATTACGATATTTTAGTTAACACAAAATAATGGGCAAGTTTATTGTTATTGAAGGTCCTGATGGAACTGGCAAGAGCACAGTTATCGAAGGCTTAAAGAGAGTTTATAAGGACAAAAATATAAAATATTTTAGAGAGCCGGGCGGTTCTCAAGTTGGTGAAAAAATTAGGACTATACTTTTGAATAAGGATACTCAAATTTCATCAGCCACTGAAGCCCTTCTTTTTGCGGCTATGCGGAGCGAAAATTACCAGATGCTAAAAAAAGATTTGAAAGATTGCGACTTGATAATAGCAGATAGGTTTTTGATGTCCAGTATCTGCTATCAAGGAGCAGGCCTTGGGCTTGGAGTTAAAGAAGTTGAGATGGTAAATGATTTTGCCCTCAAGGGTTTTAGGCCCGACTTAAATATTTTACTCATGTTAAATGCAGACCAGGGTATCGACCGTAAGCTTCAGGAGCGAGAGCTGGATAGACTTGAGCTAAGAGGCCTTGACTTTCACGAGAGGGTTGTAAGCGAATACCAAAAGTTTACTAACAGCCAAGGGGTTAAGGTAGTCGACGCATCCAGAAGCAAGGAAGAAGTTCTTTCGGATGTTGTAGAAATTATAAACGGCGAAATGGGCTGGTAATCTTGCTAAAATAAAATGACTATGTTATAATAAAGTAAGAAATAATTCTTATTTTTCAAAAACAAGAATGGGAGGTAGAGATATGAAATTATTGGTAGCTATTGTTCAAGACGCAGACGTAAATGCTCTTGTAGAAGAACTTACTGAAAAGAAATACAGGCTCACTAGACTTTCAAGTACTGGTGGATTTTTAAAATCAGGCAACACAACTCTTTTAATTGGTGTTGAAGATAATATGCTGGACGATGCACTCGGAATTATCGAACACAATTGCAAGCAAAGAGAAATTACCACATCACTTCTCACAGTTACTATGCCAGGAGATGCCTTTATCCCATATCCTTTGGAAGTAAAGGTTGGGGGCGCAACAGTATTTGTGCTGGATGTAGATCAATTCGTTAGAATATAATGATTCTTGGTAATGAAAAGGCAAATAAAATATTAGAAGAGCTTTTAAAAAGAGACACACTTTCTATATGTTTGAGTGGTCCAGAAGGTCTGGGGAAAAAATCTAAGGCCCTAGAGCTTATTGGACAAATTTTAAGGGTAAATACAGATGAGGCGGCAGTTCATGCCGACCTCTTTTTTGTAGAACCAACTAATTCTCTTATCAAACTTGAAAAAATTCGAGAGCTTATTGAGTTTTCGCTTTTAAAATCTTATTCGGGTGGGAGGAAGTTTGCTCTGATAAATGATGCTCACCTGATGAATATGGAGAGTCAAAATGCCCTCTTAAAAATTTTGGAAGACCCACCCGAAGGCCAGACCATAATTTTAATTACTGACAAGTATGATGAGCTTTTGTCCACAATTAGAAGCAGGGTCATAAAAGTTTCCTATAATAAACTGACGGACGATGAAATAAAGACCGCTCTTGGCAGGGACCTTTCTACAGAAGTTTTAACCCTTGCAGACGGTAGCGTGGCCAAGGCAAAATATTATATGGATTATGATATGAGTGGCCTCACTGATTTTGTAAGGGCTTTTTTGTATAGGGATGGAAACTATACAAGCAAAGACCCTGATGCCGAAGAATTTAAAGTTATGGCGACCTATGCGACCTGTGTTTTAAAGGAAATGAGAAAAATTTCCTGCGGAGGCAAGTCGGATTTACATGATGCAAATATTTTTCAAAACAAATTACAGATTAGGCCAGAGATTATAGATAGGCTGCTTCTTAAATTGGACCAGGCCATGAGTTTATATATGGGAAATTTTAACAAGAAAAATATTTTTGCAGATTTAATGATGGGTAGTTTTTAGATTTGTTATTATTAAAAAAATATGATAAAATAAGCTTGTAAGGAGGGATTTATGGTTAGAGTTGTAGGTGTACAATTCAACGACTCCGGTAAAATATATAGTTTTGACAGTCTTGATTTAGATATAAAAGTGGGCGATGGCGTTGTTGTTGAAACCATTCACGGCAAGGAACTTGGCTTTGCAAGAGAGGCCAGCTACGACCGTGATGAAGAGGAAATCGGCAGACAACTAAAGCCCGTTATAAGGGTTGCAACAGAATACGATCTTGAAAGATATAGGGAAAATGTTATCAAGGCCTCTGAGGCTTCTGAAGTTTTTAAAGACTTGGTAGCAAAACATAATCTAGATATGAAGCTCGTGGACTGTGCTTATACATTTGACAATCAAAAGTTATTATTTTATTTCACTTCTGACGGACGTGTGGATTTCCGTGAGCTGGTAAAAGAGCTTGCTTATATTTACAAAACCAGAATAGAACTTAGGCAAATCGGTGTAAGAGATGGGGCCAGAATGTTGGGAGGCTTGGGTCCATGTGGACAAGAGCTTTGCTGCTCGCGTTTCTTAAAAGATTTTGACAATGTCACTATTAGGATGGCAAAAGACCAGGGCCTATCGCTAACTCCATCCAAGATTAGCGGTATGTGCGGCAGGTTGATGTGCTGTTTGAGATATGAGCAAGATGTTTATGAAGAAAGACTAAAAGAATTACCAGACCTAAAGGAAATTGTTATCACACCTGAAGGAGAGGGGAAAGTCGTTGAGAGATATGCAATTAAAGACGAAGTAAAGGTTCAAATTGAAAAAAATGATTCCTTTGAATATCATATCTTTAGCGTGGATGATTTAAAAAAGAAATACAAAAGGGGCTGCGAAGAGTGCAAGTGCCCTAAGAAAAATAATAATTAATCTAAGAGGCTGGTTGAACCAGCCTTTTTTATTTATACACAATAAATAAAATAACAACTAATTACTTCAAGCAGATTAAAAAGGATCTAATAGGGTAAAATTAGAGTAGGAATATAAATAGGAGGCTAAGATGGATAATAAGGATAAAAAGAGAAAGCGAATCTTATATATTTCGATAGCAATCATTGTTTTTTTAATTATTTCAGTGATTTACTTTATGGTTGCTACCAAGAAAAAAGAAAAGAAATATAATGAAGATATGGCTGCTGCAATTACAAATATTGCAGATAACATTGTCTATGATTATGTATATTCGGATGAGAATATAGATCCTACAGACATAAAACTCTTCTTTGATGTGAATGGCAAGATTTTTGTCGGAAAACTTGGCGATAGGACAGACCAAGTTCAAGGCGCCTTGATATTAATTTATGATGGCAAGCATGGAGCAAAAGTTATTTTACCAGAGCCTGTAATAATGGATTACAAGTTAAATGTTAAAGCTTCTTCAGATGAAGGTTTTATTGAACAAAATAGGGCCATTAGTGATAAAAAAATAGAAATCGAAGATGAGTTTTTATCAAGCGGTGCCAAAGAAGTCCTTACAGATAGGCTAAAGGCCGTTTTAACTGAGTACCTTAAAGCCAAAGGCTATAAGGATATAGAATTTAAATAGGAGGTAGCTATGTATTTATTAATTATTTTAATTTTCGCCCTTTTGATGTTTGGCGTAAATTACATGAAAAAACTAAACATCTCTTTCAACGTTAGGGTTATTAGTGCCCTAGTTGTAGGTATTATTTTTGGCGTTGTCCTCCAGTTGACCACACCAAAAGATCAAATTGGAAAGGCAATGAGCTGGGTTACCCTGGTTGGGTCTGGATATGTCAGACTTTTAAGGATGATTGTATTCCCACTGGTTTTTGTCTCAATTACAAAAGCTATAGCCAATCAAGAAAAGAATGTTGGTAGGTCAGCTGCAAAAATTATGGCTGTGCTCATGGTAACTGTTGCAATTTCTGCCCTTGTTGGAGCTTTGACATCATCAGTCTTTAATCTAACAGCAGAAGGACTCCAATCTTCGACAGCAGAAGTTGAACGCGGGGAAAAGCTTTTGGAAACCATGCACAACTTTGAAGCAAAGCCAGTTCAACAACAAATTTTGGAAATTATTCCAATTAATCCATTCTATGCTCTTACAGGTCAAGGTCCAAACGCAACCCTTGCAACAGTATTTTTTGCAGCAATGCTAGGACTTGCAGCCTTATATTTAAAACGTGCAAACGTAAAGAGTGCAGACCTCTTTATTGATGTATTAAATTCATTCTCAGATGTTATTATGAGAATGGTTAAGATCGTTTTAAGATTGACTCCATACGGTGTTATGGCTCTTATGGCCAATGTAATGGCGACTTCGAATTACTCAGAAGTTTTGAGACTTCTCTCATTTATCTTGGCAAGCTATGTGGCAATAATTATTATGTTTATTATCCACGGATTAATTGTTGGAGCATTTGGACTAAATCCATTTACCTTCTTTAGAAAATCAATGCCTAACTTTATGTTTGCCTTCACATCAAGGTCAAGCTCAGGTACACTTCCAATTACCATTACAAATATGGAAGAAAATTTAGGTGTGCCATCTGGTATTGCAAACTTGGCTGGTAGTTTGGGTACAAGTATAGGACAAAATGGTTGCGCAGGAATTTATCCTGCAATGCTTGCTGTTATGATCGCACCAACAGTGGGTATAGATCCAATGTCAATTGGTTTCCTAGCAAAACTTGTTATAGTTACAGCTTTAGGATCATTTGGTATAGTTGGCGTCGGTGGAGGTGCAACATTTGCTGCCATCGTTGTATTATCAAGTATGGGTCTGCCAATTGAACTCGCAGGTCTACTAATCGCTATTGAACCACTCATCGATATGGGTAGAACAGCTCTTAATGTTTCTGACTCAGTTGTAGCTGGCGTTGTAGCTGCTAAATCAGAAGGAGTTCTAGACGAAGAAATTTATAACAGAGCACAAATAATTTCTGAATAAAAAATTAGGAGGAATTAACAATGAAAGTTATCTTAGAAGACAAGGTTTTTGATTACCTGAAAAAGAAAAATTCAAATGAAATAACGGTTGATATAGAAGGCTGTGCTAGCTGAGGCGTTGAGCCAAATCCAAGCGTGACCTTGGGAAAACCAAAAGAAAATATTGACGACTTTGACCTCTATGAGGTGAATGGAGTAAATGTTTATGTAACAGTTGCAGCAAACACTAAAGCCGGAGAGTTGACTGTAGCTTATAGGAAGATATTATTCAGTGAGAAACTGATCGTAGAAGGACTAGCTTTTTAATTTGTAAGTCTCAATTACGATGTAAAAGCTTTATAAAATAAGGAGGAAGAATATGATTTATGCAATTTTAATTGGAGCCCTATGTGGATGGATCGCATCTATGATTATGGGAACCAACGAAAGTATGGGAGGACTTGCTAATATAGTAGCCGGTTTAATCGGCGGCGCTATCGGAGGTGGCGTCTTAGGTATAATTGGACTTGTACCAAAGGACAATCTAGTAGGAAACCTTGTAAGCGGCGTTGTAGGTGCTTGCATCGTAATCTTTGTAGTAAAGGCTATTAGAGGAAAAAGATAAAAAACAAATTTTGCTCGTCAGCTTAGGCTGGCGAGTTTTTTATTTGCACGCTTGATTTAGTTTTTATTAAATATAAGAGCCACATATATAGAATTTTTTGCTTGAATTATTTTAATTTAATATGTTATAATAGTTTTGTATTCTCACCTGACGATTTGATTAGGAGGATTTATGTGTATTATATTTGATGACAAGAGCGAAGAAATTATTAAGGCAGAACAGACGATTGATTATATAGATGATTGTCCAGAAATTTTAATAGGTGCTTTCTCATATCCTTTGATTGATTATATTGCAAAAAAATATAAGGGCACTCAAATTGCGAACACATTATCTGCAAATGGGGAGGTTCCAATTTATAAAATTAATTATAATGGAAAAGACATTGGCGTTACCATGTGGGGAGTTGGGGCGCCAATGACTGTAGGGACTATTGAGGAATGTATACCCATGGGCTTTAAAAAGTTTATGCTTTTTGGTACGTGTGGGGTTTTAGATTCAAGCATAAAGGATTTGTCAATTATAGTTCCAAATTCTGCTGTTCGTGAAGAAGGCACAAGTTTTCATTATGTAAAAGCATCTAGTGAGATAGATGTAAATACAAAAACTATTGATAAGATGATAAGATACTTTGATGAGAAAGAAATATCGCACACTATAGGAAAAGTTTGGACAACTGACGCTTTTTATCGAGAGACAAAAAATAAATTTAAACTGATGAAAGAACGTGGAGTGGTGGCTGTTGATATGGAATGTTCTGCAGTTGCTGCTGTGGGCCAGTTTCGTAATCTAGAAATTGCGCATTTCTTCTATAGTGCTGATAATCTAGATGCAGAAATTCATGATAGAAGAAGCTTGGCCTGTGAAGATAAGTTAGATGACAAATACTTGATTTGTGATATTGCTATTGATTTAGCTTATATTATATTTTAATTAGGAGGACTTATGGGTAAGAGAATTTTAATTTCACTTGGTGGCAATGCTTTGGGAACTTTGTATAATGAACTTTTAGAAAGTGTAAATATCATTGCAAAGCCAATTGCAAAATTAGTTGAAGATGGGAATGAAGTTGTCATTTGCCATGGCAATGGCCCCCAAGTTGGATATATAAAGAAAAATATTGATGTGGGCGCTATGGAGAGTGAAACAGAATCGCTGCCTCTATCAGAATGCGTTGCTATGAGCCAAAGTTTTATTGGCTATCAATTGTCAAACGCCATTGAAAATGAATTAAAAAATTACGGAATTGAGAAAAAAGTTCCAACAGTGGTAACTAGGGTTATAGTTGACAAAAATGACAAGAGCTTTGATAATCCAACCAAACCAATCGGTGCTTTTTATTCAAAGGAAAAAGCTGAGACATTAGAAAAAGCAGGCAAGGTAATGGTAGAAGATTCAGGCCGTGGTTACAGGGAAGTTGTAGCCAGCCCGTATCCAATCGAAATTGTAGAAGTAGAGGCTATCAATGATTGCCTTAAGAATTCTCCTGTTGTAATCGCAGGTGGCGGCGGAGGGATCCCTACCATCAATGAAGATGGTAAACTCGTTGCAGTAAATGCGGTTATCGACAAAGATAGAACTTCTGTTATGCTAGCCCACGATACAAATTGCGATAGCCTTGTTGTCTTAACAGGTGTTGAAAAAGTTGCCATTAACTTTAACAAGCCTGATCAAAAAGACTTGGATAGGATGACAATAGACGAAGCTAAAAAATATATGAAAGAAGGCCAATTCCCAGCCGGGTCTATGTTACCTAAAGTTGAATCAGCAATTGACTTTGTTGAAAGCGGAGAAGGCCGCGAAACTCTGATTACTTCATTAGATAAACTAGTTGAAGGTATGAGAGGAGAAACAGGAACTTTAATTGTAAAATAAAAATAAAATTGATTTTGAAGCGACTATTATGGTCGCTTTTTTGTTTGTAAAAATTTGTTAGAAAAAATTATTTTTAATAAAATAATAGGAGATGTATTTTCTATAAGAAGTGTAAGATAATTATTGGCGAGCAAAGTTTTTTTAGGAATGTTTTGGGCGGGTAAGAGCTTTTATTCATATGAGAGTATATTTTTAGGAGTTTGAGTAATTTCAAAATAAAAAAGAAATTAAAAAATAAGAAAAAAATTTTTAAAATTTCCAACTTTATGCTTGACATAATAAAACATTTGTCCTATAATACAAATGAACAGATATTTATTTGTTTAAAGGAGGTCTTATGAAAAAGTTTATTTTAAAGGGCAATGTATGTCCACATTGTGCAAGTAAAATTGAAAATGAATTAAAAAACAATGATCAAGTTAAGAATATGATCTTTGATAAGGTTAACTTTACCATTCAGGCTGAGGGCGACAATCTAAAAGAAGTTATTGCTGAAGCTGTCAAAAAATATGAGCCTGGTGTTGAAGTTATAGAAGAAGGCGGAGTCGAAGAAGCAGAGGAGCCTAGCCGACGAGAAAGCCTATTTAAATACTCGCTAATAATTGGCTGTGCATTGGCCATCGCAGCATTATTTATAAAAAATAATTATCTGGCGATTTTTGCCGCAGTTTTTGCAGGCGCACCCATAGTTATAGATGGTTTTAAGATTATTTTTAACGGCGGGGGCTTGGATGAGAAATTTTTGATGTCCATCTCCATGATTGGGGCCATTATAATTGGCGAGCCATTAGAAGGTGCCATGATAATGATTCTATACAGACTAGGTGAAGCTCTAAGCGATTATGCACTTAAAAAAGCCAGCGAAAAATATAAGAGGCTGGCTGTTTCACAAAAATTAGATGTCAGAGTTATTGGCGAAGACGGAGTATCAAAGCTTGTGGATGTTGAAAGCGTGGAGATCGGCACAAAAATTATTGTCCAGCCACACGAAATGGTTCCCCTTGACTCAGAAGTCTTGGATGAGTATATAGTTGTTGATAATTCATCATTTACAGGAGAATCAGATCCAATTGTTATTAAAAAAGGCGAGACCGTTATGGCAGGAGCCATTCTTGTAAATAATCCTGCAAATTTGAAAACACTTGTAGACCACAAGAACTCATCTCTCTCAAGGATGAACAATCTCTTGGAAAGAGCAGAGGCTTCAAAGAGCAAGCAAGAAAAATTTCTTACTACCTTCTCTAAAATTTATACGCCGATTGTTGTTGGCCTTGCAATAATAGTTGCCTTAATTCCTTTGATTAATGGTGGCAACTTTAGCGAATATATTTATAAGTCCTTGGCCTTTTTAGTCGTGGCTTGCCCATGTGCTCTCGTGCTTGGCGTTCCACTTTCTTATGCAGTGGGTATTGCATCTCTTAGCACAAAGGGTGTGCTCATGAAGGGATCAGAATACATCGACACTTTGAGTCATGTTGAATATTTGGCCATGGATAAAACGGGAACTGTAACTGAAAATTATATGGAAATTGAAAGCGTTGAATGTCCAGCCGACATAGATGAAGCAGAACTCAGACGACTAATGGCTATTGGAGAAAAATTTTCCACCCACCCAATCGCCCAAGCGTTTAAGATGGATAATGTACCCGACCCTGAGGATTACAAGGAAATTGTAGGCCAGGGTATAGACTTTGCCTTTGAAGGAAAATCTTATAAGATAAGAGGCGGAGCCACAGGCGGTCAAATTAATTTGATTCGCGGCGAGGAAATCGTTGGAGAATTTTTCATGATTGAAAAATTAAAGGATAAGATCAACGAGACAATCGACAAGCTCCATGATTTAAATGTAAAGGCAATTTTAGTTTCAGGCGACAGCGAAGAAAAGGTTAGTCAGGTTGCTGACTTTATAAATATTGATAAGTATTACGCAGGTCAAAGTCCTGAGGATAAATTAAATGTTGTCCACAGTTTAAAAGCCAAGGGCAAGGTTGGTTTTGTAGGAGACGGCATCAACGACTCTCCTGTTTTAAAGGCAGCCGACGTTGGTATAAGCATGGGCAATATGGGTAGCGATGCAGCTGTTGAGGCGAGTGATGTTGTAATTACAGACGACTCAATTTACAAAGTCGCAACGACCATAGGAGACGCCAGAAAGATTATTTCAAATGTAAAATTTATAATTGGATTTGTCCTTGCAGTTAAAGTCATAACCATGATTTTAATTTATCTGGGCTACGGCGGCATGTATTTGGCGGTATTTGCAGACGTAGGTGTAAGCTTAATCTCAATTGGCATTGCTCTTATGAATCTAAGAATAAGATATAAGAAGGGGTCTAAATAGACTCCTTTTTGCTTGTAAAAAGCTTTTTAATATAGTAAAATAGTTGCTGGAGGTTTATTATGATTTCAATTAAAACAGAATCGATGATTAAGGGTATGAAAAAGTCAGGCAGACTTTTAAAATCCACTCATTATGAACTTGAAAAGCATATCAAGCCAGGTATTACTACCATGGAATTGGATAAAATTGCAGAGGATTTTATTAGGAGCCATGGGGGCATTCCTGCGCAAATAGGCTACCAAGGCTACAAGTATGCAACATGCATTAGCGTTAATGATGAAATTTGCCATGGTTTTCCTAACTCATATAAATTAAAAGAAGGAGATATCTTAACCATAGATATGGTTGTGGACTTAGATGGTTATTTATCAGACTCGGCTTGGTCATACGCAGTTGGTGAAATTTCTGATGAGGCCAAAAAACTCATGGAGGTAACCCATGATTCGCTGATGAAGGCGATTGAAATTTGCAAACCAGGTGTCCACTTTGGCGAGATTGGTATTTGCATTGAAGACTATGTAAGTCAATTTGGATTTTCGCCTGTTCGTGATTTTATTGGCCACGGAATTGGCAGAAAAATGCACGAAGATCCACAAGTTTTTCATTACAACAGTGGAATCAAGGGCGCCAGGATGCGTGAAGGCATGGTCTTTACAATTGAACCAATGATAAATGTTGGCGATTGGAGAATGAAAATGGACAAAAACGGTTGGACAGCTAGGACCAAGGATGGATCACTATCTTGCCAATACGAACACACCATGGCCGTTACCAAGGATGGAGTTTTTATTTTGACAGACGAGGGTCTAGATGACTAATAGGAGGTCCTTAACCGAAGGCAATATATCAGATCAGCTGATGAAGCTTGCTTTACCTTTAATGGGGACAAGTTTTTTAACCATGGCTTACAACTTAACCGACCTTTACTGGGTGGGAAAGATTGGCACAGAGGCTGTGGCAGCTGTTGGTATAAGTGGATTTTTTTGGTGGATGGTCTCCAGTTTAGTTTTAATTTGCAATGTTGGCCTTGCTGTTACCGTCAGCCAAAATCTGGGCAGAGAAGATGTCGCGACTGCAAAAAAATATATAAATTCAGGGATCAAATTAAATATATTAATTGCCCTGACCTATACGCTTATAGTTTATTTTTTTCACAAGTCTTTGATTAATTTCTTTCAAGTCCAAGACCAGCTAACTTATGATTCAACAGTTATATATTTAAAAACTGTAAGCATTGGCTTTCCGTTTTTATTTATGAATCCAATACTCGCGGTAATTATTAATTCCGCAGGCGATTCTAAGGAAACATTTAAGGTTAGCTGCATAGGCGTTGCATGCAATATGATTTTGGATCCCTTGCTAATTATTGTTCTTGATATGGGGGTCTTTGGTGCTGCCTTGGCAACGGCCATTAGCCAAATCCTGGTAACCCTTATTTATATATTTTTCGGTATCAAACATAGGCATTTATATGCTTTGGTTGATTATAGGGAACCTTGGGAACTTAAAAAAGTAAGAGAAATTTTAAAGTTGGGCATTCCACCTGCAATGCAATCGGCCGTTCACTGTTTTATAAGCATGTATATGGGCAGGATGATTGCTGGCTTTGGTTCAGCAGCTGTGGCCGCCCAATCAATCGGTAGTACCATTGAAGGCATCTCTTGGCTATCGGCTGAGGGCTATGCAACCGCAAATGCAAGTTTCATTGGGCAAAATTACGGGGCTCAAAAATATGACAGAGTCAACCGAGCTTTTTATTCAAGCTGCAAGATTATGTTTATAATAGGCCTGGCCGCAAATTTAATTTTATATTTTGGCCGCTTTCCTATTATTAGATTATTCTTGCACGAGGCTGAGGCTATACAAATCGGAGCCATGTACCTCATGGTCCTCAGTTTCTCACAAGTCTTTATGGCTATTGAGATTGCAAACGGCGGGGCCTTTAACGGTATTTCAATGACGCATATTCCAAGCATTATAGGTATAACAGGTAATATACTTCGCATACCTCTTGCATATTTATTGATAGATTATTTTGGACTGACGGGGATTTGGATGGCGATTTCCATTTCTTCTATTTTAAAAGGGATTACTTCTTTTCTAATATTTGTTTCTATTAAAGGGAGGAAATTAAAACTTGAAGGTAATATGTAAAAACTGCCCGATTGGATGCGAACTCACAATAGAAGATGGCAAGGTATTTGGCAACAGGTGCTCGCGTGGACTTGAATACAGAACTATGGGTGAAAAATCGATTTTTTACACCAGGGTCAAGATCAAGGAGGCTGCCCTAGGCCATTTGGCTATTAGGAGCGACGTGCCCGTTACTGAAGAAGAGAAAGAAAAATTGCAGAAGCTGATTTCCAAGATTGAAATTTATCCGCCAATTGAAAAAGGGCAACTAGTTATATTTAATCTGGGGGGAACAGGTGTTAGCTTTTTAGCTCAAAGGAGAATTTTATGAGAAATAAATTATTAATTTTATTTTTGGCATTAGCTTTAACTTTTACAGCTTGTCAAAAGAAAGATGAAGATAAGGAAAAGGTAAATGAAAATACAAATGAAGCACAAAATAGTGCTGACGAGGAAATTAAAGAGGAGGTAAAGGAATTGAAGGCAGAAACAATTGCAGCCCTACCAC
Source organism: Ezakiella massiliensis (assembly GCF_059862345.1). NCBI lineage: Bacteria > Bacillati > Bacillota > Tissierellia > Ezakiella > Ezakiella massiliensis. The sequence continues at coordinate 96,358 of NZ_JCBCEO010000001.1, forward strand.
AATTACAAGAGGTAAAGGCAGGAGACAAGATTGCAGTTTTAAAAACAAATATGGGGACCATCAAAATTAAATTGTTCCCAGAATACGCACCAAAGACAGTAGAAAATTTTGAAACACATATTAAAAACGGCTACTACAATGGAATTATTTTCCACAGGGTAATTGACGGCTTTATGATCCAAGGTGGAGACCCAACTGGTACTGGCCGCGGTGGCGAAAGCATTTGGGGCGAAGCTTTTGAAGATGAATTTTCAAATAGTATGCTAAATATTCGCGGAGCTCTATCAATGGCAAATGCTGGACCAAATACAAATGGCAGCCAATTCTTTATCGTTCAAGCCAAGGAAGTTTCTCCTGATTTGATTAAGATGATGAAAGAAGCTGTTAGCCAAGGTTACAGTGAAGATTTTATAGACGCTTATTCACACTTGGGCGGAACTCCACATCTAGACGGCAGGCACACAGTCTTTGGCCAAGTCATTGAAGGCATGGATGTAGTTGATAAGATTGCAGCAGTCGAAAGAGATGAAATGGACAAACCAAAAACAGATGTTGTAATCGAAGAAGCTACAATCGAAACAAAGTAGAAAATAAAATAAAATTTAATTTAATAAATACTCCCAGACGCTTAAAAATTTTAATGGCGATTTTGGGAGTATTTTTTGTTTGTAAATTTAAAATGTTTTGCTTGGCATATAGCAATTTGTAAGCTTTTATGTTAAAATAGACCTTGGTGATATATTGATTAAAGATAAAAATGTAATGTTAATAGCTATTGATTTTTCTGATGAGACTTTTGAGCAAAAAGAAAATCGAGAGCTAATAAAATCTGCTGGCGGCAAAGTGCTGGCTACTGGTATCCAAAAAAATAGAGAAATTAAACCGGCCATGTACTTTGGTTCGGGCAAGCTGGAATATTTTAAAAATATTTGCCAGGAATTAAATATAGATACAGTGGTAGTAGGCCATGAGATTTCACCGTCTCAGCTATCGAATCTGGTAGATTTTTTTGATTTACAAGTCTTGGATAGAAATATGCTTATCCTAGAGCTCTTTAGTCAAAGGGCCAAGACTTCTTTTGGTAAGCTCCAAGTTGAACTTGCCAACAAAGAATATATGCTGCCCAGGCTTATTGGGGCTGGCAAAAATATGGATAGGCAGGCAGGCGTTACAGGTATGAGGGGGGCCGGTGAACAAAAGCTGGAACTCGACAGGAGACGCTTGCGTGCATCAATCGACTCTTTGAGAAGAGAACTTGCCAACCAAGTCAAGGTCGAAGAGACCAAGGCCAAACGCCGAAAACGATCGGCTATACCGATTGTATCACTAGTTGGCTATTCCAACACGGGTAAGTCTACAATTTTAAATAGGATCTTGGAGCTTTCTGGCAAAGAAAATTCTGCTCAAGTTTATGCAGACGATAGGCTCTTTGCAACCCTGGATACATCGGCCAGGGAAGTGGAACTTCCACACGGGGCCAAGATTATTTTAACAGATACTGTTGGACTCATTTCGCATTTGCCACACCAATTGGTGGACGCTTTTTCATCGACATTAGATGAAATTAAATATGCGGACCTTTTGGTAAATGTTTTGGATATTTCAAATGAAAACCTCCACATAGAGGAGGAGACCATGGCTAAGCTTTTAAAAGATCTGAATTTAGGCAATAAAAAGATTTTAAAGGTCTATAATAAAATAGATAAGACCGACCATGGAGACTTCAAAGAAGACGGAGATCTGAATATTTCTGCCTTTGATGACGGGGATATAAATAAGCTCTTATTAAAGATTGAAGAGAGGTTATTTGGTAAAATAGAGAAGGTCAATAGAAAATTTTCTTTTGATTCCCAGGCTGACATGGATGAATATATTAAATCAAACAAGGTTTTAGATATAAATTACGACGAAAATGGAGCGGAGGTGGTTGCCCTTGAATATACAGGGACAAGTAAAACCCTTTAAGTCATCCCAGTCAACTTATGAATACAAGTATGAGATTAAAAAATCCATTTTTTTGGCCGAAAGCAAAATGGTGTTGACAGTAGAAGAGGCGGAGGACTTTGTTCAGTCAATTAGAGACAAACACCCAAAGGCCACTCACCATGTTTATGCTTACAGCATTATCCACGGTGGATTAAAGCAAAAGGCGGATGATGATGGAGAGCCAAGCGGTACTTCTGCCATGCCAATACTTAAGGCCATAGAATTAAATGGTCTTCAGAATATTGTAATTGTAGTTACCAGATATTTTGGAGGCATAAAGCTTGGGGCAGGAGGCTTATCAAGAGCCTACATGGCTGCGACAACTGGAGTAATAGAAGAGTTTGGTATCAGGGAATTTAAAGAATACCAAGACTTGGATATTTATATGGATTATGAATCCTATGACATCTTTCTAAATTATGTAAAAAATGCTAAAATAGACCTTATCGACAGTGAATTTTTGGAAAACGTTAGAGCTACTATTAGTATTAAGCTTGAAGATGTCGGAAAAATCGAGGGCGAGATTTTAAATTTAACTGCTGGAAAAGCTCTTATAGAAAAGAAGGGAATTAAACTCAAGTGAAGAGAGAAATAGAAAAGATTAGAGAGTTTTTAATAGATTATGCAAGAAAGTCGGGCACGGATGGATATGTGCTTGGAATTTCTGGCGGAGTTGATTCCTCGGTTTTATACAAGATTATAGAGCCGGTTAAGGAATTAAAATTTTTATCCGTCATGCTCCCCATCCATTCCTTGGAGACCGATGAGGACCACGCGAGAATTTTAACCCGAGGCAACGAAGCAAATGTTTTAAAAGTTGATCTCTCAGATGTATACGACGATCTTGTAAGGGTCTTACCCAAGACCGACCACAAGCTGGCCTATGCAAATATAAAGCCGCGTCTTAGGATGACGGCACTTTATAACATAGCCCAGGCCAATAATTTGTTGGTGGCAGGCGCTTCTAACAAGACCGAGTATATGATAGGATATTTTACCAAACACGGAGACAGCGGCGTTGATATTTTGCCGCTTGCTGATTTTACCAAGCATGAGATTTATGAGATGGCAAGAGACCTTGGAGTACCAGATGAAATTATTTTAAAGCCTCCATCTGCTGGACTTTATACTGGCCAGTCGGACGAAGAGGAAATAGGACTTTCCTATGACGACCTGGATGCTGGTGTCGAAGGTAGGCTAGAGGACGAAGAGAAAAATAAAAAGATTCAAAGGATGATAAAAATTTCCGACCACAAGAGGGCGGGAATTCCAATTTATAGAAAAGGAAGGGATTAATATGTCAGGACATTCAAAATGGAATAATATTAAAAACAAAAAAGGTAAGGAAGACGCAAGGAAGGCAAAAGAATTTACAAAAATTGCTAAGTACATTATGGTTGCAACAAAAGAAGGTGGACCAAATCCAGAATTTAATCCATCATTAAAATCAGCTATTGACAAGGCAAAATCTGTTAATATGCCTAACGATAACATTGAGCGTGCAATTAAAAAAGGTGCTGGAGAACTTGAAGGCGTAAACTTTGAAGAAATTATGTACGAAGGCTATGGGGTCGGCGGAGCTGCAATTATTGCCCACTGTTTGACAGACAATAGAAATAGAACAGCAGCTGACGTTAGACACCTCTTTGATAAAAATGGTGGCAACCTAGGCACATCAGGTTCTGTTATGTATATGTTTGAAATGCTTGGTTATTTGGCAATTGAGCTAAATGAAAAGATTGATTTAGATGAACTTATGATGACAGCCTTAGAAGCAGGCGCCCAAGATGTTATTAATGACGAAGAAGTAGTAGAAGTGTTTACCGCTCCTAATGATTTGGACACTGTTGCCCAAGGCCTTGAAGATGCAGGCTATAAAGTTGCAGCCAAGGACATTGGCTACTTCCCAGATAACACAATTACTTTGTCTGAAGACGACAAGGTTAAGATGCAAAAATTAGTTGACGCCCTTGAAGATCATGACGACGTTCAAGAGGTCTACCACAATGTCGAAGATCTATAGGACCAAGACTTTAAAAATTATTTTAATAATTGCAAGCAGCTTTATGCTACTGATTGCAGCTATATTTTACCAAGGCTTTAACAAGAAAACTTATAAAAAAATTTACTGGCAAACAAATATTAGTGAAAATACTGGTTATTCAGAAGAAGAATATTTAAAAGAAATCGATAATTATAAAGACTATTTGTTGAAGTCAAATGATTTGGCGCTGACGAGTGACAAGAGGTACACTGAAAATGAAATCCTCCACATGGAAGATGTTAGAGATATTTTTAAGGGGGCAAAAACATTTGCTTTAGTGACTCTTATTATTGCGATCATTTTCTTATTAATAATGGACAAGAAAAATTTAAGAGAATTTTTGAAATTTTCTCTTATTATTCCCTTTGTACCAGCTGTATTAATTTTGCCAGCTATCTTTAACTTTGATAAATTTTGGACCTTTTTCCACAAGATCCTTTTTAGGAATGACTTGTGGCTCATGGATCCAAATGAATCTTTGATGATAAATCTTTTGCCAGGGGAAATTTTCAACGCTATTGTTATTAAAGTTATTATTAGCTTTTTGATAGCCTGGCTTATATTTATGGGACTGATTTACATTTTGTATTTGACGAGGAGAGAAAAAAATGAAAATAAATAAATATTTTGATCACACACTTTTAAAGGCGGATGCTACACAAGATAAAATCGATAAGTTGATTGATGAAGCAAAAAAATATGATTTCTTTAGTGTTTGCATTAACCCATCTTGGATAGCTTACGCCAAGGAAAAACTTGCAGGCTCAGATGTAGAGGTCTGCACTGTAATAGGTTTTCCGCTGGGAGCTATGACCACAGAGGCAAAGGTTTTTGAAACTGAAGACGCCATAAAAAAAGGAGCCGATGAAATCGATATGGTTTTAAATATCGGCAGATTAAAAATGGGTGACAGGGAATATGTGGTCGATGAAATTAAAAAGATTAAGGCTGCCTGCAAGGACCATGTTTTGAAGGTTATAATTGAAACTGCACTTTTAAGTGAAGATGAAATTAGACTTGCAAGTAAGTGCGTGGTTGAAGGTGGGGCAGATTTTGTAAAAACTTCCACAGGATTCTCCACTCGGGGTGCAAATTTTGAAGATGTCAAGATTATGAAGGAAGTTGTGGGGGACAAAATAAAAATTAAAGCAGCTGGTGGAGTTTCTACTTACGAAGACGCTTTAAAGATGATAGAATGCGGGGCTAACCGTATTGGAGCAAGCAAATCTGCAATCATTATGGAAGAGTCAGAAAAAAATAAATAACGAAGTTTAAAATTTTGTCAAGAGGTACGCTTGAAAGAAGTCGGGATTAATAGCCCGACTTCTTTTTTTATTTATCAAATTTAATCTGATTGTCATAAATGTATGGAAATCAACATAAAAATGGTATAAAATATAAGCAAGTGGAGGAGAGTGGCAAGAAGTGTCACTAAGTGGTAAAAATGTTAATTGGTGAATTTAATCACAACCTTGATGAAAAGGGAAGGTTGACAATTCCATCTAAGTTTCGTGACGATCTCGGCGAGACCTTTATGATTACAAAAGGGCTCGACGGTTGTTTGATTGGTTACAATATGGAAGAGTGGACAAAATTCAGCGAAAAAATTAACGCCCTTCCTTCAGGAAAACCTGAAGCTCGTGCTATGTCAAGATTTTTCTTTAGCGGCGCTTCAGATGTGCAACTTGATAAGCAAGGCAGAATTTTAATTCCACCAAGCTTGAGAGAGCACGCAAATTTATCAAAAGAAGTTTATATTACTGGTGCAAGTTCAAGGATTGAAATTTGGGATGCAGACGCTTGGAAGAAATACTCCAACCCAACAGACAAATCTATTGAAGACATTGCAGCTGAATTTGGAGAGCTGGGGTTATTCTAATGGAATTCAATCACATTTCGGTTTTAAAAGATGAAGTTATTAATGAAATGAGAATTAAACCGGATGGTTTGTATCTAGATGGAACCATAGGTGGCGGAGGCCATTCTTATGAGATCGCCAAGCGCTTAACTACAGGCAAGCTTGTGGGGATTGACAGGGACCAGGATGCACTTGATTTTGCAGGAAATAGACTTTCAGAATTTAAAGATAATATTATTTTAATCAAAGGCAATTTTAAAAATATGAGAGAACTCCTAATGCCATACGGTTTGTTTGGCTTTGATGGAATCCTCTTGGATATAGGGGTTAGCTCATATCAAATTGACAATAAAGACAGAGGCTTCACCTTTAGCGGTGAATCCAAACTCGATATGAGGATGGATGAAAGTCAAGACCTAAGTGCATACGAGGTTGTAAATGAATACGACCTTGACAGGCTGACGGAAATTTTCTTTAAATACGGCGAAGAAAGGTATTCGAGGCGAATTGCAAGAAAAATTGTAGAGGAAAGAGAAAAAGCGCCTATTGTTTTGAATTCAGACTTAGTTGAGCTGATAAAAATTTCGATACCTTATGAGGCAAAAAAATCTGAGATAAAAATCATCGCACGGATTTTCCAAGCCATCAGAATTGAAGTCAATGATGAGCTTGAGAGTTTAAAGAAGGTTATACCAGATGCTTTAAGTTTACTTAAAAAAGGTGGGAGATTAGAAATTATCAGCTTCCACTCACTGGAGGATAGGATTGTAAAAGAGGCCTTTAACTATGCGGCCAAAGACTGCATTTGCGATCCTAAGGCACCAATTTGTACTTGCGATAAAGTTAAAGAGGGAAGAGTTATTACTAAAAAACCTATTATTCCATCAAAAGAAGAAATTAGGAATAACTCTAGGTCTAGAAGTGCAAAGTTAAGAGTAATTGAGAGAGTATAGGAGGAATTATGACAAATCTAGCATACGATTATAGTTTAGAAGAAACTACCGTTGTTCAAGAAAAAGAAAGGCCGGTTGCAAAGACTAATTTTGGTAAAAGAATTATGTCAAAAGCATTTTTCCTTGTTCTTGTGGTTTGCATAAGCTCAGTTAATATACTTATTAATTATTCAACTCTCGCTAATGTAAAAAATTCAGTTGAATTAAAGAAAAAAGAAAATGTAAAACTGGAAAAAGAAATTAAATTAATGGAAGCTAAGCTAGAGGAAATTATTAGTGCCAAGGCTGTTGAAGAAATTGCAACAGAACAATTAGGCATGTTTTACCCTTCAGAAGAAGATAAGATTTATATAAACTCAAGGGAACAAGAATATGTTAAAGAAAAACCGAAAAAAGAAATTGGATTTATGGGGTTATTTACTAAGTAATTATGGCAAATAAAAAAAGAAAGAATAGGCTTAATCAAAAAAACCTGCGTATATCATTGGTATTTTTTGCATTTACTCTTTTTGTTTTGTACGTTATCATTAAATATGCAAATATTTCAATTGTCAAAGGGGAAGAATATCGAAAGATGGCCCTGGAGCAACTTACCAAATCCTTCAGAGGAAATGATAATCGCGGCGAGATTTTAGATGATGAAGGCGTTAGGATTGCAGTTAATATCCCTGCCTTTACCATTTGGGCCAACCCAAAAGAATACGAAGAAAATACCGCCAAGACAGAATTGGCTGCGAAATTAGCCGAGATCTTGGAAATGGATTCTGAGGATATAAAAAAATACTTAAACGGCGAAAAGAGAAGCAAGATTGTCCAATGGGCAAGCGAAGATCAAGTAAAGAAAATTAGTGAAATTGAAGATTTAAGAGGAATATCTTTAGAGGAAGTGCAAAAGCGTTTTTATAACGATGGTGTGCTTTTTAATCATATATTGGGTTTTACTGATATTGACCAAAATGGGCTTTCAGGAGTTGAGATGACCTTTAATGAAGAGTTAAAAGGCGAACCTGAACGCATTGTTAAAAAGACGGATGCCTCAAACCAAGAGCTCCCATTTCAAGACACAATTCACTATGGTGGACAAAATCATGGTGATGTAGTGCTTACAATAAATAGTAAAATTCAAAGGATTGTTCAAGACGAAGCTATCAGAACAAAAGAAGATAATTTAGCAAAATCAGTAAGCATAACTCTTATAGATCCAATGACTGGAGATATACTGGCTATGTCTGATACAAATTTGTTTGACCCAAATGACCACAGGGCACCAGTAGATGAAGAGCAAGCAGAGGAATGGAAGGATAAAACTCCAGAAGAGATGCCAGAACTCTGGCAGCAAAACTGGAATAATCTAAATGTCAATGTCCTCTTTGAACCTGGTTCTACTTTTAAAACTGTAACTTTGGCGGCTGCTATTGAAGAGGGAGTTGTAGATGATTCAACTGACCTTTATTGTGGCGGAGCTATAACCGATATACCAGGAGTTACGCTTAGATGTGTAAGATGGCAACATCCTCATGGTCATCTAAATATAACTGAGGCTTATTCAGAAAGCTGCAACGTTGCATTTATAGAAATAGCCAGAAAATTAGGCAGAGAAAAGTTTTTGAAATACATTAGGGGTTTTGGCTTTGGAGAAAAATCCGGCGTGCGTTTAAACGCAGAGCAAGTTGGACTTATTCCAAATGATTTAAGGGAGATGACTCCTGTTAGGTTGGCTACAGCTTCCTATGGGCAGGGGATTGCGACCACAAACTTACAAATGGCTATGGCAACTGCTGCAGCTGTTAATGGTGGAAACCTTTTGACACCAAGAATTGTAAAAGAAGTTAGATCTGGCGATACAGTTATAGAAAAATTTCCTGTAGAAATTAGAAGAAAAGTTATTAGCAAATACACTTCTGATAAGATGAGAGAAATTATGGAATACTCTGTTATTCATATGAATAAAAAGGGTGCAGTTCCAGGCTACAGAGTTGGTGGCAAGAGTGGCACGGCCCAGGTTGCTAAAAACGGCAAGTACGTAGACGGACTTTATATGTCAAGTTTTATTGGAGTTGCTCCAATTGACGATCCCAAAATTTTGGTTCTGGTAAATGTAGAAGAGCCAGGTAATGGACAAAGTTTTGGTGGTTCAGTTGCAGGACCTGTTAGCGCTCGCATTATGGAAAAAGTGCTTCCTATGCTGGGTGTCAAACCATCCGACGAAAATGTAGAATTGAAGACTGGTGTAGTAGCAGTTCCAGATATAATTGGCCTGCCATTTTCTCAAGCGACAAAGGCTTTGAGAGAGGTTGGACTTAAATATTATATAGATGAAGAAGAGTTAAGTGAATACTCTATTATAAAGGAAATTTCCATCCCTGCATTTACAAATGTTGACAGGGGTACAATTATAGATATAAAATTAGAAAAAGTTGATAAAAACAAATTTACGCCAGACTTTATTGGCCTAAGTATTGTTGATGCCATCAAGCTTGCTGAAGAATATGATTTAGATGTAAGTGTCAGTGGCGAAGGTAAATGTGTAGAGCAATCGATTGAAGCGGGAAGCTTCCTAAAAGAAAAGAAGATTAAACTCACATTTAAGGAATAGTTTTTATAAGGGGAAATATGGAATATTTATATTTTGGTTTGCCAATGGTAATTACTTTGCTAATTGGCAAACCCTTTATAGCTTATTTGAAGAAGTTAAAATACGGACAAGAAATCAGAAAAGAAGGGCCGCAAAGTCATTTAAAAAAAGCAGGCACACCAACGATGGGAGGTATATTATTTACCTTCTCTTTTGTGATTATGCTGACAATTTGCTTGCTGACTACAAAGGAAGCCGATTTGGTAAAGGTTTTATTTATCGGTTTTTCAAGCCTCTATTATGGATACTTGGGCTATACTGATGACATACAAAAAGTAATTAAGAAAGACAATTTGGGACTAACTGCCAAGCAAAAGTTTTTGGCTCAGCTGGTATTTTCAGTCTTGATGATTTTATTTTCTAGATTTGTTTTAAAAATCGACACTAATGTTCATTTGCCTTTCTCAGATAAAATGATTGACCTTGGATATTTTTATTATCCAATTATGATTATTATGATCACTGGTGCATCAAACGGAGTTAATCTTACAGATGGACTTGATGGTTTGTGTGCAGGCGTCAGTGCAATCGTAATTTTGGGGCTCTCATTTTTGGCTAAGAGATATGGCCAAAGCGAAGTTCAAATTTTATCCCTGGCCTTATCAGGCGCTTTAATTGGATTTTTATTTTATAACTTCAATCCAGCCAAGGTTTTTATGGGAGACACAGGGTCCCTATTTATTGGAGGCTTTTTAGCTTCAAGCTTTATGGTAATGAAGATGCCCCTACACTTGATAGTGCTTGGAATTTACTATGTGGTTGAAACACTTTCAGTTATTATTCAAGTTGCTTCATTTAAATTGACGGGTAAGAGGGTGTTTTTGATGAGCCCTATTCACCATCACTTTGAGATGAAAGGGCACAAGGAAAAAAACATTGTCCTTGTATCATATGTATTAGTCGCAATTGTAGCGGTTTTAACAGCAATCTACGGGTAGGTGAAAGATGATTTTGGTAATGGGTCTTAGCAAGACCGGCAATTCTATTTGTGAATATCTGACAAAAAAACAAGTTCACTTTGCAGTTTATGATGGTGACTCTGAAAAAGTCAAAGACTACGAGAAGCGTGGTATTAAATCCTTTGCAGGCGATGAAATTATAGATTTAAAAAATATTGACCTTGCTGTTAAAAGTCCTGGCTTTCCGCCACACGAGGCCCATGTGAAGGCCTTAAGAGACGAAGGTGTAAAAATAATTACCGATATAGAATTTTTTTACCATGAATTTAAACCGCAAAATATTGTTGCAGTTACAGGGACCAATGGCAAGACTACTGTTACCAGGATGATTGGCATGCTCCTTGAAGATAAAAATGCAAGAGTTGCGGGCAATATTGGCACGCCTATTATGGAAATTGAAGTTAAAGACGAAGATATTTATGTCTTTGAACTTTCCAGTTTTCAATTAAATGATATAGATGAGTTTAGGGCTCACGTCAGCCTACTTTTAAATATCGAAGAAGATCATTTGGATTGGCATGGGAATTTTGAAAATTATAAAAATGCCAAGTACAATGTCTTCAAGAATCAAAGAGAAGATGACTATTTAATTATAGATAAGGATAGGATTGATAAGTCTTCATTAAAGACAAAATCCAAAATTTTGACCGTGTCATTAGAAGATAAAAATGCAAATGCATATTTTGATGGGGAAAAGATAAATTTCAATTTTGAAGGCAATAAATTTGAGATTTCTTTGGACCAAATAAAATACAAGCAAAAACACAATCTATCAAATCTGGCAGCTTCGGTTATGGCGGCTGTTTTAATGGGAGCTGACCAAGGGGATATAGATAGGTTTTTAAAGGATTTTAAACTCGACCCGCACAGGATGGACAGCTTTTTAATCCATAAGGGAGTTGAATTTGTGGACGATTCAAAGGCCACAAACCCTTCCGCTGTCGTAATGGCTATGAGAAATTACGATGATAATGCAATTTTAATTTTGGGTGGCTATGACAAGGGAACAGATTTTTCTGAAATCTTTGAGGAATGTAGGGACATTAAAATGTTTTTGCTTGAAGGTGGCATCAAGGATAAATTAAAGGAAAATGCTGACAGACTCGGCATTAAAAATTATAAAGTTTTTGATAATTTGAAAGAGGCCAGCAAGTTTGGCTTTGAAATTGCTGAAGCAAACGATAAGTTGATTTTAAGCCCTGGGGCCAGCAGTTTTGATGAATTTAAAGGCTATGCTGAACGCGGGGAAAAATTTCAAGAATATATTAAGGAGTTAATTAATGGCAAATAGAAGACCAGTAATAGTTTTTTTAATATTGGTTTTAATTCTCTTAACTTTGGGAGTTATGATGGTTTATTCATCCAGTTATCCTTTTGCAATCAAGTATGCAGAAAGGTTTAATAACGACCCCAACTATTTTGGTAAGAGACAATTTATATTTGTTATAATTGGATTAATTGGCATGCTTGTTGCATACAAACTACCGATTAACTTCTTTAGGTACGCAAGTCCAGCCATTCTTTTTGGATCTGTATTTATGTGTGCTTTAACCTTTACGCTATTTAAAGATCAAACGGTAAATGATGTTTATAGGTGGTTAAGGATTGGGCCTATAAGCTTTCAACCGAGTGACTTTTTGAAGCTTGGTGTGGGTTTATTTTTCCCGGCTGTTATGTCTAGGAGAAAAATCTCAGGACAAACTAGGGCTATAATTTTATTTATAATAGCTCTTTCTGCTGGCGTAGTATATTTGCAAAAGGACTTGGGGACAGTTATTGTAATATTAGGCGTAATATTTATTTTATATTTTATAACTCATATGACAATGGCAGAATTTCTCCTATACACAAGTGGAGGAGTTATATTTCTTGTATATGCTATATTTGGTACTCAGTATAGAAGAAACAGGTGGAATGCATTTTTAGACCCATTTTCAGACAGACTAGATACGGGCTGGCACGCAATTCAAAGTATGTATGCAGTTGCAAACGGAGGTTTTGGTGGCGTAGGAATTGGAAATTCAATACAAAAACACGGCTATGTTTATGCAGCATATTCGGACTACATTTTTTCTATTATATCTGAAGAGCTAGGAATGTTTGGCGGCATGCTGGTAATATTTGCAATACTTGGAATTGTTTTGATACCAGTGTTTTTCTCCAGAAAACTTGAAGATAAGTATGAAAGATTAGTTTTGCTTGCCTTTTCATTATTTGTCTTTATTCAAAGTTTTATTCATATAGCTGTTGTTTTAAATGCTATTCCAGCCAAGGGAATCACTCTGCCATTTATAAGTTATGGTGGGTCATCTATTATTACTTATTGCGGATTTGCAGGTGTGGCTTTAAATATAATGAGCAAAGGAAAGTTGAAGGTGCAAAGAAAATGAGGATATTTTTAACAGGTGGTGGAACAGCAGGCCACATTTATCCTGCTATTGCCATCGGCGAAGAACTTAAAAAACAAGCAGATGTGGAAATATTTTATGTAGGTGTGCCTGGACTTTTGGAAGAAAAAATTGCTGAGAGGGAAGGCTATAAGTTTTTGGGCATACATTCTAAGCCCCTTTACTTGAAGCCGAGTTTAAAGGCTATAAAATCTGCTAATGCGTTTTTTAAAGGGCTAAGGGAGTCCAAAAAACATATCAAAGAATACAAACCAGATGCTGTAGTGGCAACTGGGGGATATGTATCAGGGCCAATTGGCTATGCGGCTCATTTAAAAAAAGTTCCACTCTTTATTCATGAGTCAAATGCTCACTATGGGGTTACGACTAGGTTTTTAGACAGGTATTCAGACATTACCTTTTATCCATTTAAAGATGACATAAAAAAATTTAAAAAATCATCAAACAAGGTTTATGGCGGAATTCCTATTAGGTCAAACTTCGATCACTATGATGGACAAACTGAAGACTTGGTCTTGTCATTTGGTGGTAGCGGCGGACAAAAATCCATTAATGAAGCCGTGGCTGAAATTTTTAATAGTCACGCGGATCTGCCCTTTAGATGGGTCCATATATGCGGATTGAATTGGGAAAAAGAATTTCAAGAAGCAGTAAAAAATCTTCCTGCATACGCCGAAGTTTACACATACAACCACGAGCTATTTGATATTATGGCTAAGGCCAAAGTTGTTATATCAGGCTGCGGAGCTCAAGGCCTTACAGAAATTGCGGCTATGAAAAAGCCGTCGATATTGATTCCTAAGTCTTATGTAAAGGAAAATCATCAATATTACAACGCTCTTAAATATTATGAAAAAAATGCTGCCCAAATGATAACTGAAGACCAGCTAAATGGTGAAAAGCTTTTGGCCATGGTTGAAGATATTATTGAGACCAAAGAAAAGATGAACCAAATGTCTGAAAATGTTGGTCAGTTTTATGAGCCTGACTCAGCAAAGATAATTGCTAGAAATATCTTGGAGGCTCTAAAATAAAATGAAAAAGATGACAAGAAAAGAAAAAAGACGGCTCGAAAAGATTAGGCGGGCTGGAATATTTGCAGCTATTATCAGTGTTCTTGGAGTCTTGTATTTGCTTTTTAATACTAGTTTTTTCAAACTGGATGTAATTGGAGTCAGCGGTTGTAAAAAAACGACTGAAAAAGAAGTTGTGGATGCGAGTGCTTTAAAATATGGAGAAAATATTTTAAAAGCCAACGTTAAGGCGGCTGAGGAAAATATTAGGAAACTTCCTTATATAAAGGATGTGCAAATATCTAGGGAGTCGAAAAATAAAATTTCAATAGAAATCACAGAAAGAGACGAAGACTTCAGCTATTATTCAGGTGGAAAGATTTATATTTGTGACAGTGAGGGCAGGGTCCTTAAAAGAGTTGAGGCTACTGATGTTTTACCTCTAGTAAAAGGTCACGAAATAAAGGCAATTCAACCAGGGGATAATATATTTGAAATAGACGAAAGTCTAGAGTCGCTCAAGGTGATTTTGGATACAGCCAGAGAGGTTGGAGAACTCAAGAAATACAAGGAAATCCGTTTTCAAAAGAACAATGAATTTGGTATGCTTAGGCAAGGCAATGTAAAAATTGACTTTGGAAGGGCTGAAAATATAAAGTACAAGTTAAACTTTATTATAAACGCCTTAGAAAACTTAAGCGATCAGGGTAAATCAGCGGAGATTATAAAGCTCAATATGGACCCGGCTGTAATAGTTCCAAAAAAGGAGGACAAGGATGAAGAATAAATATTCTTTAGCTTTATTGATTGTATCAATCCTTTTGGGAATAGTAATAGGCCTCCAGGTTAGGACTGTTAGCAAAAACAATTCAATTAAAACCAAGGATGGAGAGCTAAGGTCCAGAGAACTGGCGACAGAGCTTAAAAAATCAATAGAAGAAAGAGATAGGCAAAGGAAGGAAATAGAAGATTTAAACAATTTAATTCTGGCCTATGAAAACAAATACAAAGAAAATGACGACAAGACAAGTATCTTGTACGATGAAATTGAAAAATATAAAAAACTAGCCTGCATGACTGATGTAAGTGGCAAGGGAATTATAATTACAATAAATAATCCTAAAGGTGTAGAAGATACAGGTTCTTCTATAGACAATAATCCGGAGATAATTTTAAGATTGATTTCAGTTTTAAACTCTGCAGGAGCAGAGGCGATTTCAATTAATGGCCAAAGGATTACTGCCTATACTGAAGTTGAACTTGCTCAAAGGCTTTTGGAGATAAATGGCGTTAGCGTTAGTTCTCCTATTATTATAAAGGCTATTGGAGACAAGGACACGATTATTCCTGCCATTAACATTAAAACCGGTGTTATGGATTCCTTAAGAAATTATGGCTTTGAAGCTATTGTTAAAGAAGATGATAATGTCAGCATAGAAAAAATTAATATGCTAAAAGATTTTAAATTTGCTAAGACGGTTTCAAATGAAGATAAATAAATCCATAATCATAGTTACAGTTTTTATGAGCATCTTGTTTGGACTGAGCCTTAAAATGAATGTTGAAACTGAGGATATGGACAAGGAGTTTGTAAGCGAAAATAAAAACAAGGAGCTTGCAATTGTCAATGAACAAATAAGGGTAAACAAGGAAATCATTAGTAATTTAAATGAAAAGGTCTTGCAGATAAAAAGCCTTCAGTCTCCTGAGGTCATGGAAGACCATTTAAAGCATGAGAGAGATAAGTATCAAGAGCTGGCCTGCGAGACGGATTTGATTGGCCAGGGAGTTGAAATTGTTTTAGAAGATAGCAAGGATAGCGTATTTCAAAATACAAATTTTGGAATCGTGCACGATATTGATATCATAAATATAATAAATGACTTAAAATCTAATGGCGCTGAGGCGATTTCTATTAATGATATAAGGGTAATAGAAACTACAGATGTAAAGTGTGGAGGCCCAATTGTTAGGATTGATGGTGTACCAAAGGCGGTTCCATTTGTAATAAGGGCTATAGGTGATGCAGAAAAGTTATATGCGGGTTTATATGATACAAACGGCTATTTAAAGTTGCTAGAAGAAGTTTACAGCATAAGGGTTGAGATAAATAGATCAGATGAAATATTTATTCCAAAGAAGGTGAGATAGTGTTAATAGTTATTTTGGGTTTAATAGTTGGTGTAATGATAGGTGTGATTTTACCATACACTTATAATACTGCCTACACGATTTACGTGTCGGTTATTATACTAGCATCAATGGATTCAGTTTTTGGAGGAATTAATGCTAGCTTGCAAGACAAGTTTGAAAACAAAATATTTTTGTCGGGTTTTATAGGCAATACAATAATTGCAGTTGTGCTTACTTATTTTGGACAAAAAGTAGGAGTGCCAATGTACTATGCAACAATTGTAGTTTTTGGTAGCAGAATTTTTAATAATTTTGCTGAGATAAGAAGAATTTTAATTAAAAATAGCATTAATTAGAATTTTGTGGTATAATATATACAAGAAATTTTTAGGGGGAAAGTTATGATCGATTTTGAAATGGACGTTGACAAATTTGCCAAGATCAAAGTTATAGGTGTTGGCGGAGGCGGAAACAACGCAGTAAACAGAATGATTGAATGTGGAGTTAAGGGCGTTGAATTTATTGCATTAAATACAGACCGTCAAGCCCTTCAATCAAGCAAGGCTGAAACAAGAGTTCAAATTGGAGACAAGATTACAAAGGGACTTGGTGCAGGAGCTAACCCAAGCATCGGCGCTCAAGCAGCAATGGAAAACAAAGATGAAATCATTGCTGAATTAAGTGGTGCTGATATGGTATTTATTGCCAGTGGTATGGGTGGCGGTACTGGTACAGGAGCTGCTCCAGTTGTAGCTGAACTCGCAAAAGATATGGGCATACTTACAGTTGGTGTTGTCACAAAACCATTTACATTTGAAGGCAGACAACGCATGAGAAATGCTGAAACAGGTATTGCTGAATTAAAAATGAAAGTTGATACTCTAGTTATCATCCCTAACGACAAACTTCTTCAAATTTCTGAAAAGAAAACGACAATGAGAGATGCGTTTATGATGGCTGATGATGTTTTAAGACAAGGTATTCAAGGCATTTCAGATTTGATTTCAGTACCTAACTTAATCAATCTTGACTTTGCAGACGTTAAAACAATTATGCAAGATCAAGGCATTGCTCACATGGGTATCGGATTTGCTCAAGGAGATAATCGTGCTACCGAAGCTGCAAAGCTTGCAATTGAATCTCCTCTACTAGAAACATCTATAGAAGGTGCAAAATCTGTTCTTATTAATATTACAGGTTCAGAAGATTTGGGTATGCTTGAATTAAACGAAGCATCAGACTTCATTAGACAAGCGGTTGACCCAGATGCAAATATTATTTTCGGTGCTGGTATTGATGAATCACTTGGTGACTCAATCAAGATTACAGTTATTGCAACTGAATTCGAAGGCAAGGCTGCTGGCAAACAAGCAGATGCAGTTGAAGGTTCAGAAGAAACAGAAGATAAAGAAGAAAAGAAAGCAGATCCTTGGCAGCTTGATATTCCGCCATTCTTAAGAGGATAGTATTAGATTAGGCGCTTGGTAAACAAGCGTCTTTTTGTTATGTAATAGGAGGTAATTATGTATTGTCCAAGATGTGGCTACCATGATTCAAAAGTAGTTGATAGTAGACAAAGCGAAGACCATAAAACAATTAGAAGAAGACGTGAATGTCTCAAGTGTCAATTTAGGTTTACGACCTATGAAAGATATGAGATGGCTCCACTTTTAGTTTCAAAGAAAGATGGATCTACCCAAGAATTTGATAGAGAAAAGATCTTAAGAGGTATCATTAGAGCCTGTGAAAAAAGACCAGTTACTTCTGAAACTATGAATAAGATTGTCGATAATGTCGAAAGAGAATGCAGAAACCAAATGGTAAAGCAAATTCCAACATCAGAAATTGGAGAGATGGTTATGGAAGCTCTGAAAAAAGTTGACGAGATAAGCTATGTTAGGTTCGCAAGTGTATACAGGTCTTTTAAAGACTCAAAAACTTTTATGGAAGAGCTCAAAAAGATAATTGAGGAAACAGATGGCAATTAAACTAATGGCTTTTGATATGGATGGCACCTTATTAAATAGCAACTATGAAATTTCAAATAACACTTTAAAAGCCCTGCATTACGCCCAGGACAATGGTATAAAACTCGCTCTTATAACGGGTAGGGTCTATATTAGTCCAAAGAAATACAAGGAAGTCTACGGGTTAAATGCATCAATTGCAAGCACAAATGGAGCTTGCATTTTTGATGAGAATGACAATAAAATTTATAATGCTCCAATTGATAGAGATAAGTTAAATCTGGCAATTGATCTTTTAAGGAAAACGGATATGTATTTTCATCTATATCCAATTGATGGACTAATAACTCCTTATGGTGACAATCCAAGCGCCACCAATAGGAGAAGGATGCCAAAGGGCTATGACGATCTCTTGAAAGTTAGGATTATGGATTTTGACGCAATGAAAAACTTGGACGAAGAGATTTATAAAATAATAATAATTGACGACGACAATGAAAAAAGGCTTGCCTTTAGGAGACTTTTGGATGAAAACAATATTCACAACAGCTCATCATGGATTAATAATATAGAAATAACATCGCCACTTGCTACAAAAGAAATTGCCATTAAAACAATTGCTCAAAGTCACAATATAGATTTGAAAGATGTGGCCGCTTTTGGAGACAATGAAAATGATTTGCCTATGCTAAATATAGTTGGTCATGGATTTTTGATGGGGAATGCTCCTGATCATATAAAAGCTATTTCAAAATCAGAAATCATTGGTCATTATAATGAAGAGGGTGTATACAAAAAAATTAAGGAGCTACTAGGATGTTAAATATTGTTTTGCATGAACCGGAAATTCCCCATAACACAGGAGCCATTGCCAGGACTTGCGCCCTGACATCGACCAGGCTTCATTTAATAGAGCCCTTTGGCTTTGAAATTTCAGACAAGTATTTAAAAAGATCTGGACTAGATTACTGGCCGCTTGTTGATCTTAGCATTTATAAAAATTTTGAAGAATTTATAGAAAAAAACAAGGGGGCTAATATTTATTTTGCAACTACCAAGGCCACAAAGTATTATCATGAAGTAGAATACAAGGACAATGATTTTATTGTTTTTGGTAAAGAAACCAAGGGGCTGCCAAATGAAATTCTAGATGCCTATAGGCAATCATTAATAAAAATTCCTATGATAACGGAGATAAAAAGAAGTTTAAATTTGGCCAACTCTGCGAATATTGTCCTATATGAGGCTCTCCGTCAATTGGATTTTCCCTTCCTAAAAAGGTGATCTAAAACACTTTACAATTTAATAAATAAGATATACAATAGAATTAGAATATTTTTTAAAGGAGTAGCATATGGAAATTGCGATGCAAGTCATAGGAGGATTGGGACTCTTTTTATATGGCATGACACTAATGGGCGATGGTCTACAAAAGGCTGCGGGTAGAAAACTTAAAGCGATTGTAGGCGCCCTTACCAAATCTACAATTAGAGGCATAATAGTTGGTGCTTTTGTAACGGCCATGATTCAATCAAGTGCTGCTACAACTATTATGGTTGTGGGTTTTGTTAATGCTGATATAATGACCCTTACTCAAGCTCTCGGAGTCATTATGGGTGCCAATATTGGTACAACCATGACAGGTATATTGATTGCTTTAAATTTAAATCAATATGCCCCACTTTTGATAGGCATCGGAACGCTTCTAGTGCTCGCTGGAAAAAACAAAACTGTCAAGGCAACGGGGGAAGCTATCCTAGGCTTTGGTATTTTGTTTTTCGGTATGATGACAATGGAAGGCGGGCTCGCACCATTAGGCGATACTCCTTTTTTTGTTAACGCAATTGCCACCTTGCAATCACCAATTATTGGTATGCTAGTTGGTTTTGTTGCCACAGCTATGGTTCAAAGCTCATCTGTTATAGTTGGTATTGTCCAAGCCCTTGGCATGCAAAATTTAATTACAATCGGAGCTGCTTTTCCCATCCTATTAGGATCCAATATCGGTAGTACTATAACAGCTGCCATTAGCTCCATGGGCGCTCATAGGACTGCAAAGAGGGCGGCATTTTTACACTTTATTTTCAACGTAATAGGCTCTGTTATTTTCTTAATATTATTTGTTATTTTTAAAGAGCCATTCGTCAATTTTATGGAAAGCAATTTTTCATCGCTCCCATCTCAAATAGCTATCAGCCACTTGGGCTTTAACCTTATAAATACCATGTTATTATATCCATTTACTAAACAACTTGTAGCCTTAGCTGAAAAAGTTATACCAGGCAGCGACAACGGGGATGAGTTTACAGTTTACCTTGACGAAAGAATGTTAAAGACTCCGTCAATTGCTTTGGGTCAAGCCATGCAGGAAACTCTTAGAATGGGTGACTTTGTAAAAGAAAGTCAGCAAGAGGTTAAAGATTTAATAATAAATAGCAAGGCTAAAAACTACGAATCTATTATGGAACGAGAAAAAGTTATAAATTCCATGCAGAGGTCAATTACCAATTATTTAGTTGCCTTAAGCCGTGAATCTCTATTGAATGACACAGAGCACAAGGAAATTGACGATCTTTTGTATATGATAAACGACATCGAAAGAGTTGGAGATCATATTAAAAATATTTGCGAACTCTACGAAGACATTGAAAGAGATGAAATAATTTTTTCTCAAGATGGTTTAGAGGAACTTGGTCATATGTTTGATGCCTGTGAAAATGTTTTCAAAACAGCTATAGAAGCTTTTGTAGAAAGAGATGAAGATTTAGCTCAAAAGGCTTTTGAAATAGAAGATAGTGTTGACCAAATGGAAGAAACTTATAGGCAAAACCACATACGTAGACTTGCCAATAAATATGTAGATGCTGCACCTGGCATTGTATTCTTGGATTGTATCTCAAATCTAGAAAGAATTAGTGACCACTCCAACAACATTGCTTCTTATGTAGTGAACAAGGAGAGTTAATAAGAAAAGTCAGCAAAGTTACAATAATAAAAACAATTAACTTTTTCCTTGAAAAAATGTTTTGAACTGTAATATACTTGGGTAGAGAATAGTTGATAATTAATCAATATAAAATATTGATGTTGATTTTATTTCAAAATATGATATAATTAATTTACAAACTTAATATACTGGATGATAGCACATAAGAGAGACCAGTTTGGCACCGAAGGTATAATAAGCTTTGCTTAGAAAACTCAGGTAAAAGAATTATGTGAAGGACAGAACTCTGAAGTTTTAAGCTATTTGCTACAGAATTGTAAGGAGTTCTTGTTTTTATGTCCGTTATTATTGTTTGTAGATTGGGTATATATAAAATAAGTTAAGGAGGGTTTTTATGTACGATATAGCAATTATCGGAGGCGGTCCAGCAGGACTAGCTGCTGGCTTATACGCAGCAAGAGCTAAGCTCAAAACAATCATTATTGAAAAAGAAAAAGCAGGTGGACAAATCGTTACTACTGATGAAGTAGCTAACTATCCAGGAAGCGTTGAAAACGCAGGCGGACCATCACTTATCAAAAGAATGAAAGAACAAGCTGAAGGATTTGGATCAGAATTTGTACTAGATACAATCCAAGAAGTTGAACTTGAAGGAAAAGTTAAAAAGCTTATCGGAAGAGAAAAAACTTATGAAGCCAAAGCAGTTATCGTTGCTACAGGTGCATCACCAAGATACATCGGATGCCCAGGTGAAAAAGAATTCACAGGTCGTGGCGTAAGCTACTGTGCTACATGTGACGCAGCATTCTTTGAAGATTTTGAAGTATATGTAGTTGGTGGTGGAGATTCAGCACTTGAAGAAGCTATGTACTTAACAAAGTTTGCTAGAAAAGTTACAATTATTTACAGAAAAGAAAAAGAAGACCTAAGGGCTGCTAAGAGCATCCAAGAAAAGGCTTTCAATAATCCAAAACTTGACTTTATATTCAACACAAATGTTGTAGAATTTAAGGGCGATGGTTTGTTAAGCACAATGGTTCTTGAAGATTCTAAAACAAAAGAAACTAGAGAAATCCATGCTGATGAAGAAGACGGAACATTTGGTTGCTTCGTATTTATCGGATTCCTACCACAAAATGACATTGTTAAAGACATCGTAGATATGGAAAACGGTTACATCGTAACAGATGAAAACATGCACACAAATATTCCAGGAGTATTTGCAGCAGGAGACAATAGAAAGAAACTATTAAGACAGGTGGTTACAGCTACCAGTGACGGCGCAATTGCTGCCACACAAGCTGAAAAATATATAGAAGAAAACTTTGCAGAATAGTCTGCAGCATTCTAAAAGGAGGAAATCAATGTTAGAATTAACAAAAGAAAATTTCGACCAAGAAGTTAAAGAAGCTGAAGGATACGTATTAGTAGATTTTTGGAGCCAATCATGCGAACCATGCAAAGCTTTAATGCCACATGTTCATGATATGGAAAAAGATTTCGAAAATATCAAATTCACATCATTTGATATCGGTTTAGGTAGAAGACTAGCTATTAGAGAAAAAGTTATGGGTCTACCAGTAATCGCTATCTACAAAGATGGTGAAAGAGTTGATGCAGTAACCACAGATGACGCAACAAAAGAAAATGTTCGCGCCATGCTTGAAAAGTACGCTTAAGTACTGGGTATAAATAATATACCAATAATTTAGTTTTAATCTGTACACCTCCCCGGTGCACAGATTAGATAAATAAATATTTTAAGGAGGTGAATTTATGCGTCTCGAAATAGGTAATATTCTTATTAAGGATATCCAATTCGGAAATGAAACTAAAATCGAAAACGGCACTCTCTTTGTTAACAAACAAGAAATTATCGATTTAGTTTTAGAGGACGAACACATCGCAACTGCAGATGTTGAACTTGCTAGACCAGGTGAAAGCATCAGAATTACACCAGTTAAAGATGTTGTTGAACCACGCGTAAAAGTTGAAGGCCCAGGGGGAATTTTCCCAGGGGTTATGTCAAAAGTTGATGTTGTAGGAAGTGGTAAAACCCACGTACTCAAAGGTTGTGCAGTTGTAACAACTGGTAAAGTTGTCGGCTTCCAAGAAGGAATCGTAGACATGACTGGACCAGGTGCAGACTACACACCATTTTCAAAAACTTTAAACATCGTATTGAAAGCTGATCCAATCGAAGGATTAAAGCAACACAATCACGAAAAGGCTCTAAGATTAGCTGGATTTAAAACAGCTATGTATCTTGCAGAAGCAGGAAGAAATGTAGAACCTGATGAAGTTGAAGTTTATGAAACATTACCTTTGATGGAAGGTGCTGAAAAATTCAAAGGACTACCAAGAGTAGCTTATGTACAAATGCTACAATCTCAAGGCCTACTCCATGACACATATGTATATGGTGTAGACGCAAAACAAATTGTACCAACACTGTTATATCCAACAGAAGTTATGGATGGAGCTATCATCAGCGGAAACTGTGTTTCAAGCTGTGATAAAAACCCAAGCTATGTTCACATGAACAACGACGTTATCAAGAATCTATACAAGATTCACGGCAAGGAAATCAACTTCGTAGGTATGATTATTACTAACGAAAACGTTTACCTAGCTGATAAGGAACGTTCTTCAAACTGGACAGCTAAACTTTGCAGATATTTAGATCTTGATGGTATCATTCTTTCACAAGAAGGATTTGGTAACCCAGATACAGACCTAATCATGAACTGCAAGAAGATTGAAAAACAAGGTGTTAAGACTGTTATCATTACAGACGAATATGCAGGCCGTGACGGTGCCAGCCAATCATTAGCTGACGCTGACCCACTAGCAGATGCTGTAGTAACAGGTGGTAACGCAAACGAAGTTGTTGTATTACCAAAACTTGACCATGTAATCGGCGATGAAAAATATGTTGCAATTATCGCTGGTGGATCCGACAAAGCAATTAGAGAAGACGGATTATTAGAAGTTGAAATCCAAGCAATTACAGGTGCAACAAACGAAACTGGATTTGGATATTTAACTGCTAGAGGAAAATAGTAATATTTTTCACAAACAATAACAAAAATTAAAATTTTAAGGGAGGAACCAAGAATGTTATTTAATGACAATACAAAAGTCATCATCATTGGTGACAGAGATGGTATTCCTGGTCCTGCAATGGAAGAGTGCATTAAGACGACACCAGCTGAAGTCGTATTTTCAGCTACTGAATGCTTCGTCTGAACCGCCGCAGGAGCAATGGACTTGGAAAACCAAAACAGAGTTAAAGAAGCCGCAGATAAGTACGGCGCAGAAAATGTTGTAGTTTTACTAGGTGGAGCTGAAGCAGAAACAGCAGGATTAGCTGCTGAAACAGTTACTGCAGGAGATCCAACCTGGGCAGGTCCGCTCGCCGGAGTCTCGTTGGGACTTAAGGTATACCATGTACTAGAAGAAGAAGTTAAGGCCGAAATCGATCCAGCTGTTTATGATGAACAAATTGGAATGATGGAAATGGTCCTTGATGGCGAAGCAATTAACGCTGAAATCAAAGAAATGAGAGATCAGCACTGTCAATTTTTATAAATTCACATCCGAATAGAAGAAAGGGGGAACACAATGGAGAAAATCAAAGTTGTTCACTATATTAACCAATTCTTCGCCGGTATCGGTGGGGAAGAAAAGGCTGACATTAAGCCTGAGGTTAGAGATGGTGCAGTTGGCCCTGGTAATGCTCTTAAAGGTGCATTTAAAGGCGAAGCTGATATAGTAAAAACCATCATTTGTGGTGACTCATACTTCGGTGAAAACATCGATGATGCTAAAGCTGAAATTCTCAAAATTGTTGAAGAAATTAAACCCGATTTATTTATCGCCGGTCCAGCATTTAACGCAGGACGTTACGGGGTAGCATGTGCTACTATTGCAGATGCAGTTCAAAATGAACTTGGAATTCCATCTGTAACCGGTATGTATATCGAAAACCCTGGCGCTGATATGTTTAAGAAATCTGTTTACATTGTATCAACAGGTAACTCAGCAGCAGCTATGGGTAAGGCTGTTCCAGCTATCGCAAACTTAGCATTAAAGCTAGTTAAAGGTGAAGAAATCGGAACACCAGAAGAAGAAGGCTATATTGAAAGAGGAATCAGATACAACTTCTTCCACGAAGAAACTGGTTCAAAGAGAGCTGTAGATATGCTCTTAAAGAAACTCAAAGGCGAAGAATTCGTAACAGAATATCCAATGCCAGAGTTCGACAGAGTAGATCCACAACCAGCTATTAAAGACCTTTCAAAGGCTAAGATTGCATTATGTACTTCAGGTGGTGTTGTTCCAAAGGGCAACCCAGACCACATTGAATCATCATCAGCAAGTAAATACGGTGAATATGACATTACAGGAGTAAATGATCTTACTGCTGACACATATGAAACAGCTCATGGTGGATATGACCCAGTTTACTGTAACGAAGATTCAGACAGAGTTTTACCTGTTGACGTAATGAGAGAATTTGAAAAAGAGGGAGTCATCGGATCACTTCACAACAAATTCTATACAACAGTTGGTAACGGAACAGCTGTAGCAAGTGCTAAGAAATTTGCTGCAGAATACGCACAAAAATTAATTGCAGATGGTGTTGACGCTGTAATTATGACCTCAACCTGAGGCACCTGTACACGTTGCGGTGCAACGATGGTTAAGGAAATTGAACGCGCAGGTCTTCCTGTAGTTCATATGTGTACTGTTGTTCCTATTTCACAAACAGTTGGAGCTAATAGAATTGTTCCTACAATTGCTATTCCTCACCCACTTGGAGACCCAAGCTTATCAAAGGAAGAAGAATATGAATTGAGGAAAAAATTAGTTAGAAAAGCACTTGACGCATTAACAACAGAAGTTGATGGTCAAACAGTTTTTGATAACTAGTACACTAACAACCGGGGACAGTTTTGTTCCCGGTTTTATTTTTTAATTGTTGGAGCATAAATTTAATAATTTTTGGTGATTATGTAAATTTATGTGAACTTGTTTTAAAATAGCCAGTGATAACTTTTTAAAAATAATCATTAGTAAACTCTATAGGGTAAAACGAAAAAAATTAAAAGGGTATTGTTATTATTGGCCTAATATTGTATAATTGATATGGATATATACATATAATTTTGGGTATATGTGTATGGCAAGGCTATTTATAAAAATAGCAAATTTATGGAGGTGTATATATTGAGTTACTCAGTAAACAAAGGAAGCAGTTATGTATTGATGCATTGTCCAGATATGGTTATTCATAATGGTACAACACAAACAAGCGCAAAGTTCATTATTGAACATGAAAAAGATCAAGCTAAGATTGATGCTGAACAAAAGTATTTGGACGCAGTTCCAAAACACTTAAGAAGTTTTGATGATGTTGTAAGCTATTATCCAAACCAAATCTATATTGGTAATGAAAGGCCAGAAGTTCTTGCAGACCTAGAAATGCCATGGACAAATCACAAGATGCCAAATGCTGATAGACATGGTAAATACGGCGAAATTATGCCACAAGATGAATTCATTGGCTTAATTAAAATCGTTGATGTTTTTGACTTAGTTCTTCTTGAACATGAATTTAGCAGTGCTGTAAAACAAAAAATGGCAGATCACCCACTCATTAATGATGATTTAGTCAATAGACTAAAAGATGGTGCTGATCAATCAGCTATTGATGATGCTATCAATAAATATGGTGCAGAGCCACTTGTAAATGATGGTAAGGTGGTAGGATGCGTTAAGAGAGCTCATGAAATAGATCAAAACTTATCAGCTCATGTAATGTTTGAAAACCTAGTTGCTAAAGCTTCAGGTGTTTTGTCTGCCCTACACTGCATTGATAAAAATGGAATTAACCCAGAAGATATCGAATATGTAATCGAATGTTCAGAAGAAGCATGCGGAGATATGAACCAACGTGGAGGTGGTAACTTTGCTAAGGCTGTTGCCGAATTTGCTGGCCTAGTAAACGCAAGTGGATCAGATACAAGAGGTTTCTGTGCTGCTCCATCACACGCTGTTATTGAAGCTTCATCGCTAGTTGCTGCTGGAACATTTAAAAACGTTCTAGTTGTTGCAGGTGGATGTACAGCTAAATTAGGTATGAACGGTAAGGACCACGTCAAGAAAGATCTTCCAATCATCGAAGACTGTGTTGCAGGTTTTGCAACTGTTATCGGTGAAAACGATGGCAAGAACCCAATCATGAGAAACGACATCGTTGGTCGTCACACAGTAGGAACTGGATCAGCACCACAAGCTGTTATTTCTTCACTTGTAACTATGCCACTTGAAAAAGCTGGATTAAAGATTACAGACGTTGATAAATATTCAGTTGAAATGCAAAACCCAGACATCACAAAACCAGCTGGCGCAGGAGACGTTCCTGAAGCTAACTATAAGATGATTGGTGCTCTAGCTGTTAGAGGCGGAGAAATCGAAAGACAAGGCCTACTAACATTTGCTAAGGATTATGGTATGAATGGATGGGCTCCAACACAAGGTCATATTCCATCAGGTGTTCCATTCCTTGGATTTATTAGAGAAGACATGCTCGAAGGCAAAATGAACAGAGCTATGATAATTGGTAAAGGAAGCTTGTTCCTAGGACGTATGACAAACCTATTTGATGGTGCTTCTATTGTTATCGAAGCAAATGACGGTAAGAAGGGAGAAGATTCTAAGGGAGTATCTGAAGACACAATTAAGAAATATGTTGCAGATGCTATGAGAGAATTTGCAGCTTCATTCGTTCAAGAATAGGGGTGATTTGATGTCAGAACAAAATATTAAAAAGATGATTGGTGACGTCTTTATGGACATTGCTGATGGAATCGAATCAGGTAGCTTTGGGAAAAAAGTTAGAGTCGGTTTAACAGCATTTGGCAGTGAACATGGAGTCGAAAACCTAGTTAAGGGAGCAGAAAAAGCTCAAGCAGCTGACCCATCATCAGAAGTTGTAATTATCACTGTTGGTGATAAGGCAGAAACTGATCTTGTTCAATACAATGTTGCAAGTGAAGATGAAGGTTACAAAAAGATGGAAGAACTGCTTGATAGCGGAGAAGTTTCAGCTTTTGTTACCATGCACTACAATTTCCCAATCGGTGTAAGTACTGTAGGTAGAGTTATCACTCCAGCTTTTGGAGAAGAAATGACTATTGCTACAACTACAGGAACTTCTTCACCACACAGGGTTGAAGCTATGGTTTTAAATGCTATTGCTGGTGTTATTACTGCAAAGGCAATGGGCAAGGATGAACCAACAATTGGTATTCTAAATGTTGACGGTGCTAGACAAGTTGAAAGAGCTTTAAAAGAACTTTCATCTAATGGCTACACACTTCATTTTGCAGAATCAAACCGTGCAGATGGTGGCTGTGTAATGAGAGGTAATGACCTCTTACAAGGCGTACCTGATGTTATGGTTACAGATACACTTACAGGAAATATCTTGATGAAGATGTTCTCAAGTTTCCAAACAGGTGGCGGATTTGAAGCCATGGGTTACGGATACGGTCCTGGTATCGGCAGAGGATATGATAGACATATCTTTATCGTAAGCCGTGCTAGTGGATATCCAGTAGTTGCAAACGCACTTGAATATGCAATTAGAACAGCTCGCGGTGGAATCGATCAAATCAAAAAATCAGAATATGCTAAGGCTGAAAAAGCTGGCTTAGATAAGATCTTAGATGGCTTGAAAGCTGAATCAACAAAAGCAGCTGGACCAAAAGAAGAAGTAAAAATGCCTGAAAAAGAAATCGTAGATGGTTCAATCGCAGGTATTGATATCCTAGAACTTGAAGATGCTGTTCAAGCATTATGGGCAGTAGGTATTTACGCTGAAAGCGGAATGGGTTGCACAGGACCAATTGTTATGGTCAATGAAGCAAAGCTAGAAGCTGCACACAAGGAACTAGAAAAAGCAGGTTATGTCACAGGAGACGCTAACTGCTAGAATATTAAATAAAGGTAAACTGGGTCGTCTTGCACGACTCAGCTACCTTTTTATTATTTAAACTTTAAAAATTTAAAAACGAGGAGATTTTATGAAAAAGTTATTTGCTATTTTATTAGCTGTTGCAATGTTATTTACATTTGGCTGCGGAAACAAATCCGAAAAGCCAGCTGATGCAAACGCTGAAAATAAAGAAAACACAGAATCAGTAGATTATAGTAATGTAAAAGTTGGTATGGTTACAGACGAAGGTGGTGTAAATGACCAAAGCTTTAACCAAGGTGGATGGGAAGGCCTTCAAAAGCTTAACAAAGATACAAAAGTTAATGTATCATATGTAGAAAGTCACATTCCATCAGACTATGCTCCAAACTTCCAAGCTATGTTAGAAGCTGGAAATGGTTTAATCTGGGGCGTAGGATTTAAACTAGAAAAAGACTTAACAGCTGCTGCAGCTGCTAATCCAGATACAAAGTACGCACTTATTGACTCTGTTTCTTCAAATCCAGATTTAAAGAATGTTGTTAACTGTGTATTTAAAGACAATGAACCTTCATTCTTGGTTGGATACATTGCAGGTAAGATGACAGAAACAAATAAAGTAGGTTTTGTTGGCGGTATTGAAGGAGATATTATTTGGGCTTTTGAATATGGATATAGAGCCGGTGTTCAATACGCTGCAAAAGAATTAGGTAAGGAAATTGAAGTTGAAGTACAATATGCTGACAGCTTTACAGATGCTACAAAGGGTAAGGCTATTGCAAAGAAAATGTACGAAGGCGGAGCTGACATTGTATTCCACGCTGCTGGCGGTGTAGGCGATGGTGTTATTGAAGCTGCTAGAGAAGCAGACAAGAAGGTTATCGGTGTTGACCGTGACCAAAACTATATTGCTCCTGACCACGTAATTACTTCAACAATTAAAAACGTTGGCGTTGCCATGTATGATATTTCTAAAGAATTTGCTGAAGGTAAATTCGAAGCCAAAACAGTTGAATTCTCACTAGCTAATAACGGCGTTGATATTGCTCCAACAAGTGATAAACACGTTCCAGCTGATGTTTTAGAAGAAATTGAAAAACTTAAAGAAAGCATCGTTAATGGAGATATTAAGGTTCCAAATAACGAAGAATCATACGAAGAATATATAAAGTCATTATAAAAAGAGGCGACCTATCTTTAGGTCGCTTTTTTTTAAAGATAAGGAGGGCACATGGCCGGAGATAATTTGATTAAAATGTCTAATATCACCAAGATTTTTGGTGAGAACATTGCAAATAATAAAATTAACTTAGAAATAAGAAAAGGCGAAGTTCACTCTCTGCTTGGAGAAAATGGTGCGGGCAAATCGACTCTTATGAATATATTGTATGGCCTTTATACAGCTGATGAGGGCGAGATATTTTTAGATGGTAAAAAGGTTGTTATTAACTCACCACTGGATGCTATCAATCATAAGATTGCTATGGTTCACCAACACTTTATGTTAGTTGATGTATTTACTGTTACTGAAAATATTATTCTAGGCAACGAACCTACTAAGGGAATGTTCTTGGATAAGAATGCTGCCAAAGATACTATTAAAGATTTGATTGATAGATATGGTTTAAATGTTGATCCTGATGCCAAGATTATGAATATAAGTGTTGGTATGCAGCAAAGGGTTGAAATACTCAAAGCTCTTTATAGGGGAGCTGACATTATTATTTTTGATGAGCCAACGGCTGTTTTAACTCCGCAAGAGATAGAAGATTTCATTGGTATTGTAAATAACTTAAAGGCTGAAGGAAAGACAATAATAATAATTACTCACAAGCTTAGAGAAATTAAATCCATGGCCGACAGGTGTACAATTATCAGGCGGGGGAAAAAGATTGACACGGTAAATGTATGCGATGTTACTGAGCAAGATCTTGCTAACATGATGGTTGGAAGAGAAGTTATATTTGCTGTTGATAAACCTGAAGTTGAAGTAGGGGAAGTTTGCTTGAAAGTTGAAAACCTCAAGGTTGATGACTTAGATAAAAGGGAAAGAGTCCGCGGCTTAAATCTTGAGCTCAGGAAAGGTCAAATCCTTGGTCTAGCTGGTGTTGATGGAAATGGCCAGATTGAACTTGTAGATGCTATTACTGGCATGACTACAGCTAAAGAAGGCAAGATTTTTATTAATGGTAAGGAAGTTCAAAACAAAACTCCAAAGGAAATTATCGATAGCAAATTGTTATCCATACCTGAAGACAGACAAAAGCACGGTTTGGTACTTGAATATCCTGTTGACTACAACCTTTCTATTTTAAGAATTAAGAATGAGCCTCTTTCAAAGAAAGGCATCTTGCAAGAAGATAAACTTAGAGAACGCGGAGAAGAACTTATTGAAGACTTTGATATTAGGCCCACAGATGGAGCGGTATCTGCTGGTAGCTTGTCTGGAGGTAACCAACAGAAGGTTATCATTGCTAGACAAATTACAGAAGACCCAGATATTTTAATCGCGGTCACACCAACAAGGGGCTTAGACGTTGGGGCAATCGAATATGTTCACAGGGCAATTGTAAATGAACGCAACAAGGGCAAAGCGATACTTTTAGTAAGTTTTGAACTTGATGAAATATTAAATTTATCAGATGAGATTGCTGTTATTTTCGATGGTAAGATTGTAGATCACAAAAAAGCTTCTGAAACAAATGAAAATGAGCTAGGACTTTTGATGGCAGGAGGTAAAAATGAATAATAAGAAAAGAATAAGTACGGCCTTGCTATCAATTTTAGTCGGTATATTGTTTGGATCTGTTGTACTTTTATTGGCAGGACATAATCCGATAAAGGTTATGTATAACTTGTTTTATGGAATATTTAATACGCCAACCTCAATGAGCTATACACTTGTAAATATGGCGCCGCTTCTATTAACGGGAATTGCTGCTGCCTTTGCATTTAAGACAGGGCTTTTTAATATTGGTATTGAAGGTCAATTTATCATTGGATCTGTTGCAGCTACTTGTGCAGGAATACTTGTGGACTTACCGCCTGTTATTCACCCAATATTCTGCTTGTTATGTGCATTTTTAGCTGGTGGATTATATGCGGCTTTTGTAGGATTTTTAAAAGCTAAGTTTAATGTAAACGAAGTTATTTCTTCTATTATGTTAAACTGGATTGCTCTTTACTTTAACAACTATGTTTTGACACTTACTGCTATTAGGCAGCCAAACAGTGATTTTTCTTACAATATTTCTCCAAATGCAAGCATTAGAATACTTGATTCATGGAAGTCCACAGAAGCTGGCATGGAATATTTAGCAGGAAATTCTTTTTGGGGCAATTTCTTAAAGGCTCCTGTTAACCTGGGGCTCTTGGTTGGTATCTTAGTCGCAATAGTTATATGGTTTATATTAAAAAAGACCACACTTGGTTTTGAACTTAAAGCTGTTGGTCTAAATAAAGATGCGGCAAAATTCTCAGGGATTTCAGTAAATAATAAGATAGTACAAGCTATGTTTATTTCAGGCGCTATCGGCGGACTCGCAGGAGCTGTTGATGTACTTGGCGTAACTCAAAGAATTGGAGTTCTTGCTCTAATGCAAGGTGTTGGTTTTGATGGAATTGCAATCGCACTAATAGCACTTAACAATCCACTTGCAGTTATTCCGGTATCCTTACTTTTCTCGGCTCTCAAATACGGCGGAGGAAAATTAACCCTAAGTGTTGGGGTTCCTGGAGAAATTGTTTCGATTATTATCGGATTTATTGTGTTTTTTATCTCAATACCTTTTGTCTTTAAAAACAAGAAGAAAGCAGAGTCATCTATAGAAGTTAAGGAGGAAATATAATGAGTTTACAAGAAATTGGAATTATTATTGGTATAACATTTATGTATGCAACTCCTCTTATTTATGCTGCTATAGGTGGTGTAATGAGTGAAAACACAGGCGTTGTAAATATTGGTCTGGAAGGGATAATGTCCATTGGTGCTTTGATAGCAGCTACAGTTGCTCACTTCTCTGGCAGCCCTTGGCTAGCGTTTTTATGCGGGGGTTTGGCAGGTCTTGTAATTGCAATCCCACATGCTCTTGCTACAATTAAATTTGGGGCAGACCATGTTGTAAGTGGTACTGCAATTAACTTTTTGGGGCCTGGACTTGCACTCTTTTTGTGCAGGATATTCTTTGATGGTGGTGCTACTTCAAATCCACTGACAATGGATCAAAAATTACCACAACTTTTTCAACAC
Source organism: Ezakiella massiliensis (assembly GCF_059862345.1). Lineage (NCBI taxonomy): Bacteria > Bacillati > Bacillota > Tissierellia > Ezakiella > Ezakiella massiliensis. The sequence goes on from NZ_JCBCEO010000001.1 coordinate 129,494, forward strand.
ACCTTCCCTGAAGGTTCATTTTTAAAGTCAGTCTTCAACCAATATGCAACATTTTATATTGCTTTAATTTTGGTTGCTCTTGTGTATATAATTTTGTATAATACAAAGCTTGGCCTTAGGATGCGTGCAGTTGGTGAACACCCTCTAGCCGCAGATACCTTGGGTATTAATGTTAGAAAAATTAAATATTTCGGAGTCTTGTCAAGTGGTTTCTTAGCTGGACTTGGTGGAGCAAGTTTGTCAATAGCAGTTGTTGCAAACTTTAGAACGACTTTGGTAAGTGGGCAAGGCTTTATCGCCCTTGCAGCTATGATATTTGGAAATTGGAAACCGCAAGGAGCATTAATGGCTTCATTATTGTTTGGCCTTGCACAAGGACTTGCAATTCATTTTGGTGGTGGAAATACACAAATCCCAAGCTCTGTGCTTTCTATGCTACCTTATGTTCTTACTTTAATAATATTGGTAATAACATCAGGTAAGAGCAGGTCACCAAAAGCAAATGGATTGCAATATGTAAAGAAAAATTAGTAGGAGGTTAAAATGAAAGTAGGAATTAACGGTTTTGGAAGAATTGGTAGGGACGTAGCTAGGATTTTATTAGAAGAAGACCACGGTCTTGAACTAGTTCACATCAATGCTAGTGGTGACTTGGATGATCTAAGACACTTATTTAAATATGACAGTCTTTATGGAAAATTTACCAAGGATATAAAAGTTGAAGGTGATGGTTTTGATATCGAAGGCCACAAGATACACTTTACACAATTTAGAGACCCAGCTGAAATTGACTGGTCAGAACACGGAGTTGAAATCGTAATTGACTCAACAGGTGCTTTTAAGGATATGGAAGGCCTTGGCAAACACTTAAAAGGAAGCGTTAAAAAAGTTATTTTAACTGCTCCTGGTAAGGGCCTTGACAACACAATTGTAATGGGTGTTAACTGTGACACATATAAGCCAGAACAAAATATTATTTCAAACGCAAGCTGCACAACAAACTGCTTAGCACCAGTAGCCAAGGTTATTGAAGATACTTTTGGTATTGAAAAAGGTATGATGACAACTTGCCATGCATATACAGGTGACCAAATGCTATTAGACAAGAGACACAAAAAGGACAGACGCCGTGCAAGAGCTGCTGCTTTGAGCATGGTTCCTACAACAACAGGAGCTGCTAAAGCTGTTGCAGAAGTTATTCCTGAGTTAAAAGGAAAATTAAATGGCTATGCTCTTAGGGTTCCAACTCCTACAGTTTCAGTTGTTGATGTTGTCTTAGAACTTAAGAAACCAGCTACAGTTGAAGAAGTTAACGCTGCTTTGAAAAAAGCAAGTGAAAATGAAATGAAGGGAATCCTAGGCTTCTCAGATGAAGAACTCGTAAGCATTGACTACCAAGGCGATCCACGCAGCTCAATTGTAGATAGCAAACTCACAATGATGATGGGCGACAACATGGTAAAGATCGTTTCATGGTATGATAACGAATGGGGATATTCCTGCAGAGTTGTAGATTTAGCTAAAATGGTAGCAAAGAGTTTATAATGAAAAAAACTGTTAGAGATATTGATTTTAAAAATAAGAGAGCCCTAGTTAGAGTTGATTTTAATGTTCCTATGAAAGACGGAAAGATAACCGATGATTTTAGGATTAAATCAGCCTTAAAGACCATTGATTATTTAATGGATAAGGGAGCCAAGGTGGTTTTGATGAGCCATCTTGGTCGCCCAAAGGGCACATATAAGCCTGAATTTTCACTTAAACCTGTGGCTGAAAAGTTAGAAGAATTAACAGGCAAAAAAGTTGTCTTTTTTGACATCGAAAGCCCAGTTAATGATGATACTATAAACGCTTCAAAGGGCTTTGATGGAAGCATTTTACTCTTACAAAACACCAGATATGATGCAGGTGAAGAAAAAAATGATCCAGAGCTTGCGAAGAAACTAGCAGCCCACGGAGATATTTATGTAAATGATGCCTTTGGCACAGCCCACAGGGCACATGCATCTAATGTTGGCGTCTCAGAAATTTTGCCAGCTGTAGCAGGATTTTTGGTTGAAAATGAAATCAAATATATCAAAGAAAATCTTGATAATCCAAAGCATCCTTTCGTGGCCATTTTAGGTGGAGCAAAAGTTTCAGATAAGATTGGTGTAATTGAAAATCTTATGAATAAAGTCGACAAGATTATCATAGGCGGGGCTATGGCTAACACCTTTTTAAAGGCTCAGGGTTATGATATGGGCAAATCTTTGGTTGAAGATGAAAAAATTGACTTAGCCAAAGACCTGTTAAAAGAATCCAAGGATAAAAATGTCGAAATCTTATTACCTGTTGATTTAGTTATGACCGATAGCTTGGATGATTCAAATCTTATAAAGACTGTTAAGCTAGGCGACGACAAGGCAGATCTGATGGCTGTGGATATTGGGGAAGAATCAATTAAAAATTTCTCCAAAGCTATAAAAGATGCCAAACTTGTAATTTGGAACGGACCTATGGGCGTATTTGAAAACAAAGATTTTGCTAAAGGTACTTTTGAAATTGCAAAGGCAGTTGCAGAAAGCGATGCCGTTTCAATTATTGGTGGCGGCGACTCAAGTCTTGCTGTTAAGCTTTCTGGTTACGAAGACAAGGTTACCCACGTTTCTACAGGCGGTGGAGCAAGTCTTGAAATGATGGAAGGTAAAGAACTGCCAGGTATTAAATGTTTGGAGGAAGCCTAATGAGGAAGAAGAATTTAGCAGCAAATTGGAAGATGAACCTGTCTAAAAAAGAATCTGAAGACTTATTAAAAAATCTTTCACAAATTGAAGAAAAAAATAATCGCGAGATGATTATCTGCCTGCCAGATATATATTTATATCAAGCCGAAGAATATTTAGAAGGCAAGAGCTACGGCCTACAAAACTTTTACTATGAGGCAAGTGGAGCTTTTACAGGAGAAATTTCTTTGGAGCAAGCCAAGGACTTTGGCATTAAATACGCCATTGTTGGCCACTCAGAACGCAGGACAATTTTTAACGAATCAAATGAGCTTTTAAATAAAAAAGTTAAGGCTGCCTTAAAAAATGGAATCACACCAATTTTTTGCATTGGCGAACCCATTAGTGAAAGGGAAAATTCAACTTACGAAGCCTATTTGTACAAGGAATTAAAAGAAGGTCTAGCAGGTGTCGATATAGAAGATGCTAGAAAAATTATCTATGCCTACGAACCTATTTGGGCAATTGGCACAGGAAAGACAGCTCATACATCGGATATAAAATCAGCCCTTGAATATATAAGAAATACACTTGACTATATGTACAAGGGTATCAAGGATGATGTCCACCTCTTATACGGTGGCAGCGTTAAAGATAGCAATATCGATGAGATAATGGCAACTGAACACGTTGACGGCGTCTTGGTTGGTGGAGCTAGTTTAAAATTCGATTCATGGAAGAGAATAGTGGAATTTAAGGAGTAAATGATGAGTGAAATTATTGATGTTCATGCACGCGAAGTGCTAGATTCAAGGGGAAATCCAACCGTTGAGGTGGAAGTTGTTACAGATAGCGGTGTTGTTGGAAGGGCAATTGTTCCTTCTGGTGCATCAACAGGTGCTCACGAAGCCCTCGAGTTAAGGGACGGAGACAAGAAAAGATATCTTGGCAAGGGCGTTTTAAAGGCTGTAGAAAATGTAAATGAAATAATTGCAGATGAATTAATTGGCCTACCTGTAGATGCTCAAACTGAAATCGACAACATTATGATCAATCTTGATGGTACAGAAAACAAAGACAAGCTTGGCGCCAATGCAATACTTGGAGTTAGCCTTGCTGTAGCAAGAGCAGCTGCAGGAGAGATAGGCTTGCCACTTTATAAATATATTGGCGGAGTAAACGCAAAAGTACTTCCAGTTCCTATGATGAATATTTTAAACGGTGGAGAACATGCCGACAATAACGTCGACATCCAAGAATTTATGATTTTGCCAGTAAGTGCAGACTCATTCCACCAAGCACTTCGTATGGGATCAGAAGTTTATCATAGTCTAAAGAATGTTTTGAAGGATAAAAATCTTTCAACAGGGGTTGGCGACGAAGGTGGCTTTGCTCCAAACCTAAATTCAAATGAAGAAGCGCTAAAGGTTATTATTGAAGCTATCGAAGCTGCAGGATACAAGCCAGGCGAAGACATTTACTTGGGCATTGACGCAGCAAGCACTGAATTTTACGATGCAGACAAGAAAGCCTATATTTTAAAGGGCGAAGGTAAGGAATTTACCGCTGAAGAATTGGTAGATTATTATCAAGATCTTTGCAATAAATACCCTCTAATCTCAATCGAAGACGGTCTTGCAGAAGATGATTGGGCTGGATGGAAGTATATGACCGAAAAAATGGGCGGAAAAATCCAATTGGTTGGCGACGACCTCTTTGTTACAAATACCAAGAGACTCGAAAAGGGTATTGAAGAAGGAATTTCCAATTCAATTTTGATTAAGTTAAATCAAATTGGAACCCTAACAGAAACCATCGACGCTGTTTCTATGGCTAAAGAAGCTGGATACACAGCAGTTATATCACATAGATCAGGCGAAAGCGAAGATGCTTTTATAGCTGACCTTGCAGTTGCACTTAACACTGGACAAATCAAAACTGGTGCACCTGCCAGAACAGATAGAGTTGCTAAATACAATGAGCTTTTAAGAATTGAAGAATTTTTAGATTTCACTGCAGAATACAAGGGACTAAAGGGTTTTTACAATCTTAAAAAATAATCAAACTCCTTAAAATTTGCAAATAATAGCAAATTTTGATATAATTATCCTGTTAACTAAAGGAGGATTTATGAACAAGTTTTTAAAAGGGACATTAAAGCTTGTAGGAGCAATTTCTATCTTAGCTTTATCCACTTTCGATACTGGCACTATCATAAATAAAATTGATGTAAAAACAAAAGATAATTTAGTTATTAACTTTGCAGAGGGAGAAGAGGTTGAGATCCTCAAGGAAACTCCCACTGGATATGTCGTTCAAAAAGACAGTCAAACTGCAGAAATCAATGTCGAAAATATTATTCAATTTAATAAGAAAAATAATGAGTTTACCGTTAGAAGGCTCACAGCTTTAAAAGAAGATAAGGCTAGTGACCAGGTAAAAAGACAATTGCTTGAAGGCGAATCCATTACTGTGCAAAAAAATGAAGGAGAATACTCATTTGTTTTAACCACAGACAATTTAACTGGATACGTTTTGTCAAGCGACTTGGACAAGGAAGTTGTTTCAAATGTTGTAACAGGTGAATTAATTGGCTTGATACAACTTATAGATGGAACAAATCTAGCAGCAGGCACTCCAATTATTATTACTGGATTTAAGGACGGACAATTTATTGCAAGCACAAAAGATGAAAAGGAATTCATGATTGCAAAAGAGTTTGTAAAAATCGTGAAAGACAGATTATCTAGAGCTGCTAGCAGGAATCCTGGTTTGGAAAATGATATAGTTGCAATAGCACAAACTAAATTAAACACACCTTATGTCTATGCAACTGCAGGTCCAAATTCCTTTGACTGCTCAGGTTTTTCAACATGGGTTTACAAGCAACTTGGCGTTAAATTACCAAGATCAAGTGCTTCTCAATCTACTTTTGGCCAATTGGTTAATAGAGACGAGCTGGTACCTGGAGATTTAGTTTTCTTTAACACTTCAGGTAGTGGGGTAAGCCACGTTGGAATTTATATTGGAAACGATAAATTTATTCATGCTGCAAGCCAACCGTATATGAAGGTTATGATTAACTCTTTAAGTGAGAAATATTATAACGCTCGTTACGTTTGCGCTAGACGCGTTCTATAATTTAAGGAGATTATATGAAAGAATTAAGAGGCAAGGTTGTTGCTGATCAAATTAAAGAAGGTCTAACAAAAGATATAGAAGAATTAAAAGCCAAGGGAATTAATCCTACCATTGCTGTTGTAAGGGTTGGCGAAAACGATTCAGATATTTCCTATGAAAGGGCTATAGTTAAAGCTTCAGAAGCTATTGGCTTGATGGCAAGACTCGTTACTTTGAAAGAAGCAACTACAACAGAAGAATTGGAAGCTGAACTTGTTAAGTTAAACAATGACAAAGAAGTTCACGGAATTTTAATGTTTAGACCACTTCCAAAGCACATCGATCAAGACAGGATGCAAAATGTTATAGCGGCTGAAAAAGACGTTGACGCTATGAATCCTATTAATCTAGAAAAGATTTTTGAAGGCGACCCAACAGGACTAGAACCTGCAACTCCAAGGGCAGCTGTTGAAATGATCAAAGGTCACGGCTATGAACTTGAAGGCAAGGACGTTGTTGTAATCAACAGATCAATGGTTGTTGGTAAACCACTTTCAATGATGCTTTTACAAGAAAATGCCACAGTTACTATTTGCCATTCCAGAACTAAGGATTTAAAGGCTCACACAAAGAGGGCTGACATAGTTGTAACTGCTTTGGGTAGACCAGCTATGCTTGATAAGTCTTACTTCACAGAAGACTCAATTGTAATTGACGTTGGAGTAGGCACAACAGCAGATGGCAAGCTATCAGGCGACGTAAACTTTGATGATGTTAAAGATTTTGTTGCAGCGATTACTCCAGTTCCACGCGGAGTTGGATCAATCACCACAACAATTCTTTTAAGCCAAGTTGTAAAGGCTTGCAAGAATCAAAATAAATAAGCAATTTAAAACTGCGGTTTAGCCGCAGTTTTTTTGTGCCCTTGTTTTCAATTTATAATTTATTGTTCAAAGTGTTTTTGTAGATAGATTTAAATAAAATATTTATTTAAAATGAAAGACAAATTTAAATTTAAAAAGCATTTTATATAAGCTGGCCGATATTTTATTGGTCGGCTTTTTTCTTGACTTAAATTCCTATAAAAAGTATAATGAATATGATTATATTTAAAGGAAGGCATATGGATATAAAAAGTTTATTAAACAAAAATCAATACGAAGCTGTAATGCAAACTGAAGGGCCAGTCTTGGTTTTAGCCGGGGCTGGAAGTGGAAAAACACGGGTTGTTACATACAAGCTCGCACATCTTATAAATGATTTGGGCGTTAGTCCTTATAATATTTTGGCTATTACTTTTACAAACAAGGCTGCCAATGAGATGAAAGATAGGGCTTCTAGTATTTTAAACAGACCTGTAGATGGGCTTTGGATAGGGACCTTTCATAGCATATGCGTTAGGATTTTAAGGAAGCATTATTCATCGTCTTTTACGATTTATGATACTGCTGACACTACAAATTTAATTAAGAGAATTATTAAAGATTTTGATTACGATACAGACACTTTTAAGGCATCATCAATTAGATATGAGATTTCAGATTACAAAAACAGAGGCAAGGGAGTTCATGAATACTTGACCGATGCTGGCGCTGATTATTATAGGGAGAGAATTGGCAGGGTTTTTGAAGAGTATGAAAAGAGGCTGAAAGAGGCAAATGCCCTCGACTTTGACGACCTCATCTTAAAAACTGTGCAGATTTTAAAATCCAACAGCCAAGTTAGGGAGGAGTACTCCAAGAAATTTGAATATGTTTTTGTAGATGAGTACCAAGACGTAAACGATATTCAGTACCAATTTGTAAAGCTGATTTCCAGTTACCATAACAACATAACTGTTGTAGGAGATGAAAACCAAAGCATCTATGCTTTTAGGGGAGCTAATCTAGAAAATATTTTAAACTTTGAAAACGATTTTAAAAATGCCAAGGTTATATATTTGAACGAAAACTATAGGTCTACAAATCAAATTCTAACCGCTGCCAATCACTTGATTGCAAATAACTACCAAAAATACAAAAGAGACTTATTTACTTCAAGGGAATCCGATGATAAAGTTGTCTTTATAAATTTGCCCAACAATAGCGAAGAGGCCTTTTACGTTGCAAATAAAATCGAAGAGCTCAACCTAAAGGGTGTTTCCTATAACGATATAGCGATTTTATATAGGACCAACGCCCAGTCCAGGAATTTTGAAGATATATTTTTGAGGTCTTCTATTCCTTACGAGATTATAGGGGGCTTAAGATTCTATGACCGCAAGGAAGTAAAGGATGTAATTGCATACTTAAGGCTATACGAAAATCCTTATGATACAGTTAGTTTTGAGAGGATTATAAATACTCCTAGACGGGGTGTTGGAGAGAAGACACTAACTGAGTTTTTGAATGCCAAGACCTACACGGGAGAAGACTTCTTTGCAATTATAACAAATTCCAACAACAAAAAAGCCGCAGATTTTGGCAATAAAATGCTTGAGATTATGGACAATAAAAATCTTTCTTTAATGGATAGGGTAAAGGCAATTGTTGATGGGTCAGGATATTTGGAGAGCTTAAGGATTTCAAATGCAGTTGAAGACGAATCAAGGGTTCAAAACATTGAAGAATTTTTAACTTTTGCTGAAGAATATTCCAAGACTCACGAAGATGCAAGTCTGACTGACTTTTTGGCAGAGATATCATTGTTATCAGATATAGATTCCAAGAGCGAAGATGATAAGATTACTTTGATGACTGTTCACTCTTCCAAGGGCCTGGAATTTAAAAATGTCTTTGTAGTTGGACTTGAAGAAGGGCTTTTCCCATCGTCCAGGTCTATGGACTCTGAAGAAGAGGTCGAGGAAGAAAGGCGGCTAATGTACGTTGCAATTACTCGGGCCAAGGATAGATTGTTTTTAACTTCTGCTGATGAGAGAATGATGTACGGCAATGTTATCTATGGCAAGCCCAGCCGTTTTGTAGAAGAAATTGAAGATTATATTGACAGGCAAGAGAGTGAAAAGAAAGCTCCGATAAAGACGCAAAGTTCTCCAGGAAGGACTATACTTACAACTGGTTATAAGCCAATGAAGTACAATAGTCCATCTGCAAATTCAGCTGATATTGGAACTGGAGATTTGGTTGAACACAAGCTTTGGGGCGAAGGCAGGGTAGTTAGCAAAAATGGAGATGACATCACAATTGTATTTAACTCCAAGGGCTTGAAGAAATTAAAACTATCGCTTGCTCCAATTAAAAAGAAGGTGTAATATGGATTTTAAAATTAGAATGAGAGAGCTGGTGGACCAATTAAATGAGTATAATTACCACTACTACACTCTGGATGATCCAATTGTTACGGACAGCGTTTACGATAAATTATACAGCGAGCTTGTTGACCTGGAGCACAAAAATAATTTTAGGTTTGACGACAGCCCGACTCAAAGGGTTGGTGGAGACCTATTAACAGAGTTTGAAAAATACACCCACAGGGCTCAGCTATGGAGTCTTGGCAAGGCCCAATCTTTTGAAGAGCTAAGGGCCTGGGATGAAAGGTGCAAGAGAGAGGTGGCAGCTTATAATGAGGCAAATCCGCTTGCTCCCCTTCCTGAAGTTGAGTATGTAGTTGAATATAAATTTGACGGTCTTACCATAAACTTAACTTACGAGGACGGCAAGTTTATAAACGCAGCCACTCGTGGAAACGGAGTTGTTGGTGAAAACATTACTAAGCAGGCACTTACTATAAAAAACTTTCCCCTGGCTATAAATTTTAAAGGCCTAATGGAAATCCAAGGCGAGGGTTATATGCCACTGGATGCCTTTGATAATTATAATGCGACTAATGAGATTCCCCTTAAAAATGCAAGAAATGCAGCCGCAGGTGCTCTTAGAAATTTAAACACGACCGAAACGGCCAAAAGAAATTTAAAAGTCTTCACTTATAACATCGGTTACATTGAAGGGAAAACTTTTAAGACCCACATGGAGGTCTTAGAATTTTTGCAAAGGGAAAAGTTTCCTGTAAATCCTTATCACAAATTGGTAAAGACAATTGACCAAGTGATTGACGAAATTAATTTTATAGACGAATCCCGCCACCACCTAAATTATCTGACAGATGGGGCTGTAATAAAGATAAATAATATTAGGACCAGGGAAATCCTTGGCTTTACAAATAAGTTCCCCCGCTGGGCCCTGGCTTTTAAGTTTGAAGCAGAAGAAGTTCAGACCAAGCTCTTAGATGTGACTTGGAATGTGGGCAGGACTGGCAAGGTCACGCCTGTTGCCAGCCTTGAACCCGTGGAAATTTCTGGGGCCATGGTGCAAAATGCAACCCTAAATAATGTTGGCGATATAAATCGCAAGGGAGTTAGAATTGGTGCGGATGTAATTGTAAGGAGGTCCAATGAAGTTATCCCTGAGATAATGGGGACCATTGGTGATTTGTCTGGTACTAAGGAAATTGAAATACCAAGTCATTGCCCATCTTGTGGCACTGAACTAAAAGAAGTTGGTGCCTATCTGATCTGTCCGAATTCAACTTATTGTAAGCCACAAATTGTTTCTAGGATTGAGCACTTCTGCAGTAGAAACGCCATGGACATAGAGGGCCTCAGCGAAAAAACCGCCATGAGCCTAGTCGATGTTTTGGATATATCAGTCGTATATGAGCTTTATGATTTGAATAAGGAATCGCTTTTAAAATTGCCCCTATTTGGAGAAAAAAGAGCGGACAATTTACTGGCAGCCATAGAAAAGTCCAAGGTAAGAGACCTGCACAGATTTTTATTTGCCTTAGGGATCCCAGAAGTTGGCGAGAGGACAGCTAGGGATATTTCAATTAAATTTAAGACCCTTGATAATATTATAAACTCGACTTATGAAGAGCTTATAGAAGTTGAAGGGGTTGGAGATATAATAGCAAAAAATGTTTTGGATTATTTTGCCAGACCCGATATAATTGAAATGCTAGATGAGTTTGATAAGCGTGGTGTAAACACTATTGAACACGAGGACGCGGAGACTAGCGAAGGCTATTTTAGTGGTAAGACGGTTGTAATTACAGGTAGCTTTGAAAATTATAAAAGAGATGAACTAAAGGCTATAATTGAAAGTCAAGGAGGCAAATGCACAGGCTCTGTTTCCAAGAATACAGACATTGTTTTGGCAGGCGAAAAGCCGGGATCAAAGCTGGATAAGGCGAGAGAACTTGGCATTAGAGTAATGGATATAGATGAGTTTTTGGAGGTAAAATGAAGGAACAAGAATTTAAAGATATATGCAAACTTGCACGTATAGAATATGAAGACCATATGTTTGAAGGTTTTAAATCAGCGCTTGATGTCATCATGCATGTAAGTGATTTTGATGGAGACTTGGAAGTTGATTACAATATTAACTCTCCAGAGGTAAAGCCAGATGCAGACCACCCACAAGCAGGCCTAACTAGTGAAGAAGCTTTGCTAAATGCAGATAGGAAAAAATATGGCTATTTTGTTATTAATAAATATGTAGGTGAATAATGAGAAATTTAACAGAAACTTTAGATTTAATTAATTCAGGAAAGCTATCTCCAGAAGAGCATTTATCAGAGGTCCTGGAAAACATTAAAGAAGATGAAAATATAAATTCTTTTATCAGCATGGATATTGAAGCCGCTAAGGAAATGGCAAAAAATTCCAAGGCTGGCCCACTAAGGGGTGCTGTAGTTGGCATCAAGGACAATGTAAATGTAAAAGGCATGAAGACCACTTGTGCTTCAAAGATCTTAAAAGATTTTGAAAGCGTTTTTGATGCTGATGTTACAAAGAGCATTAGAAATTCAGGGGCAACTATACTGGGCAAATTAAATATGGATGAGTTTGCCATGGGTTCTTCCAATGAGAGCTCATACTTTGGCCCAGTTAAAAATCCTTTGGATAATTCACTAGTGCCAGGAGGCAGCTCAGGCGGTTCTGCCGCTGCAGTTGCTATGGGCTTTGTGGATGTGGCTATTGGCACTGATACTGGTGGCAGCATTAGGCAGCCTGCTAGTTTTTGCTCGGTTGTTGGTATTAAACCAACTTATGGGGCAGTGTCCAGGTACGGTGTTCAAAGCCTGGCAAATACCTTTGATACTGTAGGTACACTTGGCCGTTCAGTCCAAGATGCTTATTTGTTCCTACAAAATATTGCCTGCGATACACAAAACGATATGACCAAGATTAAGGTTGACCTTCCAGATTTATATAAAAGTCATGACCAGGCTATAGAAAATTTAAAGGGTAAGAAGATTGCAATTTTTAAAAACTTTGACAACTTTGATTTTGAAGACGGCGTAAGAGAGGCCTATGATAAATCCATTAAAGCCCTCCAAGGTGCAGGGGCAATTATTGTGGAAGATGAGTTTAAGTATTTAGACTTTGCCGTTGCCGCTTACTATACGCTCGTGGCCGCTGAATGCTCAAGCAATCTCTCCAGGTTCGATGGGATTAGGTATTCAGGCATAGATTATACGGGAAGTATTGAAGATTATATGACCAAGGTTAGGTCAGAAGGCTTAAATGAAAGTGTAAAGCGCAGGGTTTTACTTGGCATGTATATTTTGTCCAGCAAAAATAAAGACCAAATTTATGGCAAGGCCTTGGAAATCAGACAAGCCATTAGAAATGATTACGACAGGATTTTTAAAAACGCTGACGTAATTTTAACTCCAACTGCCAACGAACTTGCTTTTAAACTTGGCAGCAAGACCACAGATCCAAAAAAGATGATGGAAGGCGACATACTTTCAGTTTCTCCAAATATGGCAGGACTTCCTGCAATTTCTGTTCCATCAACAAGCGAAAGAAAGATAAATGCTGGCATGCACTTTATTGGGAATAAAAAAGACGATGCAAATCTGGCAAGGATTGCCATGGCCTATGAAGGGTTGGTGAAATAATGAAAACTTTAATTGGATTAGAACTTCACGTTGAATTAAAAACTCAAAGAAAAATGTTTTGTAAGTGCAAGTCAGCTTTCGGCGATGAACCAAATACTAATGTTTGCCCCGTTTGCCTTGGTATGCCAGGTGCCCTTCCTGTTATAAACGAATTTGCAATTGAGCAGGCCATTAGAGCTGGCCTTGGCTTAAATTCTGAGATTGCAAAGGTTATCAAAATGGATAGGAAGAATTATTTTTATCCAGACTTGGTCAAGGGCTATCAAATTTCACAAGAAGATACGCCGATTTGTGCTGGCGGCTATGTAGAAATCGAGGTCGATGGCAATAAAAAACGCATTCACCTGGAAAGGGCCCATATAGAAGAGGATACTGGTAAGGCCAATCACATGGGAGACATTACCCTTATGGACTACAACAGGGCTGGTCTTCCACTAATAGAAATTGTAACTAAACCTGAAATCGAAAGCGGTAAGGAAGCCAGAGCCTTTATTGAAGAACTCAGAGATATTCTAACAGAGCTTGGAGTTTCAGACTGCAAGATGGAAGAAGGATCTATGCGTGTTGACTGCAACTTTAATATTGTCGATGGCGATTTTAAAACCGCTATAACAGAGGTAAAAAATATCGGATCAACTAGTGGTGTTGAGATGGCCATGAACTACGAATTCAATCGCCACAAGGATTTGCTTGCCAAGGGCGAAAAAGGCATCAGAGAAACCAGGCGTTGGGATGAAGAAAAGCAAGAAACTGTTGTTATGCGTGTAAAGTCTGAGTCAAATGACTATAGGTTCCAATTTGATGGAGACATTCCAATTTTACCTGTGGAAGATGAGTTAGTTCAAAAAATTAAAGATAATCTACCAGAATTAAAATCCGAACGCAAGGAAAGATTAATTAAGTCCTATGACTTAAGCGATTATGATGCTGGAATAATTTCCAATGACAAGCATCTAGCAGAATACTTTGAATCTATTTCCAAAGAAGTGGGCGATGAAAAGCTTGTTGTAAATTGGATTATGAACGAATTTTTAAGAAGAATCAATGATTTGGAAACCACAATTGACGATCTGAAGTTCGAAAAGGCTGACTTTGTAAATCTATTAAAACTGGTCAAAGAAAATAAAATCAATAATAATTCTGCGAAAAAAGTTTTTAGAGAAATGTTTGAGGACGGAACCAGTTCAGAAGAAATTATCAAGAGGGACAACCTTCTCCAAGTTAGCGACGATGGCGCTATTGAAAAATGGGTTGCAGATGTAATGGAAGCAAATCCAGATTCAATTACAGACTACCACAATGGTAAGGACAGGGCCTTGGGCTTCTTGGTAGGTCAGGTTATGAAGGCCTCCAGAGGTAAGGCAGATCCAGTTCTTGTTAACAAGATGATTCTAGATAAATTAAACGAAATGAAATAGTATTGACCATGCAGGAGAGTTTTCTTGCATGGTTTTTATATGCAAACAATAAAACTTTCCTCGTAATATTAAATTAATTTGCAATTTGACTTATAATAATGTAAAATTTAATACATGGAGGCATTATGAAAAAGAGATTTTTTAAGTTTTTTATATTTTTTCTTTTAACATTTTCTATATGCATGCAAATCGATGCGGCAAAGTTAAATATAGATGGACAAGATAGGGAAGTATTGAATGTAAATATTAGTATCAACGGCCAGTCCGCCAATACTAATTTGCCTGTTTTTGTTGTAAATGAAAGGACCTATGTGCCTGTTAGATTTGTAAGTGAAAGTCTGGGCTACAAGGTTATTTGGCTTCAAGATACTTTTACTGTTGAAATCAGAGGGACTGATAAAAAGATGTGGTTTCCTGTTGGCAAGGCCCAAGTTAATCTGGGCGCTGGTCTAATCAATACTCCTGATGGGGTTAAGGCTTCTATTGTTCGCTTGCCAGGATATACGGATGGTTTTACTTATGTGCCGGTCAGATTTATTGCCGAATATATGGGGCAAAAAATTGACTGGGACCAAGCTACTATGACCGTAAAAATTGGTCAAGATAATATTGCAAAAACACCAGATCTTTTTGTAGAAGAAACTGAAACAAATGACAATCAAACTGATTCAAAAGATAATATAAATGAAGATAGTAAAAATGAGGACAATTCTAAGCCTGCTAACAATATTAGGGTCAACCTTATAAATGTTAAGACCAGTGGTCAGGAAGAGTCTACTCCAAAGATGTATTTTAATTTCGATGGCAAGATGGACTACAAGGTCGTGTCTAACAACGGATCTAAGGTCGTATTTATTCCAAATGCCCAAGCTGATAGTAAATTTTTAGGCAGCTTCAGGTCTGCTCTTAAAAATTCATCTTCTTATAATGTTAATCAAAAGCCAGACGGCTTGGAAATTGAATTTGTAAAAGCCCAAGATGGGGTCAATTTTTACAGGGAAGATGCCAATAAGACCTTGGTTGTAACTGACAGCCACTTATTCAAAGGTCTGCAGACTGCAGAACATAATGGGAGCAGGGCCTATGTTTTAAAGGGCATGGGCAAGCAACAGTATAGAAAATTTGAATTTGAAAATCCAAAGAGGGTTGCCCTTGACTTCCTAGATTCTGAACTGGAAGGCACAAACTATGTAGAGTTTAAAGAAGCGATTGGTTTTATATCGAGCGTTAGGATGAGCCAGTTTGTTCCTGATAAAAACTATGATCCAAACGACAAGATTTTGCGGGTGGTTTTTGATATAGAAGATGGGATTAAGTACCCTGACTTAAAAATTGAAACTGTAGGCGATGACCTCTACATTTATCCAGTCGAATCCCTCTACAATTATTTTAAATTTAGAAATAGCGGGACCATTAGATATATTACAATTAAGGATTATGATAAGCCAATTGATTTTTCCTATGACCAAGTTACCAACAAGATAACAGCTAGGATTGACAGGAATATTCCAGATGGTATAGTTAAATACAATGACTCTCTTGTTAGAGATTTGGTTGTTGAAAACAATATTATAACCATCAGCTTGGTTCGTAATGTTCAAGCAGAGAGCATAGTTGACCAAGATGGCAGCTCGATTAAAATTACCAGAGTAAGAACTGGTAAAAATTCGGACTACTTGATTTTGATAGACCCTGGCCACGGGGGAACTGACCCTGGTGCAAGCGACTTCTCAAAAACATATTGGGAAAAAGATTGCATCTTACCAGTACAAAGATCATTGGAAAAAAGGCTCTTGGACTTAGGCTATGTTGTTAAAAAGACAAACGACACAGTGGATTCATACGTTGGTATTCACGACAGGGCCAAGATGGCCAATGAATTGATGCCAGATATATTTATATCCATTCACGCCAATGCGTCTGATTACGCTAAGCCAAATGGCATGGAAGTTTTATACGCATCTGAAGATAAAAATCCTAATAAAGAAAAGGGTCAGGCCAGGATTGCTCAAATCTTTAACGATGAAGTATCCAAGGCCACAGGACTTAATTCTCGCGGCATTAAAAACAGGCCAGAGATTGTAGTTGTGGGCAAATCAAATGTCTCAGCTATTTTACTTGAAATGGGATTTTTAACTAACGAAAGAGATCTGGCACTTTTAAAAGATCCAGCCTTTTTAGAAAGAGTTGTCGACGGACTTGTGTCGGCTATAGAAGTTTATTTGACGGAGTTTAGATAATGATAGTAGTAGCAAGTGGCAATGCCCACAAGATTCAAGAAATAAAAGAAATATTAAGCGATTGGCAAGTAATTTCTTACAAGGAAGCTCACCCAGACCATGAGTCACCAGTCGAAGATGGGGACACTCTTGAGGCCAACGCTTTTATAAAGGCAAATGACATAAAGGCATTGTACGACTGCATGGTTATTGCTGATGACTCTGGCTTATTTTGCCAGGCTTTAAATGGAGATCCTGGAGTTCACTCTGCCAGATATGCCGGTGAGCCTTGCAATGATAAAAATAACAATGACTTGCTTATAAAAAATCTCCAGGGCAAGGATAGGACGGCTGAATTTAGGTCGACCATCTGCTTGATTGAAGAAGATGGCAAGGCATCTTATTTTACTGGAATTTGCAAGGGACAGATAATAGATGAGCCAAGGGGCGACGGAGGCTTCGGCTATGATCCATATTTTTTACCTGATGGAGAGACCAAGACATTCGCTCAGATGTCTGCAGGAGAAAAAAATAAAATTTCTCACAGGCGGAGGGCACTGGAGCAATTAAAAGAATATTTAAAAGATAAAAAATAAAATTTAACCACGACATCCAGTAGTGATATGATGGAGGCCGTGGTTTTTAATTGCAATGAAAATCTGTAAGTCGAATACAAATTAAGAAGCCTTCAATTTTGAAGGAGGCATTGTGATTCAATTTATAATTACAAGAAATTAAGACAGTGAAATCTTTATAAAAATTTAAAAATATTTTTACATAAATTTATAAAAAACCTATTGACAAACATATAAATATGGTGTACTATGTAACTAGTTCACTAGGGACGACATGAAAGGAGAATCTTGATGGATATAATTAATACAAAAAATTTAACCATGAAGTTCAAAGACTTTTACGCGGTCAAAGATGTATCGATCGATGTTAAGAGCAATCAAATTTATGGTTTAGTAGGAAAGAATGGAGCTGGCAAGACAACTCTTATGAAATGTTTGCTGGGTTTACTGCCAGGATCAAGCGGAGAGATTAAAATGTTTGAGGCCGACGACCTTGCTGAGGGCAGGAGAAAAACTGGAGCCTTAATAGAAGAACCAGGATTTTTTAAAAACCTAACGGGTTATCAAAATCTTATGTATTTTTCCAAGGCCTTTGGCATTAATGATTCAGCAGAAGTTCTTAAGCTCTTGCAACTTTTAAAATTATCTGAAGCCAAGGATAAAAAATATAAAAATTATTCACTTGGTATGAAGCAACGCCTGGGCATTGCCTTAGCCTTGATTGGTGACCCGGATTTACTTGTCTTGGATGAGCCGATTAACGGCATTGACCCAGAGGGCATTGTAGAGATGAGAAACTTATTTAAGAGTCTGGTCTATGACCAAGGTAAGACCATTATCATCAGCTCTCATATCTTGAGCGAAGTTGAAAATCTCTGCGACAATATTGCCATTATAGAAAAAGGCCAAGTGATTGACGTTATAGAAAATCACTCAGCAAAAAATCAAATGACAAAATATGTCACAAGCCTCTCAACGGATAATAATGAAAAGGCCAAAGAAGTTTTGTCAAAAGAAAATATTAATTTTAAGGAAGAAAATGGTCTTGTATTAGAAGGTGATATAAAAACTTCCAGGCTTTTAAAACTCATGACTGAAAATGAAATTGAAATCATCGAGTATGCCCGTAAGAAAGAGTCTTTGGAAGAATATTATCTTGAAAGATTGGAGGAAAAATAATGTTTGACTATATAAAAGCAGAGGTCTATAGGACCAGAAAAACTTCAAACAATTGGATAATGTGGATTCTAGGAGTGCTAGCTATAGGACTCACAGTAATTTCGATGAAGTCTTTTGACGAAGTTCCGTTTAGGGATAATTTTTATTTTGGTATTGCACAAATGCTAAGTCAAATGGCTGTCTTTATATCCATATTAATTATGGGGGCCAGCTTTAAAAAAGATTTTGAAGAGAAGAATTATGTACAAAAGGGCTATAAGAGATCAAATATTATATGGGGAGACCTGGCTGTAGCAACTCTTTCTACAATAGTTAAGGCTGTAGGCTTAACCATTCTGGTCTACTTATCCTCGCTCTTATTTAAGGTTGACCCAGTAAATCGTAGCATGGATTTCAATGAAATGCTGATAGCTGTATTTTGCATAACCCTTGCAGTTTTTGCAATGAATTGTGGGACTTATATGATTTACAATGTATCTGGCAAATCTGGTGTTGCAAGTATGTTATCCTTCTTGATGTATCTATTGATACCACAAATAATGACTGTTTTTATGGAGTATGATACATTTTTGGGTAAGCTTTGCAAGCATGTTTTCAAGTTAAACCCTATGTATAATTTTTCAAATCTTGCATCATATATTGAACATGATAACTTTGAAATGGACTGGAAGTATTTTACAATGATGATAGTATTGAACTTTGTTGTATTTAATGCAATAAGTTTAATTAGCAAAAAAAGGAAGAGATATTAATGGATTTTACAGATAGAATTCCTATCTATGTCCAAGTCCAAGACGCCATAATCAAAAAAATAATCCTTTGCGATTATAAGCCCGGAGACAAGATTCCTTCGATCAAAGATCTGGCAAAGGATTTTAAAATAAATGCCAACACGGTAAGCAAATCGCTGACAGATCTTGAAGCCCAAGGAATCCTGGAGACCAGGCGGGGCATGGGGACATATATAGTAGAAGATAAAGACATGATAGAGGAAACCGTGGACAAGTATATAGGGTCTAGGGTTTCAGATACAATAACAGAGTTTGAAATGCTTGGCATAGATAAGCAAAGATTAATTGAATTAGTTAAGGAGAAGACAGATGACGACAATTCTAAGAACGACTAATCTTACAAAAAAATATGGATCCAAGACCGCCTTGGACAATTTGACTTTGGAATTGCAAAAGGGTGAAGTCCTTGGAGTCCTTGGACCAAATGGCAGCGGCAAAACCACTTTTTTAAAGATTATAGCAGGCATGCACAAAAAAACTTCAGGTGAAATTACAATTTGTGGTGAAGAACCCGGCATAAAAACTAAGGGCATGGTTTCATATTTACCAGATAGAAACTTCCTATATAAGTGGATGAAGATAAGTAACGCTAGAGATTTTTACAGGGACTTCTTTCCAGATTTTAACGAGCAGAGCTTTGTAAAGATGATGGAGGTAATGAATCTGGATATAAATCAAAAGATATCAAGCCTATCCAAGGGTATGCAGGAAAAATTAAATGTAGCCCTTTGTTTTTCCCGCGAAGCCAAGCTCTATGTACTTGACGAACCCATTGGTGGTGTTGACCCACTTGCAAGGGACATGATCTTGGATTCTATTATAGATAGGGCCTATGATAAAAAGACAATTATCATCACAACTCAACTCGTCAGAGACATAGAAAATATCTTTGATAGGTGTGTATTCTTAAGCGATGGAAGAGCAATTCTCTCAGGCAATGCAGAGGAGATTAGAAATGAAAGAGGCATGAGCATAGAAGAAACTTTTAAAGAACTTTATAGGGGGCAAATCTAATGTTTAAATTTTTAAAATACGATTTTAAGGGCAGCTATAAAACCCTCTTGGGCTTTATCTTAGGAGGCATAATAGGGTCGACATTTATTCAAATATTTTTCTTCCAACAAAGCAATGAACTCAAGGCTTCTGGCCTTGATATGCCTGTTGCACTAAAGGGAATAATAGTAATTGCCAGCGCTCTCGTTATAGTATCAGTAGTAATAGGCTTTATTATCTATAGCGTAAGGATGTTTTCAAATGAGTTAAATGAAGACAGGGGATATTTGACCTTCTCAGTTCCTCAAAGCATGTACAAAATGATTTTAAGTAAGCTCTTTATTGTCTTTATATGGAGCATGCTGTCAATGCTTGTGGGATTTTATTACAATATAGCTTTTTCTTACCTAATCTTTGATTCAGGACAAGCTGCAGAAGTGTTGATGGAATCATTCTCTGGTTTTTCAGATATTATTAGAAACATTTTTATAACCGGAGTTGAAGCAACATTTATAATGAGTGTCTGTTACTTTGCAATTTCTTTGAGCAAGGTAACTTTTAATAACAAAAAGCTAGGTCTATTGTGGATTCCAATTTTTATCTTATTATTAATAGCAGTAAATTATTTAAGATCATTTTTAGCCAGCCCATACATCCTCAGACCTTTTGGACCAGTAGTAAATGTCTTTGGAGTCTATTATGATTATAATATGTGGAGGGTTGTAATCTTCGACATTATTTGTGGAGCCTTATTTGTAACAGGCACAACATATATACTAGACAAAAAGATTAACATCTAGATATCCTGATAAATGAAGCGAGTCGTAGATAAAACGACTCGTTTTTTGTATATAAATCAAATTTTATAAAAAAATTCGAAAAAAATATTTTTTGGGAAAAGGAATAATCGCAACACTTATCCATAAATAGTTAACAAAATAGTAAAGAACATACGATTTTCGCACAAAATACCCTTTACAAAATAATTACAATGTGTTATTATATATGTATCATATCTGATAGATATGAATATTTGGTAAAACCACAAAACAAAGGAGGATTTTATGAACAAAAGACTATTAGCTATCCTAATAGCAGCAATGATGGTTATGTCATTCATGGTAGCCTGCGGCAAAAAAGATGCGCCAGCAGAAGAAACAAAACCTGCCACAGAAGACACATCAAAGACAGACGAAAAGACAGATGACAAAAAAGACGAAACAGAACCAGATGATAAATCAGGTGAACTTGTTAGAAGAGTTTCAGGATCAAAGATCGCTACTCTAAACCAACACGTTTACCAAACATCAGCTGAATCAGACATTTTCCAATTTACACTAGCTGGACTTATTGGCGTTTACTATGATGAAGAAAACGACACATTTAAATTCGTTCCAGAACTAGCAGCAGAAATGCCAACTCACTCAGAAGACGGTTTACACTGGACATTTAAATTAAGAGACAATCTACAATGGCCAGACGGAACACCTATCGATTCAAGCACATTTGAATATTCATGGAAGATGCTACTTGATCCAAAGCTAAAGAACCACAGAGGTGCTGACAGCTTCTTCGGAGATACAGAAGTAGTTAACGCTAAGAAATATTGGATGGGTACTGCAGAAGACAACATTAAGCTTCAAAAACAAAAAGAAGAAGAAGCTGCTCTAGAAGAACTCAAAAAAGAAATCGAAGCTATGGCAGACGGTGAAGAAAAAGATAAGAAACAAGCTGAATACGACGAAAGAAACGACAAACTTCAAGCAAACTATGTTGAAGTTAACGAAGAAGATTTAGCTGAAGGTGGAGCTAAATGGGAAGAAGTTGGACTTAAGTTCCCAGACCCACTAACAATCGAAGTCGACCTAGCTTTTGCTATTCCAGAAGTTGACTTCTGGCTAAGCTTTACAAACGGACCTAAATCACCAGTTAGAGAAGAACTCTACGAAAAAGGTATGAACGCTGACAGAACAGAAACAACTTATGGTACAAGCCTTGAAATGCTTGACTTTACTGGTCCTTATGTTATGACAGAATGGACAAGAGACCAATACTACGAATACCACAGAAACGATAAATATCCACTTCCAGAATACTGGACAGCAGATGTTATCAAATCAAGAGTTGTTGAAGATCAAAATACAAACCTTCAATTATTCGAAAATGGTGAAACAGACTCAGCTGGTTTATCAGGTGACAACTACACCAAATACGAAGAAGACCCACGTCTAGTATTTAACGAAAGAGAAACAGTTTGGATGATGAACATCAACATGACATCTGACAAACCAGGCAAAGAATTCTTAACAGACATTAACTTCAGAAGAGCTATGTTCTATGGTATGAACCGTGAATCAATCGTTAATGATATTTACAAGATCGGTATCCCAAGCTCAACAATCGTTGCTACAATTAAGACTGCTGACGCTCTAAAGGGTGAACTCTACAGAGATACTCCGGAAGCTAAAGCTATTGAAGCTCCTAACTATGGATACGATCCAGAAAAGGCTGTTGAATACTTTGACAAAGCTTACGAAGCATTTGGTAAGAAGCAAATGGTTGCTGAAATGATGTACTTTGAAAACTCAGACAACATGAAGAAGATGGCTGAATACCTAGAAAAAGAATATGAATCATTATTCGGACCAGACAGACTTGACATCCAACTACGTGCAGTTCCTTGGAACAACGTTTACGACAAGATGGAACAAGGCGACTATGACCTAGGATTTGGCGGATGGGCAGGCGGACTCTTTAACCCATGGAGCTCAATGGAAGTTTACACACAAGACTTCGGTATCAAGACAGACCAATTCTATTCAGACGAATTTGACGAACTATACAGAAGAACAGTTAAAGGCGACTTAATCTTTGATACTCAAAAGAGAATCGAAGCTCTAGCTGAAATGGAAAAAATGCTATTAGATGCACTCCCAGTAATTCCAATTTACCAAGGAAGAAGTGCTGTTCTATATTCAGACAGAATTCACCTATTAACCAGACAATGGATCCCAGGCGTTGGATTTGCTTCATACCAAGCACCACTTGATCCACTACCAGTTAACTAATAAATAGTTAAAAATTATTATATTTGATTAAGAAAGGGGAGCTCTTCCCCTTTCTTCAAATATATACGAGAAAGGAGAGAAGAGCGTGATCAGATATACCGCAAGAAGACTAGTACTTATGGCGATAACCTTGTTTTTCATCATATCACTAAGTTTTTTCGTTATGCACTCTATGCCAGGAAGCTTTATTCAAGATAATAAATTGCCGGCAGAAGTTAAGAGAGCCATGGAAGATAAATATCACTTGAATGAATCTTTGATGGTACAATATGGATATTTTTTAAAAGATTTTGTTAGAGGTGACTTTGGAATTTCACTAGTTATTAATCCAAAAGTTCCCGTAAATGAAGTTCTTGCAACCAAGATTCCGGTTTCAATGCAACTTAATATTTTTTCACTTATTTTTACAATGCCTATAGCTATGATATTGGGTATATGGGCAGCTATACGAAAAAACAAACTTGCTGACCAAGTTATTTCATTTTTCATAATATTATTTATTTCAGTTCCAAGTTTTATATTCGCTACACTTATGCAATATTTCTTAGCATTTAAACTTGGATGGTTCCCTATAATTACAACTCCTGAAAAGAACCTAACATGGACTAAATTCCACTCAATGATTCTACCAATTTTGGCACTATCATTCGGTTCAATCGCTGGTGTTGCACGTTATACAAGAGCCGAGCTCACTGAGGCTCTAAACTCAGAATACATGTTACTTGCAAAATCAAAAGGTTTAAGCCAAGTACAAGCTACAACAAGACACGCTTTAAGGAACTCATTTATTCCACTTGCAAACATCATTATCCCAATGTTTATCCAAATCATGGGTGGATCACTTGTTATTGAAAAGATCTTCTCAATTCCAGGTATGGGTAATGTTATGGTTGACGCTATTAACGCTCACGACTTCCCACTTGCAATCGGAGTATTGTTCTGGTTCTCACTACTTAGCTTGATTACAATTTTAATTGTTGACTTGAGCTATGGTATTATTGACCCAAGAATTAGACTAGGAGGTAGAGATTAATGGCTGATATCAAAAATGTAAATCTTGATCCAAGTTTAGATATTCCAAAAGAAAAATTTGAATATGTTCACTTTGATGAAAAAATTCATGACGAAGCTATAAAGGGTGAAGCTATTGGTTTCTTCAAGGACGCTATGATCCGTTTTAGAAAAAACAAGGCTGCTCTAGTAAGTTTTATTATTATAGCGATCTTAGCTGTTATGGCTATCATTGGTCCATCACTTGGTAAGTTCACATACGACGAACAAAATGTTAAGATGACCAATATGACTCCAAGAATTTCTTGGGCAAATTCTGACTTCTTCTCTGGTATTAAGAAGAAGGAAGTTAGAGAAACTTCTATTGAAGAAAAGTATAAGGATTCTTATGTTAGCACAGTAAGCACTCGTGAAATTATGGGTGTCCCAATGTCTACAATAAAGTATGACCAATATAAACAAGTAGAAATTGAAAATCCAAAATTAGAACCAAAGCCAACTTCAGTTTATTACTGGTTCGGTTCTGACTATTTAGGACGTGACTTATGGACAAGGCTATGGAGAGGTCTTAGAGTTTCATTCCTAATCTCTCTAATTGCTATGGCTGTTAATATTTTTGTAGGTATCGTATACGGTGCTGTTTCCGGTTATTATGGCGGTTGGGTAGACCTTCTTATGCAACGTATAATCGAAATACTTGGCGGTGTACCTTATCTAGTTATTGTTATTCTCTTTGTATTCTACTATGGACCTGGTATTGTTCCGCTAGCTCTTGCTATGTGTATGACAGGTTGGATTGGAATGAGCCGTATGATTCGTGCACAATTCTTAAAATACAAGGAAATGGAATACGTACTTGCATCCAGAACTCTTGGTGCAAGCGATAGAACACTTATTTTTAGACACATTCTACCAAATGCTATTGGTATCATTATCACAATGGCTGCACTTGAAATTCCGGGAGCTATATTCAGTGAATCTTTCCTAGCTTATATCGGTCTAGGTATTCAAGCTCCAGAATCTTCAATCGGTGTATTGTTAGCAGACGGACAAAAAGTTCTACTCGAATTTCCACACTTAACTGTTTTCCCTTCACTAGTTATCTCAATTATGATGATTGCATTTAACTTGATGGGTAATGGTTTAAGAGACGCATTTGACCCAACATTACGTGGTATCGAATAGGAGGATAAAATGACAGATAAAACAAAATTACTTGATGTAAAAAATCTATATGTAACATTTAATACCTATTCAGGGAAAGTTCACGCTGTAAGAGGAGTTAACTTTGATGTTGACAACGGTGAAACTCTTGCAATCGTTGGTGAAAGTGGAAGTGGTAAGAGTGTTACTGCTAGAGCTATAATGAGAATACTTGCTAAAAACGCTAATGTTGAAAGCGGGGAAATCTTATATAAGGGTAAAGACCTACTAAAGATTACAGAAAAAGAAATGAGTGTAATTCGTGGTGACGAAATCGCTATGATCTTCCAAGATCCATTATCATCTCTTGACCCTGTTATGAGAATAGGTAAACAAATTACCGAAGCAGCTAGAATTAAACACGGCACATCTAAAGAAGAAGCTAAACAAAAAGCTATTAAATTATTGGATGCAGTTGGTATTACAAACCCAGAAGTTAGATATACACAATTCCCATTCCAATTCTCAGGTGGTATGAGACAAAGAATTGTTATTGCAACAGCTCTTGCTTGTGACCCTGAACTTCTAATTTGTGACGAACCTACAACAGCTCTGGACGTTACAGTTCAAGCTAAGATTCTTGAATTAATTCAAGAAATTCAAAAAGAAAGAAATATCGGTGTAATCTTTATTACTCACGACCTTGGTGTTGTTGCTAACCTAGCAGACAAAGTTGCTGTTATGTACGCAGGTAAGGTTGTAGAATACGGTACAGTATATGATATCTTTGAAAAACCAAGACACCCATATACAATGGCTCTATTATCAGCTATGCCTGACCTAGAAACAGACTCAAATCATGAACTTTATACAATTCCAGGTGCACCACCAAACATGCTTTATCCTCCAGTAGGAGATGCATTTGCGCCTAGAAACCAATTCGCTATGAAGATCGACCTTGAACAACAACCACCTATGTTTGATGTTAATGAGGGTCACTGGGCTTCAACTTGGTTGTTACACCCTGATGCTCCAGAAATTGACTTTAACACATTTAGAAACAAAGTTAGAAGTGAATCTTATGAAAGTGTAAGTAAACACATTGCTACTTCTGAAGAAGAACCAATCTTAAGCGTAAGAAACTTGAAGCAATACTTCAAATCAGGTCGCGGTAAAAACAAGATGATTGTTAAGGCTATCGATGATGTTAGCTTTGATATATACAAGGGTGAAAGCTTTGGTCTAGTTGGTGAATCTGGCTGTGGTAAGACTACAACAGGTAGAACCATTATCAGACTTTATGAACCAACTGAAGGTGAAATTATATATAAGGGCAAGGATATATCTGGTAAACTAAACAAAAAAGAAAAACGTGAAGTTAACCAATCAATGTCTATGATCTTCCAAGACCCAATTGCTTCTATTAACCCAAGAATGACCGTTAAGGAAATTATTGGTGAAGGTTTAAGGATCAACAACTTAACATCTTCAGAACATGAAATGAATGAACTTGTATATCAAATGCTAGAAACTGTTGGCTTGACATCAGAACATGCCAACAGATATCCACACGAATTCTCAGGTGGACAAAGACAAAGAATTGGTGTTGCTAGAGCTTTGATTACAAATCCAGACTTCGTTATTGCTGACGAACCTGTATCTGCTCTTGACGTATCAATTCAAGCTCAAGTTCTTAACCTACTGAACTCAATTAAGCGTAAACTAGGTCTAACAATCTTATTTATTGCTCACGACTTATCAGTTGTTAAGTACTTCTCAGATAGAATTGGTGTTATGTATTATGGTAAGCTAGTTGAACTTGCAGAAAGTGATGAACTTTACAGAAACCCACTTCACCCATATACACAAGCTCTACTATCAGCTATTCCAATTCCAGATCCTAGAATTGAAAAGGGCAGACACCACTTGACTTATGATCCATCAATGCACAACTATGAAGTTGATAAGCCATCATGGACAGAAATTAAGCCAGGACACTTTGTTCTAGCAAATGAAGCTGAACTTGAAGAAATGAGAAAGAAACTAAAATAAAAATTTATTTAAAAAAGGGGAGTGGGCTTAGCCTCTCCCCTTAATTTTTAAAAAAATACAGGCTAGTCCTGTTATATTGGAGATATTATGAAATTTAAAAAATTATTTAAAGGCCTATGGATAGCTTTATTTATTATTTTTTGTATAATTGCTATTTATATGGAGGTCGTTAGAGTAGATAATGTTAGACAATTATCTTCTAATGAACTTACTGGAGAAGCAGTTCATAGGATTAAAATGTATGGACGTTTATTTAACTTTTTGATTGTTTATTTATTTTTTTTAGGCGCCTATGCCTTTGTTAGTGTATTTAAATTATTAGTTAGCCCTCGAGTTGGGGGAAATATATTCAAGATTATACTCGCATCCGCTTTATATGTAGGATCAATAGCTGTAATGGTTATCGGTTATAATAATATTTTAAATGTAAACTTTTTTGTTGAGCTTACCGGAGCCTTATCTGAACCTTCTATTAAAACTTCATACACTCATTTATTAATGTTAGCCTTTATTGGCGGGGCCAAATACCTTGAGAAATCAATAGACAATGAGATGGTTAAAAACCACAAAAAAGATGTTGTAAATTCTGAACTTTATAACAGACATAAAGTTCTAAGGGGTATTATCAAAGATCACAGTAAGGATGAGTAGTATGAATTATAATATTTATAAGCCTAAGGAAGCTCCTAAGAAATTTTTCACTTACCAAAATATTTTTTGGACATTTTTTGCCCTGAGTATTATCTATATTTTTTCTAGATATTTTGTACATGATGCCACAATTTATAGGAGCCTTGCAGAAGAGAGAATGTTAGCTGAACCTGGTTTTACTTACTCGGGTTTCATCAAGTTTATAGGTAGTCAAAAATTTTCACTAATATGTGAATTTATTGGCAGAATTTGCATACCTATGGCAATATTTTGCATATTTTTATGCATCTACAATGGCAAGCTTAATCTGTGGCCAGTTCTTTTTGTCATTATTTTTGCTGAAGGCTTTTACCATTATTTTAACTTTAAGCAATTTTACTTCGGAGAATTTTCTGAAGTATTTATGGTCCTCTTATCGATTCCGTTTTTTTACGTTTGGACGATGGTAAAAAGGAATGGTAAGGCTTGGGCCTATAGGCTGCTATTAACATTTAGCCTTCTCTTTATTTCAATATTTTTAGGAGTGAATTATGCAATTTCACTTTCCATTTATATTATTTCTCTAGCCTATTTTGATCCAGTAAGGTCAAGTCAGGCTATTTTTGGTGCCATTAGCATGTTCCCTCAGGGATCTTCGGTTCTTGCAAATTTATTTGTATATTTTTATGACGAAGACTTTGACAGAAAGAGAACAAACAGCTATTGGCTTTTATTTTTGCCAATTTTTACAATTATTATATTTATTTTAAGAAACAAAATTTTAGGATAGGTGATTTTTATGAGCATTTGTGATTATGTTGGAAAGGAACTTTTAGGTTGGATTTATTACAACGAAAATTATTCCCACGGAGAATATTCAAATAGCATTAATAGGGTTTGCTATGTTTATCCGCGTTTTATTTTAAGTGATGGGGAAGTCTTACCAGTTAATCCAGAGGATTTTCCCCAACTTGGAAGTTTTGAAGTCCGCATACAAGGAGGATTTTCAGCCGAAGAAATTGTTGACAAACTAACACATTTGGTTTCAATTAGGATTAATTTTGAACCAGAAGTTGACACCAATCAACAAAACAATTTTTATAGGATGAAATTTAATCCATCTTATGGGGATGATTCAAGTGAAGTTTGGCTAGAAAGATTTAAAAACGATAATTTTATACAGGTTATTAATAGCGAAGATTCTTTAGAAACAATTATAGAAAATAGAAAACTTGATTATGTTTTAGAAAAAATTTATACAGATCAAATTTTTATAAAGGCTAGGGATGGAATTTGTGGTCCTTTTACTTATTTTGTAAATGATAATACGGTTGAACTGGCTGCTGTTGGTGAATACGATTACAATTTATTTATAGATGAGGAATTTATTTTAAACAAGTTTGTTTTCAAGGTTGGAGACAGGGCAGAAAACGGCGTATTTTTAACTTGTAAAAACTTTTTGGATGAAAATAAGGACAAACTCAAAGTCCAAGATTTTATCTCAGATGAGATGCTAATAGAAACTGTCTTAAGTGTTTTTGAACGCGAAGAAAATATTAATAGCGCTGATGTAAACGCTCTAAAAAAAGCCCTCTTAACTTCTATAAACAATGTTACTTATCCAAATGCTAGCCAGGACAGGGTTGAGCGTTTCCGCAATATTATTAAGCAATCTGAAATGGGGACTGATTTCCTGTTTAAAATAGCTACATTCTTGCTCAAGGATGACAAGCTCAAGGACTATGTAATCAGGCTAATTTTGGACAATAATTTTGAAGAAATTGAAGACAGATTAACTATTTTTATTGAAGTTAGAGAAAAAATATCTGAGCTAGAAAGAGAAAAAGACGCCTTACAAGATGAGGTAAATAAGCTAAGTATAGATGCTAAAGATTCCAGAGAATTTTTGATCAAAGAGAACGAAGAATTGGCCAAAGAACTTAATGAAAAAATTGCGTCTATAGAAAAAGAATTGGAAGAAAGACACGAAGAACTCAGGCTCATGGGTTATGTAAATGACCTGGCCGCTGAAAAAAATTGTTTGGAAGAAACAATTCAAGAAAACAAGGCAGAGCTTGAAAAGCTAAAGACCATTCAAGACGAAGTCGTGACCGAGCTAAAAGATTCTGTAGACGAGTACAAAAATATTGGTCGAGTAATCGCTAAGGATTTGAGAAAAGATGGCATGGATGATTTTATGTCCACTTTAAAAGGCCTCAAAAACTTTGATTCCACTGAGAAGAAAGAATTTGAATTGGCCAGCTTTAATTCAAAAGAAGATCTGGTAAATTATGTTTACTACATGATGAATTTTGAATATAACTATAATATTTCGAGGAATATGGTCGCCAACCTCTTGGTCCTCTTTGGCATGTCCTATATAACCAATATCAATGGCAAGACTGGATCAGGCAAGACCTCAATGGTTAGCACCTTTGCCAGAGCCTTGGGTTTAAGCGAAGAAAACGGTTTATTTATAAAAGTAAATATTGATCCAGATATCAGGAGCTCCAGAGACCTAATTGGTTTTTACAATCCTGTTTCTGGAGAGCTCACCGCTAACAACAAGAGATTATTAGATATGATGGACAAGACTTGCGATGGAAACCTGCCACATATTGTGCTCTTTGATAACGCAAACTTATCAATGCCAGAACACTATATGGCCAGCTTTTTAGAACACGAGATAGGATCTAAAGATTATTTAAATCTTGGTGGTGGCAAGGAAATTCAATTAAAACATAATATGCGGTTTTTTACAACCTTGCAAAAAGACCACACCAGCTTGGAACTAACTTCTCGTTTTTATGACAAGACGGCAACAGTCGAAGCAAAGTATGAGAGCAAAAACTTCTATCAAAAAGACATGGACGACATGAGCCCCAGAGGCGTTGTTAAACTTTCAGATATACTAGGCTTACAAGCCAAGCATGATAATATTAGTCCAGATGTTGAAAACAAGCTAGCTAATATTTCTAATGTATTGAGGAGATATGGCTCACCCCTTAGCCCTAGAACCATAATGAGGACTAGGCAGTTTATTTCTTCAATCACACCCCTACTCAAAACAAATATAAATGAATTCAAATACCTGGCACTTGAAATGGCAGTATTACAATTTATGCTCCCATCCAGAATTTCTACCAGCATCAACAAGAGACTTATTGATGGACTCTTGCAAGAGGTAAAAGAGATGCCAAAACTAGAAGAATGCCTTGTAGCCTACAAGGATATGTATGATAACTTTATTGAAGATATATCTGTAAGCTTCTAGGGGGTGGTAGTATCAATAGTTATTTGCAGCTTAAATGCTATAACACAAACACTGAAAACTCCATCAATTTGAACAACGGCTTTGGCAGGGACAGGTATACAAACGGAGTAGTATTTGAAAACGGCTACTATTCAATCAACTTTGTAATTTATTCGGCAAAAGAAATTGTATCGGGCGAATTTTATATTGACGAAGAGGAAATTGGCAGCCTAGAATTAATAGAAAAATCCAATGACAGATACGATTTCAAGGTCGTCTACAAGGGATCAAATGAAAAAGACAGGTCATATCCATTTTTGATGATGATTGATAGCGTTAGGCTTAGAGTCCGTTTGATCTATGATGATGACACTGATGATTTTTATTCAAGTGACAAGGTCCTGGTAACCACCAAGACCAATGACGACCAGAAAAATGTAGACGATATGATCTATTACATTTCCGGTGAACACGGCCTCAGCCGGCAGATTGATACGAGTTACGAGGAGGACACAATAACACTTGGTCTTTACAACAACCTCGTTTCAAATATTATAAAAACCTATAATAAGCACAAGGCCATGTATGAAAGGGATTTTTCTGCAAGTGAGCAAATAATATCGGCCAGGCGGAGGATTTTGACCAGCGACTTTTTGGGATCAAATTTAACTCGCGGTCCAAAAGTTGAAAAAGAACGCTTGGAAATAATGGAGTTTTTAAATGAACTTACGGTCGCCAGCAAAAAACTCTACAAGAAAATTCTGACCATTACAAAAGATATGGAGAAAAAATACACTTCTATCAAGAAATCACTGCCAGAGGGCTACAGTGCGCCCATAGTTATCACTTACAAGCTAAGAATAGACCGAGTTTATATGGAGCTTAGAAGGCTAGTTAAAAATATTGAGATTATGCAAAACATCTTGCTTAGGAATCGCTTTAAGTCAAAGGGCAAATTTAAACTCACTTCCAATATGAGCGACTATATAAACCCAGTTTTCTGGGCTTATATGAACAGGTGGGTCCATGCACGCAAGGTAAATCTCAGATACCACGAATTTTATTTCAATATCGATTCCCTTGATAAACTCTATGAATATTATTGCCTGGCAAGATTATTAAATTGTCTAAAAGACATGGGCTACGTAAAAGTCGAGACCAAGGATAAGCAGTTTTATTATCCAACGGTCAACAATGTCTTTCAAAATGAAAATATATTATTTAATACCTTTTACAGGGAAAGGGAGGGAGTTAAACTCTCCTTGTACTTCCAACCATTGATATATAGAAATCAAAGTTTAAATGAAATTGGACTCTTGAGGACCAGTGGCGGCGACGATAATTTTACCAACTTCAACAAAACAGGAAATTATTATTCGCCAGATTTTATTTTAAAATTCCAAGGCAAAACCACCAAGTATTTAATACTTGATGCCAAATACCAATCCAGGAATACAATCCTGCGTGGGCACATGGACCAAGTCATCTCAAAATACTACAATCAAATCAGAAAAACTGATGGCAAGCGAGATCAGATGGTTTATGTCCTCCAGGGACGCTTTGATGAAAACAAAAACGATATATGGTTTTATGAAAACCTTGACGATGGATTGATAGAAGACTTTTATAGTGATTTTGGAATCTTTAAATATAGTCCTGATAATTCAAGAAACATGGCCTTCTTTAGATTAATTGAAAAATTAGCGGAAGAAGTAAAATAAAAAAATAGATTAAACTTAGCATTAAAATCAAATGCTAAGTTTTTTTGTGCGTGAAAAATAAAATAAACTTTACAAGTACAATATCTAGCAATTTTTGCGGGGGAGGGTAGGAAAAGCACAATATATAGTTAAGTGATAATATTAGAGGCAAGATAAATTGTGCTTTCTCCTTGATTTTATCACATAAAATAACTATAATTAAACTAATATAGATATTAAAAAATTATAAAAATATTTATATTGTAAATATACAAATGAAAGGAGGTGAAAATAGTGAAAAAAAGAGTTATAATAATTTTTTTAACTTTGCTTTTTACTATATTAGCATTTGGTAAAGTAGACCTATATGCAGAAACAACAGATGAAGGAACAACCGCGGAGGAAACAACTCTAAGCGAACCAGCATCAGAAACAGAAGAAACAAAGGAAGAACCAGAGGAGACACCTCAAGAAGAAATAGAAGAAGAAGTAAAAGAAACAGTTGAAGAAGTAAAAGAAACTAAACAAGCAGAAGATACTAAAGAAACAGTTGAAGAGGAAAGGCCTCAAGTAGAAGATAAATTTGAAGATAAAACTAAAGAAAAATCAGTAGAGGAATCAGAAGATCAACAAACAGTTTCTGATGCAAAAGAAGACACTGTTGATCCAGAAGAAAGCAAAGAAGAAGAAATTAATAAAGACGAAAAAACTGAAGAAAAAAACGAAGAAAAGTCTGAAGAAAAACTAGAAACTGAAGAAAAAGTTGAAGGAGAAGAACAAGCCGAAACCGAAGGCGAAGAAAAAGTTGATGATTCAGAAAAAGCTAAGGAAGCAGAAAAAACTGATGAAGAGACTGAAGGAGAAACCGTCTTAGAAGAAGGAGAAGTCCTAGAAGTTTCAGAACTCGCCGAAAACCCACTAGCCCTAGGTGCAGGCCAAGGTGGAGATGTTGTTGTAAAAAAGGTCACTACTTTTGAAGAATTAAAAGCTGCGATTGATGATGCAGAAGAAGGTAAAACAACAAAAATTATAATTAAGAATGAGATTACAATAACTGGAACACTAATAATTAAAGCAAATACCGATATAATTTTAACTTCAGAAGATGAAAAACCTATGGATGATCCTTGGAAACATATAGACCAACCAAAAGATTTTGCTAAAGAAGGCGAAGAAAAGCAAAGAGAAAAAATCGAAGAAGCCAGAAAACGTGGTCAAGATGCTATAGATGCAGCTAATAATATTACAAAAGAAGATGAGGACTATTATTACAATTTTAATGGTCAGATTACTATTAAAAGAGCTAATAATTTTAATGACACCTTATTTAGTGTTTTGGGAAAATTAACTCTGGGTGATAAAAAGAACTCGATAAATTTTGATGGTAACAAAAAACATGTTGTCTCGAATCAAGGCAGTAAAGGATCTTTCTTTGATGTAAAAAGTGGGGGCAAGTTAACCCTAAATAATGGGACGATAGCTAACGGAAAATCTGAAAATGATTACTCTGCAAGTATAAAATTACATGCAGGATCAGAATTTAATATGAATGGTGGAAGAATTACAGCAAATACCAATAGACTTAACTCAGGTTTCCCATATACGGCTGGTGCTGTATATATAGAGCCCAGTGCAAAATTTACTATGAATAATGGGATGATAGACCACAACATAGGAGCGGCAGGAGCTGTATTTATGGGACGTGGAGGCTCTACTACTAATCCTATTCTTAAAAACGATGACGATTTTGCCTTATTTAAATTAAATGGAGGAAACATTGTAAGCAATGAAGCCAAAGGTGGATTTGGTTTTGCAGGTGGTATTTTCATTTTCCCACAAGGCAAGTTAAATTTAAAAGACGGCATCATTGCTGGCAATAAGGGGCAAAATAGAGGCGGAGCCATAACAATTACAGACCAGTATGTTACTGAATATACTAATGGCTCAATGGGACCATATTCAAAAAGCACAACGACACACAATTTACCTTATGAAAAATTTATTCTTAGGAATAGGGCTGAAGCCAATTTTAATGGCGGCTTGATTTTTAAAAATTCGACTCCTGAAGACGGTGGAGGAGTATTTGTTGATACCAATACAGCTTATTTTAACCGTGTAATGATTTTAGATAACGAGGCTCGAACATTAGGCGGAGGAATCTATATTTCATATCCACCAAGGACTCAAACAATAAAAGAAATGCTCATCACAGAAAATAGTGCAGAAAAGTATACAGCACTTAATCCAGGTGAGAACGGTGCGCCTGGAAGTGGCGGAGGAATTTGGAGTTGTCCGTATGGTTATATTCATATTGGCGATGGACATACTGTTTATGTATTTAACAATACGGCTGCCAATAAAGGAGCTGACTTCGCCTTTAGACAAAAAACCAATCCTTTTGAGCTGACATATGGGTCAAAGACAGAACGTATAGATGATAGGTTCTATGTATATCTATCACCTATTACAAAAGACCATAACTTTATAAAATTTTTAAATGATGATGGAACAGGTAATCTTATTCCAGAAAACATGTCTTATTTTAAGGAAAAAGCTTTCCTGAAAACTGTTTATAATGAAGCCTTGAAAGCTGAAGCATGGAGAAATTCTGGTACATTTATTTTAGGAAACAAGGCTAGCTATGGAGCAGGACTTGGAACAAATGCAAATCTTGAAACCCCTGAAGATGAAGGAGATATTGAATTCCACTTTAAGAAGAAATGGGATGAAAAAATCGACAAGAGTGAATATGAAAATAAAGATATTCATGTTGATATTTTTATAGTTCCTCTAGATAAGGATGAAGTTTATGTACGCAGCCAATATGGTTATGATAAAAACTTATTCAAATATGGAGAAGTTATTTTAAACCAAGGAAATAATTGGCAAGCAAGTTTCTCTGAAAATTCATTTAATAACTACACTCTTACTAAAGATAAGGGCCTTCCACTTACAAAGGAAGCATTGAAAAAAATGGGTTACAAGTATTTGGTTATTGAAAGAGAAACTGATTACGCAAATTCTGTAGAAGAAAAGAATGCAGAGGCTCCAGTTCAACCTGGTACTGTCCTTATTACTAGAGATAGGTCTAAGAAATATGGAGGTAAATATGATAATGGATACCACAACGCAGACTTCTATTTCTATGAGCTAAATAAAGATGGAACTCTTTCTTATATAGGAAAATCAAAAAAGAATGGTAATAGTGGAATTAATGCAGAGTTTTCACACGATATTCTATCTGCTGAAATAAAAGCAGTTATACCTTATGGAAACAATAGAAGCTTAATTGAAAAAGGCAGGGCTTGGCAATTTTACAAAGGTTATGGTGAAGCATTAGATAAGTACTCAATCTTTGTAGAGAAAACAAATGATGGTATTATCCTTCACGTACCGTATATTTGGACAGAGGTATGGGATGGAGGACTTAGTAGAATTAAGGTAGCTAAGAAAGAACCAGTTCCTGTAGAAGAAAAAGATTTTTATGGTTATGAATTCGTAATTAGCAATAGGCCATTTACCGAGGCAAAAATTAAAAAGACATGGAAGATGCTTAATGGTGAAGAAATCACAGATAATAGCCATGAATTGAAAAATAGAAATATTCCAGACCAAGTTACTTTCTATATTTTAAAAGATGGCAAGCGTATTCCTGTTGATTATAAACGCGATAAAAATGGAAAGGTTTATCCAATCTATAAGACTGTTACGATTACAAAATCAGGTGGATGGAAAGGAACTATTACAAGGCTTGATCCTTTACATTTAGAAAAAGGTGCATATGGCATCGAAGAAGAAGCTTTAGATGGCTTTGAAATGTCATATAAATTAAATAAAGTTCTAGTAGATCCAAGGGAAAATAGAGATGAAGATGAAGATAAGGTAAATATTAAATTCCGCTTATCCAGAGAATATGCTTTCTTATCATCGATTGGCTCTTGGATTAAAAAACAACCCGGTTATATTCCACAAGATAGTAATGGAATCATTAATGAGGAGCCATTTAGAAAATTAATGGGAAATATTACCGTACGATTGATTGTCGACGGAAATATTAAAGAACAAAAGACCATGACTTGGAATGGCAGTTCTCTTGATGATGATGACTTATTGTTCGGCTATAATGAAGAGAAACCTATTATCGTTGATGCCGGTGGCCATAATATTAGAGTTAGATACTATAACAGTATGGATGAAAAGTGGGGGTACCACGACGTAGGATACCAAAGTGTAAACCTCTTTTTAAAGAAAGATAATCAAGGGGTCTACACCCTGTATGTTCCGAATGTTTTGGTAAATGGTAACTTTGCCAAAGTGTTTAAGGTTACAGAAAAAGACTTGTCAGGAGAAGGTAGATTTAGCTATTATCCTGAGATTAAAGACTTAAACCCAGATGCTGATAATCTAGATCCTTACTATGAATACACTTTTGAAGTAACAAACACAGAACTTCCACCTCCACCAGAAGAACCTAAGACTTACGTTACAGTAAGCAAGCTTTGGGAAGCTCTTGGGGAAACTCAGGCTATTCGAGTTCAACTCTATGTAAATGGTGAGGCTACCAATAAATTCTTAACATTAAGTGAAGCAAATGGATGGACTGCGACCTTCTATGATCTTGATGAATATGATTTTATGGGAAATAGGTACACCTATACAGTAAGAGAAGTTGGCGACGAAAATGGTTTATACAAAATAGGGGACAGAGAATTTGAAGTTTCCTATGCAGGTAACATGGATAAGGGATTTACCATTACAAATAAGGAAATCCCACCAGAAGAACCTGAAGAACCAGAAGAACCTGAAGAACCAGAACCAGAAGAACCCGAGGAACGAGACGAACCTGAAGACGAAGGTGGCGGAGAAAATATTATTCCAAAGACTGGAGTAAAGACAGACGCAAAATCAATATACTTGAGCTTAATTTTACTGATAGCTTTGGTAGTATTGAAGAGAAAAAAATATAGCAAATAAAATATGATTTATTTAAAACAAAAAGTGTGCGAATGTTTTAAATAAAAACTAATTTGCTAAAAAGAAATGACCCTAATGGATGAGCTTATCCATAAGGGTCATTTTTGTTTACAAGAGTAAAATATACATAAAAATATATAAAAAATATGCAAATACTATATAAGCCAAAAAATCCGGGGGGGGGGTAGAAAAAGCACAATATATAGTTAGTTAGTAGTATAAGAGATAAGATAG
Source organism: Ezakiella massiliensis (assembly GCF_059862345.1). Lineage (NCBI taxonomy): Bacteria > Bacillati > Bacillota > Tissierellia > Ezakiella > Ezakiella massiliensis. The sequence continues at coordinate 167,465 of NZ_JCBCEO010000001.1, forward strand.
ATTGTGTTTTTACCTTGATTTTATCATACAAAAAAAGTATAATTAAAATAATATAGATATTAAAAATTATAAAAATATTTATATTATAAATATGTAAATGAAAGGAGGTGAAAATAGTGAAAAAAAGAGTTATGATAATTTTTTTAACTTTGCTTTTTACTATACTAGCATTTGGTAAAGTAGACCTATATGCAGAAACAACAGATGAAGGAAAAATCGTGGAGGAAACAACCCTAAGCGAACCAGCATCAGAAACAGAAGATACAAAGGAAGAACCAGAGGAAGCACCTCAAGACGTAGAAGAAGTAAAAGAAACAGAAGAAGTAAAAGAAACAGAAGAAGTAAAAGAAACTGAAAAAGCAGAAGAAACTGAAGAAAAAACATCTGAGGAAGAAGAAGCTGCACAAGTAGAAGATAAAGCTGAGGAAAAATCAGAAGAAGAATCAGAAGATCAACAAACAGTTTCTGATGCAGAAGAAGAACCTGTTGATCAAGAAGAAAGCAAAGAAGAAGAAATTAATAAAGACGAAAAAACTGAAGAAAAAAACGAAGAAAAGTCTGAAGAAAAACTAGAAACTGAAGAAAAAGTTGAAGGAGAAGAAAAAACCGAAAGCGAAGGCGAAGAAAAATCAGAAGAAAAAGCTGAAGATTCAGAAGAAGCTAAGGATCCGGAAAAGGCTGAAGAAAAACCAGAAGAAGCAGGAGAACTTGAAGAAGGCCAAGAATTAGAAATCGGTACAATCATTGACCCTGAAAACCTAAATCCACTAGGAGCAGGACCAGAAGGAAATGGTGAACCAATTAAAGTAGGATCTTTTGCAGAGCTAAAGACTGCGATTGAAAATGCAAAAATTGGTGAACAAACCACAATTGTTATTACAAAGAGTTTTAAAATTGAAGCAACTATAACAATTGATGCCGGTAAAGATATTATCCTAACATCCAATAATCAATCAAAAGCTGATGACCCTTGGAAACCTATTGACCAACCAGCCAAGCACGCTGGTGAAGGTGAATCTAAACAAAGAGAGATCATTGAAGAAGGCAGGAGACGTGGAGAAGATGCTTTAAATAAAGCTGATTTAGAAAAAAATCCACTTCCTTCGGAAGAGAAAGATATTATTATCAAAAGAGCTGAGGGATTTACAAGTGATACTTTATTTGAAGTATTAGGTAAACTTACGCTTGGAACGGCAGATAAAGCTGTTTATATTGACGGTAATGGAGACAAGGCAAAAACCGAATTTGCCGACAAAGGCTCTGTTATCAATGTCAATGGCGAATTGATAATGAAGAATGCCGTCGTTATGAATTCCTACAACAAGCATGGTTACACTGGCCCAATCCGCGTCAACAAGGGTGGAACCTTCACCATGGAAGGCGGACGAATTTCCAAGAATACGTCCTACGAACAAATCGATGCCAATTATTCCCGGCCTTATGCCGCCGGTGCTGTTTATGTAAACCCAGGTGGAACTTTTACCATGAAAAACGGTTTGATCGATAACAATACGGGCGGTTTGACAGGTGGTGTGTTTGCTGGTGATCTTGGATTACAAATTACAAAGCCAGCCATAGTAAATATGGAAGGCGGTATTATTGCAAAAAATAAAACAGCATCCAATTATGAAGCTGGTGCAGGATTAGCAGGTTATCCAAATTCAAAAATCACTATAACTGATGGAATAATTGCTGGAAATAGATCGTACGATGTTGGTGGTGGAATTGCAATATCTTCTCAATATCTAGGCAACACGAGTAATATTTATGGAGATCAAAAGGCTTCTGTTAACAAGAATTATAGTGAATTTATTAAAAGAAGCAAGGCTGAAGCTCTAATCGATGGTGGATTGATTTACAAAAACAAATCTAACGGAGATGGTGGCGGTATTTACGTTGACTCCAACGATGTTACATTTGGCAAGACCATGGTTTTAGATAACCTGTCTTATAACCATGGGGGCGGTATTTATATTTCTTATCCACCCATCACACAAAAATTGAAGCATATCCTCATTACTGAGAATCTTGCAAAAGGTCATTATGACGCATATTTAGGCGGCAGCAATGGTGGCGGTCTTTGGAACTGTCCAACAGGCTTTGTCCACATTGGTGACGGTCATAGCGTCTATGTTTATAATAATGACTCTGAAGGTTATGGCAAAGATGTTACTTTTTATAAAAAAGCTTGGAACTTTAAATTAAACGGTGAGTATGTAGGACGTACATTCTATTCCCATATTTCCCCAGTTACAGAAGGAGATCAATTTATTAAATTTATAGAGGACGGAGCAGCCGCAGAAGATGGCGTAACTATTCCTGAACATCTTTCTTATCAAACTGGCACAACACATTTGAAGGCTGTCTATAATGATAACCTGATTCGAGAAGCTTGGCAAAACTCTCTAACATTTGTGCTAGGCAATCAAGGTCGCACTGGTGGTGGTGTAGGTTCTAATGCCAACTTAATTTCTGATAAAGACAAGGGTGACTATCAAATAGAATTTAATAAAAAATGGGATGAACGAGTTGATAGGTCTTCTATTCCTGGAACAATTAGAGTAGATCTGTTCATCGTTCCCATAGACAAGGATAGGGACTATGTTAAAGCTAATTATGGTAAGGACAAGAACCTTTTCAAATATGGTGAAATTTTACTAGGTAAAGATAACAATTGGCACAGTCGATTTGATACTAACTGGTACAATAGAGAGGATCGAAAGGAAATATTAGATATTCTTAAAATTAAGAATTTCTCAGATATTGGCCTACCTGAAGATACCTACTACATGGACAAGGGCCTGCCATTTACTGCTCAAGAATTAGCCAAAAAGGGCTATAAGTATTTAGTTGTGGAACAAGGTGACAAGTATTTTGTAGAAGTAACTGAGGAAAAACCGACAGAAGATAAGACAGAAAAAGCTGGTGTACTTGAAATTACCAGAGAATATAACGACAAGTATGATAAGGGCACTGTAAAGGAAGATAAGGATTTATATCTTTATTTTTACGATCCTGTAAAACAAGTTTTAACTCGCATTGGTCAAACAAAAATCCATGAAGAAAAAGACGAAAAAGGAGTAGGTAAGGGCTTTGGAAAAGCTACGATTGCCCATCCACTTCTACTAAAGAAGGTTTCGGAATATAAATATTACGGAGCTTACCGTAAATTTACTGAATACGAAGGTTGGGACGATGTTGAAGGTTATCACAACAAGGACAGAGGTTATGCTGTTATTCTAACAGAGAATAAAGACGGCACATTAACAGTAGAAGTTCCATATCTATGGCTAAATGATTACTATAATAATGTAGGTTTTTCTGCTCATCAACTTGAAGGCACTCAAGACTACACAGTCGAGGGAAATAAAACTCATAGCTTTACTCTGACAAATTCTCCTTGGGGTAAGTTAGATGTTGAAAAGTCTTGGAAGAATATTGAAGAGAAAGACCAACCTGACTCTATGGACTTCTACTTGCTCTTAGATGGCAAGCGTGTTATTGAAGGTTACGACAAGGATGGCAAACCTATCTATAAAAAGCTCACGCTTACAGCTAAAGGTAAATGGAAGGGTACTTTTAAAAAACTGAATCCTAAGGCTTTAGCAGCAGGTAAATATAGTCTTGAAGAAAATTCTGATATATTTGCACCAGAGTTTATTAATAAAAAAGAGAAGTTTATTGTTCGTATCGGATATGCCAATGAATATCACGAGGAAGGTCAACCGGAGAATCAATTTTATCTAACAAACGAACATTTTGATTCCGATGTATATAAGAATGCAGACGGAACTTATCGCGATGTTAAATTGAATTTATATTTGGATGGAAAGAAAATCCAAGAAGGAGTATTTCATTTTACAGTTAGAGAAAACCCAATCACTGGAGCTCCTTATGCAGAGCTTGATAAGAATTATGCGTTTGATCCTGTTGAAGTTGAAACTTATGGTCAAGGTATTCCAGTTAAATATTATGATGTTATTAGCAATGAAACAAATCGTGAAGAATACAATTTCTATATAAGAAAAGATGAGGATGGAGCCTATGCTCTATATTTACCTCGCTTAGTCATTAAAGGTGTACCTTATGCAGAGCTATTTATTGCAAATAGCAATGAATATAATGAAACCTACGATCGCTATGACCCAACAACTTATGTGACTCCTTTAAAAGCTGATGTGGATTGGCAAATAAAGACTGAAAACCACTATGGTCCAGATCATAAGATAGAATTTTTGAAGGAATGGTTTGGTGGAGCAAATAAAATTCCTGAAGAAATTACGGTAATTGTTACTAACGAAGAAGGTGAGGTTAAGGAAATCAAACTTACCAAGGATGGTAACTGGCAAGAGACCATAGAAAACTTAAAGGGAACCCTTCGAAAACATGGATATACCATTAAGGAAGTGGAAGTTCCAGGTTTTAATAGTGATATTTATACAGAAAAAGCTGGATTAAAAGTAATCGGTAAAGATAAGGAAGGCAAAGAGATTATCCTTAACTACACGACCGATGAACTCAAAAGGATTTTAGCAGAAGGAAATTATCGTTATGAAGTCTTTGAGCTTTCAGAAGAAGATAAAAAGAAAGAATTTAATCAAGATAATTTAAGCACCTTTATCAAAGTCGAAAGGCAAAAAGACGGTAGATATATCATTCGCTATGCGAAAGATGTAAGCTTAACAGAAATATTCTCTGTTAATATTAAAAACACAGAAGTACCACCAGAAGAACCAAGAAAGACATATGTCAGAGTAAGCAAGCTTTGGGAAGCTCTTGGCGAAACTCAGGCTATTCGAGTTCAACTTTATGTAAATGGTGAAGCTACCAATAAGTTCTTAACATTAAGTGAAGCAAATGGATGGACTGCGACCTTCTATGATCTTGATGAATATGACTTTATGGGCAATAGATACACCTATACAGTAAGAGAAGTTGGTGACGAAAATGGTTTATACAAAATAGGGGACAGGGAATTTGAAGTTTCCTACGCAGGCAACATGGACAAGGGATTTACAATTACAAACAAGGAAATCCCACCAGAAGAACCACCTGAAGAGCCAGAAGAACCCGATGAACCAGAACCAGAAGAACCTGAGGAACCAGAGGAACCTGAAGACGAAGGTGGCGGAGAAAATATTATTCCAAAGACTGGAGTAAAGACAGACGTAAAATCAATTTACTTGAGTTTAATTTTACTAATAGCTTTGGTAGTATTGAAGAGAAAAAAATACAGTAAATAAAATTTGATTTATTTAAAACAAAAAGTGTGCGAATGTTTTGAATAAAAAATTAATTTGCTAAAAAGAAATGACCCTTAATGGATGAGCTTATCTATTAGGGTCATTTTTTATGTAAGGACTTGCTATTTAATTTTGGGCATAAAAAAATCCGCTAACATCTGCGGATTTTTCAAAAACAAAACAATAGGATGATTTTATTATAGCATGCCTTTGCCAATACAAGTTACAGAATGGTTAATTAGTGGGCTTTTATGATTACAGTTTCGTTACAAGTTATTTTTATTAAGTAAACAAGTGTATTTTATGATGGCTTTGCTGGCCACTCTTTGCTTTACATTTAGGGGCTCTTTGTGTATAATTATATATAAATCAGGCTTATGCCAATATTTAATGGGGAAGTGTTGTATGAAAGAATTAGATAGTAAATATAATCCGCATGATTTTGAAAAAAGAATTTATAATGAGTGGGTGGAGAATAATTTATTTTCTCCCTCTGTTAATAAAGATGGTAAGCCATACACTATTATGATGCCACCGCCAAATGTTACTGGTAATTTGCATTTGGGGCATTCTATGTATACTTTACAAGATATTTATATCAGGCTAAAGAGGATGCAAGGTTATGCAGCTCTTTGGCTGCCAGGCACAGACCACGCAAGTATTGCAACTGAGTCTCGTGTTGTAAATAAGATTAGACACGAAGGCAAGTCCAAGGAAGAACTTGGCCGCGATGGATTTTTGGAAGAGGCCTGGGACTGGACCCATGAGCACGGTGGCAATATTATTAATCAGCTCAAGTCCATGGGTTTTTCTTGTGATTGGGATAGGCTTAAATTTACTCTGGATGACAATATGAGTCACGCTGTTTTTACAGCTTTTAAACGCATGTATGATGACGGTCTTATTTATAAGGGTGACAGGATTATTAACTGGTGCCCAGATTGTAAGACTGCTATTTCTGATGCTGAGGTTGACCACGTTGATACTGATTCTAAGATTTGGGAAATCAGATATAATTTTGCTGATGGAGATGGGAGTGTAGTCATTGCTACAACTCGTCCTGAAACTTTGCTTGGTGACTTGGCTGTTGCTGTCAACCCAAATGATGACAGATACAAGGATGTGGTTGGCAAAAATGTCATACTTCCACTTGTTGAAAAAGAAATTCCTATAATTGCTGATGATTATGTTGATATGGAATTTGGTACAGGTGTTGTAAAGATTACACCTTCTCACGACCCTAACGACTTTATGGTTGGTGAACGCCACAATCTTGGCCAATTTGTAGTTATTGATGAAGATGCCAAGATGAATGAGAATGCTTTGAAATACGCAGGTATGGATAGGTATGAAGCAAGGAAAAATATTATTGCAGACTTAAAGGCCCAAGGGCTTTTGGTAAGCGAAAAGAAACACGAAAATGCAGTTGGCCATTGCAGCAGGTGCAAAACTGTTATCGAGCCGCTAATCAGCAAGCAATGGTTTGTTAAGATGAAAGACTTGGCTAAAGATACCCTTGAAGCTTTTGACGCTGGCGAACCAAAATTCTATCCTGAAAGATATGGAAAGATTTACAGAAACTGGCTGTCAAATTTAAATGACTGGTGTATTTCACGTCAGCTTTGGTGGGGCCATCAAATCCCAGCATATTACTGCGAAGACTGTGGCCATATTCATGTTAGCGAAAGCCCAGTAGAAAAATGTGAAAAATGTGGATCTACAAATATCCACCAAGATCCAGATACTTTGGATACATGGTTCTCATCGGCCTTGTGGCCATTTGCAACTCTGGGCTGGCCAGATGAAAATTCTGAAGACTTTAAAAAATTCTTCCCAACTGATCTGATGATCACTGGTTTTGATATTATTTTATTCTGGGTTATCAGAATGACCTTTACGTCTAAATATTTCTTGAATCAAATTCCATTTAAAGATGTTTTGATTACTGGATTGGTCCGTGATATTCAAGGCAGGAAGATGAGTAAGTCTCTTGACAATGGTATTGATCCACTAGAAATTATTGAAAAGTACGGAGCCGACGCCTTGAGATTTAATATGGTTACAGGTAATTCACCTGGAAACGATATGAGATTTGATGAGAAAAAGGTTGAAAATGCAAGAAACTTTGCCAACAAGGTTTGGAATGCAAGCCGCTTCTTACTTATGAACATTGGCGACCACAAATCAACTGATTTTGACCAAGATAAACTCACCGATAAGGATATTTGGATTTTGGAAAAATTAAATGACGCAATTTCAACTGTCGACAAGAACCTTTCCAAATATGAAGTGGGTCTTGCAGCTGAACGCATTTACTCATTTATTTGGGAAGACCTCTGCGACTACTATATTGAATTTTCAAAGAGTGATTTATATGGCGATGACGAAGATAGAAAGGCTGTTACAAAATCAGTACTCCTTTACGTACTCGAAAATAGCTTGAAACTTCTTCACCCATTTATGCCTTTTATTACCGAGGAAATTTACCAATCTCTACCAAATGCTAAGGGTTATATTATGGTTCAAGCTTGGCCAGAGGTTTTGGAAATCAAAAATCCAAAGAACAGCGTTTTTGTAATTGAAAAGATCAAGGACATTATCAGAGAAGTTAGAAATGCAAAGGCATCCAGAAACATTGACCCAAGCAGAAAGTCAGAATTGATTTTGGCTGGCGACAATGCCTTAATTGCAGATGTTATTGCAAATAAAGAAATGATTATGCCATTAATCGGCGTTACAGAGATTATTTCTACAACAGAAAAACTAAATCCAAGCGATTATCTCTTTATGTCAATCCCTGAATTTGACATGTATATGCCTTTAAAAGAGCTGATTGACTATGAAAAAGAAATTATTAGCTTGGAAAAGAAAATCGAAAATTACGAATCAGAAATCGAAAGATTAAATAAAAAGCTTGCTAACAAGGGCTTTGTAGACAAGGCTCCAGAGGCAGTTGTAAATAAAGAAAAGGAAAAGCTAAGCGACTATGAGTCCTTGCTACAATCAGCTAAGGATTCTCTGGAAGAAATTAAGAGGGCTTTATGATTAAAAAAGTTTTGATTACACAAGATGAAATTGATAAGCGTTTGGACAAGCTGGCAGAGGAAATAAATGATTTTTACAAGGGAGAACCGATTATTGTAATTCCTCTATTAAGAGGTGGCTTTATGTTTGCAGCCGACCTAATCAAGAGGCTGGACATGCTCGTAGAAGTGGATTTTATCACCACTGCTTCCTATGGGCACAAGAAGGTTTCATCTGGAGATGTAAAAGTGTTTAGCGATTTGAGATCCAATGTAACAGGCAAAAATGTTTTGATAGTCGACGATATTATCGACTCGGGCAATACCTTAAAATTTATCAAGGACTATATAGGAATTAGAAATCCAAAGTCATTAAAGATTGCCACTATGCTTGACAAGCCATCCAGAAGAACACAAGATGTCAACAGTGATTTTGTAGGCTTTGAAGTGGACGACGTTTTTATTGTTGGCTATGGCTTGGACTATGAAAACAATTACAGAAACGTGCCTTATATATTTGAATTTTTAGAAGAGGGAGAAGATGAATAAAAAAAGTATGCCTACAGCTGTTGCTGGATCACTCATGTTTATGGGCTTAACGGTTTTGTTTTTAACCCTGGGTGGACTTACTCAGCTTTTAAATATTTACTTTGGAATATTTTTTACAGAGGTAATAATATTAGGCCTGGTGACTTATCTGGTCTGCGTTTTTAGAAAATATTATGTAAAAGAGACCTTGGCCCTTAGGATGCCCTACGAGGGGACCTTGTGGAAGGCGTTTTTTATATCGCTTTTATCTTATCCAGTTATTGTATTTATAAATGGTTTGTATTTGACAGGGCTTTCCAAATTTATGACCCTGCCATCCGATTTGGGTGTGCCTCTACCAGAAACTTTTCCGATGTTTTTGGTAAGCGTAATAATGTTTGCGGTCTTACCAGGAGTTTTTGAAGAGTTGGTCTTTAGAGGATTTTTATTTAAGGCCTTTGATAGGTACAAGCCTCTGGCGAGGATTTTTATAACTGCGACCTTGTTTGCAATCTTCCACTACAATCCTATAAATATTGTCGGACCATTTTTGATGGGACTGACATTTGGATATTTGAGATACAGGTCTGACTCATTACTCCCTAGCATCATTGGTCACACAACCAACAACTCCATAGCCATGGTCATAGGCTACATTGCCAACAAGGCTGGCAACTTGGATTTGGACGCTGCAGGTGATCCTGATATGGCAAATGTCGAGGCCATGCTAGGCGATTCAAAAGTCCTTGTTGCTGCATTTGGAGTGATTGTAATTGCACTCTTAGCTTATATCGTTTACAAGTTGTTAAAATCTTTCCCAGATTATAGGGAAAAGACCACTCTAGTTATAAAGCCAGAAAAAAGAGAAAGATTATTTACATTGATCATGTTTATCTTTGGATTTATAATGCTTGCAAGTGCATTTGTAATAGTTATGAAAAAGTTTTAAATTAATTAAAGCCTTTGACTTTTTGTCAAAGGTTTTTTGATGTGGACAATTTGCCTCAAATATAATAAAATAGGGGTATAGATATATCGATGAACGAAAAAATGGAGGGCAAATGAAAGTTTTAAAAGGTTATGATATAAAAGAATTTTCTACAATGAAGATTGGCGGATCTTGCAGGGCAATTTACTTGCCAGAGTCCAACGACGATATAAAAGAAATTTTAAATATAGAAGAAAATCCACTGATAATTGGCCAGATGAGCAATATTTTAATTACAGATAAAAAATTTGACCGGGCAATAATTCTTTTAAGGGAAAATTTTTCAAAGATTGAATTAAAAGATGGTTTGGTCTATGCTCAGGCTGGAGCCACCATGGGCCAGGTCAGCGATTTTGCAATTGAAAATGCTCTTACAGGTTTTGAATTTATGGAAGGCATACCAGGGTCTATTGGCGGCGGAGTTTTTATGAACGCGGGAGCCTATGGCGGAGAAATGAAAGACATAATTCATTCTGTTGTTGTTTTTAGAGATGGAGATCTTGTTGAAGTTCCAAATGAGATTTGCGAATTTGACTCCAGGCATTCTGTCTTTCAAGACAATGGCGATATTATATTGGGCGCTTACTATAAGGCTGTTAAGGGTGATAGAGAAGAGATTAAAGCCTTGGTCGATGACCTGCACGAGAGAAGAAACTCTAAACAGCCACTTGAGTATCCTTCATGCGGATCAGTTTTCAAGAGGCCGAAGGGTTATTATGCTTCAAAACTTATTGACGATTTGAATTTAAAGGGGACCAGGATCGGCGGAGCCATGGTATCACCAAAGCATGCAGGCTTTATAATCAACTATGATGAGGCGACTTTTGATGATGTTATAGAGCTGATTGAACTTATTAGAGGTAAGGTCAGAGACGAATACGGTGTAGAATTAGAAACGGAGTTAAGGATAATTGAAAAATAAAATGGATATTATAATTGTAACTGGCATGAGCGGGGCAGGAAAAACTGCCACCTTAAATGTATTGGAAGATGACGGCTATCTGTGCATAGATAACTTGCCAATACCCTTAATCAGAGAAACTTTTGAATTAATGCAAAAGACGCCACAGGTTGAAAAGGTTGCCCTGGCTATTGACCTCAGGAATAGGATTTTTACCAACGAGCTCTTTTCGATTATAAAAAATTTGAAGGACGAATACGGAGCCAAGGTTTTATTTTTAAATGCATCTGATGAGGCGCTAATAAGAAGATTTAAGGAAAGGCGGAGACCGCATCCTCTTGCTATGAAGGGAAGTATTTTAGATGGCATTTCCAAGGAACGTAAGATTATGGATAAGATCCAAGAGATTTCTCTGCCTATTGAGACTTCTAACTTGAGTTTGGGCGAACTCAAACGAGCCATTCACTCAATGCTGGAAGAGACTGATGGGCTCAATGTGGTCTTTACAACTTTTGGTTTTAAGCACGGGATTGTTATGGATGCTGATTTGGTTTTCGATGTAAGATTTATTGAAAATCCATATTATGTGCCTGAATTAAAGACCAAGTCCGGTTATAAGGATGAAGTTTACACTTTTGTTTTAAGCCAGCCGGAAGTGGATGAATTTATAAAAAAACTCTATGATTTAATTAAATTTTTAATACCGCTTTATGAACGAGAGGGTAAGGAACAAGTCTTGGTAGCCTTTGGTTGCACAGGTGGTAGGCAGAGGTCTGTAAGCGTTGCCAGACGCCTAAAGGAAATGTTTGAAAAAGAAGATAAGATAAGTATTACTATGATTAACAGGGATTTGGAAGATGAAAGCAAATAAACTGGTGGCCATTGGTGGTGGGACTGGACTTAGCATTTTAATATCGGGACTCAAGGATAAATTCGACGTTTCTGCTATTGTAACCGTTGGAGATAATGGTGGTGGAAGCGGAATTTTGCGTGCCGATTTAAATATGCTGCCGCCAGGGGATATTAGAAACTGCCTCTTGGCCTTGTCCAATGCACCTGACTCCTTGTCTAAATTATTGTCTTATAGGTTTAAGAAAGGGGGCTTGAATGGTCAGTCACTGGGAAATTTAATGATAGCAGGAATGACAGAGGAGTTTGGATCTTTTGAACAGGCGATTTATTTTTTGAGCAAGGCATTAAACATAAAGGGTAATGTCTATCCAGTTAGCCTTGACCCAATGGATTTAGTTGCTAATTTATCAAATGGAGATACGATTTACGGTGAAAGTGAGATTGCAATTTTTTCTTTAAAAAGAAAGGCCAAGATAAACGAAATTTATTTAAATCAGCCTTGCAATATTTCTGTTGATGCCAGAGAGGCCATAAGAGAGGCAGACATTGTAACCTTGGGCCCAGGGTCCTTGTACACATCTGTTATTTGCAATTTGCTAGTAGACGACGTGAGAGATTTGTTAAAGGATAAAAAAATTGCCTACGTATCCAATGTCATGACCCAGCCGGAAGAAACTTATAATTACACGCTCAGGGACCACATAGAGGAAATTGAAAGATATTTGGGCAGGGGCTTGGATTTTGTATTTGCAAATGATGTCTTGCCAGAAAAAGAGGTCTTGGCCAAGTACAAGGACGAGGGATCAATCCCAGTTGTACCTAGCAAAGACGACTATGATTTTTATGGAGACAGGCTAATTACAGGAGACTTTATTTCTGTAAAAGAAGGCTATATAAGGTCAGCTTCAGAAAAAATTGCTGGAGAGATTTTAAAGCTATGCTAAAACTTTGCCTTATAGGAAAAAATATAAAAAATTCCAGGTCGCCAGAACTCTATCACTCTTTTGCAAAGAGAGATTGGGTCGACTTGTCTTATGAGTTGAGAGATTTAGATAGAGAAGATTTGCCAGCCTTTGTCGATGAAGTTAGGTCTGGTGGATATAGTGGCTTTAATGTCACGGCCCCTTATAAAAATGATATTATAAAATATTTAGACCATATAAGTGATGATGCGAAGGCTGTGGCGGCAGTAAACACTGTCTACAATAAAGACGGCGTGCTATATGGCTACAACACGGATATCTATGGGGCCTTTGAAAGTATCAATCCTGTTTTAAAAGAAGGAAGTATTTTAATTTTAGGACGGGGTGGAGCAGCCCGGGCTGTCATCAGGGCTTTTAAAGATAAGGACCTGACTATTTACGCCAGAGACTTTAACAATGACGATTTGCTAAAGATAAAAGCTGATTTAAAATTTATAGATAATTTACATGGCCAAGATTTTGTAAATGTTATAAATGCAACAAGCGTGGGTTTTAACGAAGAAAAAACTCTGATGAAAAAGCCATTCACATCACAAAAAACGGCCATTGATTTAATCTATACACCAGAAAAAACGATGTTTTTATCTTGCATGGAAAAGTATGGTCTTGAAATTAAAAACGGATTTGAAATGCTTGATTTTCAAGCAAAGATGAGTTATAAAATATTTTTAGGAGAGATAAGTTGAGAATTATTGCAGGTTCTTGTTCAATTGAAAACTACGATCAAGCCATTAGTTTGGCTGGTAAATTGAAGGCTCTGGGCGTAAGCGAAATCAGGGCCATGCTTTTTAAGCCGCGGACTGATCCAAGTAGTTTTCAGGGAATAGGATACGATGGTATAGAAATTTTAAAAGAATTAAAAAATATGGGCTTTAAAATTGTAAGCGAAGTCATGAACGCAGATCATATTGAAAAGCTATATGATTATGTGGATTCAATGCAAGTTGGGGCTCGAAATATGCAAAACTTTGATTTGTTAAGGGAGCTGGGCCGAACTGACAAGAATATTATTCTAAAGAGGGGCTTTGCTTCTTATATAGAAGAGTGGATCAAGGCATCCGAGTACATTACAAGGGCAGGCAACGAAAACGTGACCATTTGCGAAAGGGGAATCAGGTCCTTTGATAATATTACAAGAAATGTTTTGGATATTGGCGCTATTATTTATTTGAAAGAGATGACTGACTTTGAAGTTCTAGCTGATCCTTCGCATTCGATGGGCAGGCGAGACCTTGTACCCGGCGCTGCCAAGGCGGCCATGGCTGCAGGGGCTGATGGACTGATAATAGAAGTTCACGAAAATCCAGAAGAGGCTTTGACCGATAAAGACCAGGCCTTGGATATTAAAACTTTTGAAAAATTATTAAAGGCCCTCAATGGAAAATATAATTTATAAGTTAATAGATAAAATTGAATACGATTTCCTTGTAGGGGATGAAGTTTTAAGGGACTTATATGGAGAAATATTTCCAGATGACACATATTTTGTCCAAGCAGGCGAAGCTTGCAAGACTTTTGATTTTATTGAGTCGCTAATTGGCCAGATGCAAAGTCGCGGTCTGGATAGGTCTTCTCATATAGGAGTGGTTGGCGGAGGCAGTTTGTCAGATGCAGTGGGCTTTGCAGCTGGTATTTACATGCGCGGCCTTAGCCACGATATAATTCCTACCACGCTTTTATCCATGGTGGATGCTTGCGTGGGAGGTAAGACTGCCATCAATTTTAATCATGCAAAAAATTTTGTGGGCATCTTTAATGAAGCCAAGAATGTTATTATTGATGAAAGATTTACCAAGACTGAAAATCTAGATAATTATAAAAATGGAGTGGTGGAAGCCATCAAGCTAGCCGCTTTATTTGACGAGAATATTTTTAATGAAATGGAAGCTTTAATAGATTATGAAATGAAAAATAGAGATGAATTTACTCATCTTGCAGCCAGATATTGTCCGCAGAAAAAACAAGGAATTGTAAAAAATGATTTTCGCGATAAGGGCTTGAGGCAGCTATTAAATGCTGGCCACACCCTTGGCCACGCCATTGAGGCCTATGAAGATTATAAGATACCCCACGGCAAGGCAGTGGCTCTGGGCCTTGTAATTGAACACCAGGCTTTAGACTACGATACTTACAAGGAATTTTTGAATATTTTTGATAAATTATATGGGAACGATTTTAAAATCCTGGTCGAAAAATATAAAAAAACCAAGCTTACAATTAAAGACGATAAAAAATCTGCTGGGGACCTGATCAATATTCCTTGCGTAAGGAAAATCGGCTGCGGAAATATTTTAACTCTTAACAAAAAAGATTTTCAAAGGAGCATTTATTTTGAATAAACTGGAATATATACCAGGCTATTCAAAGTCCTATTTACATAGGTTTATTATCTTGTCCTGGATAAATAATTTGGATATAGTCATTAAAAACTTCACGCCATCTGATGATGTTTTCGCAACTTTAAACGCCCTCTATGATTCTTACAAGATCATTGGAGGAGACTTATATTTGCAAAAGACTGATAGGGTTTTGAGGGATGAAATTTATGTGAGCGAATCTGGATCGACCTTGAGATTTTTGATTCCACTAATGTTATTATTCCAAGAAAATAAAGAAATTACTTTTATCACTAAGGGACGTTTGGTAGATAGGCCTTTAAAGGTCTTTAAAAGCCTCATAGAGGACGAGGGAGGATCTTTTGATATAGCTGGTCAAAAAATAAGGATAAAAGGCAAATTGGGCCTAAAATCCTACTTTATTTCGGCTGAGGAATCCAGCCAATTTGTCTCAGCCATGTTGATGGCAGGTCAGGGAAAATTCGAAGTTAAATATCATGCGGATAAATCTTCCCAGTATATAGAAATCACCAAGGATGCCTTGGAGATTTTTAAAACAAAGCCAGAAAAAGTTTACGTTCCAGTGGATATGTCTAACTATTCACTTTTTTATGCCTTATACAAAAAGAATTTTATAGAGAAAATTACTCCGCCTGTGGCAAGGTGTCAAAAGGATAGAGTTTTTATAGACTATGTAAATAATTTGCAGGGGACATATAATCTAAAAAACTCAATCGATTTAGCACCCATGCTTGCAGCTTACTTGTCAACCGTGGATGGAGTTTTTACAATCTCTGGCCTTGAAAATTTAAAGCACAAGGAGTCAAATAGGCTGAGGGAAATTTTAAGAGTTTTAAAATTTTTTCATGTGGACTGCGGGACTAATGGCAGGGACGAAATTTATATAAGGGGAAGTCGAGACAAGAAAAAAATAAGCGGGTCTATAAAAGTGACCGACCATAGGATTTGCCATATGATTTTATTTTTGAAAATATATCATAATTCAGATTTAAAGATAAAGGGCTTGGAGTCTTTGAAAAAGTCAGACTATAATATTTATAATTATTTTAAGAGGTATTTTGATGTTTACTTACGGTAGAGATTTTAGAATTACAATTTTTGGGGCCTCACACGATAACTATGTCGGCCTTTTAATTGACGGAATAAAGGCAGGCGCTCATATAGATTTTGAAAAAATAAAGACGAGTCTGGACAGAAGAAGGCCGACGAGCACTGAAGAGACCTCGCGCAGGGAAGAGGATGAATTGGTTCTTGTTTCAGGTTATGAAAACAATCATACAAGTGAATCCCCTCTTGTAATATTAATAAAAAATTCAGATGTAAAAAAATCTGATTATAGTGATATCAAAGATGCCTTTAGGCCTGGTCACGCCGATTATTCCAAGTTTATAAAATACCAGGGCCAAGCTTACGAGACTGGCGGTGGAATTTTTTCCGGCAGAATGACTGTGGCTTTGGTGGTTGCAGGTGAGATCGCAAGGCAAATTCACGATTTTAATATTTCTTCTGAAATAATTTTTGCGGGAGAAAATACGGGCTCTCATATAAAAATCATCGCCGAAAAAATTGATCCAGGTCTTGGTCAACCATTTTTTGATTCGGTTGAATCTGTAGTCAGCCATATTTTGTTTTCGGTTCCATCTGTCAAGGGGATTAACTTTGGAAATATCTTGGAGACTTACAAGATGTCATCAGTTGAAGCTCTGGATGAATTTTATATGGAAGATCAAAAGGTTAAGACCAAGTACAACCACGATGGTGGAGTCCAAGGCGGCCTTACAAATGGCATGCCACTTCTTATAAATGTATTTTTAAAACCCATTCCAACTGTAAATATAGATGTGGAAACTCTTGATAAAGATTTTAACAAAACGACCATAAAGGCTTCGGGCAGGCACGATAAGCAAATTGCAAATAGGGTTGGCGTTGTCCTTGAAAGTGCAGTCCAAATTGCTTTATTAGATCTCTTGATGAGGGCCAGATGAATATAGTTTTAATTGGATTACCGGGCAGTGGCAAAACCACCGTTGGTAGGAGCTTATCAGAAAAAATTAATAGGGAATTTTTTGATTCTGATATTGAAATTGAAAAATCCCAGGGCAAGGCAATAAATGAAATCTTTAAAAATGGAGAAGAATATTTTAGAAATCTTGAAACAGAGACCTTGAAGACTTTACTCGACAAAGAAAATATAATTCTTGCAAGTGGCGGGGGAGTAGTAGAAAGGGCTTGTAATTTAGATTTGCTCAAGGACCATTATGTAATATTTTTAGATAGGTCGGTTGAGGATATCTTGAAAGACCTTGACGAGTCCACACGACCGCTTTTAAAAGACAAGCCTTATGAAAATTTAAAGACCCTATCTGATAAAAGACGGGAAAAATATTTGTCAGCGGCAGATTTTATTGTAAGTGAAGACACAGCTACTGATACTGTGAATGAAATAATAAAAAAATTAAAAGAGGAGTCAATATGAAGAAAGTATTATTTATATTAGGAGCAAATTTAAAATATTTGGGCCAAAGGGAAAAAGATATTTACGGTTCAAAGACCATAGATGAAATTTATGAGTCTATGAGAAAAATTTCTGATAAGATACAAATAGAAATGCTGGCCACAAATTCCGAAGGGGAAATTATAGATGCTCTTATGGAAAAGGACTATGATGCGCTTATAATTAATCCAGGAGCTTATACTCACTACAGCTTGGCTATTTATGATGCCTTGAGGGCCAAGGAAGACAAGTTCAAAGTTGAAGTCCACATGACCAATGTCTATAAGAGGGAGGACTTCCGTCAGCAAATGACGACGAGTGGTGGCGCTGATGCAATAATTATGGGTATGGGAGAAAAGTCATATTATTTAGCAGTAAAAGCTATTTGTGATTATTTTTCTTTATAAAATGGGTAAGAGAACAGAGGAGGTAATTATGAAATACGATTTAGATTATTTAATTGATTTTGGGGTAAAACTATTGGAAACTCCATCACCAACAGGTGACACAAAAGCAGCAGTTGATTTAGTAAAATCAGAATTAGAAAAATATTGCCATGTGGAATATACCAGAAAAGGAGCTTTGCTTGCTAAGATCGAAGGCAAGAACAAGGATGACGCAGTTTTATTAAGCTCACACGTTGATACTCTTGGCGCTATGGTTAAGGAATTAAAGCCAAATGGCAGACTAAAGATGTCTATGCTAGGCGGCTATGCTTGGGCAACAGTTGAAGGACTTGAAGTCGAAGTTGCTACAGAAGATGGCAAGAGAATTCCTGGCACAATTATGACTACAGCTGCAAGCTCACACGTTCACGGAGCCAAAACTCAAAACATCGAAAGAAATGACGAAAATCTTGAAATTAGAATTGATGAAGTCGCAAGAAATAAAAAAGACCTAGAAGACTTAGGTATTCAAGTAGGCGATTTTGTTTATTATAATACAGGCACAAAACTATTTGATTCAGGATATTTAAAGAGCAGACACTTAGACGACAAGGCTTGCGTAATTTCCTTGGTTGGAATTGCTAAATACCTAAAGGAAAATAATATTGTTCCACCACGCACAACTTATCTCTTCATTTCTAACTATGAAGAGGTTGGCCACGGATCAAGCGCAGGAATTCCTGAAGAAGTTTCAGAATTTATCGCCGTTGATATGGCAGCTCCAGGTCAAGGACAAACATCTGACGAACACAAGGTTACCATTTGTGTCAAGGATAGCACAGGACCTTATGATCTAGGCTTAAAGAGGAAGTTTATTAAACTTGCAAAAGAAAATGACATCCCATATGTACTAGACATTTATCCATTCTACGGTTCAGACGCATCTGCAGCTCAAAGAGCTGGTGTAAATGCAAGAGCAGGACTCATTGGACCAGGTGTTGATGCTTCACACTCATTTGAACGCACACACAAGGAAGGTATTAAAGCTACAACAGATCTAGCTATTGCTTATGTACTAGCAGATAAATAAAATAATTTTTAAAGATTGGGCAGGCTTAAACTTCAAAGTTTAGTGCCCAATTTTTTTATTATAAAAAGTCTTTACACTAAAAGTTGTGATGCAGGAGCACCACAACTTTTTTAGTGGAAATATGTAAAAAAATAACTCCCACAAGGGGAGTTAAAAATTTTAAAGATCTTAAGCTAGTTCTACAACTGCTCCAGCTTCTTCTAATTTTTTCTTTAGTTCTTCAGCTTCGTCTTTTGCAACGTTTTCTTTGATTGTCTTAGGTGCGCCGTCTACCATTTCTTTAGCTTCTTTTAAGCCAAGACCTGTAGCTTCTCTAACTGCTTTGATAACTTTAATCTTTTCTGCGCCAGCTTCTTTAAGAACTACGTTGAATTCTGATTTTTCTTCTGCTGCTGGAGCTGCGCCGCCTGCTGCTGGAGCTGCTGCAACTGCCATTGGAGCTGCTGCTGATACTCCGAATTCTTCTTCTAATGCTTTTACTAGATCATTTAGTTCTAGAACTGTTAAATTTTTTACATCTTCAATTAGTTGTGTTACTTTTTCACTCATTTTAAATACCTCCAAATTAATTTTCTTCTTGTTTAGCTCTTACTGCGTCAAGAGCATAGACGAGGGAACGAATAGTTCCTTGTAATACATTTGCAAATCCTTGAATTGGGCTGTTGAAACCAGCTAATGCACGAGCTAACAGAACATCCTTTGGTGGTAGCTCTGCCAGAGCCTTAATCTCGTTAATGTCGACAATCTTTCCATCGACGATGCCAGCTTTTAATTCAAGTTTTTCATTTTTCTTTGCAAATTCTGCTGAAACTTTTGCTGCACCTACAACATCTTCATAGGAGAAAGCAATTCCATTAGGGCCTGCTAAGAATTGTGTGAATTCTTCATATCCAAGTTCGTTAAAAGCGCGTGCCATCAATGTATTTTTGTAAACTTTGTATTCAACGCCTTCTTTACGGTAGTTATCTCTTAACTCTGTAACTTCTTGAACGTTTAGTCCACGGTAGTCTACAAGAACCATTGAGTCTGCTCTTTCAATACGATCTTTGATTTCAGAAACAATTGATTGTTTTTCTCTTAGTACTGCCTCTTTCATGCGACACCTCCTTTATATATTAGAAAAGACCTCGAAAAAACGAGGTCTAAAAATCAAATAAACATTGATAAATAACCTCGGCGGGATTTACACGTAAACGCTACCTGCTTTCTTCGGCGATTCTTAACATCAATTATAATATCATATGCCCTTAGCTTTGTCAAGGCTTTTTGCATAAAAACTTTAATTTTAATGGATTTTATTTTTCTGGAGTTGAATGAATTTTGGGCTAATGATATAATTAATTTATTGGAATAAAAATGAGGGGAGGGGGCTACTATTAATAAAATTTTTGAAAACATTCCATTGTTTAATGAAATATCTAACGAGGCAAGAGATGCCATTAGCAACGAAGTTAATTTAAAAAGATATCACAAGGGTGAGTATATATTTAAGTCTGATGACCCAGCCACTGTTATGTATGTAGTAAAAACTGGGGCTATGAAGATAACTATGAATCTCTCTGACGGAAGAGAGCAGATTTTGTATATATATAAAAACGGAGACTTTGTTGGAGGCC
Organism: Ezakiella massiliensis; assembly: GCF_059862345.1. Classification (NCBI taxonomy): domain Bacteria; kingdom Bacillati; phylum Bacillota; class Tissierellia; genus Ezakiella; species Ezakiella massiliensis. The sequence goes on from NZ_JCBCEO010000001.1 coordinate 187,926, forward strand.
TTAATCTTTTGACGAGTGACCACTATGTTTATAATGGGGTTGCCTTGATTGAAACAAGTGTTATAACTATAAATAAAGCTGCCTTTGACGAGCATTTGATGAATGATAATAATTTTTTAAGGGCCATGCTTGTTGAATCTTATTCTAGAATTCGTAAATCAGAAGATTTGATTGATAGATTATCTGTTATAAATGGAGATATGAAAGTTGCCAAGGGAATTATTGATTTGATAAAAACTCACGGATCAAGGTCTATAAATGGCAACTGGATTGTAAATCCAAACCTTACTCGGACTGAAATGGGGTCATTCACGGGTCTTGCACGGGAAACCTTGACCAGGAAATTAGCCTACTTCCAAGATATAGGCCTAATTAAACTCTTGCCAAAGGGCGGCATAGAAATTTTAAACTTAGATGGCCTATTTGAACTTACAATATAAAAGGAATCTGCATGGGAAAAGTATTTGAATTAAAAAATTTAAAATTTAAAGATATTTTAGATATTCCAAGCCTCACTTTTTGTAAGGGGATAACATCGATTGTAGGCAAAAGTGGCAGCGGTAAAACAACTTTGATGTTAGCTCTAAACAAGATGATCACACCTACGAGCGGAGATGTTTATTATCATGGAGAAAATATAAAAGCCATGGACGCCGTAAAACTTCGCAGAAAAGTGGTTATGCTTGGTCAGCAGCCGATAATTTTTCCCGGAAATGTGCGGGACAATTTGAATCAGGGGCTAAAATTTGCCAAAAAAGAATTGGCAGATGATAAAAAATTAAGAGAACTCTTGGACTATGTAGAGCTCGATAAAAATTTGGAAGATGATCCCAGTGATTTTTCTGGTGGAGAAAAGCAAAGGATTGCTATAGCCAGGGTAATAGCTATGGAGCCAGATGTCTATTTGCTGGATGAGCCAAGCTCAGCCCTCGATAGTGAACTTGCCAACAATACTATAGAAAAAATATCGAGGATTGCCAAAGAAAAAGACCAAACAATAATTATGGTAACCCATTCAGATGAGATTTCAAAAAACATTTCTGATAATATTGTGATGATAGATGAAGGAAGTGTTATGAAAGATGAATAGTGAAAGTGTAAATATTTACTCGGTTCTCATCGCTTATGTTTATGTAATAATAGCTTTAGTTATTTCTAAATTGACCGGTATAAAAAAAGAAAAATTGATTTTTATCTCTGGCTTTAGGATGACCCTGCAACTTCTTATAACAGCCTATGTACTCCAGATGGTTTTTGATAATCCAAAGGCGATTTATACAATTATAATCTTATCTGTTATGGAGATATTTGCAATTTATAATATAAGAAAAAGAAGTGGAATAAAGTCTTTGCATTTTACTAAAACAATTGCCATATCAATGGTCGCAGGAAGCTTGCTTTGCTTAATTTATTTTATTTTAATGGTTATCAAATTAAAACCCTGGTACAATCCTCAATACATTATTACACTTGGGGGTATGCTTATAGGGAACACCATGACGGCTCTAACACTAGCCATTAACTCATTGACCAAGGAAATTAAATCGCAAAGGGTAAAAATTGAGGGAGCGCTTATGCTTGGAGCTAGTCCACACGATGCCGTGGATGAAAACTTTAAAAACGCCTTAAACGCAAGTATACTTCCAACAATGAATTCTATGCTTGGTATGGGCATAGTATTTTTGCCAGGTATGATGGCTGGGCAAATTATATCAGGCGAGTCACCACTTACTGCAATTTTTTATCAGATTTCTATCATGCTAGGAATTTTTGGCAGTGTAGTAATCTCTACATTTTTATTTTTAGAAATGGCAAGGAAACTCTTATTTAATAAAGATGCTCAGCTTAGAGTGGATGAATTAGAATAAGTTTAAATAATATGTAAATATAAAATCGACGGATTTTTGTCCGTCGATTTTATATTGGAAAAATTCCTTTAGGTTTTATGAAAAAGATTTCTTATTTTACTAGGTCAATAGCTGCCTTTGGTAGGAATACAGCCTTTTCATTAAACAAAGTCAATCCGTCAAATTCTTTTACTTGACCATTTACATAAACAATATTTTTGTTAACAGGGAAGCGGTAAGTGTTTGAACCCTTAGTAACGATTAGTTCGTGGTTTTTCTTTTCTTTGTCTTTTGAAACGTTTTTCCATTGAATCTTTGCGCCTTTAGCTTCAAGAGCTGGACGAGCTGGAACAAATAGTTTTTCACTTAGTGCATCTAAGTCAAAGTTCATAACTCTTGCAATGTACTCACCAATTTCATTGTTCATAATAGTTCCTGAAAGTGCAGGGACATTTGGATTTGAACTGTAGCAGTAGAGACCAATATCTCCACCAACGTGGCCGTGAGTTGTCCAGCCAATTCCTGAACGTTCACTTATCATAAGACCAATTCCTGATTCAGCGCTATCATATTCTTTGATAAATTTAACTTCTTCATCAGTTAGGTCTGTAATACCAAAGTATTTTTTTACAACTTCTCTGATGTTTGTACGGTCTTCATTCAATTCACTTGAAGCTTTTAAAGCCCCACCCTTGGCATTTTTGATAAGATCTGTGTAATAGCCCAGTTTATTTTTTGTGTAAGTTCCGCTTGTGTGATAGTTACCCATTGTGATTCCACCGGTACCGTGGTCAGCAGCTGAAATAACTACTGTATCTTTATTTGTTTTTGCAAAATCAATAGCAGCTTTAACAGCCTTGTCATAGGCAAGGATGTCGCCAACCATATTAATAGGGTCGTTTGAGTGTCCAGCCCAGTCGATTTCTGAACCTTCAACGATTAAGAAGAAACCGTTTTCATTCTTTGAAAGGATTTCAATAGCTTTCTTTGTCATTTCTTCTAGGCTTGGTTCAACTGTTTTATCAGCTTCTAAGTCATAAGCTAAGTCTTTTTTAGCAAATAAACCCCAAAGTTTATTAGCTTTTGTGTTTAAAAGTTCGTCGCGTTTTGTAATAAAGGTGTAGCCCTTATCTTTTAAAACAGAAATTAAATCTTCACCGTCATTACGTTTTTCAGCTGTTAAATAATTTGTGCCTGCGCCCAAAACTACGTCAAGGTTTTGATAAACGCCTTGTTCAATAAGAGTGTCGTATTCACTTCTGTTTGGATGGTGAGAGTAAAATGCAGCCGGTGTAGCGTGGTTAACTCTGGATGTTGATACTACGCCAGTTGATCTGCCAGAATATTTTGCAGCTTCAAGTACTGTTGCAATTGGCATGTCAGCTTTTGCTGGGTCATAGTTTTTTGCACCGGCCATACCAAATGTTTGTGGGTAGCAGCCAATGTATGGAGCTTCTGATTTATAACCAGTTGACATAGCTGTAGCAGCTGGAGCTGAGTCAGCCATAGGAACGTCAGAGTTATTTGTTCTAACTGATCCAGTTAGAATTTCGTCTAAAGCAAATTTCCAATCAGGTGTGAACCATCTGGCAAGTGTAAAAGCTTCAAAGCTCATTCCATCAGGAATCATCATGATTACATTTTTGATTACGGGTTGGTCTTCTTGTTTGCTGGAATCTGCAGCAAATGTTGGCACAAAAGAAGTAAGTACAAGTGCCAAGGCTAATAAAAGTGATAAAGTTTTTTTCATATTTCCTCCTTAAAATCTTTATGCTTTAATAATAATCCACAAATGTTAAGTAAAGAATTCCTATAAATTAAATCCATGTAAAATATTTTTTGAAATCTGCATATAGGAATTAATAAAAAATGAAGTATATAATAGTAGACAATATCCACTATATATGGCACTTATAAAAATAATCTATAACGAGACCTTTGATATAGATATTTTTAATTGGATTTTTAAAATCTTATGTAATAAAATGAAATCATAGGAGGTGTATTATGAAAATATACGAAAAAGCAAGAGAATTTGGTTTAAAACATATTGAACCATACGCAGCAGAAATTGACAAGAACGCTAGGTTCCCAAAGGAAACATTTGAAGCCCTAGGCAAAGAAGGATTTTTAAAGATGATGGTTCCAAAGGAATACGGCGGAGATGGATTAACAATGCAAGAACACGCAGAAGCATGCATGGGTTTTGCAGAATACTGTGCATCAGCAGGTCTATGCTACATGATGCATAACGTTTGTTTAATGACTATTCTACAACACGGTTCAGAAGAATTAAAAAAAGAAGTTTGCGAAGCAATCGTAAACAACAATGAATTTTGCGCACTAGCTTACAGTGAATTTGGAACAGGTACTCACTTCTATATTCCTGAATTAAAGGTAGAATTTAGAGATGGTTATACTGTTATTAGCGGAAGAAAATCAATGGTTACTTCAGCTGAACAAGCAAGCTACTATTTAATAAGTGCTCCTTCACAAAAAGAAGGCGTTACAGACAACTGGCTAGTTCCACTTAAAAAAGAAGGCGTTACATTTGAAATGAACGAATGGAATGGTGTAGGTATGAAGGGTAACGTTTCATGCCCAATGACACTTGCAAATGTTAAACTAGAAGATAAATATATGGTTGGTGAACCAGGAACAGCTATTGACCAAATCTTTGGCACGATTGCTCCTTTCTTTATTGTTGGACTTGCAAGTGTTTACTCAGGTCTTTCACTAGCTATGTACGAAGCAGCTCGTAAGCATGCAATCGATAGAGTATATCCAAATGGACAAGGACTAATTCAAATTGAAACAGTTCAAATTCATTTGGCAAATCTATACAACAGAAGCCATGCAGCAAAATACTTTACATTTGAAGCAGCTAGAGCAGCAGCAAATGGTGAAGAAGATGCACTTCCAAAAATCTTATCAGCCAGAATCAATGCATCAGAAGGCGCTATCGAATGTGCAAAATGGGCTATGAGAATTGGCGGAGGAAAAGCTTATAACGGCAATGGACCTCTAGAAAGATATATGAGAGACTCATATGCAGGACAAATCATGGCTCCATCAGTAGACGTTCTAATCACATGGTTAGGTAAGGCAGTTACAGGACAAGACTTAATCTAAGGAGAAATTATGTTAAAAATTGGTGCAGTTATTTACGATCCAAAGGTAACAGTTATCTGGGATCTAATTGAAAAGTTCTTTAAAGAAAGAGGCATGGATATTGAACCAGTTTTCTTTAAAGATTATAAATTGCAAGTAGATGCTCTAGTTGCAGGCGAAATTGATATGGCCTGGAACTCTCCACTTGCACACTTGGACACAGTTTTAAGAACTGATAACTCATTCAAATATTCTTTGATGAGAGATACAGACCAAGACAGAAAAACAATTATGGTTGCTAGAAAAGGTGAAGCAGAAAAACCAGCAGACCTAAAGGGAAAGACAATTGGTTTTGGTGCAATTGACTCACCTCAAGCAAGACTAATTCCAATTAATTATCTAAAACACGAAGGCTTGGAATTTGGCAAAGACTACACAGAAAAACGTTATGACATTGGCGTTGGCCTACATGGTGACCACGTTGGTGGAGAATATGACGCCCTACAAGCTTTGATGAATGGTGATGTAGATGCATCATTTACCCTCGATTTAAACTGGGAAGCCTGGAAAAAAGATGGCAAGGTTGATGAAAATAAAATTGTAAAGATTGGTGAAACACCACACTTTGACCATTGCATCTTTGACGTACACCCAAGTGTAGATGATGAAACAATTAAAAAATTCGAAGAAATTATGCTTTCAATGGACTATAACAAAAAAGAAGACAAAGAAATCTTGGATATGGAAGGTCTAAAAGAATGGAAGCCAGGTAGGACACAAGGATTCAAACAAATTACAGAAGCTTGCGAATACATGGAGTTTTTTAAATAATGTTCGAATTATCTTTAATTGGCAGCATGCCAAGAGAAGAGTCCTTATTAAGAATTCTTAGAAAACACAGGAATAATTCTATATCTGACCAAGAATTCAATCAAATTATAGATGAAAAAACCAAGGAAGTAGTTCATTTGCAGGAAGCTGCAAACCTTGATTATATTACTTCAGGTGAATTACACAGGGATAATTATGTATCCTTTATTTCTGAAAGCCTAGAAGGCGTTAGGCAGATGTCTATGAGTGAGCTCTTGGATTATGTAGAAGATAAAAAGTCTTTTGAATTAATCCTAGATACTCTGGATGTACCTGCTATCGCTATTAAAAATGCCATTTGCGTTGACAAGATTAGTCGCAGAAAATCTTTGGTCGCAGATGAGCTTAGAAGGATAAAAAAATTAACAGACAAAAAAGTTAAAATCACATTGCCTGGTCCATATCTTGTGACCAGGTCCATGTGGTTGCCTGAATTATCCAAAAAAGGTTATGCTTCCAAAGAGGAACTGGGCGAAGATGTAATTAATATTATGTCTGATGAAATAAAAGAGATCCAAGAAATTGGAGTCGATATAATTCAATTTGACGAACCAGTTTTAACTGAAGTTGTATTTACAGAAGGTAGGCCAAGGACCTTTATGTGCGCTGCTCTTTCTGAAAGAAAAGACCCAACTGAGGAGTTGGAATTTGCCAAACACCTGATATCATCTGTAATGAAAAAAGTCGACAGATCAAAGTCAAAGGCAGCCCTTCATGTTTGCAGGGGCAACTGGAGTAGGGACGAATCTATTTTATTATCGGGCCCTTACACACCTTTGATTGATCTATTTGAAAACATCGATGCAGATATATTATTCTTGGAATATTCAACTGATAGGGCGGGTGATTTAAAATCCCTCTTTAATTCTCAAAAATTAAGAGACAATATTATTTTGGGTATGGGGGTTGTAAATCCAAGAACTGATGAGATTGAATCAGTTGATACCATAGTCAAAAAAGCTGAACAAGCCTTGGAATTTATACCAGCTGATAGACTCATGCTAAATCCTGACTGTGGTTTTGCAACTTTTGCTAATAGGCCAATGAATTCTTATGATATTATCGCTGAAAAATTAAAGGCGATGGACCAAGCAAGGAGAGTACTATGTCAAAGCTTGAAGGAATAGATTTTTCAAATTTTTCTCTAAGAGCGACCATGAACGACCTAAAAAATGTTAATGTATACACAGACAACAACAGCTTTAGGGTGAGTGATGCAATAAGCTTTGATATAGAGGCAGAAAATATTTCGGCTTTAAATTATTTTTGTGGAAGCTTGCTTGCAAGTGTTATGAAAATTCTGGTAAGTGAGTGCAAGAGCCAGGGAATTGTTATAGAAGAAATTGAAGGTAAGATTGATTATAAACTCACAAATCCTCTTAGGGTTTTAAATGTAAGAGGCTATGAGGACTTATCTGAAATTGAAGATATATTAATAAAAATCTACTATTATGCTGATGGCGATGAGGAAGAACTAAATAATAGATTGATGGAGATGCTAAATGCTAATCCAATTTATAGTTTGCTAAAATCAACCAAGAGGGTTGATTGCAAAATACAACTAATAATTTAGGAGGTAGATTATGAATTACAAGGAAGAATTTAAAAACAATCAAGACATGAGCAAGGACTTATATGAAGCTTGCCCAGACATGATGGGTAGCTTTATGAATCTGCATGGCGAATATGCTAAGGACAGCACAATTACCTTAAAGGAAAAGGAAATGGTTTCAATCGGAATCTCAATTACAATTAAGTGCATCCCTTGCATGCTAGCCCATATTACAAGCTTCAAAAAAGCTGGCGGCACAAGAGAAGAATTGGTCGATGTTATTAAAGCATGCATTCTAATGAATGGCGGACCTGGCACAGCTTACGGTGCAAAAGCACTTAAGATGTTTGACGAATTAGACTAATTTAATCTGAAGAATACAAAAATATCTTGGTATGCATTTACCAAGATATTTTTTTGCTATTGATTAATTTTATATTTTTGAAAATAAAAAACTGGTCTAGAAAATTTATTCTGCCCAGTTTATATTTTAAATTTAATTTTTATTTGTGCCTAATTAAATTTGTGTATTCTTTTTTATTCTTTACAACTTCGTTTGTCAGAATTAGGATACCGATTATATTTGGTATTACCATAAAGCCATTTAAAAGGTCGCTGATATTGTAAATTGATTCAACTTGGACAATGGTTCCGCCAACGACAGCAATAATTGCAAAAATCTTGTAGTAGTTAATGGCGTCTTTGCCAAAGAGATACATAACATTTGACTCTCCATAATAATACCAGCCAAGTATTGTCGAGAAGGCAAAGAAGAATACTGATATGGCATAGAAGACTGATCCTGATCCGCCAAGGGCAATATCAAAACCGTTTTGCAAAACTCCGGCATAGTTGTCAGCTGGCACTTCATTGGCTTTGGTTACAAGGATTATCAGAGCTGATACTGTACAAACCAAGAATGTGTCAATCAAAACTGTGATCATTGAAATCAAACCTTGTTTTGAAGCTTGATCGACATCTGCAATTGCGTTTGCATGGGGAGTTGAACCCATACCTGCTTCATTGGAAAAAAGTCCGCGTGCAAGTCCATGCTTAATCGCTTGCTTTAAGGTAAAGCCTACTGTACCACCAATGGCAGCATTTAATGTAAAGGCATTTTTAAAGATGCTTGAGAAAACCTCTCCAATATTATCAGAAAATTTCAATAGAATGACTGCACCGTGAATTACAAACATCGCAATCATAAAGGGTACAACCTTTGCTGCAATTTTTGCAATCCTATTTGCACCGCCGATAATTATAAATGACAACAAAATCGCTATAAAGGCACCCGTGTAGACAGGGGCGATATTAAAAGAACTATTTACAACGCTGGCCACTGAATTGGATTGAACCATATTGCCAGTAAAGGGTAGGGCGATTACAATGAAAACTGCAAATGAAGTTGCAAGGATTTTTCCGAATTTTTTATTTTTAATTCCCCTTGATAGATAATAAGCAGGGCCTCCAAAGTATTCGTCATCTTTCTTTTCTCTATAGAGAAAAGAGAGCACAGTTTCTGAATACATAATTGCCATTCCTAAAAATCCTGAAACCCACATCCAAAAAACTGCACCGGGTCCGCCAAGCATAATTGCTGCGGCAACGCCAGCAATATTTCCCGTGCCAATTTGGGCGGCGAGTGAAGTATAGAGGGCTTCTCTAGGACTTACTAGGCCAGGAGTCTCAGTGTATGCTTTGGAATTTTTTAACTCCTTAAATGCGCGTCCAATTTTTGAAAATTGTAAAAATCCAAGTCTGATTGTTAAATACAGACCAGAAAATACAAGTAAAAATACTAGGAGATAATCCCATAAAAAATCCTTAATTGCTATAATTGTATTCATAATTCCTCCTATTTTAACATGGGCTCATTCAAGCGAGCGGCTTCTTTAACAACAATTTTTGACAACAGCAAGAGTCCGATGATATTTGGAATAACCATCAGAGCATTAAAGGTATCTGACAGAATCCATACAAAGTCAACTGAAACAACAGTGCCAACTATTACAGCGATTATTACTAGGAGCCTGTAAATTAAAACAGCCTTGCTACCAAATAAGTATACAATATTTGATTCTCCAAAATAATACCAGCCTACAATTGTAGAAAAGGCAAAGAAAAACAAGCTTGTTGCAAGGAATATCGTGCCGGCTTTACCAAAGGCAATTTCAAAACCCTTTTGGGTAACTGCAACTGAATCTAGGCCGTTTGCGTGAGAAAATATATGAGCGTCTGTTAGTAAAATAATAAAAGCTGTAACTGTACAAATGACAACTCCGATAAGGACGCCGAAAATTGCTGAAAGTCCTTGGTCAGCTGGCTTGTCAACATTTGCAACTGCGTGAGCGTGTGGAGTTGAACCCATACCTGCTTCGTTGGCAAATAAACCACGTGATAAGCCCATTTTTATTGCTGTTTGGATACTAATTCCAACTGCGCCACCGAATACAGCTGATGTGGAGAAAGCACTTTGAAAAATAGCTTTAAAGACAGGTAAAATATTTTGTCTAAACATAAATAAGATTATTAAGCCAGATAAAATAAAAATACCGGCCATTACTGGCACTATGAGTTCAGCGATTTTAGATATCCTTTGTACACCGCCCATAACAATCATACTAACGAGAACTGCTAAGAAGATTCCAGTGTAAGCTGGATTTATGCCAAAGGCTTCATTCATAGAAAGGGCAATTGAATTGGACTGGACCATATTGCCTGCAAAACCGAGGGCAAGTATTAAAAATATTGCAAATAAAACTGATAAGACTTTTGCAATCTTTTTATTTTTTACACCTTGGCTGATATAGTAGGCAGGTCCACCATAAATTTCGCCATCTTTTTCTTGCCTAAAAACTTGGGCGAGAATCGCTTCTGCAAAGATGGTGCTCATACCTAGGAGTCCTGATATCCACATCCAAAAGACTGCGCCTGGTCCACCAGTCATAATTGCTGATGCAACACCGCCAACAGAACCTGTCCCAAGTTGAGAGGCAACAGCTGTGGATAAGGCTTGGAAAGAGCTAACTTCGCCTTCTTCTTTAGGACTGTCATCTTTTTTAAATAAATTTCCTAAAGTTTCTTTAACTGCCAATGAGAGCTTAGTAATTTGCGGAAATTTTAAGCGGACGCTAAAAAATATTCCAGTAAATACCAATAAAAATATAATTACATAATCCCAAAGGAAGTCTTTAACTTGAATAATAAATTCCATCAAATCCTCCTTTTGTATCTTTCTTAAATCTAAATAAAATAAAATATCCAAAAATAATTGCAACAAAGACATCTGCAATGACATGCTGCTTTGTAGTTAGGGTTACAATAGGTATTAGCGTGTTATAAAAAGCCAAATATTTTTCATCATTCTTGCTTGCATAGTGATAGCATATACAAGAAAGAAGCACATGTGATGAGGGCATTGAGGATGAGGGAGCATCCATCATATAGGTTAATTTTAATGCCCAATTAAAAAAACCATCCCCCAGGGTTTCGGGCCTAACACTTACACAAAATGGCAAGAGCTTGTAGATAAAAATACAAATGCTCATTGCAAGGGCCAGGTCCCTAAGCATGTTGTCGAGATCTTTGTTAAATCTAAGCTTATAAATCAAATAAATGATGCCCGGATACCAAAGATGATAAATAATAATGGTAAATGGAATCAGGGGAATCATATCATCCAAAAAAAGCTTTGGATCAATTGCGTTAGGACTGAGCACATTTGTTGCCATATAAGTCGTTGACGCAGATAAAAGTATAAAAAACAAATAAAATCTTTTTACATAGAGAAAATTTTCTTTATCCTTAATCGACTGGGCAAAAGGCATTTGAACCCTCTATAAATTCAAGAATAGTTTTTATTGCTTGGTCTCTTGAATAGTCGTGAAGGATGTCATGTCTGGCCTTGTCAAAAATTGCCAGGCTTGCATTTTTTCCCTTAGATGCGTAGAAGCTAACCAGAGATTTTTGCTTTGAGATGCTGCCACAAAAAGCATCATCAGATCCAGCCATAAATAAAATCCTCAGATCATCAGGCACATAGTGAATAGAAGTGTCATTTTGCATCAGACGAATTCCATTTAAAATATCCTTGTACAAAGATATGGTTGGGACGCCGAGATTTAAAGGATTTTTCCTAAAGTTATCCTGCTCTTGAAGGTCGCTAGAAATATAAGAGTAACCAGAAGTGTCCTTGAATTTTTTATTTAATGACTTGAGGACCCTGTTATATAATTTTTCAGACCTATAATGAGAGCCATATTTTCCCAGATAAAAATTCACAATTTTTTCTAAATATTGCATTTTAAGATTGCTTACGTATGGTAGGCTGCCAATTAAAATCGCTCCGTCAATATCTTCGCCGTACTTAAATAAAAAAGTTCTGACTAGCATAGATCCAATCCCCATGCCCAAAACAAATCTAGGCTTGTCGCTAATTGTCTTCATGTATTCGTTTACAACGTGGATATCATCAGTACAGTTGTTCCATCCATTGTGGTCTCCAAAATACAAGAGCTCATCAGGGCTAGAAACGGATTTGTTGTGGCCTCTAGTATCAGAATTTACAGTTGTTATTCCATAACCCGCAAGCTCTTCTTGAATATCAAAATAACGACTCGAATTATCAATTGAGTCGTGAACCAATTGAAGCACAGCTTTTTCATTTGCAGCTTCTTTAATATAAATTGGAATTTTGTGGCCGTCATTGGCATCAATAAAAAGATTTTTCATTTTATACCTTTCTTTCCTTTATTTTATTTGCTATGTATATTATAATATAAATTAGATTAACAGTCAAAGAAGGATGTGATTAGATGAAGATAGAAGTTTGCGTGGATTCATTGGAGTCTGCAATCACTGCTATAGATGCTGGGGCAGATCAAGTTGAACTTGTAAGCCTCACCAGTGTGGGCGGACTAACGCCGTCATACGGACTGGCAAAGGCCCTAGTCGATAGAAATATAAAAACCATGGCTATGGTTAGGCCAAGAGTGGCAGGCTTTTGTTATTCAAAATACGATAGAGAAGTTATGTTAAACGATGTCAAGGCCTTTAAAGAAATGGGCGTCCAAGGGGTTGTATTTGGAGCCTTAAATTTTGATGGGTCTATTGATTATAATTTTACAGCAGATTTAGTAAAAGCAGCTGGGGATATGGAAGTTGTTTTTCACCGGGCCTTTGAAGTTGTCAAAGATAAAGTTACGGCAGCAAAAACTTTAAAGGGAATTGGAATAACAAGAATTTTAACAAAAGGTGGAAATTCTTTAATTGAGGGTAAAGATATTATAAGAGAACTTTTAACCATAGATGGGCCTGAGATAATTTCTGGTGGCGTTAGATACAATACAGTTGACTTAATCAAAGAGCTCGGCCTTGAATACGTGCATATATCATCGAGCAAAGAATTTACTGATCCATCTACCAGCAAGAGTGGAATTTATTTTGGCAAAGCCAATGATCCGACTGATGAAATTTATACTCTTGCAGATTACGATTATTTAAAAGATATAATTAATAAGTTGAAAGGAGAATGAAATGTCAGATTATGAATATTATGGAGACGATAAAGAAATTATTGACGAAGATATGATAGGCAATCCTAGGAATGACCTTGCCTTTGTGTCATTAATCTTATCGTGTTTATCACTTTTTTATGTAGTAACAAAATTAAGCGGACCAACAGCTATCTTATTTGGTATATTAGGCGTGTCGGTTTCCCTGAGAGCCCTTAGATACAATAAAAAAAGCAGATTAGCTAGTATTGCGCTTATAGCTGGTGGTGTGGGTACCATCATTGGCTTTTTCTTTCTTGTATCTTGTATTTCATGCGCAGCATGTACTATTAGAAATATTAAGTAGGTGGTAGAATGAAATTATTTATTGATGTTTTTGGTTTTAAAATTCCTGGCTATGGATTATCAATAGCCATCGGTTTATGTTTTGTAATATTATTTTTGTACAAGCAAAGAATTTATAAGGACTTGGATTTTGATACGGGTCTTTCGGCACTTATATACGCCCTTGTAACCGGCGGAGTCTTTGCTAAAGTTTTGTATTGGATTACAGATCCAAGTAGTTTTTATGTACTTTTTGATTCCACAATTGCCTTTAAAGAAAGATTTCAAATAGCCTTCCAAGGAGGCTTGGTATTTATAGGTGGCCTAATCGGAGCAGTGGTCGGTATGTATTTGTTTTTAAGAAGGTATAAGCACTTAGATCCATTAAAGACTATCGACATTTTTGCAATCGGCATGCCAATCCTGCAAATGTTTGGTAGGGTGGGATGTTTCATGGCAGGCTGCTGCTATGGGATGGCTTGTGAGTCGCCAATATCTGTGGTATTTCCTCCAAGCGGACTTGCCCCAGCCGGCATTCCACTTTTACCGACCCAATTATTTGGAGTAGCCGGAAACTTTATAATTATAATGACCTTATTACTCTATAATAAAAAAGAAAGACAAGGGGGTAGGACCTTTGGCTTGTATCTCACAATGTACAGCATTGGCAGATTTATTTTAGAATTTTTCCGCGGAGATGAAATCCGTGGAATCTATAACGGGCTTTCAACTTCACAATGGTTGAGCTTCCCAATTTTTGTTGCTGGCATATTCTTTTTACTAAGAAAGGAAAGATTAAATGAAAAAAATACTATTGACCTCTAGGATGGTAATAGCCGATGACCACGGCAAGTACATCAGGCTTAGGAACGATTATGCCGAGGCCATCAGGAGTGCTGGAGGCCTTCCAATAATCGCCCAGTCAACAGAGGACGAAGCTGTGATTGATGAATATATAAAACTCGCCGATGCAATAGTCTTTACTGGTGGGGAAGACATTGATCCAAATTTATATGGAGCAGACTTCCATCCGTCGGTTGAATTTGTATCCTTTGAAAGAGACGCCTTTGAAAAATATTTGTATGAAAAAGCTTTTGCAAAAAAGCTTCCAATGCTTGGAATTTGTCGAGGCATGCAAATGATAAATGCCCTGGCAGGGGGAGACTTGTATCAGGACTTAAAGTCCGAATACAAGGGAGCCTCTGGCCACTCAATGGGTCGTGATTTGTCCAGGGGAATCTTGAAAATTTTCACAGAAAAAAATTCAAAGATAAATAAAATTTTGGGCGATGAAATTTTGGTCAACCAATTCCACCACCAAGCCGTCAAAAATCTGGGTAAAGGCTTTGTGGCCACTGCCCATAGCAGGGACGGGGTCATCGAAGCCATGGAATACACTGGCGACCAATATATTTCCTGTGTGCAATTCCATCCTGAATCCATGATTGATCATGAGGAAAAATTTTTAAATATCTTTAAGGACTTAGTTGAAATAGCATGAAGTATGTATTAATAAGTGGAGCCAGTGGCGATATAGGCATTGAAATCACCAGGCAAATATTAAAGGAAACTGACTTTAATGTCCTCGCCATGTACAATAAAAATCCCACCAGAATCGACGAACTTGAGTTGGAATACAAAAATAGAATACAAAAATACAAATGCGACTTTAATTCTGACGAGGATGTCGAAGAGGCCAAAGATTTTATAAAAGATTTTAAACTTGATTCAGCGATTTTTTGTGCTGGCTTGAGTCAAATTCAAATGATAAATAAAACGGGAATAGATGACATCAATAAAATTATTAATGTAAATCTAAAAGCGCCTATTGCCCTTAGCTCACAAGTTGCAGATATAATGGTTAAAGAAAAATCTGGCTCTATAATTTATATATCGTCCATGTGGGGCCTTGATGGGGCTAGCTGCGAGTCCGTATACTCAGCCACCAAGGCAGGGATAATTGCATTTTCAAAAGCCTTATCAAGGGAACTGGGTCCGTCAAATATACGGGTCAATACAATTTGCCCTGGCTTTATTGACACCAAGATGAATTCAAATTTATCCGCAGAGGACAAGGAAGGTTTCATATGCCAAATTCCACTTATGAGGGCTGGTATGCCAAGCGACATTGCAGACTTAGTCTTGTTTTTGATAAATAAAAAAGCCGGCTATATAACCGGCGCAAATATAAAAGTTGATGGGGGATATATTTAGAATTTAAAGTTAATGGCCTTAATCTTAACGCCTTGACTTCTAAATCTCTCTTCATAATGACTGATAACTTTGGTTGGTGGAGCATCATCGCTATGCGATATTATGTTTCCACCAACTTTTTTTACATACAAAAGCGTATCTGTGTATAACTCATCATCGTCAGTCCTAAAGTCAATATTCCCAGCATCTTTTAAAATATATTTATACTTTTTTAATCTGTTTGGATAGGTAAGTCGCCTGTGATTTTGCCTATTCTTTGGCCAAGGGTTAGGGAAGTGAATAGTGATAGAATCAATTTCATTTTCTGCAAAAATCTGATCTATCCCATCAATCTCTCTGGGAATCAAAACTGCGTTTGCAATATTTTTATCCTCCAATTGGTCCAAAGCATAGACCAAAACACCAGCCTCACGGTCCCACAAAATATAATTGACATCTGGATTTAATTCAGCCATGTGCAGGCAGTAATCTCCGCTCCCACAACCAATATCCAAATGAATCTTATTGTCATTGGCAAAATAATCCTTCCACTTGCCCTTGTATTCTTCTGGCCAGAAAAGAGCCTTGCCAGAATCTAAAAGCCGTGGCACAGCAGACCATTTCTTTCTAAGTCTCATCAAATCACCTCATGTCAAGATTATATTAAAAACTATAAAATTAATCAAGTGTAAGAGGCGACTAACTAAATAATTATTAGATTAATTAAAATATAAAGAACAAATGAGAAAAACGCTTTTAAAATATTGGCACACTGGGGGACTTTAGATAATGTTTTTTTAAAAGTTAGCCTTGACGAATTGCTAGAAATGGCTATTTCCTTGACATAAAGATTAATTATGTTATAATATAAATAGAGCCTAAGAGCTCACAAAATAAAGGAGGTAACATTATGACTTATCACATTACAGATGATTGTATCGCTTGCGGACAATGTTCATCAGAATGCCCTGTAGGTTGTATTTCAGAAGGCGATATTTACACAATTGATGCTGATGAATGCATCGGATGCGGAAACTGTGCAGACGTATGTCCAACAGGTGCCTGTGTACCAGCTGAATAATTGGACTACATAACAGTTAAAAAGAAAACGCCCTAGGGCGTTTTTTTAATAGATAAATTTAAAAATAATCTTAAATATATACAAAAAAAAGAACTCCCGCCGGGGAGTTCTTTTAATATAAAACTTATTTCATTTTTGTATCGTATACGATCTTCAACCAAGTTTCATACAAGGTGCTAACAACTCTTTCATATTCGTGAGTGTTTGCAGCTTCCATAATTTCATAGTAAGCCCAATGTCTTTCATCAATATCTGTGAAGTGAATCAAGTCCTGTCTTACCAATGATAAACCGTCGGAATCTACACCGCGATTTGCATATTTATTTAGGATCTTTGTGGCTTCAGCCCTTTGGATAGGAGCATCAGGTTTAAAAGTACCATCTAAATATCCATTGATCAAACCATTGCCATAAGCTTGGTTAATCGCAGCTTCATAAATGTGTCCCTTGATATCTTCAAAAGGAGCAACCTCGTCATTGTGCCTGTCTATATAATAGAGGGCTCTTGCAAATTCGCCCCTGGTGATTGGCTCATGAGGACGGAAGTTGCCATTGGCATCCGCAAACATTAAATTCTTTGCAACAACAGCATTAATAGCTGTGTTGTACCAAGCGGATGGAGTGTCAGGGAAGTTTGGCTTGTCAGCATTTATCATATCCAAGTTTGCCAAGCGAGCAATCAATGCTGCAGCTTCACATCTTGTGATAAAACCTTCTGGACGAACAGTTCCATCTACATAACCATAAAGATATCTTTCGTGGAAACCTCTTTCGAGTTCTTGGCCTGGTTTTTCTTCTGGTTTTTCTACTGGTTTCTCAACAGGTTTTTCACTAGGATTGAAATAATCTTCTGGTGGATAATCCCATGGACTTGGACCAGGGTAATCTCCAGGGTTAGGATTTGGATTATTTCCAGGATTTGTTCCTGGATTGTCAGTACCTGGATCATTGCCAGGATTTGGTTCAGGATTTGGTACTGCTGTAGAAGTAGCTGTGGCTGTGAAGATATTATTATCAGATGATACTACAAAATTATTGGCATTGTTGGCATCTTGGCCCTTCCATACTGGATTTTCATATCCATCATCAGCTTTATCATCAATTAGTTCAAAAATAGTTTTTTGTAGAGTTGGATGTTTGTAATCTGAGAGGTTAGTACCAGGTTTTACCTTATATTCTTTGTAAAGTACTGGACTGTTTTTGTCACCTTTTGTTGTCTTTGTAACTTCTCCAGTGTTTAGATCTTTATCTTCTACTTTTACGCCTTCGCCAAGTTTAAATTGAACATCTAAGGCATTTGTTGGAACCTTATCTTTTCTATTCATGTTAGTTACATGGTTGCTAACATATAGGGTTTGATCTGCTACTTCTAATGATGAACCGTCATCAAAAGTAACTTTGATTGTTCCTGGAAAATCTCCTTCAGCACTTGTGTTTCTTGTAGTATCAGTAAAACTTGTTCCATCTTTATCTAAAAGTTTTTTAACTTCAGTTTCATTATTAGAATCTTTAGCCTTTACGCCTTCTTTCCAATTGAGCTCATCTCCAACCCATTTTTTCATATCAACAGGGTCGAGTCCACCTAAGTCTTTAACTTTTTGAGCTTTTGATAAAGTGACATTACCTTCAGTTGAATCTAATGGTCCTTCTTCAGTTGTAAGTCCACCGATATCAGTTACAGTTGCTGTTATCTTAGAGTCACCTTGAATTTTAGATGTTGGAAGAGTGATTACTCCTTTATCAGTTACAGTTACTTCATTATCATCTGTTGACCAGGCTCCTTGGTCATTTTTCGTAGCTGTAAGCGTTTTATTTTTACCATCTGTTCCAGTATAAGTCACAACTATTTTTTGAGCGTCTGTATCTTTTTCGTTAGGAGTAATTGTTATTTCAGGTTTATCAGCATCGTGAGCCAGAGTTGGGGCGTCTGGTTTGATATTTTTTACAAGGTCTTTGGCCTGAATTGTTATTTTTGGTTGAGCTCCTTCTACTACCTTATATGAACCATCTGCATTTATTTCTGGAACAAATTTATAACCATTGTTCGGGTCCCAAGTACCTGCTACATCATTACCGCTAAATATCTTGACATTGCCGCTGTCATCAAATTGTATGACTGCAGGTACTCCATCCCAGTCTCCAGTTCCGTTTGGTAGTTTAGATACGCCATCTACTGTATATGCCGTTTTAATGGTTTCAATAATTTTTCCCTTGTCAGCATCAGTTAGTTTTTTTGGATCTTTAACTTCTGTTTTCTTTGGCGTTGGTGCTATTACAATAGTTTTAGAACAAGATTTGAATTTATGGGGTTCTTTTACTGTAACACCAACTGCTTGATCAAGTTTTAAGTCAGGGTTTGGAATTGTATATGTGAATTCTCCTGTTGTGCTATCTACTACTGCATCTACTGGCTTAGATGTGTCTTTGTCAACTGAACAACTCCCTCCATCACAATAGCTACCTTTAACCGCATCGCTAAGTTTAAGGATTATTTGTACTTTTATGCCGTCAAATGGTTCTTCTCCTGCTAATTGTCCCTTAATTACATTGTCTACAACTGTAATATTGTCAAGATCAGCTCCCATTGAAGTTTCTGTAACTTGTCTTATAGTCAAACCTGTAGCTTCAATTTTACCTGCTGTCGAACCATCAGTATAAGTTACTTCATAATAAGCATGGTCAGTGCCATCAATAGAAAACTTAACAGATTTAATATCGCTAGCTATTGCAGGGTTTGCATCTTTCAACATTTGAACAGCTTCTGCTTGTTCGTCATCATTAACTTGGTTGGATGAAGTTTGTTCTATCCAAATTTCACCTGTAGGCATTGTAAGAGTAACTGTAGATGCCTTAGATGGTTCTGCATTTGCGGTTGTTTCTGAAGATTTTTGCCCATCAAATTCTTGATAAGCAGTAACCACATCTCCTTCAGCAATAGTAACTCCAGAAGGTAAGTTTACCTTCCATGTTGTTCCACTTTTAGGTGTAACGGATACAGTGGCTTTTTCATTCCCACTACTATCCTTTAATGTTAAATGAATTGTTCCTCTTGCATTTTTGCCATTAATTTTACCTCTGTGTAAATTGCCTCCAGAGATAGTACTTGTTCCAATAAATGCTTTTGTAATTGTCGGTGCTTCTATATCACCTGCACCTACTGCTTCTGGCTTTACTTCATCTGAGATCTCAAGTCCATCGTTTTCAGATTCATCAGCATCTTCTTCGATAGTTTTTTCTCCCTCAGCATTTTCCGAAGTATTTTCTGAATTTTCATCCTCTTCAGTTGGCTTTGTTTGGTCCTCTGGAATTTCTTCTTGAGGTTTTGTATTTTCGTCCTCTAGATTTTCATCTGCAGGGGCTTCTGTTTCTTCGACTACTGGGGTGGAAGGGTCCACCTGTGGGTCTGGTTCATCAGCTTGGATCAAGCTGGTGAAGTTTGACAGCACTAATAAAAAGGCTAGGGCATAGGTCCATAGGTTTTTAATAATGCTTTTGTGTGTTCTTGTTTTTTTCATTTTTTCTCTTGCTCCTTTTCATATATGTTATTTTCTTCTTTAACTAATTTAACTATATCTTGTAATTGTTTACGGGTTTTTATTTTTCCCTTATATTCTTATTATAATAGGTAATTATATAATTTACAAGCTTTTTACTAGGATTTTGTCAAGATTTTATTTTATTTTTGTCCAATAAGTTTTGCTTGGAGATTTTTTCATTTAAAAATATTTTTTGCATAAAAAAATAACTCCACGAGGGAGTTATTTTTAGTGTGAATAGTATTCAACAACAAGAACGTCTTGAATTTCAACTGGGATTTCATCTCTTTCTGGAGATTTGACAAGCTTAGCTGAAAATTTGTTTTCATCCTTTGTAATGTATGGATATGGGGAAGCTTGGCCAGCGAAATTTTCTTTGAACATTTCGTTTGAACGGCTTTTTTCTCTGAGAGAGATTTCATCACCAACTTCGATTTGATAGCTTGGACGGTCAATTTTGTGTCCGTTTACATGGATGTGTCCGTGTACTACCATTTGTCTTGCTTGACGAATTGATGATGCAAAGCCAGCTCTGTAAACCATGTTGTCTAGTCTTGTTTCAAGAAGTTTAACAAGTGCGTGACCTGTTTGTTCTTTTGATTTTCTTGCCTTGTCAAAGTACATTAGCATTTGATTTTCTGGTACTTGATAGTAGGCTCTGAGTCTTTGCTTTTCTAGGAGTTGTTCACCGTAGTTTGATAATTTTTTATCAGAACGTGCAGCTCCTTTTTTCATTCCATTGTTTGCTTTTGGAAGGTTAAATACATTAAGACCTAAACGTCTTACTACCTTCACTCTTGGTCCGTAAAAACTACTCATAATATTGAATCACCTTTCCTTAATTGGATTTGCCGCGGTATTCATTGTTTATTATAGACTATGTGTCAGATATTGTCAACACTTTTTGTGGAATTTAAAAAAATAACTGCTCTTTTTTAAAAAGCAGTTATTAATAAATTTTATTTAATTTTTATTGCAACAAATCTATTGTGCCGGGCGGTTCTTTTTGATCTTCGTTTTCATCCTGGTTTTCGTGGTTTGTATCAGGTGTGTCAGTGTTATTTTCGTTTTCGTTATTATTGTTATTGAGGAAATCATTTATATCAAATTCATCGTCGCCGCCCGGATTTAATATATCGATTATTTCGCTTTCGCCAGTATTTGATTCGTTGTGAATGTCACAAGTTTTACTTGGGACACGGTATTGCATGTCGCTTGGTATAACTCCGCCGTGGGATTCTGGATCGTAGGGCGGAGTGGTCTGTACGCGGACGACTTTTTCTCTTGTTTCCTCTGGGCAGAATTCATTTGCCAGCATGTTGGATTCGGTACAGATTTCAACTTCTACGTGAGCGTCGCAGGCTTCTGTCGGCTCTGTCCCTTTGACAAATATTTCAGTGATTACAGTTCCGCGAGGGTCGCCAGTACAAAATTCGTTTGGACTTTTGCCAGACATGGTACATACTGATGCACGGACAATGCCTTCGGGTTCTTTGAATTGGGTTACGCTTGGCAGGCCTTCGTGGACTTGGCTCATTACGTATTGGAATAATTGAGCAGCGATCATTGAGTTTTGTTTCATGGTGATCTTTGGACTGTCACTGCCGATCCACGTACTTGCAGCATAGTAATCGGTGAAGCCTGAGAACCAAAGGTCAGCTGTGTATTGAGTGGTACCAGTTTTACCTGCAACTACTTGGCCAGGAATTTGGGCCCTGGTTCCAAGCCCGCGAGTAACAACTGTTCTTAAAATATCTTTCATTACATAAGCGGTTTGTGGCTTGGCTGCTTGTACTGGATTTTCTGTGTATTCCAAAAGGGTTGTTCCATCGTTATCAATAACTTTTGTATAGGATGTTGGTTTTAAATAAACGCCGTCATTGGCAATTGTACCAAAGGCTGCTGTAAGTGCAAGAGGGGAGAGGCCGTTTGTCATTCCACCGAGTGCCAAGCTGGATGCGTTTTCGTCGTTGACTTCTTTGTTTTCAGAAGCGGATACAAATGAATCGCGGTCTGGGTGTTCGGTATCGATGATGCCCATCCTTTCTAAATATGGGACAACTTTGTTGGTGCCCATGGCATTTAAAACTTTAACTGCACTTACGTTTATAGATTGTTCGACAGCATATCTAAGGCTGTGGATTCCTCTAAATCCTAAATACCAGTTGTTTGGCCAAATTTTTCCATTGACAACAATTGGTACGTCGTCAATTGGGCTGGCAGCAGTGTAACCATTTTCAAGGGCAGGCAAGTATACGCTTACCGGTTTTATGGTTGAGCCTGGTTGCCTGTGGCTATCTGTTGCTCTGTTTAAAAATCTGTTGCCGTCTACGTCTCTACCACCAATCATGGCTAGGATGTGGCCTGTGTGATAATCGATAATTATCATGGCAGATTGTGGTTGGGGGACGCCTTTTTTATTTCTGTAGACTTGATTTCCATCGATGTGGAGGTAGTCATCTTTATTTTTAAATAGGCTGTCGTTAGAGGCAATTGCTTTTGAGCTTATGACGATTTCGCCATTTTCAACCCAGAAGTCGTCCTTGGCAATTGGTAGGCTGCCGACGATGTGGGTGACGAGTGTCTTTTTCTCATCAATTGTATAGTAGTCCTGAATGTCTATATTTGAATTATATGCCTTTAATTTTTTGGACTTGATGCAAAGGTTGCCGTTTTCATCGTATCTCCATTCACCAGGGGCCAAATAAATATCGTCGCTATTTTGTACTATTAGGTTGTCTTTGGCTAGATAAATAAAATTACCATTTGAGTCGACTAGATTTGCGTATGCATCGGATGTGGTGTCCAAAATAATAGGTGCCCTCATATTATTGGTATTGCCAAATAGGATTTCAACAAAATTTTTGTAGGCATCTTCCATTATTTTTTGGTAGCCGACATTAATTGTAGAATAAATTTGAATGCCACCGTAGAAGATTTTGTTTTGGGCAATTTTTTTGCTCCATCCATACTTGTCCATGAGGTCTTGCTCAACTTGCTTTAAGACATAGTCGGTAAAGTAGTTGGTAATGTCAGTTGTTTTAGTTTCACCAGGCTTGATGAGAGCTTTTCTATCAACGCTCATGGCTTGGTTGTATTCCTCTTGGGTAATTTTGCCGTACTTTAACATTTGAGAGAGTACGACATCGGTTCTTTTTTCGTTTTCTTCGTTATAAACGAGGACGTAATTTTGATTTAAGAGTTCAATAAAGCCAACTTTTTCCATGGTGTTTGGATCAAAGTTTTCTGGGCTGACTCTCTTGTATGGTGGATACTTGGTAGGGGATTTAACAACTCCTGCAAGCATAGCACACTCAACTAGGTTTAAGTCCTTGGCTGATTTTGAAAAATAAGTTTGAGCAGCTTCTTCGACTCCGTAAGCGTTTTGGCCAAGGGAGACGGTATTTAAATAAGCCTCAATGGTTTGATCTTTTGACATCTTCTTTTCAAGATCAATTGACATTGTGATTTCGTGAATCTTACGCTTTAATTTTCTTTCATTTGTAAGGTAAGTATTTTTTACAAGTTGCTGGGTGATAGTAGATCCACCACGCAATTGACCACTTGAAAATGCATCGCGAAAACTAGCCATGATACCTATTAGGTCCACGCCGTCATGCTCGTAGAATCTTTCGTCCTCGATAGCAAGGAAGGCTTGGATTAATTGCTTTGGCATTTGTTCGATGCCAATGACAGTCCTGTATTCAGCGGTCTCAACTTTTTCTATTAAATTACCATCTAAATCATAAATTTTTGAAGTTTCGGTTAGGTTGTTGGCAATTATATTTGGATCAACCTCATCGACTTCTTTCATAATGCTAACTACAGACAGTGCAAGCAAGCTTCCCAATATAATACTTACAATTAATGCAATATATATAATGTAAACTATTAGCTTGCCAGGTGTTAGCACCTTATTTCTATGTGGCATATAAGTCTCCTTTTATATCAATAAATATAGGCTAATTATAACACAAAAAATATTATTTTTCAAAAAAATTAAATTTATTGTTGCCACTTGTAAAATTGTCTTTGAATTTGTATTTTAAAAAAATATTCGACATTGATTTAAAAATATGGTATAATTATTGCAATGGATATGCTGAAAATAATTTAACAGAGGTGATAGATATGGATTTTGATCAAACAATGAGATTTGTTTCAAAGAAGGATACAGATTCCGAGCCAAGAGAAATTTTGGAAAAAGTTTACAGGGCGCTCGAAGATAAAGGTTATCAACCAGTAAATCAAATTATAGGATACTTCTTGTCTGGAGATCCAACATATATAACTAGTCATAACAATGCCAGAAATGAAATTGTCAAGATGGAAAGAGATGAATTGTTAGAAGCAATACTTAAGGAGTACTTGAATATTGAATAAAACAATTCTGGGACTAGATATAGGCGATAGCACGATTGGAGTAGCCGCTAGTGATCCTAGCGGTACTATTTGCGTGCCAGTTGGCGTTATAAAAAGAAAATCAAAAGTAGAGGACATGGCTGAGCTTCAAAAGATTATTGAAGAGCGAAATGTGGGTGCTATTGTAATAGGACTGCCACTCGATATAAATGGTGAGCTTGGTCCTCAAGCGAAAAAAGTTAAGAAGTACACCTCTAATATTCGTAAGGCTACTGATTGTGAAATTGTTTTTGTCGATGAGAGATTTACATCTAGGATGGCAAACAACACACTAAGGACTTTGAATATAAAAAGAGGCAAGGAAAAGGGTTATGAAGATGCACTTGCTGCATCTTATATTTTAGAGCTATATGTTAAAAGGAATAGATAGGAGATTTTATGCCAGAGAGCTTGGCTGTTTTTAATGAAAGTGGGGAGGCTACAAACTATTTGGTGCAGGCTCGTTTTGATTTAAATGGGCAGGAGTATATTGCTATATCTTCTGCTGAGGATTTGTCAGATGAGCTCTTGTTTTTGCGCGTAGAAATTGATGGTTCTGGAAATACCATCTACACCAAACCATTTCCCATGGAAACTAGAAAGTTAGAAGAAAAGTATAAGAGTATTAAAAAATTATTAAATTAAAATTTAGGAGGAATTATGAGTAACGGAGTAAAGATTATTCCTCTTGGAGGTCTCAAGGAGATCGGTAAAAATATAACAGCATATGAATATAAAGATCAGATTGTAGTTATCGATTGTGGAATGACCTTTCCAGGAGATGAGATGTTGGGGATTGATATTGTTATCCCCGATGTAAGTTATTTAATTGAAAACAAACACAAGGTAAAGGCGTTTTTTATAACGCACGGACATGAGGACCATATTGGGGCTATTCCTTATGTATTAAATCAAATTAATGCACCAATATACGCGACAAAATTGACCTGCGCCCTAATTAGGAATAAGGTCAAGGAATTTAATTTAGCTTTAAATATAAATGAAGTGAATTATGGGGATGTAATTGATGTGGGAGCTTTTAAGGCAGAGTTTGTAGCTGTCACTCACTCTATCCCAGATTCTGCATCCATAGCTTTATATACACCTGTTGGCACTATCTTCCAAACTGGTGACTTTAAGATTGACTTGACACCGATTGATGGAGTTAGACCTGACTTAACTCGTATAGCAGAGATTGGTAAAAAGGGAGTTTCGCTTTTGCTGGCAGATTCAACAAATGTTGAAAGACCAGGGCATACTCTAAGTGAGTCTACAATTGGCGAAACTTTTAATGAATTATTTTCCAAGGCTGACGGGAGGATTTTGGTTGCAACATTTGCTTCAAATGTGCACAGGGTCCAGCAAATTATTTCCGCTGCAGAAAAGCACGATAGGTTTGTGGCCTTGTCTGGACGATCTATGCTAAATGTAGCTAACACTGCTATTGAGATGGGATATATTAAAATAAAAGAAAAGACCTTGATTGATATTAATCAAGCTCACAATTACCCACCCAATAAGGTTTGTATTATAATGACGGGCTCACAAGGGGAGCCAATGAGTGCTCTGACAAGGATTGCAAATGATGAGCACAAGAAAATAAAATTAACAAGCAAGGATACGGTTATTATTTCAGCTAATCCAATTCCAGGAAATGAAAAATCAGTAACCGCTGTAATAAATAATTTGATGGCCAAGGATGCCAATGTAATTTATGATAAGATTGCAAACATCCACGTTTCTGGTCACGCTTGTGCAGATGAAATTAAACTTATGCACGCACTGGTAAAACCAAAGTTCTTTATGCCAGTCCATGGTGAAATAAAGCACCTTAAGACACACGCCTTGCTCGCTCAAGAAATGGGCATGGATAAGAAAGATATATTTGTTCAATCCAATGGCGATGTTTTGGAACTTACAAAAAGAAGCTTGAAGGTTGTTGACCACATTGCTAACGAAGACGTTTTAGTTGACGGTCTAGGTGTTGGTGATGTTGGAAATATCGTCCTACGCGATAGGAAACACTTATCTGAGGACGGACTTATTGTTGTTACACTTACATTGTCAGCTGACGATGGTAGAGTACTTGCAGGCCCAGATATCATTAGCCGCGGCTTTGTATATGTAAAGGAAAGTGAAGACATAATGGAATCACTTTTGAGAAAGCTAAGGTCTATAGTTCAAAGCTTGCAAGATAGAGGAATCGATGATTGGAATTCTATGAAGACTACTATAAGAGATGAGTTGCGCAAATACTTGATGAGTACGACTGGTAGAAATCCTATGATTCTAACAATCTTTACAGAGGTGTAAAAAATTTAATTTAAGGAGAGAATTATGAGATACGACACAAAATATGTAACCAAGGCTGCACTCATAGCAGCGATGTATGTGGTTCTTATTGCAATCCAAATGATTCCTGCCGCCAGTTTAACTTTTGGAGCTGTTCAGCTTCGTTTGGCGGAGGGACTCACAGTGCTTCCATTTGTTGAAGCTGCTGCTGTACCAGGAGTTTTTGTTGGCTGCTTTATCAGCAATTTGATTTTAATGGCTGTTTCAGGTTTTGGACTGGTAGACCTAATATGTGGGTCACTAGTTACACTGGTTGCTGCTATTATTACCAGAAAAGCTAAAAACAAATTTATTGCGTTTTTAAGCCCAGTTGTGCTAAATGGATTTTTAGTAAGTATTTGGGTTAGTTACTACACAGGTATTCCTTACTGGACTACTGTTTTAGGAATTATGGGAGGAGAAGCACTGAGTGTATTCATTTTTGGCTACGCAATTTTATATGTGTATGAAAGGTCAAAAATATTTAGGAGGTTTTAATGAATACAGCAGTTAAATGGATTTTAACATTTGCACTTTTACTAGCGATTGTATTTGCTGCAATATTTGGCTTTAAGGCTTATAATAAGAGTATGTATAAGCCTGTAGATATAAATGATACAAACCTTTACGAGTTTTCAATTTCCAAGGGCAGCTCTTTGAGTACGGTTGCCTCATCTTTATATGATATGAATCTTATAAAAAATGGCAGTGCTTTTATTTCAAGAGTTGAAGAGCTGGGACTTGAGTCAGAAATCCAATCAGGAAAGTTTAAACTCTCCAGGTCTATGGATGTTGATCAGGTGATAAATGAATTGACAAAAAAGCCAGAGGTAGATATGGCTGGCAGTGTTAAACTTGTAATTCCCGAAGGCTTTGAAAGAAAGCTAATTGCAGCAAGAATAGAAGAACTTGGACTTGGAAGTGCTCAAAAGTTTATGGAGCTAAGCGAGGACAAGGGTAGATATGAAGAAGAATTTGCATTTTTAAAAAGCTTGCCCCAAGGACAAAGCCTGGAAGGTTTTTTATTCCCAGCAACTTATGAGGTTTCAGCTTCTGAGGGGGAAGAAAGCATAATTAAAAGAATGCTTACTGCCTTTGAAGTGAGGATGGAGCAAAACTTCAACCAAGGATCATATAATGGTCTTGATTTAAATCAAATGATTACTCTGGCGTCGATAATCGAAAGAGAAATTAAAATTGATGATGAAAGACCTCTAGCTTCTTCTGTTTTTTATAATAGAATAAATCAAGGCATGAGGCTACAATCATGTGCAACTGTTCAATATATAATTGGTGAGAGAAAGGCTGTTTTGACAAATGAGGAGACAAAAATTGATTCTCCATACAACACTTATATAAATGAAGGTTTGCCACCAGCACCAATTGCTAGTCCGGGAATGAAATCCATTATGGCTGCTATTAATCCAGCGGATACAGAGTATTTATTTTTCGTAAAGACAGGTGAAGATGGATCTCACAGTTTTTCAAAAACCTATGAAGAACACCTGGAACATAAAAAGGATATGATAAGATGATAGAATTACTTGCACCAGCAGGAGATTTGCCTAGATTAAAGACGGCATTAGACTATGGAGCTGATGCTGTTTACCTGGGTGGAATGAGCTTTGGACTCAGAAAAGGTGCCACCAATTTTACAAAAGAAGAGATGATCGAGGGCGTGGAGTACGCTCATGAGCGTGGGAAAAAAGTTTATGTAACTTTAAATATTATTCCCCACGATGAAGATTTGGAAAATCTGGATGCCTATATAAAATTTTTATCTGATGCAAAAGTGGATGGGGTTATAGTTAGCGATCCAGGAATTATGATGAAGGTAAAAGAACTTTCTGATATGGAAATTCACATTTCCACCCAAGGTTCGGTAACCAATGCTCCAACTGCAAACTTTTGGTATCAGATGGGGGCTAGACGGATTGTTCTTGCAAGAGAGTTAAGCCTTGAAGAAATAAAAAGTATTAGAGATAATATTCCGGAGGACATGGTTCTAGAAGGTTTTTGTCACGGAGCCATGTGCATGAGTTATTCAGGCCGGTGTTTGATTTCAAGCTATATGACAGGCAGAGATCCCAACAGGGGGGATTGCGCACACCCCTGCAGATACAAATATCATTTGGTCGAAGAAAAAAGACCAGGCGAATATTTTCCAATAGAAGAAGTGGATGGCGGGACTTATATTATGAATAGTCGCGACCTAAAAACTATAGAATTTATTGATAAATTAATTGAAGCTGGTATTTATTCTTTAAAAATTGAAGGTAGAATTAAATCTGCATATTATGTTGCAACAATTGTCAGGGCTTACAGAAAAGCCATTGATGAGTATTTAAAATCACCAAGCGATTATAAGTTTGATGAAAAATACAATCAAGAAATTGAAATGACAAGTCACAGGCCCTTTACATCTGGATTTTATTTTGGGAATCCTGGAGCAGAAGGCCAGTACAACCATAGCTCTAGTTATATATCAGAGGCTCAATACAAGGGCGATGTCGTCGAAGTAAAGAACAGCAGGCTCTATGTATATTTAAAGAATGGTATAAATGAGGGCGATGAACTTGAAATTTTTGGACCAGACACCACTGACAAGGTGGTCGTAAAAGATTTAAGGGATAAGGATGGCAGGCAAATAGATAGGGCAAATGTTCCAAAGGACACTTACTCTTTTGTCTATGAAGGCCAAGCGAAAAATAATTATTTTGTAAGAAAGGTAATTGAAAAATGAAAAGACCACTTATAATCGGTATCACAGGCGGATCAGGCAGTGGCAAGTCCACAGTTGCAAAAAACATTATTAAAGAGATCCCAAAGATTAATGTCGCTATTATAAATCAAGATTCTTATTACAAGCCTCATGATGATTTGTCAATGGAGGAGAGGGCAAAGTTAAATTATGACCACCCACTTTCATTTGACAATGATTTGCTCGAACATCATTTACAAGAGCTTTTAAGGGGAAATTCTGTGGAAGTGCCGATTTATGATTTTACAATTCACACTAGATCAGAAGGTACTCTTACTGTTGAACCAAGGGATATTATTATCCTGGAAGGGCTTTTTATTCTTTATGATGAACGCATTAGAGACTTGATCGACATAAAGGTCTTTGTAGATACTGATTCAGATGTCCGCATTATAAGAAGAATTTTAAGGGACATGAAGGAAAGAGCTAGGAGTTTGGATTCTATTATTTTGCAATATATGACTACGGTAAGACCTAGTTATATTAATTTTGTTGAGCCTACAAAAAGGTTTGCAGATATAATTGTTCCTGAAGGTGGAGAAAATAAAGTGGCGATTGATCTTTTGTCTTCAAAAATAAAATCCTCTTTGGAGGAAATATAATTATGAATATTAAGTTTACACAAAAATTAGTAGACTACAATAAAATAGTCGGAGATAGGGGCTTCCTTGACCCGGCTATTTTTGTAGGCAAAGTTAAAGAACCCATCCAAGATGTCAGAGGCGTCAATGCAAAAATATATAAAATTGACGATTATATTTTGGTAGACTTTGATCACATGCCAAAGAGTAAAGAAATTGCGCTTATAGAAGATGAACACGGGCCGTTTTTGTATAGGATTGTAAAAGCTAAATCCTATGCAGGAGATGATTTGGATGCGATTTTAAAAGATGCAATTGAAATGAGGGCGACCGATATTCACTTGGAACCCAAAGAAGATAAAATGGGAATTAGATTTAGAATTGATGGGGTCTTGAAGCATATTTCTTATATGTACCAGGACTTTGATAGATTATCCAATATAATTAAAGTTAGATCTGGCATGGATACAGTCAACAAAGAAATGCAAGACGGAAGTATGGATTTCAAATTTAATTCAAAAGATCTTAGCATCAGGGTGAGCAGTGTGCCTACGCAATTTGGAGAAAAATTTGTTTTAAGATTACTTAACTCCAATCAAATTGAATTAGATTTGATTAAACTGGGCATGCCAGAAGATGTCCTTGATACTTATAAAAAGTACATTAACAAAGAAGGAATGAATTTGGTGGTTGGTCCGACTGGCAGCGGTAAGAATACAACCATGCATGCAGCATTAAAGCTTCTCCCTCATCAAGAAAAAAATATTATAAGTATAGAAGACCCAATTGAATACCGGGCAGATGACATTACTCAATTAGAAGTTGACAATTCAAGGGGGAGGACTTTTAATAAATTACTTAGGGCATCGCTCAGGCAAGACCCAGATATTATTTACATTGGAGAAATTAGGGACGAGGAGACTGCACAAGTTGCAATGAGATCAGCTATAACAGGTCATACAGTTTTTTCAACCTTGCATACAAGGGACGATAAAAATACTTATGATAGGCTTTTGGACCTGGGGGTTGAAGAATATATTTTAAAAACAGCAATCTCCACAATTATTAGCCAGCGCCTGGTTAGGACCCTCTGCGATTGTAAAATAAAAGCTGAGGATGGCCACTACATGGTAAATGGCTGTGATAAGTGCAACAACGGCTACTATGGCAGGACAGGTGTCTTTGAATTGTCTGTTGCAGATGAGGGAAGAGGAGAGTTTAGATTTAAAAAAATAATCGATAGGCAAGAGTCTTTGAGAAGATTATATGAAGAAGGCAAGATTGATTTAAAAACCTTTGAGGAAGAAAATGATATATAATTACATTGAAGAGACACAAGACGGCTACAAGCTAGGCATAGGTCCCATAGAAGAGCCACTTGATAAATATATTTCCATAAAACCCTTGATTGAAAGTAAAAGAGAAAGCTATAGGTTCTTAAAGGGGATTGAAATTTTAATTTCTCAAGGTGTAGACATCTACACTGCAGTTGGGGTTTTGAGGAATTCAGATGAATACAAAAAAGAAAGAGCGACCCTGGATAAAATTTATAAAAAAATGTCAGAGGGTCAAAGTTTTTATATGGCCTTGAAACTTTCAACCAGGTTGCCTGCTTATTATTTAAATTTAATAAAAGTTGCAGAGCTCAGCGATGATTTGCTGGAACCGATGAGAGAGGCAAATAGAATTTTAGAGAGGGGCAAGTCCGTTAAAAGAAAGGTTTTTAACGCCGTATCTTATCCTGCATTTTTGTTTTTCTTATCCTTGCTTATGCTAATTGTAATGAGCAACTTTATCCTTCCCATGTTTGCGTCGCTCTATGAAGGCTTTGACGCGGACTTACCGAAAGTGACAAAGGTGGCCATAGGAATCGGCAATGCCTTGTCAAATAATTTAATCTATGTTCTAGTAATAATTTTTATTATATATATAGGGCTTGGTTTTCTTTACATGGTCTCATATGATTTTTATATGCTGGTGGAAACCTACAAGTACAAGTATTCTTTGTTTAGAAAACTCAGACAAGATTATTTTTTAGAGGCATTTTTTAAAAAGTTTAACATTTTGTACTCTAGACTGGAAAACACCTATGCTTGCTTAAATCATATTAGCAGCTCTGAAGAAAATTTATTTTTAAGATTAAATCTTATAAAACTTACAAATGAGGTACAAGCAGGCAAAGACTTTGTAAGCATAGGAGCGGACTCTTATGTTTTTACTGAGTTCTCGACTGCACTCTTTACAGGTGTTATGACAAGCCAAGCTATGAAAGAAGTTTCGGCTAATCTGGCAGACTTATATAAAGAGTCTGTGGATAGTAGGTTGGAAAATTTAGCCAAGTGGATATCACCAATTATAACATTGATAGTTGGAGTAATTATTGGTATAATGGCTATAGGAATTGTTGCTCCAATGTTTAATTTGGCAAATATAATTTAAGTTGCATAATTATTAGCCTGTGGGGTAAATTTCATATATAAAGATTATTTTGGGAGATAAATTAATGAATAAAAAAACAATAATTACGACTTCAATTATACTTGCTCTATTAATTTTAGCAGGTGCTATATATTATTTTTACAATAGTCAAAAGGAAGAGGAGAAGAAAAGGCAAATATTATCTAGTGACTTAATTTATGATGGAATTAGCGTTGATAATATAGACTTGTCCAATAAGACCAAAGACCAAGCATTGGAAGAAGTGAAGTCAAAGGTCGAGAGTATTTTAAATAAAAATTTTAAAATTATAATTGATGAAAACACCTATGAAAGCACTTTAAAAGATCTTGGCCTGGAAATAGATTATGCAAAGGCCATAGATGATGCTTATAATTTTGGCAGAAGAGGATCTAGTGAATCTAGGCTTGCTATTATTAATGAGGCTAGGGAAAATCCTATAAACTTTGAAACTAAGACCACTATTAATTCTGATACTCTAAAGGCTTATATAGAAAATGTAAACAAACAGCTCTTGAAAGAGCCTGTTGAAGCTCATGTTGAGTTTACCGAAGAGGGTTTTAATATTGTCGAAGGCGAAAATGGAGTAGAAATAGATGCTGAAGACTTGGCAAAGAAGATTAAAGATGCAGTAAAATCTGGAGATGAGAGTGTCACAGCAGATGTCAAAGTAAAAGAAGCCAAGAATTCTAATGAAATGCTTGGAAGAATAAATGGGGTTATTGGAGAATTTCAAACTCCACTTGGCAATGGCACTCAAGGCAGGAATGAAAATATAAGATTATCTTGCAAGAGAATAAGTGACAGGGTTATTATGCCTGGAGAGAGTATTTCATTTAACGATGAGATGGGAGAGATAACCGCACAAAACGGTTACAAGATGGCCTCTACTATTGTAGGGGGAAAATATGTAGACTCTTTGGGTGGTGGCCTTTGTCAAACATCGACTACTCTTTACAATGCTCTTGTTAGGGCAGATGTAGAAATTATTGAGAGACACCCGCACTCGATTGCAGCTCCATATGTTGCAGTTGGAGCAGATGCTGCTGTGTGGAAGGGCGCTAAGGATTTAAAATTTAGAAATAATTGGGATTTCCCAATAATTATTAAATCTTGGGTCGACAACAAAAATATATATTTTAAAATATACGGCGACACCAAAGAAAAGAATTATGATATTGATTTACAAACTACAATTGTTTCAACCACACCTAGAGGACGGGTTGAAAGACAAACAGACGCACTCCAAGCAGGACAGGAAAGAGTCATTAGTGGAGGCAGGGATGGGATAAATGCTGTTTCCACAAAAATTTACAAAAAAAATGGGCAAAAGTTCAAGGAGCTAGGCTACTTGAAAAGCTCTTACCCAATGCAAAATGCTATTGTGGAAGTAGGGACAGGTGCTGTAGAGTCGGATCCAAATGCTGGTACAGAAAATCCACCTAGCGAAAATCCAGAAACTGAAGTATCAGATGTTGATGAAAATCCAGTAGACACAATCGACCTACTTCAATAAATCTATATTTAATAAGTTATTATGACTTTCAACCATTAAAGAATTTGTCTTTGCTGAGTAAAATATATTTTTACATGGCAGTTGGACAATCGTTTTAATAGATTGATTTTTATAAATCGAGAGTTTTATCGTGCTCTCGATTTTTTCTTTTATGATAAGATTATCATTTTGGTCATAGGAAATATCTTTTATATTTCCGTGCATGATTTCTTTATTCAGTCCAGATTTGAGAGAATATAGAATGATATCAAAATTATTAGATCCAGGACTTTGACTAAGATAAGAAATGAATTCACTATTGATAACTGGCTTGACTCCCTTGCCTAAGAAAGCTAGGCTGTAGTTTGAATCAATACGGTATATGAGATTTCCATCTTTGCCAATGGTTTCTATTACAAGGTCCTTGCCGTTTGTAGCTATTGATTTAATTAAAAAATTCATTTGCTTAATCTCTTCTAATTCTGAGTCTTGAAATTTAAATAATTTTGAGCTTGTGCCTTTGTTGGCTATAAAGAAAATTATGTCACCGTATACAGCAAAATCATCTGGATAAAAATCACTTAAGTCAAAGGTCTTTATATTATTGGTCTCAGGATTAAAAATATAAAATTTAGATGTCGGCTCACATGATTGAAAATATATTTGGGAAGTCTTGGGGTCTCGTTTTATATTTGTAAATTCTTTTTTAAGTTTATTTATTTTCAAACTTTCGTTTTTGGGTATATTATAGAAGTAGATGTCATCTGATTGTTTATACAAAAAGAAATCACCACTTGCAAAACCAATCGATTTATCGAAAGGTATTTTTTTTGAAATTTCAAATTTATTTTCATTTACAATTTCTTTGCTGGAATCACTGATGGTAAAACGCATGGAAGCATTTTCTTGGTCTTGATTGACTAGCGGATAATACAGGGCCCACATTAGGCCACTAGTAGTACGCATGAGCTTGATATCCAAAGGATCATATATTATACTGGGATATGTTTCTTTGATTATTGCTTTTGCGGTGTCGGTATCCATGTTTGGCCTTAAAAAATCAAAATCAGAATCCAGTCTTAATTTATAGTTTTGTTTATTGTAAGGGTTGATACCTCTTAGAACAATTTTTATAACAGGTTTTTGCAAGTTATCATTTCTTACAACAGAGCCTTTTAATTTGACTATTATTTCGTCTTCGCTTTGCTTTAAATCAAGGACTTTTATATTGGTCCTATCTGTTAGGGGGCAGACGATAGTGAGCTCGACATCTATTGAGCCCACGGGTTTCATTTCCCAGGAAATTTCATTGTTATTGTAGTCACTTATATAATCTATGGATTTCAAATCATATTCGATGGGGATATAATTAATTCCAGTTTTAGGATCATCTTTTATAAGCACATCGCATCCAGACAAAAATATTACAAGAATAAGTAAGATTAATTTTCTTTTCATTTTATCACCATATTAATTTTACATAATATATTAAAAATATACAAGGAGGGACCATGAACTTTAAGTTACATTCTAAATTTCAATCTACTGGTGACCAGCCAGAAGCTATAGAAAAAATTTCAAATTCAATATTAAAGGGCGAAAGATTTCAAACTCTAAAGGGGGTTACGGGATCTGGTAAAACTTTTACTATGGCAAATATTATAAACAAAGTTCAAAAGCCAACCCTTGTAATTGCACATAACAAAACACTTGCTTATCAACTTTGTATGGAGCTTAGAGAATTTTTCCCTGAAAACGCCGTTGAATATTTTGTATCTTACTATGACTACTATCAACCTGAAGCCTATGTGCCATCGACAGATACTTATATAGCCAAGGACTCGGCTATTAATGATGAAATAGATAAGCTTAGGCACTCGGCTACAGCGGCTCTTTTTGAAAGAAAGGATGTAATTATAGTTGCATCTGTATCCTGCATTTATGGCTTGGGTGATCCAGAAGACTATATTGACCTCATGGTTAGCTTGAGACCAGGCATGATTAAAGATAGGGACAAGGTTATAGAAGAGCTTATAGCCATCCAATATATGAGGAATGATATTAATTTTGAACGCGGGACTTTTAGGGTCCGTGGTGATATTTTGGATATTTTTCCTGCCAGTGAAAGTGAAAACTGCATTCGTGTTGAATTTTTTGGAGACGAGATAGACAGGATTTCAGAAATAAATCATTTAACAGGAGAAGTTTTGGGCGAACTAAAACACGCCAGTATTTTTCCAGCATCCCACTTTGCGACTTCACAGGCTAAGATTGATCGTGCGATCACAACTATAGAAGAAGAACTAGAGGATAGGTTAAAAGAGCTGAGGGACATGGACCATCTCTTATATGCAGAGCGTCTTGAGCAGAGGACCAGATATGACCTTGAGATGCTAAGAGAGATTGGTTTTTGCTCTGGAATTGAAAACTACTCCAGGCATATTTCTGGTCGGGCTCCAGGTAGTAGGCCATATACTCTGATAGATTATTTCCCAGAGGATTTTTTGATTATAACGGACGAAAGTCACGTAACTATTCCACAAATCAGGGGCATGTACGCAGGCGATAGGTCAAGGAAGGAGACTCTTGTTGAATACGGATTTAGGTTGCCGTCGGCACTTGATAATAGGCCGCTGAATTTCACTGAGTTTGAAAAACTGATCCACAATATTTTATTTGTTTCAGCTACTCCAGGCCCTTATGAGTTGGAAAAATCAACTACACTTGCAGAGCAAGTTTTAAGACCGACAGGCCTTTTGGATCCAGAAATTATTGTCCATCCAATTGAAAATCAAATCGATGATTTAATTGAAAGGATTAAAGATAGGGTTGCAAAGAACGAAAGGGTCTTAGTTACAACTCTTACCAAGAAAATGGCAGAAGACTTATCAGATTATCTGGATAATATTGGTATAAAAGTTAGATATATGCACTCGGACACAGAGACAATTGATCGAATGCAGATAATTAGAGAATTGCGCTTGGGCGAATGCGATGTACTGGTTGGCATCAACCTTTTAAGAGAGGGCTTAGACTTGCCAGAGGTAAGTTTGGTTGCAATCTTAGACGCAGACAAAGAAGGCTTCTTGAGATCAGAAACTTCTTTAATTCAAACTGTTGGTAGGGCCGCCAGAAATGTAAATGGTCAAGTAGTAATGTATGCAGATAGGATTACTGATAGCATGAAGAAGACCATTGAAGAAACTCAAAGGCGGAGGGAAATCCAAGAAGCTTACAACAAAGAGCACGGCATAGTTCCTAAGTCCATAGTAAAGGACGTTAGAGAAGTTATTGGAATTATGAAGGGAGATACAAATAAAGCTCCTAAAAAGACTGAGGCCCTTAGCAAAGATCAAATACTTGAAATTATTAAAGAATATAAGGCCAGCATGTTAGAAGCTGCAGAGCGTCTTGAGTTTGAAGAGGCTGCAAGGCTTAGAGATGAAATGGCTAATTGGCAGAAGAAATTAGAAAAAATTGAGAGGAAGAAATAATTTGAACGACTACATTGAAATAAAAGGTGCACATGAAAATAATTTAAAGAATATATCTGTTAATATTCCTAGGAATAAAATGACAGTTATAACAGGCCTATCGGGTTCTGGAAAAAGCTCCCTGGCTTTCGATACAATATATGCAGAAGGACAACGCAGGTATGTAGAAAGCTTGTCCGCATACGCCAGGCAGTTCCTTGGCAATATGACAAAGCCAGCTGTTGAATATATTGGTGGACTCAGTCCGTCTATTTCAATTGATCAAAAAACTACAAATAGGAATCCACGCTCAACTGTGGGGACTGTTACAGAAATTTACGACTATTACAGGCTGCTTTACGCCAGAATTGGCAAGGTTCACTGCCCAAAATGTGGCAAGTTAATTGAAAAACAATCTATCGATCAAATGGTCGACAAGATTATGAGCCTGGATGAAGGCGAAAAGATGATGATAGTTGCACCAATTGTCAGAAGCAAAAAAGGCGAGCATAAAAACGTCTTTAAGCAAATCCAACAAGATGGCTATGTACGCGTGTATGTAGATGGTGAACTCTATGATATAGAAAGTGTGCCTGAACTTGAAAAAAATAAAAATCATAATATAGCAGTTGTCGTTGACAGGCTGATTAGGAGAGACAATATTGAAAAGCGTTTGGTTGACTCGCTTGAAACAGCTCTTGAATTAGGCAATGGCTATATAGTTGTGGAAACGTCTAAGGAAAATATTCCCTTTAGTGAAAATTTTGCATGTATAGATTGCGGAATTTCATTTGAAGAGGTTTCTACCAGACTTTTTTCATTTAACTCTCCCTTTGGTATGTGTGAAACATGTAATGGCTTAGGATTTTTCCAAACCATTAACCCTGATAGGCTTATTACAAATGGTGAACTTTCCATTAAGCAAGGGGCAATCGCAAGTTATGGTAACACAGATATGGATTCATTTTATATGAAGATGTTTGCTGAAATTGCCAAACATTGGAATTTTAGTTTAGACGCACCGATTAAAGAAGCTCCAAAAGGGATGATAGATGAAATTCTTTATGGGACTAATTATGCTGTTAAATTCACATATAAATCTGGATTTGATAGGACAGGTAGGAGAAAAACTGTAACTAGGAGATGGGAAGGCGCTGTAAATAATTTACAAGAACGCTATGACAATTCTTCGAGCGATTGGGTCCAAGAGGTAATTGGAGAATTTATAGAGGAAGTTCCATGTAAGACTTGTGGAGGCAAAAGACTAAACAAGGAAGCCCTTAGCGTAAGAGTTGGCGGATTAAATATAGCTGAGTTAACTGAACTGGATGTAGAAAAAGAAATTGAGTTTTTTGAAAATCTAAAACTTACTGAAATGGAAAACAAAATTGCCGAAGAGATTCTAAAAGAAATTAAAGAAAGGCTTGGATTTTTAAAAGATGTTGGCCTTGGCTATTTAAATCTCTCCAGGATGGCAGGAAGTTTATCGGGCGGTGAGTCACAAAGGATTAGATTGGCAACCCAAATTGGGTCAAAGCTTGTCGGTGTAACTTATGTACTTGACGAGCCATCAATCGGCCTTCACCAAAGAGACAATGCCAAGCTCTTAAAAACTTTAAGGGAACTAACTGATATTGGCAATACTGTTTTGGTGGTCGAACACGATGAGGACACCATGAGAGAGGCTGATTATATTTTGGATATTGGACCTGGCGCCGGAGTTCATGGTGGAGAGATTGTAGCTTTTGGCACGCCAAAGCAGGTTATGAGAAATAAAAAGAGTATAACTGGCCAATATTTATCTGGTAAAAAGAAAATTGAAGTTCCAAAAGAACGTCGTAAGCCAGTTGATTTTGTTACTGTAAAAAACGCCCATGAAAACAATTTAAAAAATATTGATGTAAAAATCCCAACGGGAGTTATAACAGCAGTTACAGGTGTAAGTGGATCAGGCAAGAGTTCACTGGTAAATGAAATTTTATATAAAAATTTAGCCAGGGATTTAAATAAATCTAAAATCAAGCCAGGAAAATCAGATGGGGTTGAAAATGATGAGGTCTTTGATAAGGTGGTTGTAATTGACCAATCGCCAATAGGTAGAACGCCTAGATCAAATCCTGCGACATACACTGGAGTTTTTGATGGAATCCGTGATGTCTTTGCCATGACCAACGAAGCCAAGGCAAGAGGCTACAAAAAAGGTAGATTTTCTTTTAATGTAAAAGGCGGCAGGTGTGAGGCCTGCAAAGGCGATGGCATTATCAAAGTCGAAATGCATTTCTTGCCAGACGTATATGTGCCTTGCGAAGTATGCAAGGGTAAGAGATATAATAGGGAAACATTGGAAGTTAAATTCAAAGATAAGACTATTTCTGATGTACTCGATATGACGGTTGAAGAGGCTATGTATTTCTTTGAAAACCATCCAAAGATAAGTCGTAAGTTGGAAACTATGTACAATGTGGGTTTGGGCTATATAAAATTAGGACAAAGCTCCACTAGTTTGTCAGGCGGTGAAGCTCAGAGGGTTAAACTTGCAACAGAACTTTCTAAGCGGGCAACAGGGAGGACCATATATATACTTGACGAACCGACTACAGGTTTGCACTCTGAGGACGTATCAAAATTAATTCAAGTCTTGGACGAATTGGCCGAAGGTGGCAACACAATTGTAGTTATTGAACACAATTTGGATGTTATAAAAACCTCTGACTATGTAATTGACCTTGGGCCAGAAGGTGGGGACAAGGGAGGTACAATAGTTGCCCAAGGAACGCCTGAAGAAGTTGCAAAGGTTAAAGAGTCATATACAGGACAATTTTTGAAAAAGTTACTGGATTAAATTATATATTTATAAACAAAATAAAAGAGCCTGGGTCTTTATAAATGACCTTGGCTCTTAATTTTTATTTAAAATATGGTTTTGCGTTTTCTAAAACATAATTATAAATTTCATCATTAAAGTCTTTGATCGGTTCCATGCGTTTTAAAAAACTTTCCCAGCTGACTTTATATTCTAGCCAAGTTCCACCATCGTTATATATGTTATTGATAACCGGTTGTAATCTATCCATGGCGTTGGCGTATTTTGCTTCAGGAGTTTTACATTCGTCAAATTCTATCCAAAGTTTTTTTAAATCTTCACCCAAATCTCCAGGCAAAATTCCATAAATTCTTTCGGCAGCTTTTTGCTCACGCTCGGCCTTATCTTTATAGCCTTCTGTATCGTAAGCAAAAGTATCGCCGGCATCAATTTCAACTAGGTCATGGACCAAGAGCATCTTAATGCACTTATCTATATCTACATCTCCTGCGTAGTCTTGGAAAATAATGCCCATAGTTGCAATAGAAAAACTGTGCTCAGCATCGTTTTCTCTTCTATCTACTCCAATTATTTTTGTTCTTCTCTCTATTGTTTTCATTTTTTCTATAGTCGTTACAAATTCTATTTTTTTCATTAAATTTTCTCCCATAATTCACCTCAAATATATTATAGCATATGATTCGTATTTCTCAAATATATAAAGTTATTTTTGACTATGTCAATGCTTGAAAAAACTGGCCCTTTGTGGTATATTTTATATGAAGGTGGAGAGTATGAATTTTGAAGATATAAGGCCTTGTTGGTTGGAAATAAATTTAGATAATTTATGTCACAATATACATATTATCAAGGAACACTTAAACCCAAATAGCGAAATAATGGCAGTAATTAAAGCGAATGCATACAATCATGATGCAATTACTATTGCAAAAAAATTGCAAGAGATTGGAGTGCACCGTTTTTGTGTGTCTATTTTAAGCGAAGGGCTTGAACTTAGAAACGCTGGAAT
The DNA here is from genome assembly GCF_059862345.1 of Ezakiella massiliensis. Taxonomy (NCBI): domain Bacteria; kingdom Bacillati; phylum Bacillota; class Tissierellia; genus Ezakiella; species Ezakiella massiliensis. The sequence continues at coordinate 229,284 of NZ_JCBCEO010000001.1, forward strand.
TGAAGATCCGATTTTACTTTTAAATTATGTCAGGGATACTGAAATAAAAGAAGCTATAGTGAAAGACCTAGAAATGACTGTTTACGATATGGAGCAGGCCAAGCTAATAAATAAAATTGCTGGCGAACTAGGTAAAAAAGCTAAAATTCATATCAAGATTGATACTGGTATGAGTAGGATTGGATTTTTGCCGGGCACAGTTGCTTTTGGAAAGATAATGGAAATTATTTCTTTTGAAAACATCGAATGCGAAGGTATTTACAGTCACTTTGCAACTTCGGACATGGTGGACCTTGGAAACACAAGGAAGCAATATCAAATATTTTCTACTTTTGTAAGTTCGATTGAACATGCTCTTGGAAAAAAATTAAAAAAACATATTTCAAATTCGGGTGCAATTATGGATTATCCTGAGTTTGATCTTGACTATGTAAGGCCGGGAATTATCATGTATGGTTATCCGCCTTCAGGTCAAATGAGAAGTAAATGGGATTTAAAACCGCTTATGACTTTGAAAGCTTTGGTCAGCAATTTAAAAATTTTACCTGAAGGAAGTGGAGTAAGCTATGGTCAAACCTTTGTTACAAAACGCATAACAAAAGTTGCTACAATTCCACTGGGTTATGCTGACGGGATTTCACGCCTGCTATCAAACAAATTTACAGTAAACATAGATGGAAAAAAAGCTCCATCAATCGGTAATATTTGTATGGATCAATTTATGGTTGACGTTACTGACAATACTGAAGTTAAAATAGGCGATGAAGTCGTTATCTTTGGTTCAGGTGAAGGGGATACAAGTCTACCAGAGCTTGCAGCTATCATGGGAACTATCCATTATGAAATAATGTGCATGCTATCACGCAGGATTCCAAGAGTTATCATCGATAATGGTGAGGTTAAGGATATTATAAACTATGTATAGGATGTGCACATATGAATAATAAGAACAATCAAAAGATAGATAAGGCAAATACAAAAGAAAATAAAGATAATAACAATCAAAAACAGGATATAAAAAAAATCGACCAAAAACAAAGTAGGGAGAAAATCACTATCATGAGGGGAGATTTATTTTATGCTGACCTGTCGCCAGTTATTGGAAGCGAGCAGGGGGGCGTCCGTCCTGTTGTAATTATCCAAAATGACATTGGAAATAAATTTTCTCCAACCACTATTGTGGCGGCTATTACATCTGTAAAAAACAAGTCTAGTATGCCTACCCACGTAAATGTAGGCAAGGATGTTGGAGGTCTTCCAAAGGATTCAGTTATTCTCTTGGAGCAGATTAGAACTATTGACAAAAGGCGTTTAAGAGAAAAAATTGGAAGGATGACCGATTCGAAAATGAAAGAAATTGACAAGGCTTTGGGAATAAGCGTCCACTTGCAGGAGGACTAATGGAAGATAAATACATTGAATTTTTGTTAGAAAATACTGGAATAAAAAATAAAGAAGATATTTTAAGCAAATACCAAGAAGAATCTAAATTTAGAACTTATTGTGAAGATGATAAGATCATTGGTTTTGTTGGAGCAAATATTCGGGATTTAAATTACAAGGCTAGGGAATATAAATCTACTTTTATTGCTGACTCAATTGTTATTAAAGACAGAAGAAGAGAAGGCATATACACAAATTTATATAGGGAGTTTGAAAATCAAGTAAAAAATGAACTTATGTATGCGCTGCCTCTTCAATATGAACTTATAAATCTGGTTGATAAGCAAGACTATAAAATCGTTGGAGAGGTCAATGCCTATGCAAAAATATTGGATCCTTCCAATGTAACTTCTAATGGAATTTTTACCTTTATAGCCAAGATTATAAATTCAATTTCAAATTTAAGGACAAAAAAGATTGCTTATTCAGGTTTTGATGTAAAAGATGACCTGGACTTGAGTCAAGTTGATAAGCTCTTTGACAAGGTCAAGGCTGACTATGGCTTTATGGCTAAAAGGTCAAGAGAATGGATTTCAAATAGGATTAATAACAGACCTAATTATAAATTTATTTCCACTCACAAGGACGGCATAGAAGGATATATAATTTATAAAGAAATAGACAAGGCTGATTTGAAATACTATATGGTAATGGATATTTTATATACTAACGAAGAAGCTTTGGAATCTATGTATGATCACTTTTTAAAGAAGGCTAAAGATGAAAAGGTTAATTTAATTGGCATTTGGAAAAATCCAAAGACTTCAAAATTAATTAAGAATAAGAGTTTTCAAAATGCAAAGAGCTCATTTCCACTCGTTGTAAAGAGCGATTTATCTGAGGTCTTGAACATAAACGAATGGTATTTACAACCTATTGAGGGGGAAACTTATTAATGATTAAAGTACTTCACCTTATTAGCGGTGGCGATACAGGTGGTGCAAAAACCCATATTATGACCCTACTTAATGAGATGCAAAATCATATTGACGTTAGGCTGGGAGTGTTTTTTAAGGATGTATTCTTGGATGAAGCCAAGGACTTAGGTATATCTACTGTTGTTTTCGAACAAAAGAGTAGATTTGATTTAAGTGTCGTTAATGATATAGTAGAATATGTTAATAAAGAGGGAATAGACTTGGTACATTGCCATGGTGCAAGGGCTAATTTTATTGCCTTTTTTTTGATGAAGAAATTAAAGAAGGTCAAATTTTTATCAACCGTCCACTCAGATCCAAGGTTAGACTTTAAGGGAAACTTTTATAAGCAATTGATATTTAAAAACCTAAATACCTTTGCCCTAAAACGTTTTAAAAATTATGTAGCTGTCAGTGACGATTTTAAAAACATGCTCCTCAATCGTGGGTTTTCCAAGAAAAATATTGACGTTGTCTATAATGGAATAAATCTTGAGGCAGAAGATAAATATGTGCCCAAAGAAGAATTTTTAGATAGGTATAATATTCGCCATGATGGAATTAAAATTGGAATTCTTGCAAGGCTTGATGAGGTTAAAGACCACAGGACTTTTATTAGGGCGGCTGGAGAATTTTTAAAAGAGGCCGATGCTGACTTTTTAATAGGTGGCAGCGGAGGGCTTTTGGACGAGCTCAAAAAAACGGCAGAAGATCTTGGTATATCAGACCGAGTTCATTTTTTAGGCGAGGTAAAAGATCCATTTTCATTTATTAACGCTATAGATATAAATGTTTTATCGAGTTTATCAGAAAGTTTCCCTTATGTTATCTTGGAGGGGGCTAAGTACTCTAAGCCTATGGTTGCGACTCATGTGGGAGGTATTCCAAAGGTAGTAATAGATGATTATAGCGGATACACTTATGAGCCCGGCGATTATAAAAAACTAAGCGAACGCTTGCTTGACTTGGCAAAAAATGATGAAAAAAGAATTCAATACGGAAAAAATCTCCATGAAATAGTTTTGGAAAAATATAGCAGCCATAGCATGTCCAGGATGCAACTGGATATTTACAATAAGATTTTGTTTGGGAAAACTATTGTCTTGTCTGGTTTTTATGGCTTTGATAACCAAGGCGATGACGCCATTCTTGAAGCTATTCTTGGTGAACTAAAAAGAAGAGACAAAACTCTCCGCTTAAAAGTTTTATCTAACAATCCAAATAAGACCCGCGAGGTATACGATGTCGATGCAGTTTATAGGTTTAACCCCTTTGTTATTGGATCAACTATAAAGAAAGGAGACATGCTCATATCTGGAGGAGGGAGTCTCCTACAAGACGTTACGAGCTCACGGTCTCTTTGGTATTATTTATATGTAATTTCTGTTGCAAAACGCAAGAATAAAAAAGTTTGCATCTATGCCAATGGGGTCGGGCCAATAAATGGAAAGTTTAATAGGAAACTTACCAAAAAAGTCCTAAAGGATGTTGATCTGATTACTCTAAGAGACGATGATTCGGCTAAGTACTTGGAGGAAATTGGCATAGAAAAAGACAAATGCCTGGTAAGGTCTGATCCAGTTTTCTTGTTAAAGGAAAATATAGAAGAGGCTGAGAAAATTTTATCAGACATAAATATTAATGATGAATTTATTGTTGTGAATTTGAGACCATGGACTGATGATGAAAAAATGATAGACCAGATGGCCATTGCTATAAATAAACTCATGGACCAAGGCCACAAGATTTTGCTTATACCCATGCATATGTCAAAGGATACTCCAATATTAAAGCGAGTCGAGGATAAATGTCGGAACGAAAACCTTTATTCTTATTATGAAGATATGAGCGTCACTACGCTTATGGGTATTTTTTCCAAGGCTCAGATGGTTCTAGCCATGAGACTCCACGGTGTGATTTACTCGGCCGCAGTTCATACAAAGCCACTTGCTATATCCTATGACCCAAAGGTAAAAAGCTTTATGGAAAGCATTGATTCAGATTATATAATAGATATCAATGATATTGACGGGCAAAAAGTTTACCAAGAAATAAAAAGATGCTTAGATGATGAAGATTATTTAAGCAATATAAAAAATAAAGACGAAGAAAGAAAGGAATTAGCAAGATTAAATGCGATTGAAGCACTTGGCTTGCTAAAGGATATAGATGAGAAAAATTAATGTGCTTGGTGTAAAATTTTCTGATATCAATGACCAAGAGTTGGACGAAATTTTAAGGTCAAATATAAGCGGGTCCAATAATTTTAAAATAATTACGCCAAACCCAGAGATTGTTATGAGGGCCAAAAAGGACAAGAACCTCATAGAACTTATAAATAGTGCTGGCCTCGTACTAAAAGATGGAGTTGGGATTGTAATTGCCCAAAAGATTGCCGGCATAGAAGGTGAGGGCAGACAAACTGGCTTTGATACTCTAAAGAAAATTTTATCAATAGCAGATGAAAGGAATTTGGATATTTATATAGTTGGAGCAAAACAAGAGACTCTGGACCAGGCAATAGAAAATATAAAAAAAGATTATAAAAATTTAAATATAGTGGGGGCCCATAATGGGTATTTTGAATTAAATTCGCCCCAAGAGCAAGAAATTTTAAAGGATATAGAAAATAAAAAACCGCACTTAGTGGTTTCCGCAATGGGCTTTCCCAAACAAGAATATTTTATATCAAAACTAGACGGACTAACTTCAATGTCTATAGGCGTTGGAGGAAGCCTAGATGTAATTAGTGGAAATTTAAAGCGCGCACCAAAATGGGTGCAAAAAATTGGAATGGAATGGTTTTATAGGTTGTTAAAAGAACCATCCAGAATTAAAAGGCAGTTAGTAATACCACATTTTTTAATAAAAGTAGTGGCTAATAAAAAATCTATAAGGGAGGAATTATGAATAACATTGATAATCTTACAATTAATACGCTGAGAATGCTTTCTGTCGATATGATTGGCAAAGCAAACTCTGGACATCCAGGCTTACCGCTTGGAGCAGCACCTATGGCTTATGCTTTATTTAAAGATCATTTAAAATTTAATCCAAACAAACCTCATTGGTCAAATAGGGACAGGTTTGTTTTATCAGCAGGACATGGATCAGCACTCTTGTATAGCTTGCTTCATGTCTTTGGCTTTGAACTAAGCATGGATGATTTAAAAGATTTTAGACAATTAAATTCAAAGACACCAGGGCATCCAGAGTACGGTCACACATTGGGAGTTGACGCTACATCAGGACCACTTGGTCAAGGACTTGCCATGGCTGTTGGCATGGCACTAGCAGAAGCACATCTCCACGATACATTTAAAGGAGCAAACAATCCTGTAGACCATTACACATACGCTCTAGTAGGAGACGGATGTTTGATGGAAGGCATTAGCCACGAAGCAGCAAGTTTTGCAGGCTCCCATAAGTTAGGAAAATTAATTGTCCTTTACGATTCAAATAATATTACAATTGATGGGTCAACTGACATTACCTTTGTTGACGACACACTAAAAAGATTTGAAGCTTATGGCTGGCATACTCAAAAAGTTGAAGACGGAACAGATATTGAGGCTATTTCGAATGCTATTAGCAAGGCCAAGGAAGATGACAGACCTTCACTAATTGAAATTAAAACTGTTATTGGTTTTGGCGCAGGAAGTGTGGAAGGCAAGAATAAAAGTCATGGGGCTCCTCTAAAAGAAGATGACTACAAGATTTTAAAAGAAAGACTGGGATGGGAATACGATTCCTTTACTGTTCCTCAAGAAGTGAGAGACCATGTAAAGGCAATTATCGATGAAAAAGTTAAGGCCTATGACGAATATAAGGCAAGCTTAAATGAACTCAAGGCAGTAGATTTAGAAAGATACGAAAAATTTGTTAAGTTTATCCACACAGAAAAAGAAGTTGACCTAAGTTCTTTGATGGATAAGGAAGAAAAAATTGCAACTAGGGCAGCTAGTGGAAAGGCAATCCAAGAAGTTGCCAAGCAAGTTCAAAGTTTGATTGGCGGCTCAGCTGACTTGGCTGGATCAAATAATACAACTATTGATGGCCAAGGATTTATTTCAAAAGACGATTACAGTCCACGCAATATTCACTTTGGTATTCGTGAATTTGCAATGGCTGCAATATCAAATGGTATGGCTCTTCACGGAGGCGTTCGCCCATACTGCGCAACCTTCTTTGTATTTAGTGACTATATGAAAGCAGCTATGAGACTCTCAGCTCTTATGGATGTTCCTGTTGTTTATGTACTAACTCACGACTCAATAGGGGTTGGAGAAGACGGACCAACCCATCAACCTATAGAACAACTTGCAATGTTAAGAAGTCTGCCAAACTTTACAACAATTCGTCCAGCAGACTACAACGAAACAATCGTTGCATGGGAAGTCGCAATTAAAAATCATAAACCAACAGCACTTGTATTAACAAGACAAGGTTTGCCTACGCTTGATATTAATGCAAGAGACCTTGTAAAAGGTGCATACATCGCTAAAAAAGAAAATGAAAAACTCGATGCAATTGTAATTGCAACCGGATCTGAGCTTTCAATTGCCATGGACGCAGCAAAGGAATTAGAAGCTGATGGAATTGGCACAAGAGTTGTCAGCATGCCTTCGTGGGATCTCTTTGAAGATCAAACAGATGAATACAAACTCTCAGTTTTACCAAAGGATACACCAAAAGTTTCTGTTGAAGCCTTGTCCACATTTGGCTGGGATAAGTACACTCAAGGTGGAATAAAGTTAGGCATGGATTCATTTGGAGCAAGTGGCAAGGGCGGCGATTTATTTGAACACTTCAAAATAAATTCAAAGTCAATTGTAGAAGCAGTTAAAAAATCTGTAAAATAAAAATCATATAATAAAAATATCACCTCTTAGTACAGAATATTTTGTACTGAGAGGTGATTTTATTTTGCTTATAATTAATTTTTAATTTTTATGACTGAGCCTCAACTAGCTCGTAATATTTTCCACCCATTTCCATTAGTTCATCATGACTGCCGGATTCAATAATCCGACCAGAGTCGATTACAATTATTGAGTCACAATTCTTAATAGTTGAAAGCCTGTGGGCGACTATAAATGAAGTTCTATTTGCCATCAGGGCCTCAAGGCCTTTTTGTATATGTTGTTCAGTTTCTGTATCGATTGACGCGGTTGCTTCATCCAAAACTAATATACTTGGGTCCCTGATGATAGTTCTTGCAAAGTTTACTATTTGTTTTTCACCTAGGCTTAGGCCACCGTCTTCTCCGAGCAGGTTGGTGTCCAGACCATCTTTTAATTTATTTAAAATAGATTCTCCACCACTTTTTATTAGGGCTGCTTTAATTTCTTGGTCACTATAATCATTGCCAAGCGTTATATTGTATCGTAAGCTGCCTTTAAAAAGGATAGGATCTTGGAGGACAAGAGCCATGTGCTTTCTTAAATCAGCGGTCCTAATCTCTTGAATATCCTGATTGTCTATTAGTATTTGACCCTCGTAAGGGCTATAAAATTTAAACAAAAGAGAAATAATAGAACTCTTGCCAGAGCCTGTGCTGCCGACAATAGCAGTAGAAGAGCCGGGCTCTCTTTTGAAATTAATATCTTGTAACACAGGGCTGTCCTCGATGTATTCGTGGTAAACATTTTTAAATTCCACTTGGCCTTTTATATTATTAATTGCATTTGTTCCATCATCTTCTTGTTCTTCTAAGAGAATTGTATTGATGTGTTCAAGGCTGCTCATGCCTTTTTCAAAAACATTTAACCTATTCATAAGTCTGGTCAGATAAGCGTATATCTGTGAAGTGTACTGGATTAAAATCAGTATATATCCTACGGTAAAAGTAGTGTTTCCTCTTAGGTTAGACATACCAGCAAAATATAAAATTGCAATTATGCTCATGAGTCTAAGCATGTCAGTAATGTTATATGAAAAGAAGGAGTCAAATAATTCGATTTTCTTACCGTATTTATACAGATCTTTGTTCTTATCGACAAATTCTTCTTCAACAGGTTCACAAACTGCGTAGGCTTGTATTATATTTGCCCCTTTTATAATCTCATTTAAATCGGAGGTTATAGTTGATTTTATTTTACGATATTTAATATTAAGATTTGACTGGTACTTGTTGTAGCTTAAAATTGTGAAAATAAATATTGGAATTGGCACAAGCACAATGTACAGGGCCTTTGGATTTGTAAAGCTAATATAAACTATACTGCCTATTAAATAAAAAACTGCGTTTACAACAGTTGTAAATCCAATATAAAATAGTTGCTTGAACTCGTTTATATCACTTGTGGTTCTACTCGTGATTTTACCAACAGGCGTCTTATCAAAAAATGACATGGGGAGGTTTACTATGTGTTTAAATAAATCTCCTCTTAGTATATAAGCTATTTTATTGGACGTCTTTTTATAATGATGGATGAGTACATATTGCATTAATCCAAACATTAGATTCATAAATAAATAAAAAGCTGACATCCAGAGGAATCTCTGTAAATCTATAATACCGATTGTGGGAGAGATTTCATTGTCTATAATATTTTTTAATATAATTGGCAGGTAAATATTCAAAAGCATAAAGCCAGTGGATAAAAATACGCCAATAATAAGTTCTTTTTTAATTTTGCCTGACAAATTAAAAAGAAGGCGGATGGTACTCTTGCTATATTTTTCTTTTTTACTCATGGTCCACCTCCTGCAAGTGGTATTGGTCGCTAAACCAACCCCCACTTGAAATCAGGTCTTCAAATTTACCTCGCTCAGAAATTTGTCCATTATCAAGCACAATTATTTCATCAGCATCTTTTACAACAGAAAGCCTGTGGGAGCTGATGATAATTGTGGTGTTTGGAAAATTATTTGCTAAATTTTCGGAAATTTCTTTTTCTGTATTATTGTCAACAGCAGATAGGACATCGTCAAGTATCAAAAGCTCGGGATCCAAAAGAACAGCCCTAGCCAGAGAAACTCTTTGCTTTTGTCCGCCAGACAAAGTGATTCCCATTTCTCCACATTGAGTGTCTATTCCATCTGCAAATGATGAAAGGTCATTTCTAAAAGCTGCTATATCGATAGCCCTGTCGTAGTCTCCATCCCTATAAAACAAAATATTATCTTTAACGGATTTTGAAAACAAGAAATGCTCTTGGGGAACATAGCCGATGTTTTTTCTGTAAGAATCCAGATTGATATCCATAATATTATTGCCATTAATAAATAGAGATCCTTCAAAGTCATCATACTCTGCAACAATTTGATGGAGAAGGGTAGACTTACCAGATCCAGTCTTGCCAACAAGGCCAATTTTTTGCCCAGCTTTGATGGAAAGATTAATATTTTTAAGAGCATAGGACTCTGCGTTTGGATATTTAAAAGAGTAATTCTTCATTTCAATCTTATCTATATTTTTTATAAGAACAGGATCAGAAGTTCTTTCTCTTTCTTTATAATTCAAAACCTTATCAACCCTTCTTAAAGAAATTGATCCGCTCTTTGAAACAGTAATTAAATCGGCCACAGCGTAGGCAGGCCAATCAAGCTCTTGCAAGAGCATGGAGTGGGTTATAAGTTCGCCAAGGGTAATCTTGCCCTTGCTAATAAGAAAGCCCCCGACTATAATACTTAAAATTGCAAAGAAAGACATTATCCCATTTACAACTGGTACATAGAGATTTTCTATATTGTTTACTTCTAGTTCCTTGTTATTATTTATTAAAACTTTTTCTAAAAATTCATTTAGCCGCCTACTTTTTGTATCAAAGGCTTTTATAACTTTTATAGCCGTAAAACTTTCAAGGGTGTGTTCATTCATTGCGTCTTGCGTTTCGAGAGACTGGTCGTATTTCCCGTCTAGCTTTTTGGAAATCTGCACAACTACATAAATCATTATTGGAAGGGCAGTAAGTGCAATCAAAAAGAGCCATGGGCTGATGGTGGCCATAGTTATAAAATAAATTATTGGCAGAAGCACCCCCTCGGTTGTGGTCATGATTCCATAAGAAGCGACGGTCGCTATTGCATCGGCATCAGATGTTGCCTTAGTGATAATATTTGATGCATTGTATTTAATAAAAAATGGTGGGTTTTGCCTAATAGATTTTTTTAAAAGTTGAACCCTCACACTTGCATCTACATAATAATAATTTCTAAAAATAACATAATTATAATACGCGTCTAAGAAATAAGTTGAAACAAGCATAAAAACAAGCCAAAAAATTGATCGCATTAAAGAATCATATTCAAGTGAGCCTGCCTTAATAGCATCTGTTATATTTCCTGTAAATGTCGCGGGAAGTATCGCAAGACCGCCAGAAATTATACAAAAAGTTACAGCGATAAAGACGGAGGCCTTGTGACTGCCTATTAAATTGTAATATCGTTTAAGTGTTTTAATCATAAATCCTCTCTAAATAAATAAAAATCATATAAATGTATTTTAACATATTTAAAGAAGATATAAAAGAGCAGATTGGCTATAAATTCAAGATTTAATTTAAATGTAATAAAGGCTAATTTATTTGACTATTAGGGGCCTATATTCTATAATATAAGCTAAGGAGGACTATTTTGAATATAGTAATAATTTTGATTTTAATAGCTATGTCTGCTTTCTTTTCTGGCAGTGAAACATCAATTACTTCATTAAGTTCAATTAAGCTTAGGCAGCTTGTTGAGTCCAAGATAAAAAATGTGGACAAGCTTGAATATTTGATAGAGGATTCCAATAGGACAATTTCGGCAATATTAATTGGGAATAATATTGTAAACATTCTTTCCTCATCCTTGTCCACAGTGATTTTTGTGGAGATGTTTGGGAAAAATGGGGTCGCCATATCGACAGTTGTAATGACAATTTTGATTTTAATATTTGGAGAAATTATTCCAAAAAATTTAGCAAAAGCAAATTCTACAAAATTTGCCCTTGCAGTTGCACCTTTTGTTTATTATATTGTTAAGATTTTCACACCTCTTACGATGCTTTTTGGAGCGCTTAGCAAGGCTATAGTAAGTGAATCTGAAGAAGACAAGATTACCGAAGATGACCTGATAACAATTTTAAATGTCAGCCATGAAGAAGGTATACTTGAAAACGAACAAAAAGAGATGATGGAAAATGTTTTCTCTATTGCAGGTACACAAGCCAAAGATGTTATGACCAATCGTACTAGTATTATCAGTATTCCTGTGGATTCCACTTATGATGAGGTTATGGATATTGTGAAAAACAATAACTTCTCTCGTTATCCAGTAATTGATGAGAATATTGATGACATTATTGGACTTTTATTTGCAAAGGACCTACTGGCAGTTGACAAAGAAAATTTCAATATAAGAAATCATTTGCGTGAAGCTATATTTCAATATGAATCTAGGCCAAACTTTTTGCTTTTGAGTGAATTAAAAAAACATAAGATGAGTATGGCTATAATTCTTGACGAGTACGGTGGAACGGCCGGTCTTGTTACTGTAGAGGATATAGTTGAAGAAATTGTCGGTGATATTGATGATGAATTTGACGAAGCGGATAATTCTATTAAGCAAGTTACTGAAAACACATTTGTTATTCAAGCGGATACAGATTTAGATGATATAAATGATAGGCTTTCTACAAATCTTGAGTCCGATGAATATGAAAGTATCGGTGGATTTGTAATTGGCCTTGCTGGAAAATTTCCAAAAGTTGGCGAGATCTACAAATATGAAAATTATACATTTATAATCGACAAGGCTAGTCCAAATAAACTTGAAAGGCTAAAGATGCGCATAGAAAGGTGATGTAATGTTTACACACTTACACCTGCACACTGAGTTTTCGCTGCTCGATGGGGCAATAAAAATCAGTGACTTGGCAGAGAAAGCAAAAGAATACAAGATGAACTCAGTAGCCATTACCGATCATGGGAATATGTACGGGGCTATTAACTTTTACAAAGAGTTAAAAAAAGCTGGCATAAAACCCATTATTGGCTCTGAGGTTTATATTTCTAGAGGTGATCACAGGCTGAAAAATCCAGACGACAGGTCAGGTTATCACCTTATTTTGCTATGCAAAAATGAAATAGGCTTGAAGAATCTGATGAAAATTTCTAGCGAAGGATTTTTAAATGGATTTTATTATAGGCCGCGTGTTAGCCACGAGTTCTTGCAAGAACACAGCGAAGGCTTAGTTGCACTTTCTGCTTGTCTTGGTGGAGAAATTCAATCCCATTATTTAAATGGGGATGAAGTTTCTGCCGTAAAAGCATATAAATGGTATGCAGAAGTTTTTAAAGATGATTTTTACTTAGAAGTTCAAAACCACGACATTAGAGAAGAAGATGTTATAAGGCATTATTTTAAAACTCTTAGGGACCGTTTTGGTGCAAAGTTAGTGGCAACAAATGATTGCCACTATTTAAATAAAGAGGACGCTTTTATTCAAGAGGTTCTGATGGCTATATCTATGGGCAAGACCATTAATGATGAGACCAGGATGACCTTTGCAAGTGACGAATTTTATTTCAAATCTTCAGAAGAAATGGAAGAACTTTTTGCAGATATGCCAGATGCAATTAAAAACACCCAGGAGATTGCAGACAAATGTAATGTGGAAATTGAATTTGGCCACTATCATTTGCCTAACTTTGATACACCGGGAAATATTGACCACTTTGAATACTTAAAAAAACAAACCCATGATGGTATACTTGAAAGATATGAAAAAGATGGTAAGGTTTCAGATGAAGTATGGCAAAGGGTTGAAAGCGAGCTAAGCATTATTAAAGACATGGGCTTTGTGGATTACTTTTTGATTGTCCAAGATTTTATTTTATTTGCTAAATCAAAAGGCATTCCTGTAGGTCCAGGCCGTGGGTCAAGCGTTGGATCAATAGTTTGTTATGCTCTTGGCATAGTTGACTTGGATCCATTAAAATATGACTTGGTTTTTGAAAGATTTTTAAATCCTGATAGGGTAACCATGCCAGATATTGATATTGACTTTTGCTATGAAAGAAGAGAAGAAGTCATTCAATATGTAAAAGAGAAATATGGCCACGACCATGTGGCACAAATAATTACCTTTGGAACTATGGCTGCCAAAGGTGCGATTAGAGATGTTGGTCGCGTGCTGGACATGCCTTATAACGAAGTCGATAAAATCGCAAAAATGATTCCAAATGAACTGGATATTACAATTGACAAGGCACTTAATGACAATCCAGAATTAAAAGATGCCTATGACAACGATAGGGAAGTAAAAAAACTAATCGATATCTCAATGAGGATAGAGGGTCATGTTAGACACGCAAGCACTCATGCAGCCGGCGTTGTTATTTCAAAAAGCCCACTGGTAAATTACGCCCCGTTGGCAACTGCTCAAGACCAACCTGTAACCCAGTACACTATGACTACACTTGAAGAGCTTGGTCTTTTGAAGATGGATTTCTTGGGCTTAAGGACTTTAACTGTTATAGAAGATTCATTAAAATTAATTGAAAAAAATACTGGCCACAGACCGAGTTTTGAAGATATGAAGCTGGACGATCCTGAGACGATAAAACTATTTGCAGATGTAAATACAATTGGAATCTTCCAATTTGAATCACCTGGCATGAGGGCCTTCTTAAAAGAGCTAAAGGTTGATCGTTTTGAAGATTTAATTGCAGCTAACTCACTCTTTAGACCGGGGCCAATGGATAGCATTCCCGATTTTTGTGAACGCAAAAACTCTGATGTGAAGATAGACTATAAGCATCCAATTCTTGAAAAAATTTTAAAAGATACCCATGGAGTAATAGTTTTCCAAGAGCAAGTTATCGCAATCGTTCAACAACTTGGAGGATATACAATTGGACGAGCTGATTTGATTAGGCGAGCTATGAGTAAAAAGAAAATGGATGTTATGGAAGAAGAAAGGCCGATATTTATCAAGGGCGCTATTGAAAAAGGGGCATCAAAAGAACTTGCAGAAGAAGTTTTTGATGACATGATAGATTTTGCAAAATACGCCTTTAACAAAAGTCACTCTGCAGCATACAGTCTTGATGCATGGAGGACTGCATGGCTCAAGACCCACTATCCTAAGGAATTTATGGCGAGCCTTTTAACTTCGGTTGCCGGTCAACAAGACAAGGTCGCTCTTTATATTGAAGAAGCAAGGCGAATGGGAATAAAAATTATTCCACCAGATGTAAATAAATCTGAATGGAGATTTACTACTGAGGGCGATGATATAAGGATGGGCTTTAAGGCAATTAAAGGCCTAGGCCACAATACAGCAGATGCTATTGTAGAGGCAAGAAAAGAAAATAAATTTACATCTCTTACGGATTTAATCAGGGCGATTTCAAAAATAGATTCAGCCGCCCTTAATAAAAGATCTTTTGAATCACTTGTTTACGCTGGAGCTTTCGATTCTTTTGGCGTAAACAGGAGGTCAGCCCTAAATCAATATAGCGTTATAATCGATACAGTAAATATTGAGAAGAGGTCAAATGTAAGAGGTCAATTTAATATGTTCGGCTCTGAATCTGATTCTATGATTTTGGTTAATTTGGAAGAGTTTAATAAGGATGAGCTCTTGGAATTAGAAAAAGATGTCCTGGGCGTATATGTGTCCAGTCATCCTTTGGAGTCTTACGAAGAAATAATTAATTCTTTGAAAAACAAAGATATTGCAACTATAAATGAAGAGTATGAAGAATACTTATCAAATGGAATTTCATTTAATAGATACAGGCTAAAGTTGGCAGGTCTTGTCTCAAGATCTCGTGTATTAATCACTAGGAGAAACGAAAAGATGATGACTCTTGAACTCCAAGATTTAACTGGCAGGATAGATGTAGTTGTCTTTCCAAATGTTTATAGAAAGTATAGAGACAAGCTTGTAGATGGCAGCAGAGTTTTACTGAGCGGCGACTTGTCCTACAGCGATGTTGAAAAACCAAAGCTAATTGTAAATGAGGTTAGCGATTTAAAACAAAGGGAAACACTTTATATTAAAACAGATTCAGAAAAAAATTCTAATGAAATTAATATGGCTAGGGGCTTTATCCAATCAAACCCAGGTGACGGGGAAGTTGTATTTTATTTTTCAGATAAAGATGCGATAGGGACTTTCAAGGATGCGAGTGCCTTATATTTAAATAGTAAGAATATAGATTTTTTAGAAAAACTTTTTGGCAAAGAAAATATTAAAAGGAATGGAGACCAATGAAGATTGCAGTTTTAACTAGTGGCGGAGATGCACCGGGCATGAACGCCTGCATAAGAGCTGTTGTAAGGACATCCATATATCTCGGCATTGATGTCTATGGTGTTAGGATGGGATATAATGGCCTTATTGCTGATGATATGAATAAGATGAATGTCTCAAGTGTTGCTGATATCATCCACAGGGGCGGAACTATTTTAGGAACCGCAAGAAGCGATGAGTTCATGACAGAAGAGGGACAGAAAATTGCTGCTGAGAACTTGCTTAAAAGAGGAATTAATGGTCTTGTAGTAATTGGGGGAGATGGAACTCTAACAGGTGCTTCTAAACTTTTAGACAAGGGAATAAATGTGGTTGCAATTCCAGCTACAATTGACAACGACCTAGGATACACTGACTATACAATTGGATTTATGACGGCAACTGAGACGATTGTTGATGCAATTTCTAAATTGCGTGACACATCCAGTTCTCATGGACGGGCAAATGTGCTTGAAGTTATGGGCAGGAATTGTGGAGACTTAGCACTAACTGCTGGACTTGCAGGTGGTGCAGAGACCATTATTGTCCCTGAAATACCTTTTGATTTAGACAAAATGGTTGAAAAAGCTGTTAGCGGAATTAAAAGAGGCAAGAGGCACCACATAATTGTCGTTGCAGAAGGAGCTGCAAGTGCTTATGAAATAAGTAAAGAACTTCAAAATAGGGCTGGTATAGAAACTCGAGAAACTGTTCTTGGCCACGTACAAAGAGGTGGTATGCCAACTGTTTTTGATAGACTTATGGCTTCACGCATGGGAAATATTGCAGTAAAATTATTATCTAACAATAGAACTAATATAGCCTTGGGCTTGAAGTGCAACGAGATTGTTAAATTGGATATTGATTCTGCTTTGAAGATACCAAAGAGAATTGATCAAGAAATATTTGAAATCGCAGACATATTATCTATATAGGAGAAGATATGAATAGTACAAAAATTGTGGCCACTATTGGACCAGCAAGTGAGAGCGAAGAAACCTTAAAGCATATGATTTTAAATGGCCTAAATGTTGCTCGCTTAAACTTTTCTCATGGCACTCATGAGGAACATCAAGTTAGAATTGATAGGATAAAAAAAGTTAGCAAAGAACTTGGCATACCAGTTGCAATAATGCTCGATACAAAGGGGCCCGAAATCAGAATTGGCAGATTTAGAGAAGGACCAATTAGAATAGAACAAGGGCAAAAATTTATTCTTACAACTGATGATATACTTGGCGATCAAAATATGGTTAGCGTTTCTTATGATGGCATAATAAATGACGTGGAATTAGGCGGCAGATTATTAATTGATGACGGTCTTGTGGAGTTTGAAATTGTAAATATTTTTTCAAATTTAATTGAGCTTAAAGCAATAAATAGTGGTGAGTTATCAGATAGGAAAGGCGTAAATATTCCTGGGGCTAAAATAAAACTGCCGACCCTAACAGAACAAGATATAAGCGATATAAAATTTGGTATAAAAAATGATGTGGACTTTTTAGCTGCAAGCTTTATTAGGAATCGCAATGATGTTCTATCAATCAGAAAAATCTTAGAAGAAAATGATGGCTATCAAATTTCAATTATATCTAAAATTGAAAACCAAGAAGGCCTGGATAATTTAGATGATATACTTGCAGTTAGTGATGGTATAATGGTCGCTAGAGGAGATCTTGGAGTTGAAATTCCATCGCAAAATATTCCTCATGTGCAAAAGGAAATTATAAAAAAATGTAATTTTGCAAATAAGGTTGTAATAACAGCTACACAAATGCTTGACTCAATGACCAGAAACCCAAGACCTACAAGAGCGGAAGTAATGGACGTTGCAAACTCAATACTCGATGGGACATCTGCGGTTATGCTTTCAGGTGAAAGTGCAGCCGGTAAATATCCAGTTGAGTCTATAAAAATGATGAGAAGCATCTCTATATCGACTGAAGAGAGCCCAGAATACGAAAGAATGCAAAGAGACAGGGTAGATATTAATAGAATCACTGTTACAAATGCAATTGCAGAGGCCACTTATTCAATAGCAAAAGATTTACATGCAGCTGCAATTATTTCTGCAACTAGCAGTGGACAAACGGCCAGGGCTTTATCAAAATTTAAACCTAGGCAACCTATAATTGCTATAACAGATGATGAACGAGTTGAAAGAAAGCTAACCATGGAGTGGGGAGTTTTTCCTGTTATAATTAAAGGAATTGATAACGCAAATGAGCTATTTAAAGCAGGCATTGAAAAATGCAAGGATATATATTTTAAGGAGGGAGATTTAGTTGTACTCACAGCAGGTATTCCATTTTCAAAGAGTGGATCCACAAACTTGCTTAGAGTAGAAGTAATCGCAAAAATGATGACAAAGGGAATGGGAATAGGAAGCGGAAAAATTACAGGTAGAGCTGTAGTTGCAAATTCGCAAGAAGAACTTTTGAAAGATTTTAAAGATGGTGATATAATCGTTACTCTGGGAATGGATAGAGATATGACTCCTTATGCTCAGCGTGCTAGTGCTCTTATTACTGAAGAGGGTGGTCTTACAAGTAGCGGTGCAATTATTGGTTTGTCGCTTGGCTTACCAACAATTGTTGGTGCTAATGATTGCACAAAAGAAATTAAAACAGGGGACATTATCACTGTAGATATTCCTAGCGGACAAGTTTTTAAAGGGAGCGTAGAAAATGTCTAATAAAAGGCAAAGTTGGGATGATTATTTTTTAGATATCGCTGAGATAGTTGCCAAGCGCTCAACATGCGACAGGGCTTATGTTGGCTGCGTACTTGTAAACAATGATCATCGTATAGTAAGCACTGGCTACAATGGGAGTGTAAGTGGAAATCCACACTGCATTGATGTTGGTCACGTTATGCGTGATGGCCATTGTATTGCTACAATTCATGCAGAAATGAATGCTCTTTTGTACTGTGCAAAGGAAGGTATAAGTGTTAAAGGATGTACAGCTTATGTAACTCACTTTCCTTGTTTGAATTGCACTAAGAGTTTGATACAAGCGGGCATAAGAAGAATAGTATATATAAATGCATATAGGCTTGACGATTATTCCATTGAGCTTCTAAATAAAAACAATATAGAAGTTGTTCAAATGGAGAGATAGTATATTGAGCTTATATGTAAATCGAGGAGATAGTTTATGGAAATTGTAATTGTTGGAGCTGGCAAAGTTGGAGAAGCACTTTGCAAGGATCTGGCATCTGAAGGAAATAATATTGTATTAATTGAACTTAACCAAAAAACTCTTGAAAAAGTTATGGAAACATCAGATATTACAGGAGTTGTTGGCAATGGTGCAAGTGTAGATATTCAGATTGAAGCAGGTGTAGAAAACTGTGAAATGTTTATGGCTATAACCGAATCTGATGAATTAAATATAATTGCTTGTATTATTGCAAAAAAACTTGGAGCAAAGGATACAATTGCAAGAGTGAGAAACCCAGTGTATTCTCAAAATATGGATTTTGTAAAAGGCAATCTTGGTATAAAGTTTATGATAAATCCAGAAAAAGAGACTGCATATGATATAATGAATACTCTAAAATATCCTTGTGCTTTTAGTGTAGAGAATTTCTTGTCTAATAAAGTTAATATGGTTGAGTTAGTTGTTGAAAAAGATTCGCCTTTGGATGGATTGGTTTTAAAAAATTACAATGTTACCAAAGAAAAAATTCTTATTTGTGCCGTAGAAAGAAATGGAGAAGTCTATATTCCTGCAGGGGACTTTATGTTAATGGAGGGCGATAGATTTTATATTACTGGGACCAGTAAAGCTTTGAAGCAATTTATAGGAAACTGCAAATACAAGGATGGACTAATTAAATCTGTTTTAATAGTAGGGGGCAGCAGAATTGCTTTCTACCTAATAGAATTATTATTAGAAAAAAATATAAGTGTGAAGCTTATAGAAAAAGACCCTGAAATGGCTGAATTTTTTTCAGAAACTTATCCGCAAATTGTAGTTATAAATGCAGATGGGACAGACCAGCAAGTTCTTTTGGAAGAGAGAATTGAAAACTATGATGCAGTTGTAAGTTTAACTGGCATTGATGAAGAAAATATTATAATATCTATGTTTGCAATCAGTCAGAATGTTTCAAAAAACATTACTAAAATTAACAGAAATATTATGAAGGTCATAGTTGATAAATTGGGACTTGATACAATAGTTACACCTAAAAAAATTATTGCAGACAAGATAATCAGATTTGTTCGTTCGCAAATTGATTCAAGTGGATCAAGGGTAGAGAATTTTAATAGGATTTTAGACAACGAAGTAGAAGTTATTCACTTTTCGATTACAGAAAAATCAAGAGCATTGAATATTCCGCTCAAGGACTTGCACACTATACCCGGGATATTAATAGCTTGTATAAAGAGAAATGGGTCGATTATTTATCCGGGTGGTAATGATTCAATTCAAATTAATGATGAGGTTTTAGTTGTAACAAAGACTAAATATCTGGATAATTTTGATGAGGCAATAGTTGATTAGTATGAACAGAAGAGTAGTATTATACAATATATCTAGAATACTTTTATTGGTAGGGCTCTTGCTTTTTTTACCGATTTTAGTAGCTTTATATTATAGGGAAAGTTTTTATAATATAGCTGCATTTTTAATATCGATACTAATAATTGCACTCGTAAGCCTACCTTTTGCTATAAAGAAGCCAAAAAATTCTGGAGTTTATATTAAAGAAGGCATGATTGTTGTAAGTCTTTCTTGGATTTTAATTAGCTTTTTTGGATCCTTGCCTTTTTATTTTAGCGGACAGATTCCAAGCTTAGTAGATGCATTTTTTGAAACAGCAAGTGGATTTACCACAACAGGCTCAAGTATATTGACAGATGTAGAATCTTTGTCAAATTCTATGCTATTTTGGAGGAGTTTTACCCACTTTATTGGTGGGATGGGAGTCCTAGTATTGGTCCTTGCAATTTCACCAAACACCAGTTTAAGTGATATTCAATTTATGAAAGCAGAAGTGCCTGGGCCACAGTTTGGAAAGATGCTTAGCAAATTAAAAAGTACTGCTCAACTTTTATATTTGATATATATTGGTATGACAATAATTTTGATTTTTGCTCTTGTAATTGCTGGAATGCCAGTTTTTGATAGTGTTCTTCATGCGTTTGGCACAGCAGGAACTGGAGGCTTTGGTATAAAAGCTACTAGTATTGGCTATTATAACTCGGCTGCTATTGAAATTATTATTTCGATTGGGATGATTTTATTTGGGGTAAATTTCCATGTTTTTTATTTGATTTTAATTGGCAAAGTAAAAGATGCTCTAAGATCAGAAGAATTAAAAACATATTTATCAATAATCGCCATTGCTACACTCTTAATTTTTATAAATATATTACCAAGTCAAATAACTTCTGGAAGTGCACTTCGCCAATCACTTTTTAGTGTTTCATCTGTTATGACGACAACTGGCTATTCTACTGCCGATTTTAACACTTGGCCCATGTTTAGTAAGTGGGTTTTGGTAACACTAATGTTTATCGGAGGATGCGCTGGTTCGACTGCTGGAGGAATTAAGGTCTCAAGGGTTATTATAATTTTTAAAACAGCTGTTGCTGAGGTAAAGAAAATTGTATCGCCAAATAGGTGTGTGGTCGTTAATGTAGATAATAGAAAAGTTGAACAGTCGGTGGAAAGAGGGGTCTCAAATTATCTGCTTATATATGCAATAGTATTTATGGCAATACTTGGACTCATATCATTTTTTACACCGGATTTTGAAACAGCCTTTACATCTGTTGCAGCAACTTTTAATAATATAGGACCTGGCCTTGGTGTTGTTGGTCCTACTGGAAGTTTTGCAATGTTTCATCCAATAGCAAAAATTATTTTGTCTTTTGCAATGATTGCAGGCAGACTTGAAATTGTTCCAGTATTATTTTTATTTAATCCTGGTATTTGGAAAAATTAAAATTAAATTAATAATTGGTTGACAATTAAAATTTTATCGTGTATAATCTTTAAGTGATGTTTGAAAAACATTATTTAAAGATGTGGCGGCATAGCCAAGTGGTAAGGCACGGGTCTGCAAAACCTTGACCACCAGTTCAAATCTGGTTGCCGCCTCCAAAATTTAGCAAGCTGAATGCTTGCTTTTTTTATTTATTAGTGCTATAATTTAATTGAATTAAATACTAAGTATTGAAGCGTATTTAAGCTTGCATTTTCAGAGAGGCCCTAGGAGCTGTGATGGGGCTAGTGTGAATTTAAATGTACCGGCGCTTATGTAAGATGCAAGAAATTGCAAACCGTATCCTTTACGTTAAAGGTTTGAGAAGTAATTAGGGTGGAACCACGGATTTAAAGATCATTCGTCCCTTGGGGAGGTGGTCTTTTTTTGTTGATAAAATTAATTTTTTAAGGAGGATATATGAGAAAATTAACTTTACCTGATGGAAGCATCAGGGAATTTGATGATAGCATGGATGTGTATGATATTGTAGGGGAAATTTCTGCAGGCCTACAAAGAAATGCTACAGGAGCAGTCCTTGATGGACATGTAATTGGCATGCAAGATGTGCCAAGTCACGATGGCAAATTTGAAGTTTTAACATTTGATGATTTGGAAGGCAAGAAAGTCTTTTGGCATACATCTGCTCACTTGATGGCTCTTGCTATTCAAAGATTATTCCCAGGAGTTAAATTTGCAATTGGTCCTGCAATTGACCAAGGTTTTTATTACGATTTTGATACTGAGCACAGATTTACTCCAGAAGATCTAGAAAAGATTGAAGCAGAAATGAAAAAAATTGTAAAAGAAGGAAATGAACTCAAGAGATTTGAAATGGACAGGGATGAAGCCATTGAACATTTCAAAAAATTGGATGAAAAATACAAGGTAGATTTAATTGAACACTTCCCATCAGGAGAAGTTATTTCCTTCTATCAATTAGATGAGTTTGTAGACCTATGTAGAGGACCACACTTAAAAGATGTCTCAAAGATAAAAGCTTTTAAACTTTTAAGTGTTGCTGGTGCTTATTGGCGTGGAGATGAAAAAAATGAAATGCTCCAAAGAATTTACGGAATAAGTTTTCCTAAAAAGTCTCTGCTAGATGAATATTTAGATATGCTTGAAGAGGCTAAGAAGAGAGACCATAGAAAACTTGGTAAGGAACTTGATTTATTTAGCATTCATGAAGAAGCTCCAGGAATTCCTTTCTTCCATCCAAACGGCATGATTTTGAAAAATGAACTTTTAAATTGGTGGAGAAACGTATTGATTGATAATGGCTATGGAGAAATTCAAACTCCAATTATTATGAATGAAGATTTGTGGCACCGTTCAGGCCACTGGGATCACTATAAAGAAAACATGTACTTTACAAGTGTTGACGAAGTTCCATTTGCTATTAAACCTATGAACTGCCCAGGTTCTACGATTGTTTATGCAAATGACCTTCATTCATATAGGGATTTGCCAATTAGATTATCTGAATTTGGCCTTGTCCATAGACATGAATTATCTGGTGCCTTACACGGACTTATGAGAGTTAGGGCTTTCACTCAAGACGATGCTCATATTTTCTGCCTTCCATCACAAGTTGAAGATGAAATTAAAAAGATGGTAAAGCTAGCGGACTATATGTATAAAACTTTTGGGTTTAAATATACTGTTGAACTATCCACAAGACCAGAAGATTTTATGGGCGAAATTGAAACATGGAATATAGCAGAAGAGGCCCTTGAAAATGCCCTTCATGACATGGATATAGATTTTAAATTAAATGAAGGCGACGGCGCTTTCTATGGTCCTAAGATTGACTTCCACCTAGAAGATGCAATTGGCAGAACTTGGCAATGCGGAACAATTCAATTGGACTTCCAAATGCCAGAAAACTTTGACCTTGTCTATGTTGATGAAAACAATGAAAGAAAGCGTCCAGTTATGCTTCATAGGGCAATATTTGGATCCCTCGAAAGATTTATGGGCAGTTTAATCGAACACTTGGCAGGCAAGTTCCCACTATGGTTAGCTCCAGTACAAGTTGAAGTTATACCTGTTAGTGAAAAGACAAATGAATATGCAAAAGAAGTTTATGATACACTAAAAGAAAGTGGAATTAGAGTTCACTTGGATTCTAGAGACGCTAAGATGGGAGCCAAGATTAGAGAAGCTCAACTTAAAAAGATTAATTACATGCTAATCCTTGGTGAAAACGAAAAAGAAAATAAAAACATTTCTATTAGAAAGAGAAATGGTGAAAACGTCAATGATGCAGATCTAAATTCATTTATAAAAGATTTGCATGATGAAATAAAAACAAAAAGGATAGGTGATTAAATGGATTTTTTAAAATGGATTGATGAACACAAGGAAGAAATGATTGAAGACTTAGGCAAATTAATTGCCATTAATTCAGTCGAAGGCGAACCAACAGCAGACGCACCTTTTGGTGATGGACCTAAAGAAGCCCTAGAAGCTTTTTTAGAAATTGGTAAAAGAGATGGATTTAGAATCAACAACCTACAAAACTATGCTGGAGATATAGAATTTGGTGAAGGCGAAGAAAGCGTAGGAATACTAGCTCACGTTGACGTTGTACCTGCTGGTGGTAACTGGGATACTGATCCATTTGAAATGGTAAACGACGGAGAATACCTACAAGGTCGCGGAACTCAAGACGATAAGGGACCAGCAATTGCTGCTTATTACGCAATGCGTGCTCTAAAAGAAACAGATGAAAAATTAATCAGAAAAATTAGATTGATTTTGGGAACCAACGAAGAAACTGGTTGGGGCGGCATGAATTATTATGTAAAGAATAAGGCTATGCCTGATTTTGGATTTACTCCAGATGCTGAATTCCCGGTTATATTTGGAGAAAAAGGAATCATTACTGGTACTTTAAAATTAAACTATAACTTCAAAGACACAATGGTTAAAGCAGTTAAGGGTGGAAATGCTCCTAACATGGTTCCAGATTTTTGCACGATTGTAATGGATGGATCCAAAGTTACAAATGAAGTAAAATCAATTGCGACACTCCCTGACTTCAAAGTTGAGGAAAAAGATGGAGAAATTCATATTACCGCAAAAGGTATTAGTGCACATGGTTCAAAACCAGAACTTGGTGTAAACGCAATTTCAAAACTTATGGAACAACTTGCAAAATTAATGCCAGTTGAAGATTCTTTCAGAGCATTTGCAGAATTTTACAATGAAGTCATGGGCTTCCATATGCATGGGGAAGGACTTGGCATTGATTATGAAGACGAGCTAAGTGGCAAGTTAAACTTCAATGTTGGAATGATTTCAAACACAGACAAGGAAATTGACATTGTATTAAATATGCGCCATCCTCTTAAAGGTGTTACAAAAGAAGAAATCATGGATAAAATCAATAAGGGTACTAAAGAATACAAGGGTGAATTTACAAGGACCGGTGGAGAAGATCCACTCTTTATTGATCCAGATGGAAAGCTTGTTTCAATATTGATGGATGCATATCAAAAACAAACAGGCGATACAGAATCAAAACCAATGACAATTGGTGGCGGAACTTATGCAAAGGCTATGAAAAACTGCGTTGCTTACGGAGCTATGTTCTTGGATGATGAAGACAGAATGCACCAAAAAAATGAAAGAATTAAAATTGATCGCTTAATGGACGCTGCAAAGATTTATGCAATTGCATTAAAAAATTTAGCATCTGAAGAAAAAGTGCTTGACAAATAATTAAGCATGTGGTATACTCATGCTTGTGAAGAAAAGTAGAAGGCCCCTTCTCACCTTATCACCTGTTGTGCATAAGGTTACAACAAAATCTTATTTATTGATTTTTAAAAGGGCCTTCTGGGCTCTTTTTTATATTTGGAAGGGGGAAAGGAAATTAAGGAACTCGAAATTAATGAACAAATAAGGGATAGCAAAGTAAGACTCATTGATCAAAATGGTGATCAAATTGGTGTTTGTGAAATTGAAAGAGCATTAGATCTTGCAAATGACCAAGGTTTAGATCTTGTGAAAATTTCACCAAATGCTAAACCGCCCGTATGTAAAATTTTAGATTACGGTAAATACAGATATGAAATGCAAAAACGCGAAAAAGAAGCTAAGAAAAATCAAAAGATTATCAAAGTTCGCGAAATGAAAATGACACCGAATATCGAAGAAAATGATATGTTAGTCAAAGCAGATAAGGTTAAAGAATTTCTAAATAATGGAGATAAGGTAAAAATATCTGTTAGATTTAGAGGCAGAGAAATGGGTCACACCGAAAAAGGTGTAGATGTACTTGAGCAATTCTTTAAAATGATCGAGGACTTGGCAGTTATCGACAAACCTGCAAAATTAGAAGGACGCAATATGGTTATGTACGTATTGCCAAAGAGTTAAATACCAGAAGGAGGAAATTATGGCAAAATTAAAAACACACCGCGCAAGTGCGAAGAGATTTAAAAGAACTGCAAGCGGTGAATTAAAAAGATTTAAGGCTTATAAGAGCCACATTACAGGAAAGAAATCTCCTAAGAGAATTCGCAGTTTAAGAAAAGGCACATTAGTTAGCAAAAGTGATATGAGAAGAATTTCTCATATGATTCCATAAAGTTAGGAGGTTTAGAATGGCTAGAGTAAAAAGATCTGTTTCAGGACGTAAAAAGAAAAACAAAGTAATGAAGCAAGCTAAAGGTTACTATGGTGGAAAATCGAAATTATATAGAACTTCGATGGAAGCTGTATTAAAGAGCCAAAGCTATGCTTACGAAGGAAGAAAGCAAAGAAAAAGAGACTTTAGAAAACTTTGGATTACACGTATTAACGCAGCTGTAAGACCATATGGTCTTTCATATTCAAAATTCATTGCAGCTCTTAAAGAAAACAATATCGAAGTTAATAGAAAGATTCTGTCTGAAATGGCAATTAATGACCCAGCAGGCTTCGAAAAACTTGTTGAATCTGTAAAATAAGCTTTACGAATTCTTGCTTGATTTTTAAAAGCATATAAGATAATATAATATATAAGTGATAATTTATTGAAAGGAACGGAATATGAATATACTTGTAATTAACTGTGGAAGTTCTTCATTAAAATATCAATTAATTGATATGACAAATGAAGATGTTTTATGCAAAGGCTTGGTAGAAAGAATCGGAATTGAAGGTTCAGTTCTAACTCACAAAATCAATGGTGAAAAATTTGTTGTTGAAGAAGAAATGAAAGACCATAAAAAGGCTCTTGAACTTGTTTTAGAACAACTTCTTCACAAAGATCATGGCGCTATAAAGAGTTTGGATGAAATCTCAGCTGTTGGACACAGAGTTGTTCACGGTGGAGAAAAATTCAATGACTCAGTTGTAGTCAACGATGAAGTTATTTCAGAAATCAGAGCTTGCATAGAGTTAGCTCCGCTTCACAACCCAGCAAACATCATGGGAATTGAAGCTATTCAAGAATTGATGAAAGACACACCAAACGTTGTAGTATTTGATACAGCTTTCCACCAAACAATGCCAATGGAAAACTATTTATATGCATTGCCATATGAATATTATGAAAAGTATGCTGTACGTAGATATGGCTTCCACGGTACAAGTCATAACTTTGTATCTAAAAGAGCAGCAGAAATTTTAGGTAAAAAACGTGAAGATTTAAGAATTATTACTTGTCACCTTGGAAATGGCAGCTCAATGGCAGCTATTGACCATGGCAAGGTTATCGATACATCAATGGGACTTACTCCACTTGAAGGTGTATGCATGGGTACAAGATCAGGAGATATTGACCCTGCAATTATTCCTTTCATTATGGATAAGGAAAACTTAGATGCTCAAGGAATTAGCGATATGCTTAATAAAAAGAGCGGTGTACTTGCAATTTCAGGTGTAAGCTCAGACTTCAGAGATATTGAAGCAGAAGCTGAAAAGGGAAACAAGAGAGCTAAAGTTGCCCTAGATCAATTTGCAAATCGTGTAAGAAAATACATTGGTGCTTATGCAACTCAAATGGGTGGCGTTGATGTAATCGTATTTACAGCTGGCGTTGGTGAAAACTCTGTAGAAATGAGAGAAGACATTATGTCCAAGCTAGAATTTTTGGGAACAAAAATTGACAAAGAAAAGAACAATGTTCGTGGAAAAGAAGCAATTATTAGCACAGATGATTCAAAGGTAGTAGCAATTACTGTTCCTACCAATGAAGAATTGATGATTGCAAGAGATACATTAAGATTAACTACAAAATAATTAATCTTTAAAATAATTATGGAGGTGTAATATGGCAGTACCTAAGAGAAAAACTGGTAAAGCTAGAACAGCTAAGAGAAGAGCTTCTTCTTATACTCTTCCAAGAGTAACAGTTATAAATTGCCCTGAATGTGGAGAACCAAAGAGACCACACAGAGTATGCCCACACTGTGGATATTATAATAAACAAGAAGTAATTACAGTTGAGTAATATTAATATGGATGGTATTTTTCTATGCCATCCATATTCTTTTAATAAAATAAGAGAGGTATAAATGAAGTTTCTATTAGATGCAAATGGACTAGACGATGGCAGTTCAGTTGTAATTGATGCAGGTAGAATGGCAAGAGAAAAACTCGGTATAGATATTACCATTATAGGTAAGGCAGATATTGAAGATGCAGTTATTAAAAGTGGCTGTAAATTTTTGCTTGCAAGTGAAGAAATTAGCACAGATGAACACAATCCTGCATTTGCTATTAGAAACAAAAAAGATTCTTCAATAACGAAGGGCTTATACGCATTAAAAAAAGGTGAATATGACGCATTTATCTCAGGTGGAAGCACAGGAGCAGTTTTTGCTGGAGCTTCTTTAATAGTTGGTAGAATTCCAGGTGTTGACAGAGCTGCACTTATGGTTCCAGTACCAACAGTTAAAGGTTTTTCGTATATGATAGATGCTGGAGCTAATGTTGATTGTACACCTGAGATGCTCAAGAATTTTGCAATTATTGCTAGCAATTATGTGAAGCTTATTAAAAACGTAGAACATCCATCAGTTATGCTAATAAATAATGGCATAGAAGAAAGCAAAGGGACAGCTCTAACAAGAGAAACTTACAAGCTTCTTAAAGAATCTGATCTTAATTTTAAAGGCAATTTGGAAGCAAGATATATTTTTGATGGAGAGGCCGGTATTATAGTAACAGATGGTTTTTCTGGAAATCTTTTGCTTAAAGGATTTGAAGGGGAGTTTAGATTTGTATTGAAGTTATTAAAAGATACAGCTTACACAAATATTTTTACAAAGCTAGGCATGCTTCTTATTAAAAAACATTTGAAAAATAATTTTAAAAAGCTTGATGCAAACCAATATGGTGGCGTTCCAATCATGGGTCTAAAAAAAGTAGTTGTAAAAGCTCATGGGAATTCTAACGCTGAGGCTTTTTATAATTCAATAAAAGTTGCAAAAGAAACGTATGAGTCGAATCTTATAGAATATTTAACGAACTTATTTCAAACGGAGGTATAAGATGAGCAATCCGGATAACAAGATTTTAGAGTTAATAAGTGAGCAATTTGGTACTCCAATCGAAAAGTTAACTAGAGAAGTCTCATTTAAGGATGACTTAAATGCAGATTCATTGGATTTAGTAGAACTTATAATGGCTATTGAACTTGAACTTGGCCTTGAAGCCGAAGATGGTGATCTAGATTCTATCGCTACAATTGGAGATTGCTTAGATTACGTGAATAAAGTGCAAAATGCATAAGTGAAATCCAGATATTATATCTGGATTTTGTTAAAGTTGGAGGAAAATTGTTACTTAAAGAGTTACAAATTAGGGGCTTTAAAAGCTTCTTAAATAATACAATAATAAAATTTCCGCCAGGTGTTACCGCAATAGTCGGTCCTAATGGTTCAGGTAAGAGCAATATTTCTGATGCAATTAGATGGGTCTTAGGGGAATCAAGTGTTAAAAGTCTTAGGGGAGCAAAGATGGAAGATATTATCTTCAAGGGAACAGATAATATCAAGCCAGTTAGTTTTGCTGAAGTTTCTATAACATTTTCTGATTGCAAGATTGATGATATTCCATATGATGAAGTTGTTGTTACCAGAAGACTTTTTAGGGATGGGACTAGCGAGTATCTTATAAATAAAAACAAGGTTCGCCTACGCGACATAAGAGAGCTATTTATGGATACAGGTATTGGTAGAGATGGTTATTCACTTATAGGTCAAGGGCAAATCGATAATGTTCTTTCAAATAGGCCAGAGGATAGGCGAGATATATTTGAAGAAGCATCCGGTATTTCCCTTTACAAATATAAAAAAGAAGAAGCCTTAAGGAAAATTGAACGCTCAAATGATGATCTAGATCGTTTGTGCGATATTTTTGATGAGATAAATAGGCAATATACTTACTTAGAAGCCGAGAGTATAAAGACAGAGAAGTATAATAATGTAATTTTAGAAAAAAACACTCTAGAGCTTGATCTTTTATACTACGGCATAAAAAAGAATTTAGAAGATTTTGAAAACATTTCCAAAGACAAAGAACTTATCCAATCTGATTTAAATTCCACCAAAGCTGAGATTGAGAAACTTGAATCCAACAAAGGTGATATGAATAAAGAAATTGAGGATTTAGACCTTAAGATTCAGGCCTTAAATGATGTTAAAATGTCTAAATTAAGGGAATTTTCTGAAATAAAATCTTCACATAACATAAATATTGAAAGAAAAAAACATTTTCAAGACTCTATACAAGAGTTGAATAATAGCATTGAAAGTGCCTATAAAAATATAGATACTATATCTAATGAAAATTTATCTCTTAAAGATTCACTAGACAATTGGCAGACAGAGGATTCAAATTCTTTTGACTCAGAAATAAATAATAAGAGGTCAAGACTTAAAGAAGTTGAGAGTGAATTAAACACAATTAGGGAAGAAGACCATAAAAATGAACTGTTGAAACTAGAAAGTCAAGCTAACACTCAAATTAGGGACGAAAAGATTAAACTCTATGAAGGTGAATTTGAAAAATTATCAAATGAATTAAATGAATTAAATACTAAAATCCAAGAGTATACAGCTGATTTAAAAGAGAAGAATAAACAAAACACGAGTTTAAAAGACGAAGTAAATAATTTAAATGGTAAGCTTGCTGATTGCAATGACTTGCTAAGGTCAAAAACCTTAGAATATGAGGATATTTCTATCAATATTTCCCATTTGTCAAATCAAAATAATAATGCTAAGCTCAATTTAGATTTTAATAAGAATATTTTGGATACAAATGAACTATTTTATCAGCCGATTAAGTTTTTAGAAAAAAATTACAATGAAAAGGATGGTTATTTAGGGACTTTAGTTAGCAGAATAAATACTGATTCAAGCTATGTAAAAGCAATTGAAACTGCCCTGGGCTCAAGATTGCAATATGTTTTTGCAAAATCAGTAAGAGATGCCAAGGCTATGATTGCTGAATTAAATGCAAAAAAAGCTGGTAGGGCAACATTTTTACCACTAGATACAACTAATACGTCCAAGACACAAGTCATGCCAAACAAGTCAGACGGTGTTTTGGGCTATGCAATTGAGTTTGTGGAAGCAGAAGAACCATACAAATCAATTATCTCATACTTGTTAAAGGACATAGTGATTGTAGATAATATTGACACAGGAATTAAGTATCAAAAGAAATATAAAATGATAGTTACTCAAAATGGTGAGCAGTTTAACCAATATGGAGCCATCACTGGAGGTACATCTTATAGGGAAAAGCAAACTCCTTTATCAATTAAAGCTAAGATAAACCAACTTGAAGAAGATATTAAAAAATATAGTGAAGAGATCATCATACTTGAAAAAAGCAGGGCGGATTATCAAGGTCAAATTGAAGCTCTAAAAGAAAATATTGAATCTACCAATAATATTCTTTTAGATAAAAAATCTCAAACAAGGATCCTAGAAGATACAATTGCCCAAAGAGAAAACGAAATAGATGCTATGAAAAATCTTTTAGAAGAGAAACAAATTTCTAAGGATAGGATAAAATCAGATCTGGAAGATTTATCTAACGTAGACTCAACTGTTGAATTTAAAGAAATTGATACTTTAAAATTGAATCAACTAGAAGAAGAGCAAAAAATCTTGATTAATTCAATTGATTACTTAGAAAGCAAGAGGCAGGACTCAGTTGATAAGATATTAGAACGGTCCAATATTAAGTATAAGATTGAAAGTAATGAAAGTAAGCTAGAAGAAATTAAGAATGAGATTAGGCTAAAAAAAGAAAGATTATTAGAAAGAGAAAAAGAACTTAATGAGTTAAAAGGTCTAGCTGATCAAAGTTTAAAAGAGCTCTCTAGGATAGAAGAGCTACAAAAGCATGATGACGATGAAATTTTGCTTATACAGAATAAAAAGCAAGAGGTAAAAAATAAAATTTTAGATTTAGATCGTCTCTTGAAGATTAAACAAGAAGATACTATTAAACTAGAAAATAAGCTTAACCAACAAGACCTTAAAGAAGTTCGCCTGGATGAAAGTATAGAAAACTTTAAAGCAGACATCTCTAATAGGGGATATGTTTACCAAGAATTTATTAATGAAGCAAGAGATACTAAAAATTTAAGAGAAAAAAGAGATACTATTGCAAAAATTGATAAAATTATAGAAGACTTGGGAATGGTTAATCTAAATGCAATAAATGAGTTTAAAGAGCTAAGTGAAAGAAAAGTTTTTTATGAGAAACAAATTTCCGATATAGAAAAGACCATAAGTGATTTAAATTCTATTATTGCAGGAATTAATCAAGATATGAAAGTCCAGTTTAAAGATAATATGGAAAAAATCCGCTTTAACTTTCAAAAGGTTTTCAAAAATTTATTTAATGGTGGTGAGGCTGATTTATATTTAGTAGATGAATCAGATCCATTAAACTCAGGTATTACGATTGTTGCGAAACCACCAGGGAAAAAACTTCAAGCCTTGAGCTTGCTATCAGGTGGAGAAAAAACGCTAACTGCAATGGCTCTTTTATTTGCAATACTAGAGTTAAAGCCTGCACCATTTTGTATTCTTGACGAGATTGATGCGGCTCTTGATGATATCAATATCTCAAGGTACACTAAGTTCTTAAATGAGCTAGCTAGAGATTCACAATTCTTAATTATTACTCACAGAAAAACCACTTTAGAAGTTGCAGATACTATTTACGGTGTTTGCATGAGAGACAAGGGTGTAAGCGAGATAATTAGCGTTAGGGTAGAAGATTATATTGAGGAGGCAATATAGATGTTTAATTGGTTTAAGGATAAATTTAAGAAAAAAGATAAAGAAATAGTTGAAGCATCCAAGGATGTCGAAGAAAAATTAGAAGATCTTTCAGATAATTTTGCTGAAGGAGTGGAGAATTTATCAGAAAATATTTCGGAAAAAGCTGATGACATTAAAGTAAAAACTCAAGAATTATCTGAAAAAATAACTGAAGTCCAAGAGAATGTGGCTGAAAAAACTGAAGAATTTATGGATAAGGCAGATGATGCTTTTGACAAAACTGTAAATGACGTAAAAGATAATATAAATGCAGCAGAAGAAAAAACAGATGAAAAGATTGAAAAAATAGGGGCTAAAGTTAATGAAGAAAAAAAGTTAATTAAAGAAGAAGCAAAGGGAGTTTCTGAAAAGATTAAAGAAGACAAACCTGAGCAAAAAGGTATGTTTAAAAAGCTTTTTGATGGATTAAATAAAACCAGAAAAAATCTTGTTTACCAAATGAATTCAGTATTCCAAGCCAATGAAATAAATGATGATTTCTACGATGAGCTTGAGGAAATTTTAGTTATGAGCGACATAGGTGCTATGACTACCATGACAATAATTGATGAACTCAAAGAAAGAATTGTTGATAAAAATATTCATAACGCAGCAGATGCTAAGGAGCTTTTAAAAGAAGTCATGCTCGATACCTTAAATGAAAATATCGTTTCAAATGATTTAAAACTTTTACCTACACCATCAATTGTCATGCTTGTAGGTGTTAATGGTGTTGGCAAGACTACAACAGTTGGAAAGCTTGCTTATCAGTTCAAACAAGAAGGTATGAGCGTTGCAATTATAGCAGCTGATACTTTTAGGGCAGCAGCTATCGAGCAGCTTGAAGTTTGGGGTCAAAGAGCAGACGTAAAAGTTATTAGCCAAGCAGAGGGCGCTGATCCAGCAAGTGTTGTTTTTGATGGACTGGATTATTCTATTAAGAATAATATTGATATTACAATAATTGATACAGCAGGACGCTTGCACAACAAAGTCAACCTGATGAATGAGCTTAATAAAATCAGAAGGATAATTGATAAAAAGATGCCAGATGCAACACTAGAAGTTATTATGGCTTTGGATGCAACTACAGGACAAAATGCACTTCTGCAACTCAAAGAATTTAAAGAAGTTTCTGAAGTAACAGGTGTTGCTCTTACAAAGTTAGATGGAACGGCTAAAGGCGGTGTAATTATCCCTATTCAACATGAAATTGGTATTCCTGTAAAGATTATTGGCGTCGGTGAAAGCATCTATGACTTGCAACCTTTTGATCCAAAATTATTTGTAGATGCAATTTTTGAAGAAAATTAAAATTATTAGCTAAAAGGGGTTGACAACAAGTAAAATGCATGGTAAAATAAACAAGTCAACAAAAAAAGTTGACAGGTGGTAAGATGATTTATCATTTTGAAGCAAGTGTTTTGTATGATTTCTATAGTACTCTTTTAACTGACAAACAAAAAGATGCTATTGATTTGTATTACAACGATGATTTGACTATGACAGAGATCGCCGACAATTTAGGCGTATCTAAACAGGCAGTTAGCAATTTGATCAAAAGTGCTAATGAGAAGTTACAGGCCTTTGAAGAAGACCTTCACTTGGCTGATATGTTTTATAAGAGTCAAAAAATTAAAGAGGATTTAATTTCCTTACACGAAAAGGGAAAGAAAACAGAAGGTTTTCCTGAAGATATCCTCTTAGAAATCGAAAACATAATAGATGAATTTAAAAGTATTGAAAGGTGAAATATGTTTGAGAGTTTAAGTGAAAGAATACAATCGTCCCTTGCTAAAATTACCGGAAAAGGAAAATTAAGCGAAAAAGACGTCGATATGGTTATGCGGGAAGTCAAGATGGCTCTTTTGGAGGCAGACGTAAACTTTAAGGTTGTTAAAGACTTTACAAAAACCGTTAAAGAACGCTGCGTAGGCAAAGAAGTCATGGAAAGCTTAACTCCTGCCCAACAAGTTATCAAGATAGTAAATGAAGAGCTGACTGCACTTATGGGCGGCAAAGAAGAAAAAATTGATTTTTCTAATAAGCCAACTATAATCTTGATGTGCGGTTTGCAAGGTGCTGGTAAGACAACTACAAGTGCAAAGCTGGCTGGTCTTATGAAAAAAGAAGGCAAAAATCCAATGCTAGTTGGTGTTGATATTTATCGTCCAGCTGCTATTAAGCAACTTCAGGTTGTTGGTGAAAAGGTTAAGGTTCCAGTATTTGAAAGAGGAACTCAAGAACCTGCAAAAACAGCAAGTGAAGCTGTAGAATATGCAAAGCAAAATAATCACGATGTAATTATTATAGATACGGCTGGTAGACTCCACATTGATGAAGATTTAATGAATGAATTAAGAGATATTAAATCTGCAGTTGATGTAAGTGAAATATTACTCGTCCTTGACTCTATGACGGGTCAAGATGCAGTAAATGTTGCTAAGTCTTTTAATGACACATTAGAGCTTACTGGAGTTGTCTTAACAAAACTTGACGGTGATGCTCGTGGTGGTGCAGCTTTAAGTATTAGATCAGTTGTAGATAAGCCTATAAAGTTTATTACCACAGGCGAAAAGCTAGATAAAATCGAAAGCTTTAAGCCAGATAGACTTGCAAGCAGAATACTTGGCATGGGCGACGTACTAACATTAATCGAAAAGGCAGAAGCGGCCTATGATGAAAAGAAGGCCAAAGAACTTGAACAAAAGATGCGTGAGATGACATTTACTCTTGATGACTTCCTAGATCAAATGGAACAAGTCAGAAAGATGGGGCCGATAAATGAATTGCTGGGAATGCTTCCTGGTGTTGGCAACAACAAGGCGCTTAAAAATATTCAAGTTGATGAAAAGCAAATGGCGAGAATAGAAGCTATTATAAAGAGTATGACCAAGGAAGAAAGGTATAAGCCTGAAATAATTGATCAATCTCGAAAAGACAGGATTGCATCTGGTGCTGGCGTGAAATCAAATGAGGTTTCAAAGCTTCTAAAACAGTTTAAAGATACAAAAAAAATGATGAAAAAATTCAATCAGATGTCAAAAAAATCTAAGGGAAGAATGGGAATTCCATTCTTTTAATAAAGGAGGTGTAGGATATGGCAGTAAAAATTAGATTAAGAAGAATGGGATCAAAGAAGAATCCATTCTATCGTGTAGTTGTTGCAGACTCAAGAGCTCCAAGAAACGGAAGATTTATTGAAGAAATTGGATATTACAACCCTGTAAGCAATCCAAAGGTTTGCAAGATCGATGGTGACAGAGCAGAATACTGGATTGGCGTTGGCGCTAAACCAACAGATACAGTTAACTACTTATTAAAACAATACAATGTTTTAGATGTTAAATCTAAAGGTGTTGAAAAAGAAGTAGAAGTTGCTGAAGAAGAAAAAGAAACAGAGGTATAAGATGCAAGCAAAAGAATTACTTGCCTACTTGGTAGACAACTTAGTAGTTAATAAGGAAGATGTTGTAATCGATGTAGATGAAACAGAAAATTCCATCAATTTAACCCTTCGTGTTAATCCAGACGATATGGGAAGGGTTATAGGTAGAAAGGGCAGAATTGCAAATAGTATTAGAACTATTTTAAAGGCTGCTAACTTTGAATCTACAAAGAATGTTAACTTGGAGATTGCTGATTAGTGAACCTAGTTGAAATTGGAAAAATATCATCGAGCCATGGACTTAAGGGAGCCTTTAAAATTGAAAGATACATTGATGATATAGATGAATTCTTTCAGTTTAAAGAAATTTATGTCTTTGGCTATAGTGAACCTTTTGAAATAGCTGATGTATATACAAAAAAACAATCGGTATATTTAAAACTAAAGGGCATAGATGATATAGACACAATTGAAAGACTTGTTGGTGATTCTATTTATGTAGATGAAGCTGATTTTTCAGAACTCAAGGATGGAGAGTTTTTTCATAGAGATCTAATAGGATTGGATGTATATGAAAACGACAGATGTATTGGTAGGGTTTCCAATGTAATCAATGGGACCAGCCAAGATATAATAGTTATTTCTCACAATGATAATGAGGCTATGATTCCTTTTGTAAAAGAATTTTTTTCAAATGTTGATATAGAAAATAATAAAATTGAAATAAATTCGATAGAGGGTTTGATACCATGGTTATAAATTGTCTGACTACTTTTCCTGAATTTATTGAAAATATGAAATCTTATTCTATTATAAAAAGAGCAATAGAAGATGGTAGAGTAGAGTTAAATACTATTAATATTAGAGAATTCTCCGATGATCCCAATAGGAGAACTGATGATTATCCTTATGGCGGAGGGCTAGGCATGTTAATGACTTGCCAACCAATCGTAGATGCAATGCATTCTATAAAAAATCCAGGCAAGAGAATTTACCTGGGACCAGCTGGAAAGAAGTTAGATCAAGATTTACTAAATGAATTATCAAAAGAAGAAAATTTAACTTTTCTTTGTGGACATTATGAGGGCGTTGACCAACGCGTAATTGACAATTATATTGATATGGAAATATCTGTTGGAGACTATGTCCTAACAGGTGGAGAAATTCCTTTTATGGTTGTTATGGATGGTATTACAAGGTTAATACCTGGCGTATTAAAAGAAGATGCAAGCTTTGAAATTGAATCTTTTTATAATGGTTTATTAGAACACCCACAGTACACAAGACCCTATGAATTTGAAGGGAAAAAAGTTCCAGATATATTATTATCTGGTGACCATGAGAAAGTTAGGTTATATAACTTGAAAGAGTCTCTAAGACTAACAAAAGAAAAAAGACCAGAATTGTATGAACAATTTATGGAAAATAATAAAGAAAATAAAGATATAAAAAAATTATTAAAAGAGGAAGGAGGTAACTAGGATGAATGTACTAGAAGCTTTAAATAAAGAACAATTAAAATCTGATATTCCAAACTTTAGAGTAGGGGATACAGTACAAGTACACTACAAGGTCGTAGAAGGTACAAGGGAAAGAATTCAAGTTTATGAAGGAACTGTTATTAAACGCCAAGGAGGCGCTGTTCAAGAAACATTTACAGTTAGAAGACTTTCATACGGTGTAGGTGTTGAAAGAACATTCCCACTTCACTCACCTAGAATTGACAAAATTGTAGTTACAAGAAAAGGCCGCGTTCGTCGTGCTAAACTTTACTACTTAAGAGATCGTCAAGGTAAGGCCGCAAAGGTTAAAGAAGTTAAATAAGTATAATTAATCAAAGGGGCATGCATGCTCCTTTTTTTATAATAAAGGAGAGTATTATGAGTTGGTATCCAGGCCACATGAAAAAAGCTATAGAAGAAATTGAAAGCAAATTAAAGCTAGTAGATATGGTTATTGAGGTTGTCGATGCCAGAGTCCCAGTTGCTACACTAAATCCAATCTTCGACCGATTGTTTGCTAACAAAGGAAGACTTTTACTTTTAAGTAAGAGTGATCTTGCCGATCCAAAGGCAACCGAAGAATTTGTTGATAAATTTAACGAAGATAGGACGAGTTTTGCTGTTAATTTGTCCAATAGAAATGATATTAATAGAATTCTAAAAGAAATAAGCAACATAAAAAATAAAATGCTAGAAGAAAAAGATGGCCGAGTTGAAGATTTTACTTTAAAGATGATTGTGGTTGGAATGCCTAATGTGGGTAAATCTACACTTTTAAATGCACTAAAAGGAAAAAAATCTGCTCGTGTTGGAAACACACCGGGGCTTACAAAAAATCAGCAGTGGGTAAAGACAGACTACGGATTTATGATTTTGGATACACCGGGTATTCTTTCAACATCACGCAAAAATCAAACTTTGGTTAACAATTTAAAACTTGTAAATGGCATTGAAAATATAGAAGATGATCCTGCAGAGCTTGCAATTATTTTAATAGATATATTAAAGGACTTATATCCTGGTGTTTTAAAAGATAGATACGATGTGAATGAAGACGCCGATAGGGTTGCAATACTTGAGGATATAGGTAGAGCTCGTGGCACGCTTTTGCGTGGAGGAGAAATCGATTATTCAAGAGCAGGACAAATACTATTGCAAGATTTTAGGTCAGGAAAATTGGGCAGAATTTCTTTGGAGAGAGTAGATGACTTGGATAGAACAGACGAGGAATGAAGAATATATTATGGGCGTGGACGAAGTTGGCAGGGGACCGCTATTTGGTGGGGTCGCTGCAGCTGCTCTTATCATGCCCAAAAATATTTTTATTATGGGAATAAATGATTCCAAAAAACTTTCAGAGAAAAAGCGTAAGATATTTTTTAATGAAATTTGGAAGAGGTCACTTGCAATTGGACTTGGCTATATGGATGAGAAAGTAATTGACAAGGTAAATATTTTAGAAGCTACGAAGCTCGCCATGGATCAGGCTATAAAAAATGCAAGTAAAATCCTTAAGCCAGACTTGATAATAATTGACTCAGTTAAGCTCAGTGGATATGATAATTTACTTTCAATAGATCATGGGGACGAGATTAGCTATAATGTTGCGGCAGCGTCTATTATTGCAAAAG
Organism: Ezakiella massiliensis; assembly: GCF_059862345.1. Taxonomy (NCBI): domain Bacteria; kingdom Bacillati; phylum Bacillota; class Tissierellia; genus Ezakiella; species Ezakiella massiliensis. The sequence continues at coordinate 268,681 of NZ_JCBCEO010000001.1, forward strand.
TTTCTAGGGATAACTTATGCTATGGATGGGATAAAATATATCCAGGATATGATTTAAAAAATAACAAGGGATACGGGACCAAAAACCACTACTTAGGCTTAGACCAAGAAGGCATAACTGACTTGCATAGAAGGAGTTTTTTAAAAAAATATGAAGGCAGATAATAAGATAGTAGGAAATCTTGGGGAAGACATGGCCTGTAAGTATTTGCAAGAGAAAAACTACTATATACTTGAAAGAAATTACAGAAACAAGCAGGGAGAAATTGATATAATCGCAATGGACCGAGGCGTCCTTGTCTTTGTCGAAGTAAAGGCTAGAAAAAATAGGAGATTTGGCCTACCTCAGGATGCTGTAAATGATATAAAGAGGCATAAAATAGATAAAACAGCCAATATTTTTGTTGCTGAGAAAAATTGGTATAAATTAAGAAGGAGATATGATATAATAGAAATAATATTTGAGGAAAAGTATATTAATCATATAGAAAACGCTTTTCAAATATCAGAATTTTAGTTTTTAATAGCAGATAAGGAGACAAGAATGATATTATATTTTTCGGGAACTGGAAACAGTGAGTACTTAGCAGTATCACTTGCGAAAGAAATAGATGATAGAGCTGTGGATCTTTTTTCTTATATAAAAAGCAATCAAAAAGAAGTATTTAACTCAGATAAAGCCTTTGTATTGCTTACACCTACATATTCTTGGCGGGTGCCAAGGTTTATTACTGAATATTTAAATAAATGTGAGTTTACAGGCAGCAAAGATATGTATGTCATACTTAACTATGGATCATCATCTGGCAATGCCTACAAATATATAAAAGAAGATGTGAGCTCATGGGGCCTAAACTTTATGGGTCTTTATGGTATTAAAATGCCAGAAAATTATATAATGCTATTTAATCTTGATGATGCAGAAACAAATAAAAATATAGTTTTAGATGCTAACAAAGAATTAAGAAAAATCGCAGATATTATTAATAATAAAAAGCAATTTAAAAAAGCCAAGATAAGTTTAATTGACCGTTTTATTTCTGGCCCAGTAAACAGTTTTTTCTTTAACTTTATGGTCAAGGATAAGAAATTTTATTATACAGAAAAATGTATAAAATGCGGCCGGTGCTCACAAGTATGCGTTTTAAACAATATAGATTATGTCGATGGATATCCTCGCTGGAATGGAAAGTGTACTCATTGCGCTGCCTGCATTTCAAAATGTCCTACAGGTGCTATTGAATATGGCAAAAAAACTGTTGGCAAGGATAGATACTTACTTAAGAAAATAATAAAAAACAATTAATAGGAGGAGATATGTATTCAAGCGTAAAAAGTGCTGCACTTACAGGACTTATAGGAAGCATGATAGAAGTTGAATGCGACGTATCTGGGGGTGGACAAGCTGCTTTTAATATAGTTGGTCTACCTGATGCTGCAATTAGAGAATCGAAAGAGCGTGTAACAAGGGCTGTAATAAATTCTGGAATCAGATTTCCTTTGGATAAAAGAATTACAATTAACCTTGCACCTGCAAGCATAAAAAAAGAAGGCTCACATACTGACCTCGCAATTGCAGTTGCTGTATTAACTGCTAATGGAAACTTGGTCGAGGGAAGTTCAGACCCTTACATTTTTATTGGAGAACTTAGCTTAGAAGGTAAATTAAATGCAGTTGAAGGCGTATTACCTATGGTAATTTCTATGAGGGACTTGGGTTACCGTAAATTTGTTGTGCCCTTTGCCAATAGAAAAGAGTGTTCTATTTTAAAAGATGTTGATGTTTACGCTTTTGAATATATAAGAGATGTATTTACCTTTTTAAATAATGAAAGAGAGTTCAAACCATTTAAATCAGATACAAATATCAACAAAGAAGTTCACTACGACGTTGATTTTTCTGAAATAAAATCTCAAGAGACCTTAAAGAGGGCTCTTGAAATTGCAGCTGCAGGAAACCATAATATTTTAATTATTGGTCCTCCAGGAGCTGGCAAAACAATGGCAGCCCGTAGACTTCCAACTATACTACCAGATATGACTGAAGAAGAGGCCATAGAAGTAACAAAAATTTATTCAGTTGCAGGACTTACAACTGACGATGGATTAATAAGAACCAGACCCTTTAGGTCGCCACATCACAGTTCAAGTTCTGTTGCCGTGGTCGGCGGTGGCAGGATACCTAAACCAGGTGAGGTTAGTCTTGCCCACAACGGCGTTTTGTTCTTGGATGAGCTACCAGAATTTAACCGCAGTACACTTGAAGTGTTGAGACAACCCTTGGAAGATGGGGTTGTAAATATCTCGCGTGTAAATGCACAAATAACTTATCCCGCAAATTTTATGTTTGTTGCGTCTATGAACCCTTGTCCTTGTGGTTACTACGGCGATCCTAATCATGAGTGCACATGTACGCAAAATCAAATCGACAGGTATCTTGGAAAAATTTCGAATCCACTTCTGGATAGGATTGATATGCATATTGAGGTTTCTGCTGTAAACTATGATGATTTGAAGGGGAAAGCTGAAGGCGAAAAGTCTAAGGACATACGCCAGAGGGTTAATAATGCAAGAAACTTGCAAATCGAAAGGTACAAGGATATAAATATCACCAACAATTCACAGCTTTCTGGCAAACACTTACATGAATACATCCACTTGACGGACAGTTCTGAAAAGATTTTAGATATGGCTTACAGGAAATATTCTTTCTCTGCTAGAGCCTATAATAAAATATTAAAATTGGCTAGGACAATTGCAGATCTAGACTCTTCAGAAAATATAAAAGACGAACACTTGCTAGAGGCCTTGAGATATAGGTCCTTTGATTCAAAGTATTTTTAGATATGATTAATAACAGAGAAGCACTTGTTTGGTTAAATTATTTATTTGTCCAAAACAAGCAAATATTAAAGTTAATTGAATACTTTGGGGATATTAAGGAAATTTTTTCCTGCGATAGAAAAGAAATAGAGAATTCTGCTATCTTAAGTGAGGAAAAGATTGATTTTATAATGTCTTCTAGAGACGAGGATAAAATAAAAAAGATTTTTAAAGAATACGAGAATTTTGGTGCCCATATTATTACAATTTTTGATGATGAATATCCCAAAAGACTTAGCAATGTAGATGATGCACCTGCAGTTTTGTATGTAAAAGGTGAAATTCTTCCTCAAGATGAGCTTGCATTTTCTATTGTCGGCAGTAGAAAGATTACTGAATACGGCAAAGAGAGTTGCAGGTATATTGCAAGTGACCTAGCTAAAAACGGTATAACCATTGTTTCTGGCATGGCCAATGGGGCTGATACAGTTGCCCATAAAGCAGCTTTAGAAGTCGGTGGTAGAACGATTGCTGTCTTAGGTACGGGTTTAAATGTTATTTATCCAAAGAGAAATGAAAAACTCTACCATGAAATTTCTCAAAACGGAGCCGTAATAAGCGAGTTTCCCGCAAACACAAAGGGGGCTCCATATAATTTTCCACGGAGAAATCGTATAGTTAGTGGACTAGGCCTCGGCGTTTTAGTTGTAGAAGCTAAGGAGAAAAGCGGATCACTAATAACCGCGGGAATAGCTGGAGAACAAGGCAGAGATGTGTTTGCAATTCCTGGGAATATAAATAGTGTTTACTCGAGGGGAGCCAATAGATTAATACAAGATGGAGCAAAACTTGTAATTTCGCCTCAAGATATATATAATGAAGTTCGTGAATTTGAAGAATTTACTGACGACTATAAATCAAAAGAAGTTTCAACAGATAATTTGGACTTATCTGACCAAGAAAAATCCATAGTTGACGTCCTCCAATTGGGAGAATTTTCTATGGATGAAATTATGGATAAGACTGAACTTGATGTTCAAACCACGCAGATGCTTATAACCAAACTTGAATTACTCGATATTGTAAAGAGCACAGCTGCTGGAAAATATATGTTAAAACTTTAGAAAGGAAGTTTATTTTGAATTTAATTATTGTAGAATCTCCTACCAAGGCCAGGACAATTTCAAGATTTTTAGGAAAAAATAATAAGGTCTTAGCCACTAAGGGACACGTAAGAGATTTACCAAAATCAAGACTGGGTGTTGACCTTGAAACTTTCGAACCCGAATATATAAATATTAGGGGCAAGGCACCTGTTATAAATGAAATTAAAAGCGCAGCCAAAAAAGCTGATAAAGTTTATATCGCAACAGATAATGATAGAGAAGGTGAGGCAATAGCCTGGCATGTTGCATACCTGTTGGGCCTTGAAGGCGAAAAAAATCGAATTGAGTTTAATGAAATAACCAAAAAATCAATTTTAAAAGCAATGGAAGACCCAAGGACTATTGATGAAAATTTGGTGGACTCTCAACAAGCTAGGAGAGTCTTGGACAGGGTTGTTGGCTATAATCTTTCCCCAGTACTTTGGAAAAAGGTAAAGGGAAAACTCAGTGCCGGTAGAGTTCAATCAGTTGCCCTTATGCTTATATGCGATAGAGAAGAAGAGATTAGAAATTTTAAACCAGATGAATATTGGACTATAAAAGCTCTTTTTAAAGACAAGGCTGATGAGATAATTTTTGATCTAAAGCAATTTAAAGACGGAAGTTCATATAAGAAAATTGAAATTCCAAATAAGAAGGCTAGCGACAAGATAATCGAAGATCTAAAGAAAAACGATTATATAGTAGTTGCCAACAAAGAAACAAAGAGATCAAAAAATCCATTTCCACCATTTACCACATCCTTATTGCAACAAGATGCCAATAGGCGCTTAGGATTTAAATCATCTAAGACCATGCAAATTGCCCAAAGGCTATATGAAGGTAAGAAAGTTGGTGCAGGCTCAGAAGTAGGGCTTATCACTTACATGAGAACAGACTCTTACCGTTTAAGTGAAGAAGCTATTAGCGAAGCTGGTAAATTTATTAATAAAAGTTTTGGCAATGAATATTATTCTGGACCTAAGCACTATCACAATAAAAAGAAGGGGACTCAAGATGCTCACGAAGCTATTAGACCTACAGATGTAAACAGGACTCCACAATCTATTAAGGAATATTTATCTGCCGATGAATACAAATTATATTCTTTGATATGGAATAGGTTTGTAAGCTCGCAGATGGCAAGTGCTAAAATTTTAAAGAAGACCATTGATTTAGAAAATGGAATTTATTTATTCAAGACAGAAGCAGAGGCCATTATATTTGACGGTTATATGCGCGTTAATGGAATAGAGTCTGGCTTTAAAGAAGTTGATTTTGATAAATTTAAAATTGGTTCAAAGGTAAATCCAAATAAAATCATTCCAGAACAAAATTTCACCAAACCGCCTGCAAGATTTACAGAAGCAAGCTTGATAAAGACCCTTGAAGATGAAGGGATTGGCAGGCCGAGCACATACGCACCTACAATTTCAACCTTGGTCAATAGAGTTTATATAAAATTCGATAAAAAAACTATAGTCCCAACAGAATTAGGGGAAATAGTAAATGAAATATTAAAGGAAAATTTCCCATCTGTTATCAATGTTAAATTTACAGCAGAGATGGAAGAGGTCCTGGACGATGTTAGTGATGGAGACCTAGCTTGGCAAAAAGTCTTAAAAGATTTTTATAAGACATTCGAAAAAGATGTTGAAAAAGCGAATAAAAATATAGAAGAAGTCAAGATTGAAGATGAAGTTTCAGATGTAAAGTGCGACAAGTGTGGCCGTATGATGGTTTACAAATACAGCAAGTACGGTAAGTTCTTGGCTTGCCCAGGATTTCCTGAATGCAAAAACACAATGAGCATAGAAGAAAAGGTTGGAGTAAAGTGTCCTAAGTGTAAGGATGGAGAAATAGTCAAGAAAAAAAGCAAGTACGGAAGAGTTTTTTACGGTTGTAACAAATATCCAGATTGCGACTTTGCAACTTACGACTTGCCTATAAAAGAAAAATGTCCAGAGTGCGGAGGCACGCTGACAGAAAAAAATTACTCCAAGTACAAGCAAATCAAATGCACAAATTGTGATTACACAGAAAAAAGAGAAAAATAATTTAAATGCAGCTGAAAAAGGCTGCATTTTTTCTTTACTATAATTTGATTTTTCTTATGTTATAATATCTTTAAGGTGGTGATGGGATGAGGATATTACTTATAGAAGACAACAGGTCATTGGTTGAATCCCTGAAGGATTTATTGGAATCTCAAGGGTATGAAGTTGATTATTATTATGATATAGATGATATTGAAGATTATATGATCCTTAATAAATATAACTTAATAATTTTGGACTTAATGCTTGGCAAGAGGGATGGTTTAGATTTTTTAAAAATTATTCGTAATGATATAAATAGGCCGATTTTAATTTTAACAGCAAAATCTTCAAAACATGACCAAATAAAAGGTTTGAATCTTGGAGCAGATGATTACATTACAAAACCATTTGATGCAGATATTTTAATAGCAAGAATTAATACGCAATTAAGAAATCAAAATAAAGAAAAAGTTGTATTTAAGGAAACTGAATTTGATTTAAATATAGGGACCATTAGCAAGAAGGGCGAAATTTCTAGACTGACAAATTTTGAATTAGAAGTTTTAAAATTACTCTATACAAATATAAACAAAATTTTATCAAAAGCACAGATGATTTCAATGTTGCCAACACAAAGTGAAGAGGTTACAGAGCGGACAATTGTGTCTCATATATATAATATTAGAAAAAAGATTTTGGAGATAAATGCAGATGATCCAATAGAAAATAAATGGGGAGTAGGATATAGATGGAAAGAAAGATAAGGCAGATAATATCTAGCTATATATTGGGTTATTTATTAAAAATATTACTTACAACAATACTATCGTTAATAGTCATTAATATATATCAAAAATATGGGTTTAGACTTATTAATATTAAATTTAAAACCTCGATTGAGTTTACATTTGGAGTTTTTGTATTAGCGTTTATATTTTTCTCTTATAAGTTTTATGAAAAAATAGATAGTCTGATAATGAAAGATTTAGGCAATATAATCAATGGAATAAACTACAATTACTATACAAGTGATATGAATACTGTAGAATTTAAAATGATTCAAGATGCATTAATTGATAAAAATAAAAAAATTGTAGAAAAGGAAAATTTTGTTTACTCAAGTCTATCCTATATAAGCCATGATATGAAAACGCCAATTACTGTAATAAATACAAATGTGAATTTAATAAAAAACACAAAAATGCTTGAAGGAAAGAATATAGAAAGATTAAATAGGATAGAAGCTGAAGCAGATAAAGTATCGGATTATATAGAAAAATTAATGGATGTAAGTCAAAGTTTTTATGAGATAGAGGAAAGGGAAAAAATAAAAATTGTTGATTTGTTAGCAAATTTAAAAAAGAATGTGGAGATATATTCTGATTTAAGAGAAGAAGAGATTATTTTTGAAAGTAGTGTGGGTGAAGACGTCTATGTTATAGCTAATATGAACAAGCTACAAAAATCTTTTGTTCATCTTTTGAACAATGCATACGAGCATAGAAGAGAGTATATTAAAATAAAAACAAGTATTCAAGATGAAAAACTATTAATTGATGTAATAGATGATGGCTTGGGATTTAATAAAGAATCGATAAACAGAGCAAAGGAAATATTTTATACAGATAATTATGGTAGGACTTCTGGAAAGGGTTATGGGATTGGACTCTATTATGTAGATTCCTATATGGAAAGTTTATCGGGTGAGTTAATTTTACAAAACAATAATGATGGCGGGGCATTGCAGAGAATGCAAATCCCAGTTAGTAGGGGTGAATAATATGGAAAATATTTTATTTATAACAGTGCTTGCATTATTTATATTGATTGACTTATATAAAATACTTAGAGGTAGAATTGACTTTTATACTTTTTATAGGCCGCTATCGCTGGTTATAATTTACAGGTATATTTTAGATAACATAATAATTGAAGCCTTGTATGTTGCTTTAATGTATATGTTTATATGCTATTTATTTATATTAAGATGCTTAAATAAAATGGAAGAAGTAAAAGAGTAGAACGAGTTTTGAATTTATGAAGGAGGATAATAAAAATGGCAAGAGATAATAACGAGAAAAAATATATTAAATATGTATTTTTATTTGTAGCAGGGATTGTCGTTGGTATGATTTTAAGAACTGTTTTGAAAATATAGGTTTAATATAAAAGTTGAAAGAAGTTAATAAAAAAGATAAAGACTGCTAAGGATAAGACCATAATCTTTAGCAGTATTTTTGTTTCTTTAAATCACAATAAATCTACTAAAACGCTTGCTTTAATCCTATTTTTATGGTACAATACGTCTGTGATTACTCACGCACTTTGATGCAGGTACGGTTGCCTTTAAGGTCTCACTTGCAGAAGATGGGTGCGGAAGAATATAAACCGGAGGTGTAAAATGAGTGTAATTACTATGAAAGGCTTATTAGAAGCAGGTGTTCATTTCGGACACCAAACAAGAAGATGGAACCCAAAGATGGCAGAGTTCATCTTTACAGAAAGAAATGGAATCTACATTATCGACCTACAAAAAACTGTTAAGCAAATTGAAAAGGCTTACAAATTTGTAAAAGAAGTTGTAGAAGATGGCGGCAAAGTTATGTTTGTAGGAACAAAGACTCAAGCCCAAGAAGCTATCGAATCAGAAGCTAAGAGATGCGAAATGCCATTTGTTAACCAAAGATGGTTAGGCGGCATGATGACAAACTATCAAACAATTAAAAAATCAATTGATAGGTTAGAAGAACTAGAACAAATGGAAGAAGATGGAACTTTTGAAGCTCTTCCTAAGAAAGAGGTTATCGAACTTCGTCACGAAATCGAAAGATTACAAAAATTCTTAGGCGGAATTAAGGATTTCCCAGGTCTACCACAATGCTTATTTGTAATTGACCCAAGCAAAGAATACATTGCTGTTAATGAAGCAAGAATTCTTGGAATTCCTGTAGTTGGTGTTGTAGATACAAACTGTGACCCAGATCAAGTTGATATCCCAATTCCTGCAAATGACGATGCTATCAGAAGCGTTAAACTTATTACAGAAACAATCGCTAATGCAGTTATCGAAGCTAAACAAGGTGAACAATATTCTGTTGAAGAAGATGACGCTGAAGAAGAAGTAGATCAAGATACAATGGAAGCTGAAATCAACAGCTCCAAAGAAGATCAAGAATAAATATTATTAAGAATAGGAGTGGTAAATTATGGAAATTACAGCAAGCATGGTTAAAGAACTAAGAGATAAAACTGGCGTAGGCATGATGGACTGCAGAAAAGCTCTTCAAGAAACAAATGGAGATGTTGAAAAAGCTATTGATTATTTAAGAGAAAAAGGACTTTCAAAAGCTGCTAAAAAAGCATCCAGAATTGCTGCTGAAGGTATTGTTGAAAGCTACATTCACGGTGGAAGAATCGGTGTTTTGGTTGAAGTAAATACTGAAACTGACTTTGTTGCAAAGAACGAAGACTTCAAAGCTTTTGTTAAAGACTTAGCAATGCAAGTTGCAGCAAGCAATCCTCAATATGTTTCAAGAGAAGAAGTTCCAGCTGAAGTTATTGAACATGAAAAAGAAGTTCTAAAACAACAAGCAGTTAATGAAGGAAAACCTGAAGAAATTGCTCACAAAATGGTTGAAGGTAGAATCAAAAAATACTACACAGAAGTTTGCTTGCTAGAACAACCATTCATCAAAGATCCAGACAAGTCAGTTCAAGATCTCTTAAATGATTTGATTACAAAAATTGGAGAAAACATTAAAGTTAGACGCTTTACAAGATATGAAGTTGGTGAAGGACTAGAAAAAAGAGAAGAAAACTTCGCTGATGAAGTTGCAAAGCAAATGAACGTTTAATAGGAGCTTTTATGTCAACGAAAAATAGAGTAGTATTAAAACTATCTGGCGAATCAATGGCTGGAGGAAAAGGTACTGGAATTGATATGGATTTTGTTTATGAATTAGCAAAATCTATCAAAGAAGGTAAGACAGCAGACAATGAAATTGCAATTGTTGTTGGTGGAGGCAATTTTTGGAGGGGCAGAGATGCCAAGATTATTGAAAGGGCAACCTCAGATTATATGGGTATGCTTGGAACAGTAATGAATGCTTTGGCACTTCAATCTTCTCTAGAAAAAATTGGTGTAGAAACCAGAGTTCAAACCTCTATACAAATGCAAGAAGTCGCAGAGCCTTATATTATGAGAAGGGCTATTCGTCATTTAGAAAAAGGAAGAGTAGTTATCTTCGCAGCTGGTACTGGTAATCCCTACTTCTCGACTGATACTACTGCTGCCTTGAGGGCTGCTGAAATTGGTGCTTCATCAATACTTGTTGCAAAAAAAGGTGTTGATGGTGTTTATTCAGCTGATCCAAAGATTGACCCAAGTGCTACTAAATTTGACAGCTTGACATACTCCGATATTTTAAGATTAAACTTAAAAATATTAGATTCCACTGCTACAAGCCTATGTATGGATAACAATATTCCTTTGCTTGTATTTGGAATTGACGACACAGAAAATATAACTAGAGCTCTAAAAGGCGAAGAAATTGGAACTATCATAAGGAGGAACAATGATTAACGAAATTTTTAAAGATGCTGAAGACAGAATGTCAAAGTCAGTATCTGTTTATAAAGAAGATCTTTCAGCTGTTAGAGCTGGAAGAGCAAATCCTGCTTTGTTAGATAGAATTGATGTTGATTACTATGGCGTAATGACTCCAATTAAACAACTTTCAAATATATCTGCTCCAGAACCAAGGCTGATTGTAATTCAACCTTTCGATGCAAATGTTATCCCTGAAATTGAAAAGGCAATATTGGCATCTGATTTGGGACTAAACCCTGCTAATGATGGAAAGGTTGTTAGACTTGCAATCCCACAACTCACTGAGGAAAGACGTAAAGACTTAACAAAGCTTGTAGGAAAGTCTAGCGAGGAAGCTAAGGTTAATATTAGAAATATTCGTCGTGACCTGATTGATGGAATTAAAAAACTCGAAAAAGATAAAGAAATCACAGAAGACGATAGAAAGAGATCAGAAACTGAAGCTCAAGAGCTAACAGATAAATTTATTGAAAGTATTGATAAGCTTACAAAAGAAAAAGAAGCTGAACTGATGGAAATTTAATTTTCATGTCAAAGCACTTTGCTTTATGCAAGGTGCTTTTTTTGTGGGTATTTTATTTTAATTTTTCTTAATAATAAACTTAAATTAAATTCACAATTCATTAAGTCTTTGTTATCATGAGTTTTTGAATACTTCTACAGAATAAAGTGAATTTTGTATTTTTTTATTTTATATGATATTCTATATCTATTAAAGAGGTGATATTTTGCACATAGCAATAATTATGGATGGCAATGGTAGGTGGGCTACAAAACGTGGTTTGCCAAGAGCCTTTGGCCACAGAAAAGGAATGCAAAAGGTAATCGAATCCATAGAGTGGGCTGATGAAAATGATATTAAATACTTAACCCTCTATGCTTTTTCAACAGAGAACTGGAAGAGGCCACAAAATGAAGTTTCTTTTTTGATGAACCTTTTGATTGAATATATAGATAAGGAGCTTAGAACTCTTCACGAAAAGAATGCCAAGGTAAATATTTTTGGAAGTTTAAAAGAGCTTCCAGAAAAGTGTCGCGAGAAACTTGAGTATGCTGTTGATTTGACAAAAAATAATACTGGCCTAGTAGTAAACTTTGCAATAAATTATTCTGCCTGGCAAGATGTAGTTTTTGCCACACAAAAGATTGTAGAGTCAGGTATTTGTGCAGAAAAAGTTGATGAGGATTTGATTAGGAAAAATTTATTTACCGCTGGAATGCCTGATCCAGATTTTATTTTAAGGACTGGAGGAGAACTGCGTCTATCTAATTTTATGTTGATGCAAGCGGCTTATTCAGAATTTATTTTTAGGGATCTTTTTTGGCCAGATATTACATGGGACGATTTGGACGCTTGTCTTGAAGAGTTCAATCACAGAAAGAGAAATTTTGGGGGACTTAAGTAATGAGCACATTTAAAACAAGGTTGATCACATCGATTGGAATAGCGATTTTTTATATAGGAATGTATTTACTGGGTAGCACTGTTGCAACAATAGCAACTAGTCTTATTATATTGGGCATTATCTATGAGCTTGATAAGTGCTTTAAAACAAAGGACATAAGGCCTTATAGTATTTTTTTGATGGGAATAGTAATCTTTAGATCAATAAATTCATTCCTGCTTTTTAAATACAGTTATTTTCATATAGATAATATTTTAATCTTAGCCATGCTGATTTATTTTATTTTTGATGATAGTCAAAATAAGCTTATGAATGTATGTGCAAGTACCTTTATCTATGTATATATCCTGATTTTAGGCAGAACTTTCTATACCTATCAGGTATTTAATTCTGACAGATTTTTATTAATTATTGCCATTACAACTGGTGCTGATGTTTTTGCTTACCTAGGTGGCAGCCTGCTTGGCAAACACAAACTCATGCCAAAAATCAGTCCTAAAAAGACAATTGAAGGTGCAGTTTTCGGCCTATTGGGTGGTATTGGACTTGGGTTACTTGCAGGTTCGTTAGTATTAAACTTATCTGTTAATTTTAAAAGCATTTTAGTTTTATTGTTTGCATCAATTATGGCTGAATTTGGAGACTTATTCGCTTCATCTGTAAAAAGGGCCTTGGGAGTTAAGGACTTTAGTAATCTTCTACCAGGCCACGGAGGACTTTTGGATAGGTTTGATAGCATTTTATTTGTGGCATTTGCATTGGAGTTATTTTTATAATGAAATTTATCTACGCATTTTTAATTTTACTTGGCGTAATTACCATCCATGAGTTTGGGCATTTTATTGCAGCCAGAATTGTCGGAGTAAGGGTCAAGGAGTTTTCTATAGGAATTGGACCAAAATTATATCAAAAGCAGGGAGTGGAAACTTTATTTAGCATAAGAGCTCTGCCACTTGGTGGCTATTGCAGATTTGACGATGAGGAGGACGAAGAGAACCTTGGATTTTCTTATAAATCTTCTGACAAAGTTGATTATGAGGATGCATCAAATGGCAAAAAGCTAATTATTTTAATAAGTGGTATTCTTATGAATATGTTTACTGCTTTATTAATTTTATTTTTGATGTTTTCTTTTTATGGATATCCTTCAACCTATGTTGAAAAAATTGTCCCAGGATCTATAGCAGAGGAAGTGGGCATCCAAGAAGGAGACCATATTTTAAAGATTGACGATATCAAAGTCAATACCGCAAGTGAACTAATGGGAACGGAAGCATATAAAAATAAAAAATATACTCTTACTGTAATTAGAAGTGGGGAAGAGCTTTTAATTCCAATAGACTCTAAGGATGGCAAGATCGGAGTTTATTTTGCAGTGAGAAAAAATCCTGGAATTGCCATTAAACAGAGTTTTGCTACAGCAGGCATGTTTATAAGTGAAATTTTTAAGGCCATCAAAGAGATTTTTGTCGGCAAGGCTGATAATTTGATGGGCATAGTCGGTTTTGTTGCCACAGTTGGCACAATGCAAGGGGTTAACTTAAATGTAATACTGATGATTATAGTAAATATCTCTATATCACTAGCAGTATTTAATATACTTCCTATAGCGCCGCTAGATGGTGGACAAATTTTACTTGTATTAATTGAAAGTATAATCGGTAGAAAACTTAGCGACAAAGCCAAAACGATTATTATGAGTATTGGTATAGTTTTTATACTTTATATTTTTATAAGGAGTTTAATGAATGACTTTTCAAGATTTTAGTGAGTACAAGAGAAGGCCTACTAAAAAAATTAAAGTTGGTAATGTATTTGTAGGTGGAGACGCTCCTATTAGTGTTCAAACAATGACAAATACCATAACCTCTGATGTTGATGCTACTGTTAAGCAAATTTTAGAGTGCGAAAGCTACGGTTTGGACTTAGTTAGGGCAGCTATTAATACAAAAGAGGATGCTCTTGCCATTAAAAAAATTAAAGAAAAAATTAATGTACCTTTTATTGCAGATATCCAGTACGATTATAAGCTCGCTATGTGGGCCGCTGAAAATGGGGCTGATTGTATTAGGATAAATCCAGGCAACATGCAAGACAAAGAGGGTTTAAAATCCTTGGTTACCTTGCTAAATGAAAGGGATATTCCTATTAGAATTGGCGTTAATTCTGGATCTATTGATACGAAAATAATCGATAAATTTGGTGGAGTTAATGCAAAAAGCCTGGTTGAAAGTGCTTTTTCTGAGGTTAAGACCTTAGAGGATTTAAATTTTACAAACATCAAAGTTTCCATTAAATCTTCGGATATATATGTGGCTGTTGCAGCCTATGAAAATTTTTCTAAAGCCATGGACTATCCTCTTCACTTAGGGATAACTGAAGCTGGCCCATACGAAGAGGGAATGGTAAAATCAGCGATAGGAATGGGAATATTACTACACGAAGGCATTGGTGATACTATTAGAGTTAGTTTGACAGATGATCCTTATAAAGAGGTCATAGCTGGTCAAAATATTTTAAAGTCTCTTAATTTAAATGCAAAAGGAATTAACCTTATCTCATGCCCAACTTGCGCAAGGACAAATGGTCAAATGATTGAGATGGTTAAAGAATTTAAAGAGAAAATGCCAAATATTAATGGGAAGATAAATGTTGCAATTATGGGTTGTAGCGTAAATGGACCTGGAGAAGCCAGAGAGGCTGACATAGGAATTGCTCTTATGAAAAACAAGGTAAATCTCTTTAAAAAGGGAAAAATCATTAGAACTCTTGATAAGTATATGGCTGTTAGTGAATTGATCGATGAGATAAAAATAATGGATTATGAAGCTAATAATTGATTCTATTTCGTATTTTAGAAAATGGGTTAACTAAGGTTTTTGTATTTAGCATGCTTATGCTCAAATAATTTAGAATTAATGGCGTGATAAATAGTCACGTCTATTTACATATAATATTTTTATAAAAAAATTTATTAATGGTTACTGTACATATTTGTGTATAGCAGAGAGAAATCTTCCGTGTTATAATATAAAAAAGAGATGAGAAAGAGGTTTATATATGAATTATTCAAGGGTTAATTTGTTGGGATTGTTAGAAATCTTAAAAAAATATTCTGATGAGAATCATATTTTATCCATTGATCAAATTCAAAACTATATGGAAGATGAATATGGTATAAGTCCTGATAGAAGGTCGATTTATAAAGCAATCGATACTTTAATTGACTTTGGATATGATATTTCAAAGTATAAAGAAAATGGTAAAGGATACTTTCTCAGGGACAGAATGTTTGAAGCAAGTGAAATATCGATGCTTTCAGATATGATTGTCAATTTTAAATTTCTTGATATCAAATACAAAAAAGATATTGATAGAAAATTGAAAAGCCTAGTATCAATTTATAAACGCAAGGAATATAAAGATTTAACAGACACTAATCCAGAAACAATAAGAGAGATCTTTTTAAATATTGAGATTTTACAAGAAGCTATTTCAAATAAAAGAAAAGTATCGTTTGTATATCTACAATATGATTTAAACAAGAAACTTGTACCAAGGAAAAATGAATTATATGTTGTAAATCCCTTTGACTTGATTGTAAAAAATAGCAAATATTACTTAATATGCTCCAAAGATCCGTATACCAACATTTCTTTTTATAGGTTGGATTTGATAAAAGATTTAAAAATTTTAGAAGAAAGTTCGTTGGAAATCAAGGATGAAGACATTAAAAAACAAATAGAAAATTCTATTTATGCATTTAGTGGTAGTCCAGAAAAAATTATTTTAAGATGTAAAAATGAAGTGATAGACTATCTGATAGAAGAGCTTGGAAATAATATCAATATTAAAAAAGAGGATGAGGAATTTTTTACGGCAGAATTTAATGGACCAACAAAAGGCTTGGTTTATTGGGCCTTACAATTTTTAGAATATGTAGAGGTTGTTGAACCAATAAATGTTAGGGAAGAGATAATAAGGATTTTAAATAACAATAGTTATAAGAACTAGCAGCAACATTTTCTTGTATTTGCTATAGATAGATTTAGAAATATTAATATTTAAAGGATTATAAAATGGAGAAATTCATTAATAAATAATGAAAAGGAGTCATAAATGAACATAAGACAGTTTGATAGGCAGAAAAAGAGTAAAAGAATGGATGGTGAGTAAAATGGATAATTCGATTTTAGAAGTGATATTAACTGGCGATGATATTGAACATTTTAATAGTTTGAACTTTAAAGTTGAAAGGGTGGACTTAGATACCAAGACCAATTCTATAAAAGTCAGCTCTTGTTCTAATCAAAACATCAATCAAATTGATTTAGATTTCATCAAGAAGGCTTTTGAAAAGTACTTATCTTCTCTGGAAGTTATAGTAAACAACAAAATTATAAAGACTGACGTTGAAGACGAGAAGGATGTTGATGCTCAGAACTTGCTTGATAGCACCGAAAGTTTAGTAGATGAATATAAATTTGATGATGAGTTCGAAGAAGAGGATTTAGCTTTTACAAATAAAGTTTTAACCGAAGAAGTGGAACCAGCAAAGGAAAGTAAGAAGACTGAAAACAAGAAGAGTTTTTATAAATTCTCCAAAAAAGATTTTAAGAATATTATTAAAATAAAAGATCTAACCCAAGATGATGTTTTTCCTACTGTAGAAGGGGAAATTTTTGCTTTAAATATTAGAGATACCAGACGTGAGGATCTTAAGATTCTTGGCTTTTATGTATATGATGAGACTGAATCTTTAATGGTTAGGGCTTTTATAAATTCAGATAAATTGGATGAAATAAAGAACAATTTATTTGATGGTCAGTATATAAGATTAAATGGTGATTACGCTTACAACAATTTTGATAAGTGTATGGCTCTTACCATGCGTAATTATGAGATTGTAGAGAAAGAAGCTCGTCAAGACAATGCAGATGTTAAGAGAGTAGAAATTCATGCCCATACAAAGATGAGTACTTTAGCGGGGTCAATTGATGCTGGAGATTTGGTCAAGCAATTAAAGGCATGGGGACACAGGGGCTTTTGCCTTACAGACTTATCTAACGTTCAAAGTTATCCTGATGTAATGGATGCTTCTGATGAAAATTTTAAAATTGTATATGGTATTGAAGGCGTTTTAATTGATGATAACGAAAGGCTTATTGTTGATTATAAAGATGGCTTCAAAGACTTTGTTGTTTTTGATATTGAATCCACTGGGCTTAATCCATTTAGCGACGATGTAATTGAAATTGGTGCTGTAAAGATTAGGGATGGTGAAATTGTTGATAGGTACAACCAATTAATAAATCCAGGCAGGCCTATATCTGCTTTTACAACGCAATTAACTAGTATTACTAACGAAGACTTGGCTGATAAACCAAGCTTTGAAGAAATAAAAGATGACTTCTATGATTTCATCAAGGGAACTATTTTGGTTGCCCACAATGCTGAGTTTGATATTGGCTTTATGAAAAGAAAATACAGCGAATATGGAATATATTTAGACAATCCATACGCTGACACGCTTAAAATCAGCAGATATACTTTAACTGACTTAAAGAGACATAAGCTTGATATTGTTGCTGAAAGATTAGGGGTAAGTCTACAAAACCACCACAGGGCAGTAGACGACGCCAACGCTACAGCAGAAATTTTTATTGCTCTTGTAAATATTTTGATTAGGCAAGGAGATATAGAAGACTACTATGGCCTAAAGGATATTAAATATATCAATGAGTTTTCTAGTTTTAATGCACTTATTTATGCGAGGAACTATACAGGTTTGATAAATCTTTATCACTTGGTTTCAGATTCTCATACAGATAGCTTTATGCATGGGCCAAAGATTATGTTAAGTGATTTGGAAAAATATAGAGAAGGATTAATCCTTGGTGCAGAGGCAATAAAGGGCGATTTATTTAATAAAATTCAATCGGGATTTTTAAAAGAAGATCTTGAAGATATGATTAGCAAATACGATTTTGTTGAAATTCAACCTTTTGATAACTATGCAGGCCTTCTGATGTCCAATAGATATAATTCGGTTGATGATTTAACTTCTATTTTAAAAGAATATATTGGTACTGCTGATTTTTATAATAAAAAAATAATTGCGGGCGGCAATGTCTATGAGATGGTTCCAAATGATGTAATTATTAGAAGAATTTTGGCCAAGGGTCGTGGAGACTTTAGAGGTGAAAATGATCCCCCTATGTTCTTGAAGACAACAGATGAGATGCTAGCGGGCTTTAACTTTATTTCTGATAGGGCCTACGAATTTGCAGTTGAAAATACAAATGAACTTTTGGATGCATGTGAACAGTTAAGACCAATTCCTAAAGAAAAGTTTCCACCTATAGTTGAAGGCTCAGATGTGGAATTAAGAGAGTCTTGTCTTAAAAAAGCGAGGTCTATTTATGGTGATGACTTACCTGAAATAGTTGAGAAGAGACTTGAAAAGGAACTTAATTCTATAATTTCAAACGGTTATGCAGTTATGTATATTATTGCAGAGAGACTTGTTAAAAAATCGGAAGATGATGGATATATAGTTGGTTCTCGTGGTAGTGTTGGATCAAGTTTTGCTGCAACTATGAGCGGCATTACAGAAGTTAATCCCCTGCCACCACATTATGTATGCACAAAGTGTAAGTACAGCGAATTTGATGAAAGCGGCAAGTATAATGTAGGCGTTGATATGCCAAATAAAGATTGTCCACACTGCGGCATTGAAATGAAAAAAGATGGCTACAATATTCCTTTTGAAACTTTCTTAGGATTTAATGGTGATAAGGAACCAGATATCGACCTTAACTTTGCCGGTGAATACCAACCAAAGGCCCACGCTTATGTAGAAGAATTATTTGGCCACAATTATGTCTTTAGGGCAGGGACTATTGGAACAATTCAATTTAAAGTTGGCTATGGATATGTTAAAAATTATTTTGAAGAGAAAGGTGAACATGTATCCGATGCTGAGGTTTATAGATTAGTTGACAAAATGATTGGTATAAAGAGAACAACAGGCCAACACCCAGGAGGCATTATGATTGTTCCTAAGAATAAAGATATCCATGATTTTTCACCTATACAATATCCAGCAGATGATGCTAATTCAGGCGTGTTTACAACACACTTTGCTTATAAGGCTATTCACTCGAATATATTAAAGCTAGATATACTTGGTCACGATGGTCCTACAATGATTAGGATGCTGGAAGATATGACTGGCGTTAGCCATAAAAGTATAAAATTTGATGACCCAGAAATTTTATCCATGTTTTCATCTACTAAGCCTTTGAAATTAGACCCAGAAATTTTGGGGTGCAGCACAAGTACTCTAGCTATTCCAGAATTTGGAACTGACTTTGTTGTAAGCATGCTTGATGATACAAATCCTAAAAACTTTGCTGACCTTGTCAGAATTTCAGGCCTATCACATGGAACGGATGTTTATTTAAATAATGCAAAGGACTTGATTGAACAAGGAGTGTGTGAACTAAAGGACGTTATCGCAACCAGGGAAGATATTATGACTTATCTATTACATGCTGGTATGGAAAATGATTTTTCTTTCTTTACCATGGAAAAAGTTAGAAAGGGAAAACCACTCACTGAAGAAGATGAAGTCAAGATGAGAGATCATGGTTTGCCTGAATGGTATATAGATTCATGTAATAAAATTAAATACATGTTCCCAAAAGCTCATGCTGTTGCATATGTAATGTTAAGTTACAGGCTTGCTTGGTACAAACTTCATTATCCTGAAGCCTTTTATGCAACTTTCTTTACAACTAAAAAGATTGACTTTGACTATTCTGCAATTACAGGTGGTTTAGAGAAAATAAATGAAAAAATAAAAATTATAAAATCTCTTGAAAGACCTACACAAAAAGAACAAAATGACTTAAAATTATTAATTGTTGCAAGAGAAATGTATCTTAGAGGTATAACTTGCAAGCCAGCTGATATTTATAAGTCAGAGCCTTTTAAATTTTTAAAAGCTGAGGGAGCAATAATTCCACCTTTAACTGTAATTCCAAACTTAGGAGATGGGGTTGCTGAAAGTATAGTTGAAGAGAGAAATATTTCTAAATTTTTAAGTTTGGATGACTTGATGAAGAGGACTCGACTAAATAAGACAAGTGTCGCATATATGAAAGATCATGGAATCTTGGAAGGTATGCAAGATACAAATCAAATATCTATGTTTTAAACTTGATATAAAAATAAATCTATGTTACTATTAATTAAATAAAACAGATATTTTTTTAGGAGGAAATATGAAAAGAGTTCTTTGTATTATTTTATCTTTAATAATGCTGACAAGTATTTCTTTAGCCGGAGCGCCAACATATGAATCCAAAACTGTTAGCGGTGTAAGGGCTAATGTTGTAAAAGTAAAGTTAGAAGAGGGCGTTAAACTTAGGGTTGCCAAAAACAATGATAAGTTAATTGGCGCTGAGTCCTTTCAATCCATGGTAAAAACTTATGGTGCAAAGGCTGCTATAAATGCTAACTACTTTGACGCTTATAAAACCTTGGAGCCAATGGCAACGATTATCAAAGGTAAACAAGTTATTCATATGGTTGGCAATACTGCAAGCCTAATGGTATATGATGATTACAAGGTCCACTTTGATACTCTCACACTTTCTTATAAAGGAAGCCTTGATGGCAAGACTAAAAATGAGTGGAATAATAATACACAAGCAATGGATTTTAATATTTTTAGCGTATGGTATGTAAACCAAAATCCTAATGACCAATCAGGTGTTTATATATTTACAAAATACAGAAACAAGGACATAGTTTTAAATGGTGGTTGGATAGTAGAGGTTGTCAATAATGTTGTTGGTAAAACTTATTCGCCGGCAGGGAAAATTACAATACCTGAGAATGGATACGTAATTTATTATGGACCACAAGCAGCTGACAAAAATTTTGTTGACCAAAGATTTAAAGCAGGTAGAACTGTTGGCCTAGAACTTGTGGATCAAACTGGCAGCTCAACTTTTAAAGCTGGAGATAAGGATATAAAATATTCAGATATATCCGACATGATTGCTGCTGGACCTATGGTTGTAAAGAATGGGAAAAATGTAGCAGCAGAAAATAAAAAGGCTTTTAAAGAAGCGAAGATAAATACAAACTCTGCTCAGAGATCTGCAATTGGTCTTACAGCAAATAACGAGCTCGTTATGGTGACATGTGTTGCCACTATGGAAAAGCTCGCTGAAGTGATGATAGCATTAGGATGTAAAGACGCAATGAATTTAGATGGCGGAGCTTCAAGTGCCTTATATGTAAATGGGAAATTCGTAAAAGCTGCCGGAAGAAATTTAAATACAATATTTATGGTTCAATAACAAAAGCATGCCCAGGGCATGCTTTTTTTGTGTAGAAATGTTTATTTTTATATGTTATAATTAATCTAGGTGATAAAATGAATAATTTCTTAATAATAGATGGATCGTCATTGGTTAACAGGGCTTTTTATGCTCTGCCGCCTTTAACGAATAAAAAAGGTATACAGACAAATGCTATATATGGATTTATAAGAATGTACAAGAGGCTGGTTGAAGAATACAAACCAGAGCTTGTTGCTGTTTTATTTGACCCAAAGGGACCAACCTTTAGGCATAAAATGTATGATGGATATAAGTCAACAAGAAAGAAATTTCCGCCAGAATTAAGCTATCAAATTTCAATTTTAAAAGATCTTTTAGATGAAATGGGAATTAGGACTTATGAAGTTCAAGGCTATGAAGCTGATGACTTGGCCGGAAGTTTATCAAAGAAATATTCTGATAACTACAATGTCGTTTTAGTTACTGGAGATAGGGACTATTTGCAACTTGTAGATGACAATGTAAAAGTTATCTATACAAAGAGGGGAATATCTGAAACAGTTGACTATGATAGGCAAATGATTATGGATGACTACGGACTTACACCAGACCAGCTTATTGATTTAAAGGCCCTCATGGGAGATAAGTCTGATGATATACCTGGCATAGATGGAATTGGTGAAGTCACTGCAAAAAAACTTCTTCATGAGTATAAAACCCTTGATGGCGTCTATGATAATATTGACAATATGAAGAAAAATAAAACTACCGAAAGAATTGCAAATGGTAAAGATGCTGCCTATCTTTCGAAGGAACTTGGGAGAATAAAGTGCGATGTTGAGGTTGAGAGTAAAGACTACTTTAAACTTAGAGACCCTAACACCGAAAGAGTAAATGAAATTTTCTCTGACCTTGAATTTCAAGATTTTACAAGTGGAGAAAGCAAGGATGATAAAATTGAAGTCGAATATAAGATAGTCGATTCTTTTAAAAATATTAAATTTGCTTCAAAGACTCTGGCTGTCAAGCAATTTTTCAGAAACTCCTACCACAATGAAGAGCCTTTAGCTTATGGAATATTCGATGGAGAAAGAGCTTATATTTCTGAGTCAGCGAATGATTTCTATGAAATTTTTGATGAAAAATATGATTTTATAGGTGGAAATATCAAAGAGGACCTATATCATTTAATAAAGAAAGGCATCAATAAAAACGGTTTTAAATTTGATGTTGTAGTGGGCGATTATTTAGTTGATCCTACTTCAAATGGAGAAACTATTTCTGCTGTGTATGGGAGATATTTTTCATCAGCTACAAACTATGAAGATCTTTTTTCTAAAAACAAGAAGACTAAAATAGAAGAATTTGATAAGGATGAACTCTTCAATTCATATGCTGTGGGTCTAGCACAAATTTATAAGCTTTATCCCGTTTTAGAAGACAGGATAAAATCCATGGATATGACCGATCTATTAAATGATATTGAACTTCCTTTAACCTATGTGCTTGCAAATATGGAATACGACGGAGTAGAGGTGAAAAAATCTATACTAGAAGATTTGGGCAAGCAATTCCAAGCGGATCTAGACCAGATGGAAGAGAAGATATTTGAACTAGCCGGAGAAGAATTTAATATTAATTCTCCTAAGCAGCTAGGCGAAATATTGTTTAATAAACTTGAATTGCCTGTTATTAAGAAAACAAAAACGGGTTTTTCTACAGACCAAGAAGTATTGGAAAAATTAAGTGACAAGCATCTGCTTCCAAAGCTAATTCTTGAATATAGGCAGGATAGTAAATTAAAGAGCACATATGTAGATGGTATTGTCGATATAATTGATGAAGATGGGAGGCTTAGGTCTACATTTAACCAAGTAAAAACAGCAACAGGTAGAATTTCCTCAACAGAACCTAACCTACAAAATATTCCTACAAGGACTGAAAAGGGAAGGATGCTGAGGAAGGCTTTTGTTGCAAAAGATGGACATCAATTACTTGACCTAGACTATTCACAAATTGAACTTAGGGTGTTAGCTGCGGTTAGCAAGGAAGAAAAAATGATTGAAGGCTTTCATGGGGACTTAGACATTCATAGGAAGACTGCAAGTGAAGTTTTTGATATTCCTTATGATGAAGTAACAGACATGGAACGCTACCATGCCAAGGCTGTTAACTTTGGTATCGTCTATGGCATAAGCGACTATGGACTCAGTCGGAATTTGGATATTGGTAGGGACTCTGCCAAAGAATACATCGACAACTACTGGAGACAATTTCCTAATGTAAAAAAATATATGGACGATGTGGTCGAAGGTGCTAAAAAAGATGGTTATGTAACGACTTTGTTTAATCGCAGAAGGGCTATACCTGAATTAAATAGCAAAAATTTTAACATTCGTAGTTTTGGTGAAAGAATTGCTCTTAATACTCCAATCCAAGGGACAGCTGCAGATATAATTAAAATTGCCATGGTAAAAGTTTTTGATTATTTAAGGGAAAATAAAATGAAATCTAAACTTATTTTAACCATTCATGACGAATTGATTTTAGAAGCGGCTGATGATGAAGTAGATAAGCTTGCAAAAGATGTTAAACACATCATGGAAACGGTTACTGATATGGGTGTTGATTTGAAGGTTGATTATAGCATTGCAAAGGATTGGTATGAAGCCTAAAAAAATAGTAATAACAGGTAAAATTGGATCTGGAAAGAGCAGTTTTATCAAGATCTTAAAAGATAAAAATCAATTTGGATTAAGGTCTGCAGATGATGACGCAAAGGAAATAATTTCAAATAACATAAAAGATATAGATGAAATTACAAGAAAGATTTGCGGCGAAGGCATAGACTACAGGGATGTTTTTTTCAAAAATCAAGATCTAAAAAAAGAAATCGAGGATTTCGTCTACTATAAGCTTTATGATTATTATGCTAGTATCAAATCTGACAAAGATATATTTTTTGAAATACCGCTTTATTTTGAATCTATGGGTATAGCTAATAAATGCGGTTTTATACCTGATGAAGTAATTTATATAAATGTTGACAAGGATATAAGATATAGGCGTCTTAAATCTAGCAGAAATATGACAGACCAAGATATTATCGATAGGGACAGATACTTTGTTTCAGATGAATTTGCAATAAAAAAAGCACATACTATAATCGATAACAACGAAAGTATAGAAAGATTTCAAGAAAGGATAATAGAATATCTTGATAAAAAATATTAAATTTTTAATTAAACTAATGCTTACGCTGGCAGTTCTATATGTTGGCGTAAACTTTTATTTATCATACAATTACCCGATAAAATATGAAAAGGTTGCCGATCAAGTTTGTGCAGAAGTTGGAGTAGACAAATCTTTGGTTCTTGCAATTATAAAAACAGAGAGCGGGTTTGATCCAAATGCAGTTTCCAAGAAAAATGCCCTTGGCCTAATGCAGGTGATACCTGAAACAATAGAGTACACATCACAAAAGTATGGGATTGAAGTCGGAATAAATGATATTTTTACTCCAGAAAAAAATATGGAGATTGGTGCCTATTATCTAAAGAATTTAATTGAAAGATTCGGCAGTACTGACAGGGCAATACTCGCTTACAATGCTGGACCAAGTGTGGTTAAAAGATGGATTGACGAAGGCCTTGAAGATGTAAATGATGACACTTATTCTTGGGTTCCTTATGATGAAACCAGGAACTATATAAAAAGAGTTAAGAAGGCTAGGAAGGGATATGAATTTTTAATTAGCAAGGACTATAGGGTTCCACAGAATATGCAAGAATATTTTATGAAATTAACAAAGGCAGAAGATGGAGTAGTTCCTGCTATAAAAAAATTTATTAAGGAGTTTGTAAAATGAAAAGGATAAACATATTTATACTTTGCATACTTATGCTGTTTTTATCTTCGTGCACTCAAAAAGAAGTCTCTGTTGAGGATGAAAAGCTTAACTACCTCCTTGCAGAGACAGGGGAGATAAGCATTCCTCTGACACCCTTTGAATCCTTAGATCCTCTTACAACAGAAAATATGTCTTATTTTTATTTATCTAGTTTAATTTTTGAAGGCTTATTTACTCTAGATGATAATCTTAGGCCACAAACTTTATTGGCTAGCTCATATAATTTGGATAATAACAAGATGACCATTAGCATCAAAGATGGCATAACTTTTCATGATGGATCAGCTTTGACAGTAAGAGATGTCTTGTATTCTCTAGAACATTTTCAAAACTCCGCTAAAGGACCCTATTATAATCTTGTAGTCAACAATATTTCTAGAGAATTTCCTTTGAGTGGAAAAATAATTGATAATACAACAATTGAGATTAGTTATAATGGAGTAGGACCATTTTTAAAGGAATATTTAATTTTCCCAATAGTAAAAGAGGGAACTCTAAGTAAAAAAATCCCTTTGGGAACCGGACCATATATGGTTGATAGCTATGAGAATAAAAAAGAAATAATTTTGCAAGCATACGAAAATTATCATGACGAAATGCCAAGTATTTCTAGAATTAGAGGGGTTTATCATGATGACAAAGATTTGATTTACACTTCTCTTGAAACTGGTAGGATTCATGTATCCACATCATGGGGACAAAACTTTTATAGGTTTTTTAATAATGAGCATTTTAATGCCCAAACTTATCCTTCCAATGAAATGTATTTTTTATTTTTAAATCCTGAGGGAGAATTAGCAAATCCAAATTATAGGGAGGCTATAAAAAGTTCCATTGACAAGGAAAGAATTATTAAGATTGCCTTAGATGATCAAGGAATTAAAACAACTGGATTTATTAATCCCAACAGTTATTTTTGCAGGGTAGGCCAAGATATTACAAATATTGACAAAGCAAAAGAATTACTGTCTGGTGAGAAACCAACTCTTAAATTTTATTTCTATTGGAAAAATGAATATCAGCTTAAAATTGCAACTCTGATTGCAGAATCTTTGTACAATTTGGGAATAAAAGTTGAGTTTGTTGGAAATTCTGACGAGGATTTTAATACTTATTTGGAGAATCTAAAGGCTGGTGGTTACGACATTGCCTTATCATCAATGGCTGTAAATATTATTCCAGATTATTCCTACAATTTAAATTCAGGTATATTTCCTTATCAATCAGAAACTATTAGCAAACTAAATGAAGATATCAAATCTACACACAACGAATCAGATTTAATCTTAGTTACCAACAGTATAGATGAGACTATTAATAGAGAGAATATTTTTATTCCCCTTGTCTACAAGATGAATGCCCTTATATATTCAAATGCTATAGTGGGGGATATAAAACCAAATATTATTTTTCCTTATAAGTCACTTAGCACTGCATATTTTACAACTAAAGAAAATGAAACCATTGATGAAGACGCAAACTAAAAATTTTAGTTTGCGTTTTTTGGTGATTCAAATCACAAATTCAACAAAATTTTACACAAGCCCTATAAATGCCGTTTTTTCCTTGAATTTGACCAGGTCTTATGCTATAATTTTTATGAAAGGCGAAGGTGATAAATATGAATTTAAAACATCTTACCTTCAAGGGCGGTATACATATACCAGAGTTTAAAGAACTTTCCGAGCACGCTCCAATTGAAAAGGCAAAAGCTGTTGCTGAAGTGATTATTCCACTTACACAACACGTTGGTGCTCCTTGTGAGCCAACAGTAAAAGTTGGCGACGAGGTAAAGATTGGTACGGTTATTGGAGATGTGGAGGCGTCATTATACGCACCTGTTCACTCCAGCGTATCGGGGGTTGTTAAAAAAATCGAAAAGAGATTTACCCTTGATGGTTCTAGTGCAACTTGCGTTACAATTGAAAACAATTTTAAAGATGAATTTGAATTTCAAGAATGTGACAAAAAAATTGAAGATTTTTCTATTGATGAAATAATCGAAGCTGTCAAAAAAGCTGGTGTAATCGGTATGGGTGGGGCAGCATTCCCTGCACATAACAAACTTTCCGGCGCACTTAAGGGCATCGACTCTATAATTTTAAATGGGGCAGAATGTGAGCCTTATTTAACTTGTGACCATAGAATGATGCTTGAATGGGGCGATAAAATTATTGAAGGCTTAAAGATTATTATGAAGGTTACTAACGCAACCAACGGTTACATAGGGATAGAAGACAACAAAAAAGATGCCATAGAGTCTTTAGAAGCTAAATTGAGCTCTTCGGCAAATCTTCATGTAGCTGATCTTATTACAAAGTTTCCTCAAGGTGACTCATATAGAATGGTTGACTCTATTTTAAATCGTAAAGTTCCTCAAGGCGGAAGAACAGGCAATGTAAATACACTTGTTACCAACGTTGGTACTTCTGCAGCTATTGCAGATGCTGTTTTAAGAGGAATTCCTTCTTATGAAAGAGTTGTAACAGTAACTGGTGATGGTATAAAGACTCCAAAAAATATTTTGGCCAGAGTTGGAACCAAAATTTCTGACTTAATAGAAATGGCAGGGGGCTTTAACGGTAATCCAAAAGCTATTGTAGCTGGTGGACCAATGACAGGATTCTCACAATTTGATGTGTCTACTCCAATTCAAAAAAATACATCAGGTCTTCTTGTACTTGCAGAAAATGATGCTGCAAAATATGAGATGAGCCCATGTATTAGATGTGGTAAATGTATTCATGGATGTCCTGTACATTTAATGCCTCTAAATATTGCTGCCCTTGCAATCCATAATAGGTTTGAAGATACAGCAAAGTACAATGCTCAAGCATGTATAGCATGCGGTTCATGTTCTTACATTTGCCCAGCACATAGGCCACTGACAGAAATGGTTGTCGCAGCAAAACGTGAACTAAGAGCTGCATCGAGAAAGGCTAGATAGGAGGTAGTTATGACTGAAAAAGATATTAATAAAGTAAATGTAGAGTCAGCTGCTCCTAAAGAAACTAATGTAGTTAAAAAGGAAGACTCAAATATAAAAGCAGAAATTACAGACGCTGAATTTGAAAAAATGAGTTTGGCTGAACAATTTGAAGCTAAAGATGGCAGTTGGACTGTTGCCTTGGCTCCACATTTGAGAACTACTAGGACAACTAGAAAGATGATGCTAGATGTTATAATTGCATTAACTCCACAACTCTTGTTCTCAGTATATAAATTTGGCCTTCACGCAGCTATGATTATACTTATTTCAGTACTCAGTGCTGTTTGTTTTGAAGCCTTAATTCAAAAAGCATTCCATAAGAAAGTTTTAATCGGTGACTTATCAGCAGTTGTAACAGGTTTATTACTTGCTTTCAACTTACCGGCCAATGTTCCTTATTGGATTCCAATTGTAGGTTCAGCTTTTGCAATTATTATTGCTAAAGAACTCTTTGGAGGAATTGGTTCAAACTTCATGAACCCAGCTTTAGCAGGTCGTGCAGCTTTAATGATGAGCTGGCCAGCAATAATGACCAATTATATTGGACCAGATGGAATTACAGGTGCAACCACACTTCAAATTCTAAAAGCTGGAGAAGGACAATTACCTGCATTAAAAGACGTTATAATTGGAAATATAAGCGGTGTTTTAGGTGAAACAGCAAGTATTTGCATACTGATTGGATTTATTTATTTAGTTATAAGAAAGGTCTTAGACTATAAAATTACTCTTATATATATTGCAACTACTATGTTAGTATTATTTGCAATGGGTATAAGAGGAGAATTTTTACTATACCATCTATTCGGTGGTGGACTATTGCTTGGTGCATGTTTTATGGCTACAGACTTTGTAACAGCGCCTACAACTCCAATTGGAAAAATTATATTTGCAGCGGGCTGCGGTCTATTAACTGCCTTAATTAGATTAAAAGGTGGTATGGCTGAGGGCGTTAGCTATTCTATTTTAATTATGAATACTGCAGTACCTCTAATCGATAGACTTACTGTTCCTAAGGTATTTGGGGAGGTAAAAACGAAATGAAAGAAACATTAAAACTTGGTTTAATACTTCTTGTTTTTGCTTTGGTTGCAGCTGGTGTTCTAGGCTATGTAAATAGTGTAACAGAACCAATTATTGCTGAAAGAGAAGCAAGAGAAGCACAGGAAGCTTATCAAGAATTGATTCCAGAAGCTGATGAATTTGTTGAATTTACTAGCGAAGAATTAAATAAATATAAGGCAATAAACTCAAAGGTTACAAGCATTGTAAAAGCAATTAAAGGCGGCGATGAAATTGGATATCTACTCACAACCAATGGCGGAGGATACGGTGGAGATATAACAGTAATCACTGCTCTTATAGGCGATGAAATTAAAGCTATTAAAATTCTAAAGCACAAGGAAACACCTGAAATTGGAACCAAAGTTGTTGAAAATAAAGATTTCGAAGCTCAATATTCAGGCAAATCCGTTAGAGAGCCAATAGCTGTTAAGAAAGAAAATCCTGGTGCTAGTGAAATTCAAGCAATTTCAGGTTCAACTGTAAGCTCCAGAGGTGTTACAGATGCTGTAAATATAGCTTTAGATATTTATAAGGAGTTGAACAATGGACTATAAAAAAATTATAAAAGATGCATTATTTAATAATAATCCAGTCTTGGTTCAATTGATAGGACTTTGCTCTGTACTAGCTGTTTCAATTAATGTTGAAAATGCTCTTGCAATGACAGCAGCAGTTGTATTTGTTACAACGTTGAGTAACATTTCAATATCATTACTTAGAAATGTTATTCCTGATAAGATCAGAATTCCTATTTACATTGTTGTAATTGCAACATTTGTTACGATTGTAGATATGTTCTTAAACGCTTTTGTTCAAGATGTATATGCTTCCCTAGGATTATTTATTCCACTAATCGTTGTAAACTGTTTGATCCTTGCAAGGGCAGAAAGCTTTGCAAGTAAAAATACTTTACTTCCTTCAATTGTAGATGGATTCTTTAGTGGGCTTGGATATGGTGTGGCTATTATAATATTAGCTGCAATAAGAGAAATCATTGGTTCAGGTAAAATATTTGGATATACAATTTTTGAAGGCTTTAATCCAATGGGATTATTCGTTATGCCAGCTGGTGCTTTCATTATTCTTGGATTAATGATTTTTGCCCTTAATACTATAAGGAATAGAAAAAAGAACACAAGTGATAAGGAGGCTGAATAATGAATATTTTTCAAATAATTATTTCGACTATTTTTGTAAATAACTACGTATTTAGTCAGTTCCTTGGCATATGTCCTTTCCTTGGAGTTTCAGGTAAGGTTGAAACTGCAGGAGGTATGGGCTTGGCTGTAACATTCGTTATGACAATTAGCTCTGCACTTACTTGGGTAATACAAAGATTTATCCTAGATCCATTTGGGCTTGGATACTTACAAACAATTGTATTTATTTTGGTTATTGCCAGCTTAGTACAATTTGTTGAAATGGTAATTAAAAAACTCAGTCCTTCACTATATCAAGCGATGGGCGTTTTCTTACCACTAATTACAACAAACTGCGTCGTACTTGGTGTTGCAATTGTTAATATTCAAAATGAATACAACATTTTCCAAACTATTGCAAGTGCTCTAGGCGCTTCAATTGGATTTGCATTAGCACTATTATTATTAAGTGCTCTCAGAGAAAGACTTGAACTTGCAAATGTACCTGAAGCATTGAAGGGATTTCCAATGGCTCTAATAGCCGCTGGACTAATGAGTATTGCTTTCACAGGTTTTGCAGGTTTAATATAGGAGGTAATGATGTTTACAGAAATTTTAAAAGCAATTGCCGTCCTTGGAATTTTAGGTTTTATTTTTGGCGCACTACTTAGCATCGCTTCAAAAATATTTGCAGTTGAAATGGATCCATTGGTTGGAAATATTTTAGGAGTTCTACCTGGAGCTAACTGCGGTGCATGCGGATTTCCTGGTTGTGAAGGATTGGCAAATGCTATTGCAAACGGTACAGCTCCATCCAATGCATGTACAATTGGCGGACCAAGTGTTGCCGCAAAAGTTGCAGAAGTTCTTGGATCAGAAGCTCTTGATGTTGAAAGACAAGTTGCTGTTGTTAGATGCAATGGAACTTGCAATAACGCTGTTGATAAATATAATTATCACGGTGTTAAGGATTGCAGATATATGGCTCAAATTGGTGGCGGAAATAAGAAATGTTCTTATGGCTGTTTAGGATGCGGAACTTGTAAGGATATTTGCCCATTTGATGCTATAGAAATGGTAGATGGCGTTGCAGTTATTATAAAAGATAAGTGTGTGGCATGTAAGAAATGTATTGAAATTTGCCCTAAACATATTATTGAACTTATGCCTTATAATAAGCATACAGTTGTCAAGTGTGCCTCAAATGATAAGGGTAAAGTTGTTAAAGAAGCATGTAAGGTCGGATGTATTGGATGCACACTATGTGTTAAAAAGTGTCCTAAAGAAGCTATTACATTTGAAAACTCTTTGGCTCATATTGATTATGAAAAATGTGTAAATTGTAAGATTTGCGTTAAAACATGTCCTACAAAAGCTATTCAAGACGATAGACCAGAAAGACCACGCCCAGTGGTTAAACCTGTTGAAGCTAAAGAAGCGGATAGCAATAGCACAGAAGCTAAAGAAAAAGAAGTACAAGTTACAGAAAATAAATAAGATTAACTCGGGAAATATTCCCGAGTTTTTATTTATTTAAAATTTTTGTTTATTTTTGTTAGCGGAGACTAACTTTTTTAATAAAATGTGTTATAATATATTAAGGAGGTGTTCTTATGACAATTAATGTTATTTATTGGTCAGGCACAGGTAATACTGAAGCCATGGCAAAGGCAGTTGTGGAAGGAATTGAATCTGCAGGCAAAGAAGCAAAATTAATTTTTGTTGATGACGCAAAAATTGAAGATGTAACAGGTGCAGAAGCGGTTGCATTTGGTTGTTCAGCAATGGGTGATGAAGAGCTAGAAGAGGATTCTTTCAGACCTTTTATGGATGAAGCTAATAAAGTTATTAGCGGTAAGAAAGTTGCAATTTTTGGTTCATACGAATGGAACGAGGGACAATGGATGGACTATTGGACAGAAGAAATTAATCAAACAGGCTGCAAACTTGTTGTACCAGGATTAATTGCTTATGACTATCCGGATGATGAAGCCCTTGAAAAGTGCAGAGAGCTTGGAAGAGCTTTAGCAAAATAAGCTGAGATTTTTCTCAGCTACATAAATTTTTTTAGCGCTATAAGCGCTTTTTTTATTTTATTTTTTATATTATTTTATAAAAAAGAAGTTAAAAGAGTTGAAACGAAGTTTAAAATCGTATATAATATATGCGGAGGTAGTTTTATGAGCGATAAAAAAACATACATAGCTATTGATCTAAAATCTTTTTACGCATCCTGCGAATGTATTGAAAGGGGATTGGATCCTTTAAAATATAATTTACTTGTTGCTGATAATTCTAGGACTGATAAGACAATATGTCTTGCTGTATCCCCACCTTTAAAATCTTTGGGTGTCCCTGGAAGGCCGCGCTTATTTGAAGCTATCCAGATAATAAGAAATTTAAATATTGATAGGCTAGAAAGATCGGGTCTAAAAGACTTTGAATATATGTCATACAATATTGATGAAATAAATAAATCTCCGAAGGTTGGAGTAGATTATATTGTCGCACCTCCTCATATGGCTAAATATATTGAAATTAGTAAGTCTATATATAAGATATATCTAAATTGGATATCAGCTGAGGACATACATGTATATTCTATTGATGAAGTATTTATCGATGCGACAAATTATTTGAAATTATATGGGATGGATGGGGAAGACTTGGCATCCCATATTGTAAATGATGTTTTAAAAGAAACTGGTATAACGGCAACTGCAGGTGTGGGAACGAATATGTATTTGTGTAAGGTTGCTATGGATATACTTGCAAAGCATACAAAGCCAAATTCTCACGGAGTTAGGGTTAAGGTTTTGGATGTGGATAGTTATAGAAAGTATTTGTGGGATCACAGACCACTAACTGATTTTTGGAGGGTAGGAAGCGGTTATCAAAAGAGACTTGCAAAGTATGGACTTTTTACTATGGGAGATATAGCTGAGTTTTCTATTGATTATGAGGATGTCCTATACAAAGAGTTTGGAATAAATGCTGAGCTTTTAATAGATCACGCTTGGGGCTATGAGCCGTGTACAATTTCTGATGTAAAAAAATACAGACCACAAAACACAAGTAGGAGCAGCGGACAAGTCTTACATGAACCTTATAAGTACGATCAAGCTAAGATTGTTATTGGAGAGATGGCTGATAGTTTAGCACTTGATTTGTATTCAAAAGGTCTAGTCAGCAATCAGATCGATATTACTATTGGCTATGATAGGTCGAGCTTAGAAGACAAAGAAATTAATTATAATGGCGAAATAAAGATGGATCACTATGGAAGAAAAATTCCTAAAAAATCTCATGGTGTAAGAAATTTAAATATGTATACTTCGTCATCTAAAGTTTTTATTGACTCTGCTAAGGAGCTTTTTGATAGAATAGTAAACAAGGAGCTCTATATTAGAAAATTAAATATAGTGGCTAATAATACTTGTTATAAGGATGAACTCGAAAAAACAACTCATGGAAGGCAGATGGATATTTTTAACTTGGAGAATAGGGCAATAGAAGGTAGTACAGTAAATAAATTGAATATTGACAAGGAAGAAAAGATACAAAAAGCTGTTATAGATATTAAAAATAAATACGGAAAGAATTCTATTTTAAAGGGTCTTAATTTTAGAGAGGGAGCTACTGGTATAGAAAGGAATAGGCAGATTGGAGGGCATAAGTCATGAATCTTAAGTATGAGAATATAATTGATATGGATAGGCCTATATCAAAGGCACACATGAAAATGCCTCTTATAAATAGGGCAGCACAATTTGCTCCATTTGCAGCCCTTACTGGTTATGAAGAGGCCATAGCTGAGACAGCAAGATATACTAATAGAAAAATAGATTTAAGTGAAAGTGAGCTGGATAGATTAGACTTTAAGCTTAACGAGTGTTTAAGAAATATAAATACACCAATAAGATTGATTTATTTTGAAGCAGACAAGTTAAAGAAGGGGGGCAAATATTTATCTGCATCTGGAAAAATTAAGAATATTGACGATTATGAGAGAACTATAAGCTTAGATTCTGGGCCTTGTATAAGAATAGACAACATATATGATATTGAATCAAAGACTATGTCAAGTGAATAAAATTAAAGAAACTACCATTGTAATTGGATGAAAATTATAAAGGTAGTTTTTTTATTTGAAAAAAATATTTAAATAAAAAAGTATGGCCTTATTAAAAAAGCCATACTTAAGTCTTAATTAAAATAATTATATTATTGGGTTCTAATTGCTTCAAGTGGAGAAAGGCGAGTAGCTTTGGTAGCTGGATAGAATCCACTAACTAGTCCAATGACAGATGAAAAAGCAAGTGCAGCAAGGACCAGCCAGAGGGGAATGATAGAAATTTTGTTTGCTTCTCCAGGCATTCCGCCCATCATGTCACCCATCATACCCATACCAGAACCATCTGAAGGCTTAGAAGCGTAGCTGTTAATAATAGCGCTTATTATATAGCTAAAACCAATGCCAACTCCACCACCGAAAAGACCGATAAGGGCAGCTTCTGTTAGGAATATTTTTTTAATATCTTGAACACTAGCGCCAATAACTTTCATTATTCCAATTTCTTTTATACGCTCATAGATACTCATAACCATAGTATTGGCAATACCAATTGCTGCAACCAATAAACTTACAGCTCCAATGCCACCAAGGATTTTTTGTTGGTTTTCTACTGATTTTATCATAGGTTCTACATATTTCATTTTGCTTTGAGCGTTAAAATTTAATTTCTCCAAAGAGTCATTAACATCTTTTACGTTTTTAATATCATCAACTTTAACTAGAATTTGTGAATACTTGCTGGCAGATGATCCTCTGCTAAAACTATAGCCACCTTCAGCCTTGTTTTGGTCTTTCATCCTTTTGGCTTCACGATTAATCTTTTCTGCAAACTCCATGTTAATGAAGATATTGTACCCGTATTCGAAGTCTTGTTCATCTAGCTCACCTATAGGAATTATTTTAAAGGTCTTTTTAAAAGATGGTCTATCATCTTCGCTAAAATCATAACCAATACCTATTTCAATTTTGTCTTTTTCCAGGTTAACAGGGGATTCATTATTAGAAATGATTCCCCTATTTGTAGATTTTGGGTTATACCAAGACCTCTTAATGCCTCCGCCAAAAACTGCAGCATTGGTATCATTTTCTGTTAATAACTTACCCCATACTGGTTTTATATCGAAATCACCCAGAACATTTGGATCAACTCCAACTATTTCTGCATAAGTCTGATATTTTTTCGAAAAAATTTGTGCATCATCAACTCGAAGCATTGGCATAACAGAAACAACATGTTCTAATTGTTTGATAGTATTTAAAGCCTTATCATTTAGAGGGGCAGGGTCCTTGGCAGCCCCCGTTTCATTATTATAAATAGGATAGGGCATTATGTTGATAACATCCAATGCGCCCATTTCTTCAAGTTGTCTTTGGGTATTTG
This sequence comes from Ezakiella massiliensis, assembly GCF_059862345.1. NCBI lineage: Bacteria > Bacillati > Bacillota > Tissierellia > Ezakiella > Ezakiella massiliensis. The sequence goes on from NZ_JCBCEO010000001.1 coordinate 304,617, forward strand.
CTTTCATACCAAGACCAAGGCTAAGCATAACGACAATTGATGCACAGCCAATTGTTACACCTAATATAGTTAAAATAGTTCTGAGCTTTCGTCTCCATAGGTTACGAACACTCATCAAAAGTAAATCGATATTACTCATCTAAGGTCAGCTCCTTATCACGTTTTTTGTGATGGCTCCTCCTGATAATAACTATAACAGCGATTGCAATAGCTGCAAGAATTGTCCAAAAATACCATTTTTTTGCAAGGTTTTTAACTTTACCCATAAAGCCTTCTTCTTCCATGCCTGGCCCCATTCCATTGGGACCCATTCCGTCAGGTCCCATATCGTTAGGGTCAAATTGTGGAGCTTCAGATACTTCGTAGGTTATTTCTTTAACCTCTTCTTGCTTAGTACCTGTTGAGTCCTCATAAGAGAATATTAATTTAACTTTTTTTGTACCTGGCTCGAAAGAGTTGATCTGACAATCATGGCTTTCAGTTGAACCAGAAACAAAGTTACCGATATAGTAAGTTGGGTTTTGTATTTCAACAGATGGATCGTCAGATTCAGCTCTAACCATCATATTGTAAAGAGTAACCTTACCTGTATTATAAAATACAACACTAAGTGGAGCGCCATCGCCTGCATTAAATGATTCTTGAGTTTGGACTTCTCCAATTTCAAGTCTAGATTTTTGAATAACAGGAATACCAATATTTTCTGAAGCCTTATATTCATTATTTTGTGTGTCTTCATATTCGAAATTTGCAGTTACTTGGTATGTTTTTGCCTTAGCATCAGGAACAGTATACATCTTTATTTTCTTCTCAACCATTTGACCAGGTTTAATGCTGTCAATGAAAAATGTGTTTGAAGAATCAACTGGAGTAAAGATATTTGAACCAGCTGTATTTGAATTATCGCTAGTTGTTTCCATGCTTGAAAGGGTAATCTTGATATTTCTTATTTCGTGCTTGGAGTTTGTATTTTGGAAATTTAAAGTCATTTCAAACTCGTTACCAGCTTCAGGTAAACGTGGTTCAAATGAATATTTTTCAATAATTAGTTTAGGTGTGCTAGGTTTTTTATCTTTGCCTTCATCGTCTTTTTGAGGATTAGATACAAATATGCCTGCGACTTGCTCTGTAACTATTGGTTCTTCTTTATTTGTATATGAATCATTGTATTCAACTTTAAAGCTGATAGGGTAGTTTTGGGTTGTACTTGCTGGTGTAGCAAAGTAGGTAAATTCATAATGTTTTGATTCACCAGGATTAATTTTTTCTTCAAAAAATTGTCCTACGGACCTAGAAACTAAACCGCTACCATCAACTGATGATTTAATATAGACTCTTTCTGCAACAGATTGGCCTTTGTTTGTAACATCAAAGGTAATTTTAGCTTGGTTGCCTGGATAAATTGTTTTTGAGGGCACATTTAAATTTTCGATGATAAGAGCAGAAGCTTTATCAGGATTTGAGCCGACTGTCAGAAAGAAGCTTCTTGTGTTTGAAGCTTCACCTTCCTTTGCTGCGTTTGGATAGTTAAGTGTAACTTTGAACTCATAGTTACCTGGCTTAATATTTTTTGCACTTCCAAGTTCAAAGGCAAAAGATTTTTCTTGCCCAGGGTTTAAGGTGTCTATAGTGCGAGCATTAAAATCTCTTAGAAGGGTAAAGCCATCTTGTTGCATACCTTCGAGTTTAACTTCTGCATTATAAACAGGGTATTCAGTATTATTTTTTACATTTACAGTAGCGACTACCATTTGCCCAGGTGAAACATCATGTGGGTTAGGGAAGACTGTTACTTCACTTAAATCTAGCTTAGAAAAAGCAGCTTTACCGTTGCTTTTTACTCTAACAGTTGCGGAAAATTGACCAGCACTTGCTCCATCTACAAAAACATTAACTGTAACTGGGTAGCTACCAGCTCTGGCTGTATCAGGTACTTTTATTCTAAAGGTTAAACCAACTGTATCTTCCTTATAATTAGAGTTTTGAAATCTGTTACGTGGTCCATAGTAGTAATTATTCCTGTATGATCCATATGTGTTTGCAGTCATTTCATCATATGAGTTTTCCAAGTAAATACTTGTTGTATCAGATGAAGTAGCATTACCGCTAACTATAATTGGCTGATCATTTTTGATATCAGTAGTTACAGTTACGAGGGCACTTATAACTCCTGTTTGTCCAGGCTCAACTTCTATATAACTGTCTCCATCAATTCTGGCCTTAGCTGAGAATTGCTGGGGTGGTAGTTCTTCTTTTTCATCACCCTTAGCTACTGTTGTAATTGTACTAAATACTAATAAAATTGATAAAAATAATATAAATTTGTTCTTCATTTTCTTCTCCCTATTTTAAATCTTTTAATTCATCGCCATTTGCATTTAACCCTATATCTGGTATTGGCTCAGGCTTTTGACTAACAATATTTTCAATCTTACCATCTTTAAAATGGACAATTCTATCTGAGTAAATTGAAGTTTCCGGGTCGTGAGTGACAACTATTAATGTGCCACCAGCATCACGAACCATTTTTGTCATTAGCTGAATAACTTCCATACTTGTCTTTGAGTCAAGATTACCAGTCGGCTCATCTGCAAAAATTATTTTTGGTTTATCTACAAAAGCTCTTGCTATACTAACTCTTTGTTGTTGACCGCCGCTCATTTCACTAGGTTTGTGAAAAAGACGTTTACCCAGTCCAACTTTTTTAAGTATATCAATACTCATTTTATCTCTCTTGTGTTTGGGGATTCCTTTGAAAGTTAAGCCAAGTCCGACATTTTCAACCGCATTTAATGTGGGAATTAAATTATATGCTTGGAATACAAAGCCAACATTAAGCTGTCTAAATTTTGTCATATTGGATTCGCTTAAATTTTCCAAATGAATACCGCCTATTATGACTTCACCCTTTGTAGGTTTTTCAAGACCTGCACATAAATTAAGAAGAGTGGACTTGCCGCTCCCAGAAGGACCGACCAAGCAAATACATTCGCTCTTATAAATTTCGAGGTCAACACCTCTAAGAGCATATATTTTTTCTTCACCCATCTTATAAATTTTGTAAAGGTCATTTAATTTTATAAGTGGTTCCATTTTTTCCTCCGTATGTGTATTATAACACTCAAGTAAAGCTTTTACAAGAAAATGTGTATAAAAATCTTGTTTGGGTATGATAAATATAGGAGGAAATATGACTATTAAATTAAGATTACCACATAATAAAAACGTTAATTCGATAGACATTGCAAGAGAAATGTCCATAAAAGATTTAGTTAAAGAAAATAATATAAAAAATGAAAGTGATTTTATTTTTTTGGGAGCTATAGTCGATGGAAGAATTAAAAATTTAAATTACAAGTTACAGGGCGACGAAAATGTTATATTAGTTGATATAGCAAATTCACTTGGAACTAGGGTATACACATCTACATTAATACTTGTATATCATATGGCACAGGTCAAGCTTTTTCCAGAAAGGCAATCTATTATTGACAGCTTCATAGGTTCTTCTATATATGTAGAAGAGGAGTTTGGCATTCCTTTTACACAAAGCGATTTAAAAAAGATAAGAGAAGAAATGCTTAACATAATTAATAGCGATATAGATATAACAGAAGAAATATGGCCAAGAGAAAAAGCGATTAAATATTTCGAAAGCCAAAATAGACTTGATAAGGTTAAGTTAATTGAAACCAACAATTTAAAAGAAGTAAAACTTCATAGGTGCGGAGATTATGTTGATAGATTCGAAGGAATTTTGGCACCATCTACTGGTTATATTAAAGATTTTGAACTGAAATATTATTATCCGGGTATGCTAATTGTATTTCCTGGAAATAGTAATGGCTATGATGCAAGGAATGAGAAAGAACAACCGAGCTTAATTAAAGTTTTTTCGGATGAAACAAAATTTGCTAAAATTTTAGGCGTTAATTATGTAGGTCAAATGAATGAGATGATTGCTTCCGGCAAAGCTAGAGACTTAATTTTAATATCCGAAGCACATATGGATAAAAAATATGACAATACAGTTAGCGAAGTTTTAAAAGATGAAGCTAAGAGGATTGTGTTAATTAGTGGGCCTTCAAGCTCGGGGAAGACAACAACGGCTCAGAAATTAATAGTTTATTTTGCAATGAGAGGAGTAAACACAGTTGAAATTTCGACCGATGATTATTTTGTTGAGAGGTCTTTAACACCTAAAAAAGAAAACGGAGAATACGATTTCGAATCTATAGATGCTGTTGATATCCATAAGTTAAATCAAGACATAATGCAATTAATTGAAGGAAAAGAGATCGACAGGATTTCATTTGACTTTATAGAAGGAAAAACGGAAAAAACTGGAGATAAAATAAAATTAGGGCCACGTGATATTATAATTATAGAAGGTATACATGCCCTCAATCCAATTTTAAGTAGAGAAATCCCAGAGAGAAATAAATTTAAAATTTATCTGTCAGCTCTTACCACTATGAATATTGATGCGCTTAATAGACTATCCACGACGGATGTTAGATTTTTAAGAAGGATGGTAAGGGATGTTCGCACAAGGGGAAGAGATGTTTCTTCAGCCTTATCAGAATGGAAGAATGTTAGAGAAGGCGAGGATATTTATGTATTCCCTTACCAAGAAGATGCTGACATTGTAATTAACACAAGTTTAATTTATGAAATTGCAGCAATTAAAAAGCACGCATTAAGTTTGCTTCAAAGCGTGCCAGAAGATGATAATAACTTTGTAAGGGCCACTAGATTGATAGAAACCCTAAGTTATTTTAATTCAATTGATGATGACGATTTAATTCCAAACACATCAATTCTTAGAGAATTTATTGACGGATCTGTTTTTGATAAATAGTTTATCTTAGGTCCTCAAAAAAACTGGATATTTTTACTTTTTTATTGGCGTCGTTTTTATATGCGTACATGAATAGGTTTTCTTTTGCCCGAGTCATGCCCACATATAAGAGGCGCCTTTCTTCTTCTAAGTCGTTTGTTAATATATTCGACCCTGGTATTTCACTTTCAATAAGGTCAATTATAAAAACATTGTCAAACTCTAGGCCCTTGGACGAATGCATTGTTAAGAGTTCTATATCAGAAGAGTTTTCAATTAAGCAAAGTTTTTTAATTTGTTCAAGTCTTGGTAGAAATTCTTCTATAGTCGTATCTTTTGAAATTGAAATCAGAGTATTATAGACCCTGAGTAAGCTATCTAAACTTCGAGCTTGCTCTCTTTTAGATTGCTTTAAAAAGTTTACATAATCACAATTATTTAAAATTATATCCAGGCCTTTATTTTTAAAGTTTGCAGCCGCCATTCTTAAGTGTAGCTTCAAATCATTCAAGAGTTCTGCTTTATATTCGGGCAGGTTTGGAATTGCAAGTACTTTATCTATGGCGTTTTCTTGAGAATTGTAGCGGGCTTCTTCTATTTCTGCCCTTGATACATATCCTTGAAGTTTATAGTAAATCTTTGAATAAAGATCGAAATCATTTGGGCTTAAGATAAAAGAAATAATTTCACAAACATCCCTATAGACACTAGATTTAAAGAAGTCAATATTGTGGTCTTTTAAGTTAAAAGATAATAGATTTTTATCAAGTGCGTCAATAACGCCTATGCTTGAAAGATTGTTGCGATATATAATAGCTTTTTTACCCTTAGCAGCTTTAATATCTTTGACGACACTCTCGTATTGGTCATGGCGAGTTTTTAAAATATTTACTTTAACCTTAGATTTTTTCCCACGATTTGAAAGCAACTCTTTTTCGTACCTATATTTATTGTTTTTTATTAGGCGGTTAGCCGAATTTACAATTTCATAGTAGGACCTGTAATTTGTTTCTAAATATATTATTTTTGCATTTGCAAATTCGTGTTCAAACCTCATAAGCATATAAGGGCTTGCGCCTCTAAATTTATAGATGCTTTGATCATCATCGGCAACTACAAAAAGATTATTATTTTTGCTTAGCAAGAGTTTTATAATATCCCATTGTATATCAGATGTGTCTTGGGCCTCATCTAGTAAGATATATTTAAATCTACTTTTAAAAGCATTTTTGAATTTCTTATCATTTTCAAATATTTTCCTTGCTTCTAGTAAAAGATCATCAAAATCATAAAGGTAATTATCCCTTAGAACTTTTTCATAATTATCATAAAACTTTTTTAAATTCTTAACACCCAATTCATCTTCAACTTGCAAGGTTATTTCTTTTAGGTTTTTGCACTTGATTGTTGAAATCGCGGATAATATTCTAAGATATGATTCGATGTCGATGTTAGAAAAATATATATCCTTATAAGTGTCGTTTATTGCCTTATATCTAAAGGCCTTGTATCTCTCATCTTCAATCATATTAAAGGGTATGCTTTTAGATTTATTATAAGTGGCAACAATCTCAAAACAAAGAGAATGAATAGTCCTTATATTTTTAAAAGTCGTGTACCTAGAAAATTGCTTCAAGCGTTTACGCATATCATTTGCACTCGCTCTGGAAAAGGTGAGGGCAAGTATTTCTGATGGAGAAACTTTTTCCTCCTCTATGAGTTTAAGTATTCTATTTATTATGATGGTTGTCTTGCCAGCACCAGGAACTGCCAGAACTAGACAAGGACCATTTTTGTGATTGATTGCTTCTAATTGTGATTTTGAAAATTCCATAGCTATATTATAATTGATTCTATTATATAAGTCTAATAATAGAGGTTAATCTTGAAAATTAATAATAAAACCAGTATAATGAAGTGTGGAGGAATATATGGAAGTAATAAGAAAAAATTTAGGTATTTACGGAGCTAACACTTATATTATTTTTGATGAAAATAAAAAGGCAATCGTTATTGATTGTGGTGGTGATAGTGAAGATGTGGTTAAAATTTTAAATGAAAATGATTTAACTTTAGAAGCAATTGTATTAACTCATGGGCACTTTGATCATATAGGTGGGGTTAATAAGCTTAGGGAAGAAACTGGCGCAAAAGTTTATGGAGCTACTGAAGAGAGGGATTTATTTGATGATCCTGACCACAATCTTTCAACGACAACTTTGCTCGGACCTATTACGCTAGAGTGTGATCATTATTTTAAGGATGGAGATGAGCTTGAATTTACTCCAATAACTTTGAAGGCAAAACATTCACCTGGTCACACTGAAGGAAGCTTTGTATTATATGGCAATGGTTATTTATTTACTGGTGATACTTTGTTTAAGATGAGCTGTGGTAGGACAGATTTATATTCTGGCAACCAAAGTAAGATAGAGGATTCATTAAAGTTTATTGCCACAAAATATCCAGATGATACAGTTGTTTGTCCTGGACATGGTCCTCAAAGCGATATCAAATTCGAGAGAGAAAACAATCCATATATTAAAAGTTTACTATGATTGAAATCGTAACAAGTGGATTTGAGCTAAGACCAACTCATTTAAATATGTTACGATCTTCCATAGCTTTTGAAGATATAGATGCATACAAACCTGATACAAAATTGTATTTAGAGCTTGATAATAATCTTGTTACTGGTAAGTGGATCAACGAAGACATATCTAAAGAAATCCAATTGCCAGTAGAAAATTTAGATAGTGAAACTACTATTAAGCTGGCCATATATAAATTGGTAAAATTAATAACAAATGTAGATTTACCTTGGGGAATCTTAACTGGTATAAGGCCAGTTAGATATTTGGAGCAAATAAGAGACCAATATAAGGATGCTGACATAAAAAAACTTTTTATTGATGACCTAATGGTTAAAGAAGATAAATATAATCTTATCGATGATATATTGGAAACTCAAAAGCCAATCTTAAAGCTCAGGGATGATTCTTTTATAGTATACATCCATATACCTTTTTGCCCGACCAGGTGTAAGTACTGTTCGTTTTCGGTTATGAGCATGGAGGGAAGGCTACGCTATAGTCCAAGTGAATATGTAGATTATTTGCTGAAAGAGATTGAAGACTATAATGGATACATGAATCCCAAAAAACCAGTTTCTTTGTATATAGGTGGAGGGACTCCATCCATACTTGGGAAAAAAGATATAGATAGAATTTTTTCAATTGTTAGAGAAAAATTTGGGGATATAAAAGAAATTACTTTTGAAGCAGGTAGACCTGATACGATAAATGAAGATTTACTAAAAGCTTTGAGAGATAATAATGTAAACAGAATCAGTGTTAATCCACAAACTCTGAAGCAAGAGACTTTAGATAAAATTGGAAGAAAGCATAAGGTTGAAGATTTTTATTCATCATTTAAAATATGCAAAAATTATGGTTTTAATATCAATACAGATATAATAATAGGTCTTGAAAATGAAACTATAAATGATATTAAAGAAACGATAGATAAATTGCTCAATTTGCAGCCAGATGATATTACAATACACAGTCTGGCTTTAAAAAATGGGTCTTACTATATAAACCATGACCAAAAATTTGCAATTAATAATAAAATGGACCAATGTTTTGACTACTCTTATGATAGATTAAGAGAATCAGGATACAAGCCATATTATTTATATAGGCAGAAGCGTCAGGTTGGCAATAATGAAAATATAGGTTTTACTAAAAGCCAAGACCTTAATCTATACAATATTTTAAGCATGGATGATAAGTGCGATGTACTGGCCTTTGGTATGGGTGCAGTTAGCAAGTTTACATCTGATGATGGAATTGTAAAAAGGGTGTTTGGATTTAGGGATATAGATTATTATATAAACCATTACAAGGAGCTCAATAAGTTAAAAGAAGAGGCCCGTAAGATGGTTAATAATATAAAAAATTAGGAGGATATAATGGAAACAATGGGCAACTTGCGCCGCAGTAATTATGCAGGCACATTAAGACAAGAAGACATAGGAAAAGAAGTTGTACTTATGGGGTGGGTTCAACGCTCAAGAAATTTAGGTAAACTAATTTTCACAGATGTGCGTGATATCTCAGGTATATCACAAGTAGTTTTTAATGATACAGACCAAGAACTCTTCCAAAAAGCGGGGGAATTAAAAAGCGAATATGTAGTAGCTATTAGAGGCGAAGTTCGTGAAAGATCTTCAAAAAATCCTGATATGCCAACAGGAGATATAGAAGTTGACGCTAAAGAATTAAGGATTTTAGACAGGGCCAACACTCCCCCAATTTATATTAAAGATGATGATAATGTCTCAGAAGAGATGAGATTAAAATATAAATATTTGGATTTGAGAAAACCACGCCTACAAAAGATATTGAAAGTTAGATCAAAGATGTGCAATATCATCCGCAACTTTTATAATGACCATGGCTTTAATGAAATTGAAACTCCAATCTTAGGCAAGAGCACACCAGAAGGTGCAAGAGACTATCTTGTTCCAAGTCGTATTCACTCAGGTGAATTTTACGCTCTGCCACAAAGTCCACAAATTTATAAGCAGCTGCTCATGGTTGCAGGTATGGATAAGTATTATCAAATAGCAAAGTGCTTTAGAGACGAAGACTTGCGTGCTAATAGGCAACCTGAGTTTACTCAAGTTGACGTTGAAATGAGCTTTGTGGATATGGATGATGTTATGGATGTCCATGAAGAATTATTCCAGAAACTCTTTAAAGAAATTATAAATTACGATCTTGAACTTCCATTACAAAGGATGAAATATTCAGAAGCTATGGAAAGATTCGGAGTAGACAAACCTGATCTTCGTTTTGATATGGAACTAAAGAATGTAAATGAAGTGTTTGCTAAGAGTGAATTTCAAATTTTCCAATCTACAATTTCATCTGGAAATGTTATAAGGGCAATTAACGTTCCAAAGGGTGACGAACTTATCAGCAAAAAGAAATTTAAGAAGTTAGAAGAGTTCGTTAAAGACTTTGGAGCAAAGGGCCTAATTTACTTTAGATATGACGATGAAAAATCATCTTCAATTGATAAGTTTGTAAATGAAGACGAAAAGAATGCAATATTTGAATTTATGGGCTCTAACAAAGGCGATATGGTTTTATTAGTTGCTGATAAATATGAAGTTACATGTGCTGCCTTAGGAAATCTTAGAAACTTTATTGCCAAAGAAAACGGAATGATTGATAAAGATAAATATTCTATTCTTTGGGTTGTGGACTTCCCGCTTTTAGAGTATGATGAAGAAAGCGATAGATATGTGGCTGTTCACCATCCATTTACATCACCAAAAGATGAGGACATTGATAAGATGTTAACTGATCCTGCAAATTGCTCATCAAAGACCTATGATATTGTTATCAATGGTGAAGAGGCAGGTGGAGGAAGTATCAGAATTCACAACTCAGATGTTCAAGATAAAATGTTTGAAGCAATTGGATTTACAAAAGAAGAAGCTTTAAAGCAATTTGGTTTCTTTATAGAGGCTCTAAGCTATGGTACACCACCTCATGGTGGAATTGCCCTTGGACTTGATAGATGGGTGCAAATATTCACAGACACATCTAACATTAGAGACGTAATTGCCTTTCCAAAGACTCAATCAGCATCTGATTTAATGAGCATGGCTCCATCAGCAATTAGCGATAAACAATTAGAGGAAGTAAGCTTAAAGGTAAATGTCAAAGAGAAATAGTAGAACAGTAAGCCTTGTAGGAGAAGAAAATTTTAATAAACTTGCTAGTGTTAGAATAACTGTTGTTGGCGTTGGCGGAGTGGGCGGAATTGCTTGTGAAATGCTCGCCAGATCAGGGGTTAATAATCTAAAAATAATTGATTTTGACAAGTACGAGGAGAGCAATTTGAATCGCCAGATTGGTTCAAGTTATAGTTCTATTGGAAAGTTAAAAGTAGATGTTTTAAAAGAGAGATTTAAAGATATTAATCCTGATTTAAATCTTATTTGCATGCCCTGTATGCTTGAAGAGAGTAATTATGAGGAGCTTTTAGCAGACAGCGACTATATATTAGACTTATGCGATGATATTAATGCCAAAAAATTAATTGCCGAGTATGCAATTAAAAATAAAATAAAATTTATTTCTGCCATGGGCGCAGGCAATAGGACGGATATATCATCATTAAAATTTTCTACTCTTGATAAAACAACTTATTGTAATCTAGCAAAAAGATTTAGGAAATTTATAGATAAAAGTCTTCATAAAAAAATAAAGTGTCTTTATTATGAAGGTGATACTATAAAAGTTTATGGAGTGGTTGGAACGATTGCTCCATCACCTAACTACATGGGAGTTAGGGCGGCTGCGGAACTTATGAATATGATAATGGAGGAAGAATGCAAGTAATAGGAAAAGTTTTATCAACTAATGGCAATAAAGCTTTTGTATCTCTAGTTCGTACTTCTGCTTGCGGGGGAAATTGTAAAGCCTGTGGAGGCGGATGCGAAACAGTAGATCATAGAATTGAGGTTATTAATTCAATAGATGCAAAGGCAGGAGAGATGGTTGAGGTTGTTATGGATGATTCTTTGGGCCTAAAGGCAAGTGCTATTCTATACGCAATACCATTTTTAGGTTTTATAATCGGCATACTCTTAGGCTATGTACTAAAATTAAGTGAACTAAAATCATTTTTTTTAGGAGTCTTAGGAATAGCTCTTTCGTATCTATGTATATATTTTATAGATGCTAAAAATAAGCATACTAATAAAATTTCTATAATTAAATTAAAATAGAGTAACAATTAAGTTGAAATACAAATTTCAATATGTTACAATTAGAGTGTAGGCAGTAAGATTTAACTGTCATCTACAAAGGAGGTTTAAATGGATTTTTCACACTTAAAACAAACTGACGCTGAGATTTATGGCGTTGTAATGGACGAAAAGGTTCGTCAGCAATCACACATCGAATTAATTGCTAGCGAAAACTTTGTATCAGAAGCAGTTATGGAAGCCATGGGAAGCTACCTAACAAATAAATATGCAGAAGGATACCCAAGAAAAAGATATTACGGTGGCTGCGAAGTAGTAGATATTGCAGAAGATTTAGCTAGAGATAGATTATGCAAACTATTTGAAGCTGACCACGCAAACGTTCAACCACACTCAGGTGCAAACGCTAACATGGCTGTTTACTTCTCATGCATCGAACCTGGTGACAAGGTTATGGGTATGAATCTTTCCGAAGGTGGACACTTAACACACGGTTCACCAGTTAATATCAGCGGAAAATACTTTGATTTTGCAGCTTACGGTGTAGATAGCAAGACAGAACAAATTAACTATGACCAAGTTGCTGACATTGCTTCAAAAGAAAAACCAAAGCTAATCGTTGCAGGTGCAAGTGCTTATCCAAGAATTATTGACTTTAAAAAGTTTAGAGAAATTGCTGATTCAGTAGGTGCTTTATTCATGGTTGATATGGCTCACATCGCTGGTCTAGTTGCAGCTGGTTTACATCCATCACCAGTACCATATGCTGATTATGTAACAACCACAACACACAAAACACTTCGTGGACCTAGAGGTGGTGCTATCTTAACAAAAGCTGAAAATGCAAAAGCAATTGATAAGGCTGTATTCCCAGGAACACAAGGTGGACCTTTAATGCACGTTATTGCTGCTAAGGCAGTTGCATTTGGTGAAGCATTGAAACCTGAATTTAAAACATATCAAGAACAAGTTCTAAAGAATGCAAAAGCTCTTGCAGAAGCACTCACAGAAAAAGGATTTAGACTTGTTTCAGGTGGTACAGATAACCACTTAATCTTAATCGATGTTAAGGCAAAAGGCTTTACAGGTAAAGAAGCTGAAAAAATGTTAGGTGAAATTGGTATTGCTGCTAACAAGAACACAATTCCAAATGAAACAGAATCACCATTTGTTACAAGTGGTATCAGAATTGGTACACCAGCTATGACAACTCGTGGATTCAATGAAGATGACATGAGAGAAGTTGGATATATTATCGCTGATACACTTGATACAAGCTATGATAGAGAAAAATTAAAGGCAAGAGTAAAAGATCTTTGCCAAGCTCATATTTTATACAAATAAGTATAAAAATAAAAAGTCCCGCGAGGGACTTTTTTTATTACATATTATTTTCGTCTGGATCTATTGTTATTGTCTTATAATTATAATAATTAACTAGGCCAGGATTTTGATTTTTTATTTTTTTTACATTTTTTACTTCTGTATAGTCAATATCACATTTCACAGTTTTACCCGATAAGACGCCAGCGACATTAGCAGCATAGATTATATCATCTTCACTATAGTCTTTGTTATGACATTCTAGAATGACATGAGTGCCAGGTTCATTGCGCAAGTGAAACCAGAGGTTTTCTTTGTGGGAGACTTTAAAAGTTAATTGGTCATTTTGTATATTATTCCTGCCAGCCAAAACTCTAAAACCGCTCGGTGATTTATATTCTCTAAAAGATATTTTTGGATTTCTGATTTTCTTCTTAGATGTACCTTGTTTTAAGAATCCGCTTTGTTTTAACTCTTCTTTTATTTGGTTAATTTCATCCGATGTTTCGGCTTGGTCAAGATTTATAATAGCTGATTTTAAATAATAAATTTCATTCTCAATTTGAGGCATGCGTTTTTTTAGGTTTAGTTCACGATTTTTCATCTTGTTATATCTATTATAAAGCTTATCGACATTTTGCTTAGGCGATAGGGTTTCATCAATAGGAATTTTAATTAGCTCATTATCTTCGCTATAAAAATTATTTACTTCTATAAATTTATCGCCTCTAGAAATTTTATATATATTTGCAGCTAAAAGATCAGCTTTAATTTTTATATCTTCGCGATCTTTAGATTTAAGGTAGTCTTTCTTTTGTATATTTAAGGTTTTTTCCAGGCTACTTATTTTGTGGTTAATTTTTTTCCTTAAATCGTGAGTTCTGGATGATATAATTTTGTAAGTTGATTTTGTTTCGTAAAAATATCTTACTGCATCGTTCATTGTATCGAACTCTTTACCATTTGTAAAAGATGGACTTAAATCAAAGGCTGACAACTTGAAGGGGATATCGTTTTTCTTGTAAACAATAGCCATCAAATTATAGTTTAAGATATCTTGAAAGACATTATAGATTGTAATGATCAAATGCTCTCTCCCGTTTTGATCGAGATTAGCGTAGTTAATATCTTCGTTAATATTTGCTGTGTGAAGTATATAAGTCGATATATCGGGGTTTAAACCTTCAAAGGATTTAAATATGGATGTTTTTAAATTTTGAAGTTTAGATTCTTCGAGCTTGTTTTTTATATCATCTTGACTTGCACTCAGTGGGTACAAGCCATTAGCCTCTGGTAGTTTGTATTCTTCTTTTGGAAGTACAAGCCGTACACTACTCATATCTGGATAAACCCTTATCAGTGAATCGATGATTTCGTTATTGTTGGCATCTACAATAATAAGGTTAGAATATTTCCCCATGCTTTCAAATTGCATTTTAATTTGATCTGTTGAGTATATGTCAGCAGAGGTTGAGAAAGTAATTGATATTATTCTATCCATTCTTACTTGTTCAATTTTTAAAACGCGAGCTCCTACTAGATATTTCCTAAGTAACATACAAAATGATGGGGGCTCTTGTGGATAATCCTGTTTTTTATCAGTCATATATACAGCAGGAGTATCAGAGGAAAAAGAAAAATATAAAATTTTATTTTCTCTACCTGCTCTAAGATGGATTGATACATCTTTGTTTTCCTGATATATTTTATCGACCCTTGCTCCAAGCAAGCTATCGTTTAATTCTTTTGTTAAAAGTCTAATTGCTGGTCCGTTTAATGACATAATTCACCTCAAGGCAATTATATCATAGAATAAAAAGTATATTGTTAAGTTTTCGAAACATTCTATTGTTTTATAAAATTCCTTCTTATATAATAGGCGTATAAAGTTTATTAGTTAAAAAGAAATGGTGGTGAAAATTTTGAGCAAAGGGCTTCTAGTTGTTTTGTCAGGTCCATCTGGTGCTGGCAAGGGAACGGTTTGCAAAGAATTATTAAAAAATAACAAGGAAATAGTTTTATCTATATCAGCAACCACAAGGCAGCCTAGAGAGGGTGAGGTTGATGGAAAAAGTTATTTTTTTATTAGCGAAGATGAATTTAATGAATTAATTGAAAATGATAAGATGCTTGAATACGCTCATGTGCATCAAAATATTTATGGAACGCCAAAGGACTTTGTCTTTGGACAAATAGAAAAGGGTAATACAGTCTTACTCGAGATTGATGTGGCAGGAGCCATGCAAGTAAAAAAAGCATACGATGATGCAGTTTTAATGTTTTTACTTCCACCCAGCATGGAAGAGCTAAAAAAGAGGATTATAGGCAGAGGTTCTGAAACCGAAGAGTCTTTGAGGATTCGTTTTAATAATGCTTATAAGGAAATCGAACAAATAGATAAATATGACTATTTTATTATAAATGAGGAAGTCGAAGAAGCTGCTAAGGACATTGAGGATATTATTAATGCAGAGCTGCACAAGGTAAAAAGATTTAAAAATTTAAAAGAGAAAGTGTTAGGTGAATAATTATGTATAACCCATCAACAGATGTTTTAGGTAAAAATGTTAGCAGGTACACACTAGTATCTGTTGTAGCAAAGAGAGCAAGGCAAATAGTGGACGGATCAATGATTAAGGTTGAAGGCCATGAAGACGAAAATCCAATTACTATTGCACTTGAAGAAGTTAGAGAGGGCAAAATAGAATATAAGGACCATGATTAATGTTTAAAGATAAACGTGTTTTACTTGGTGTTACTGGCGGTGTAGCAGCTTATAAAGCGATTGAAATTGCCAGTAGACTGAAAAAAATGGGCGCCTATGTAGACGTCTGTTTAACTGAAAACGCTCTTCATTTCGTGACTCCACTTGCTTTTTCAAGCATAACTGGCAGAGACGTATATGTAGATGGTTTTGAAATGCAAGATGGGAAAATTCCTCATATATACTTGGGCGAAGCTGATTATATTATCGTAGCTCCAGCTACAAAGAATTTCATTGCCAAATTAAGAGCAGGAATTTGTGATAACCTTCTATTAAATGCTATTTCTGCAAGTGAGGCCAAAACATTTATTGCTCCGGCAATGAATACAAAGATGTATTTGGATAAGACCAATCTTGAAAATATAAAATATTTAAAAGATCTTGATTATTATTTTATAGAGCCAGACACAGGACTACTAGCATGTAATGATGTAGGAATTGGCAAACTACCATCACCAGAAAGCATATTAAATGAAATTATAGCTAACAACAAGCAAGACTCATTATTTGCAAATAAAAAGGTTGTTGTAACAAGCGGATCTACTGTTTCACAACTCGATCCAGTAAGAATATTTACAAATCGCTCAAGCGGAAAAATGGGACTTGCGATTGCCCGTGAACTAAAAAGACGCGGTGCAAATGTGGTTTATATAAGCAGGTTTAAGCCAGAAGATAATTTTTATAAATATACCGACATTAGCACGACTTCAGATATGTTAGAGGCTGTTAAAGACGAGATTAAAGATTCTGTAGCCTTATTTATGGCAGCAGCACCCTTGGATTATGAGTTTGATTCTTATTTAGAAGAAAAAATAAAAAAAGCTGATTCACTAGAATTTAAACTAGTTAGGACAAAAGATATTTTAAAAACTATTGCTCCCATCAAAGGCGATATGAAAGTGATTGGCTTTGCTGCAGAGAGTGAAAACCACATTGAATACGGTAAAGAAAAACTTGTTAAAAAAGATATGGATTTTATCGTAATTAACAATATAAAGGGAGAAAACTCAGCCTTTGGATCTGATAGAAATAGCGGAACTGTTTTATCTAAAGACAATAAAAAATTAGAAATTAAAGATACTGATAAAAATAGCTTTGCAAGGCTGATGATTGATTTTGTAGAGGAGAATTTATGATTGCAAGGGTTTTAATTAATAGAAATATTGATTCATTGAATCGTGAATTTTCATATATAATACCTGAGGGAATGAATGCATTTGTAGGTGCACGTGTTGTCGTACCTTTTGGAAGGGGCAATTCAAAAATAATCGGTATTATCGTTGAAATTTGTGATGAAGATGATAGTGATATAGAATTAAAACCTATCTTAGAAATTTTAGATGAAGAGCCACTTATCACTCAAAAAGATATTGACACGGCATCTTTTATTTCTGAAAAAACATTTTCAAATAAGATTGAAAGTTTAAAGTTATTTCTTCCACCAATGGATTTAAATTCAATACAAAAAGATTTGTATTCGGCTAGGACTTTAGAATTAGTTGATGAGTCAAAGCTTAGCCGTGAGGAGATTAGAGAAAAGCTTGATACTGGAGAGTTTAAATACTCATACTCTTTAAAAAATCAGCCTTCTATGTATACTAAAAAAATCTTGTATGCGAAGAAGGAGGCCGATGATCTTTCTGAGAAGCAGATGGCTGTATATAATATTGTTAAATCAGGTAATTACAGTCGATCCGACATTATGAAAAGACTATCAATTAGCGATAGTCCAATAAAAACATTAATAAAAAATGGCTATATTGGTGAGAGAGTAGTTATACAAAAATTTATAGGCAAAAAAGTTTCTCGATATAAAAAACATCAGTTAAATGAAACACAAAAAAAAGTTGTTGACGGTATATTCAAAGACTATAAATCAGGAAACAATAAGTTTTTAATAAACGGAGTCACTGGATCAGGTAAAACTGAAGTGTATTTACAGATTGTAGAAGAGGTCCTTAAGAATAATAAATCTGCAATTATACTTGTCCCTGAAATTGGTCTTACTCCACAAACAGTAGCTAGATTTAAAGGACGCTTTAATGAAGAAGTTGCCATCATCCACTCCAAATTAACACAAAAAGAAAGATATGATCAGTGGATGAGGATTAAAAATGGTGATATTAGAATAGTTGTTGGAGCTAGGTCTGCAATTTTTTCTCCGGTTCAAAACTTGGGGATAATTATTATAGATGAAGAGCACGATAATTCTTATGTTTCTAGCCATACACCTAAATACAAAACTGTAGATATTGCAGAGTTTATGGCTGACATAAACAAGGCAATGCTAATTTTAGGATCTGCAACTCCTTGCCTTGATTCTTATTACAAGACAAGCAAGGGTATTTATAAGTTGTATGAGATGAAGGAAAGGGCAAATGGAAAGGCTTTACCAAAGATTGAAGTTGCAGATATGGCCCTTGAGCTCAATAATGGAAATACATCTATTTTTTCATTAAAACTTTATGAAGCTATACTCGATAATTTAAAAAATAAAAAACAAACAATGCTTTTTTTAAATCGTAGGGGTTATTCGGGTTTTGTAAGTTGCAGAACATGTGGAGAAGCTATTAAATGTGAAGACTGTGATGTAAGTATGACTTATCATAAAAATATGAATAGGCTTGTGTGCCATTATTGCGGAAAGTCAATAGCCTTACCAGAAAAGTGCCCCAACTGTGGTTCTGATAAAATAAAAGATTTTGGAATTGGGACAGAGCAGGTTGAATATATAACTAAAAAACTCTTTCCTCAAGCTCGAGTTGAGAGGATGGATAGGGATACAATGTCCAGAAAAAATTCTCATTATGATATATATCAGAGAATGAATTCTGGAGACATTGATATATTAATTGGCACACAGATGATAGCTAAGGGATTAGACTTTAAAAATGTTACTTTAGTTGGAATAATTGCCGCTGATATGCTTTTAAAAATTCCTGATTACAGGGCTTGCGAGTGGATGTATTCACTTGTTAGGCAGGTGAGTGGAAGAGCTGGTCGAGGAGAGGATGAAGGACGCGTTATTCTTCAGACTTATCAACCAGAACATTTTGCAATTAAATTAAGCGTAAATGGTGAATATGAAGAATTTTTTAAGACGGAGATGAAGGTAAGAAAAGAGTTTCTATATCCTCCTTTTACCAAAATCATATTGGTGCAAAAAAATTCAACGGATAATATGATTGCTCATAATGATCTGATGGATGTATATCATAAACTCACAAAATTTGTTATTGATAATGATATCACAGCAAAGGTTTTGCATCCGAATCCTTCGCCAATTGCGAAAATAAAAAATGAATATCGCTGGCAATTTATTATTAAGTCGACAGATAAATATGTAAGTAAGATTATAGAATTTTTAAGAAATTTTAATAGTAAAGAAATAAATGTAAGTGTTGACCCAATTAGTATGATGTAGGAGGTTACATGGCAATTAGAAAATTAAGGATTGATGGAGATCCTATTTTAAGAAAACAATCAAAGACAGTAAAAGATATAAATGAAAATATTATAACATTAATAGAAGATATGAGAGAAACACTTGATGAATCAAATGGAGTAGGCCTTGCAGCTGTTCAAGTTGGTGCATTAAGAAGAATTATACTTGTAAAGCCAGAAGAAGATGAAGAGGCAATGGTTTTAATAAATCCTGAAATCGTTGAATGCGATGGCGCAGAAGTTGGACTAGAAGGCTGCTTGAGCGTTCCTGGTAAACACGGAAAAGTTGAACGCCCTCAAAAGATCCAAGTTAAAGCTATGGATGCATATGGCAAAGACCTTGATTTCGAAGCTGAAGACTTTGTGGCAAGAATTATTTGTCATGAGGTTGATCACACCAATGGTATCCTCTATACAGATAAAATTTATGAAAATCAACTTTTTGATGATGAAGATTTAATAGAGAGTGATTTATAGATGAGTAAAATTTTATTTTTTTCTTCAACACAATTTGGGGCGGAGATTTTAGAAACTTTGCACGAATCTAAAAACGAAATCGTTGGTGTAATAACACGATCTGATAAAGTTAGAGGCAGGGGAAATAAAATTATAAGCACTCCAGTAAAAAAATATGCTGAAGAAAACAATATCGAGGTTTTTGAAAAAGATTTTTTAAGTCAAAATGATGAGTCCTGGATTAAAGACTTGAACGCAGATTTTTTTGTAGTCGTAGCTTATGGAGCAATTTTGCCTCAATATATTTTGGGCCTTCCAAAGCTTGCTCCTATTAATATTCATGCATCGCTTTTGCCCAAATACAGGGGAGCTAGTCCAATAGAAAGTGTTATAAAGGATGGTAAAGATAAGACTGGAATAACATATATGAAAATGGTTAAAGCTCTTGATGCGGGTGATATTTATAAAGTTTTTGAACTAAGTATTGGTGAAAATGAAACTTTTGACTCTTTAAATCAAAGACTGTGTAATTTATCAAAAGAGACTATTGTAAATGTTTTATCTGGGATAGAGAGTGGAGAATTAAAGGCGCAACCACAAGGACCCGGTGAAACTTATGTAGGTAAAATTTCTAAAGAGGATGCACTGGTCGATTTTAATTTTAAAAGTAAGGATATAAAAAATAAAATCAATGCCTTGAGCTCACACATTGGTGCTTATGCTTATAATGGAGATGATAGATATAAATTATTTTCAGCTAGGCTTTCTGAACTTAAATTAGATCCAGGATTTATTAAAGTTTCTGATGGCAATTTGCATATAGGAACAAGTGATGGATCAGTTATAATTGATGAAATACAAGCTCCAGGTAAAAAGAAAATGAAAACATCTGATTTTTTAAGAGGAAATAATATTGAAGGAAGATTTGAAAATAAACGATAGAGAAGTTGCTTTTGATATCATATATAGAGTCATTTATGATGATGGCTATTCTAATTTATTATTAAAAAACAACCAGCTTGATTCAAGACCTTTTGTAACAGATTTGGTTTATGGAGTTATTGAAAGAAAATTTACCCTGGAAGAAATGCTAAAAATTTTATCAAATAAAGATATAAAAAAAATAGATGAGAAAGCTATTATTTTAATTTATATGGGCCTTTATCAGTTATTTTATTCCAATACGAAAGATTATGCAGCTATATATGAAGTTGTTGAATTAGCTAAAAAAATGTTAAATAAAGGAGCTGCTGGCTTTGTTAATGGGATTTTAAGATCAGCTCAGCGAATGGGAGATGACCTTTTAAATAAAGTTTATGACAGGGGTTGGGAGTATGAGTACTCTATTAATAGCGAGCTCTTGTCAATGATTAAGGAAAATAAGGCAAACACGCTTGAAATTTTAAAGGCAACTTTTATTCCGCCAAAAGTGCATATTTATGTAAGAAAAAATATGGCTAAAATCAAATCTAGGCTTGAATCTAATGAGATAAAATTCAAAGAAAAAGAGGATTTTTTAATAATACAAAACTATAGACACAGCGTGCTTACAAATTTTTTTAGAAATGGCGATTACACAATTATGGACTATTCTACATCAGCAGTAAGGGAACTTGCACCTGATAATAATTTTGAGACAATATTTGATATGTGCGCAGCGCCGGGCGGTAAAACCCTTTTGCTAGCTGATAAGTTTCCAAATGCCAAGATAAAAGCAAGTGATATATATAAGAATAGGGTTACTTTGTTGGAAAATAATATTAGACGCTGGGGACTAACAAATGTGACTTGTGGTGTTCATGATGCCAGAAATTTTGATGGTAATGAATACGATTTAGTTTTATGTGATGTTTTGTGCAGCGGCTCAGGTGTTATTTCTAGGAAGCCAGAGTTAAAATACAAGATAAATTATAAAATGATTGAAGAGTTAAATGTCAAGCAAATTGAAATACTCAAGAATGCTGTAAATCAAACTAAAAAAGATAAATATATAATTTACTCGACGTGTTCAATATTAAAAAGAGAAAATAGAGATATAGTAGATAGGGTAGCAGGAGAAAATAATTTAAGTATCATCAAAGATACAACAGTTTTTCCTAGTAAAGATAGTGAGGGATTTTACGCTTGCTTATTAAAAAAGATATAGATAATTTTACACATGAAGAATTAAAGTCAGAATTAGATCAATTCAATTTGCCGAAATTTAGGTCTAGTCAAATTTTTTCGGCTATTCATAAGAATAGAGTTGAAAGCTTTGATCAAATAAGTTCACTGCCAATGGATCTTAGGGCTAAACTTAAAGATGAGTATAACTTCACAGAAATTAGCACAGTAACAAGTTTAACGAGCAAGGATAGTAAGACTAAAAAATACTTATTTAAACTTGGCGATGGTAATTTTGTTGAGTCAGTATATATGGAATATAAGGATAGAAATTCCATATGTATTTCATCACAGGTTGGGTGCAGGATGGGTTGTGTTTTTTGTGCATCTACAAAAGGTGGCAAGGCAAGAAACTTAAGTTCTGGCGAAATGATTAGGCAAATTTATGAAATTGAAAAGCTTGAGGGCAAGTATATAAATAATATTGTTATTATGGGTCAGGGTGAACCTCTTGATAATTACGATAATCTTATTAGATTTTTAAAAACTATTTCTGATGAAAAGGGTGCCAATAAATCTTTAAGGAAGATTACTGTTTCAACATGTGGGCTCACAGATAAAATAATTGATTTAGCCCATGAAGGCTTGCCAGTAACACTTGCTCTTTCTTTGCACAGGACAACGGATGAAGAAAGGTCAAAGTTAATGCCTATAAATAAAAAATATCCACTAAATGAATTAATGGATGCGGTTTCCTATTTTTATAAAGAAACAGGCAGGAGGCCTAGCTTTGAATACATGGTAATTGGCGGTGAGAATGATAGCAATAAAGACGCTAAAAAATTAAAAGAATTTGTAAATAAAACGCACGCTCACATAAACATACTGGAATTAAATCCAATAAAAGAATACAATAATAAGGGCGAAGATGGTGCAGCGAAATTATTTACTCAAAAGTTAAATGATTTAAATGTAAATGCCACGTTTAGGCATAGCATGGGCCAAGATATTGATGGTGCATGCGGTCAATTAAGAAGAAAGTTTATATGCGAGGATTAATATGCAGTATTTCTCAAGAACAGATAAGGGTAATATTAGAAAAAACAATGAGGATTCATTGTTTATAAAGGAATTTGATGATTTATTAATTTTAGCAATATGCGACGGAATGGGTGGTCACAAATCTGGTGAAGTTGCCAGTAGCATGGCTGTAAAAGCTGTGGAAAAATGGAGACCTAACAAGGACGAAGATATTTTAAAATCACTGAAGAAGTTGGTAGAAGATATTAATATAAATATATATTTAAAATCTAAATCATCTGAAGATTTATCGGGAATGGGTACAACCCTTTCTATAGCAGTTATTGAAAAGAATATCTTATATTATGCTCATGTTGGTGACTCGAGAATTTATATATATGATGATGAGCTTAAACAAGTTACAAGTGATCACACACTAACTGCTGAATTAATTAAAAATGGTGTTGATGTCAATGAAGAATCGTATTCAAATTATATTACAAGAGCGGTTGGTGTATCTTCAATAGAAACACCAGACCTTGGTAAAATAGAATCAAGTGTACCTTTTAAAGTTTTTTTATGCACAGATGGCGTCACAAAATATCTGTCTGATGATGAATTAGAAGAAGAGCTTAAGAATGATAATGATTCAGAAACTGTTAATATTATTGTTGACAAGTGCCTCGAAAGAGGAGGCAAGGATAATATAACTTGTATTTTGACTAAGATAGGAGAATAGTATGGAAATAGGTTCAATGTTATTAGATAGATACGAGATACTTGAAGTTGTAGGCGTTGGCGGTATGGCAACTGTTTATAAAGCCAAGTGTCATACACTTGATAGACTTGTTGCTATCAAGGAACTAAAAGATGAGTATGCAAGCGATGAGGAATTCGTTAAGAAGTTTATGAACGAATGCCAAGCTGCAGCAAAATTAAATCATCCAAATATTGTTAGTATTTATGATTTTCATAAGGTAGAAATCGACGGTGTAGATCATTATTTTATAATAATGGAATACATTGATGGGGAGACATTAAAAGATTTAATCGCTAAAAAAAGTCCTATAGAACAAGATCAAGCTCTTATAATTGCTGGACAAATTTTAGCAGCTTTAAAAGAAGCTCACTCACATGGTGTTATTCATAGGGATATCAAACCTCACAATATTATGATTACAAAAAATGGAATAGTAAAGGTAACTGATTTTGGCATTGCAAGGGCAACATCAAATCAAACTATGACAACAACTATGGATGCTATGGGATCTGTTCATTATTTTTCACCAGAACAAGCCCGCGGTGCATATACTGATCAAAGAACAGATATTTATTCTTTCGGTATTCTTTTATACGAGATGGTTACTGGAAAGAGACCATATGATGGGGAAAATCCAATTACCATTGCCATGAAGCATTTAGAAGAAGAAATAACTCCGCCATCTAAGTTTAATCCTAATATTTCAGATGGTTTAGAGGCTATTATTTTAAAATGCGTAAAAAAACGTCAGGCTGAAAGATACCAAAATGTCGATGAAATAATCACAGATTTAAATAGGATACTCGATTCTAAGCGCAGTTTTTTATCAAATGAAGAAATTGATGAGCAGCTTGATATGACAAGGGTAATACCAAAAGATGAAATTGAACAATTGATGAAGAGCAAAAAGAAAAAAACTATTTCAGATGCTTATGATGGCAGCGACTATGACGATGATGAAGATTACGATTATGATTATGATCAAGATGACGATGATGAATATGATGATTATGACGATGAAGGCGTAAGCATATTTAAGAAGCTTCATTTATTACCTATTTTTGCTGGTATATTGTTAGCATTTTTATTAACTACAGGTTTGTATATTGGCTTTAACAAAATCAGAGAAACAAATATAAAAAATAGAATTGGTGAACATCCAGCACCAAATTTAATTGGTTTATCAGACGAAGAGGCCAGGGAAAAAGTATCAGAAATTAAAGTGAACTTAGAAATTGAAAGAGTAACTAATGAAACAAGCCGCGCTTTTGGAATATTAAATCAACGTCCTCAACCTGGAATTAATATTAAAGAAGGTTCTACAATTTATGTTACAATAAATTCTCCAGAAAAAGATAATTCGGAGGAATCAAAATCTACTGGCAAATTTATGAAAGATTATGTTGGCAAGAGCCTTGATGAAATCGAAGATGAGATAAAAAATCTTGGTGTAGGATATAAAATTGAATACGACAAGGATTCAAAAGGTCAAAAGAATGTAATTATAAAACAATCACCTAAAGCTGGGACGGAAATTATGGATAAAACTATTATTGTTTTTACAGTTCCAGAAACAGGTAGTTTTGGTGTAAGGAAGGTTCCAAAACTAGTGGGATTAAATGTAGAAGATGCGAAATCTTTAATTATAGCAAATGAATTTCAAGTTGGTAATATAACCTATGAAGCTTCTAAGGATGTAAAAAAAGATGTTGTTATCTCACAATCTCATGATGAAGGTGTTGAGTTTTCTCCTGGAACAATAATTACTTTAGTGGTATCAAAAGGCGAAGAAGAAACCGAAGATGAAGATGAACAAACTGAGACGGAAAATACAGAAACAAATAAAGATGCAGCTAATTTCAATCTTTCCTTTAATGTGCCTGAAGATAAGGAAGAGACAGCTGTTAAAGTTGTAAATATTGTAGATGGCCAGAGAACTGTTATTCATGAGGATGTGTATCCAAGCGACAAGGGTTTTGTATTCCTTGATTTTAGTGATTTAAAAGTTGGGTCAACAGTTGAACTATACTTTGATGATGTTATTAAACAGACATTTACTGTAAATGCAAACACAAATTAAAAGAGTGGCGGGAGGTGTGTTCTTAGCTGATTACAATGGGGAAGAATACATCCTCCATAGCCCTGGAAAAATAAAATCAGTACAGAAGTTGTTGGTTGGAGATATTGTTGAATTTGAAAAGCAGGATGATGACTTCATAATAACTAAAGTTTATGAAAGAAAAAATTCTTTCATAAGACCCCAGGCTGCAAACATAGATATATTTTTGATAGTTTCATCAATAGAAGATCCTCAATTTGATCAATATTTGACGGATAAGTTATTAGTTTACTCTTTTATTCATAATTGTGAGCCTATTGTTTTATTAACAAAATCTGATTTGGATTTAAGTAAGACAGAGGAAATAAAAGATATGTATAAAAAGAGCGGAATTGATATATATATTTCTGGTATTGACCATGAGTCTTATAGTGATATTGAAGAGAGATTTAAAGGAAAGCTGGTTATGGCAGTAGGTAATAGCGGGGTAGGCAAAAGTACTTTTTTAAATCAGTTGGCCAAGGACACCATTCAAAAAACAGCGGAGACGAGCAAAAAATTAGGGCGGGGCAGACACACCACAAGGCATGTAGAAATTTTTGATTTTGGTGAATTTAAATTAATAGATACGCCTGGCTTTGCTTCTTTAGATATACCACTTTTAAATGAAGGAGAGCATTTGCAGAATTATTTTCCCGAGTTTTTAAAATATAAGGGATCATGTAAGTTCAATACCTGCAAACATATTAATGAACCTGGATGTGCAGTAAAAAAAGCACTCAATGATGGCTTTATTGATAGAGGAAGGTATGAGAATTATTTAAGATTAGCAGAAGAGGTTAAAAACATGGAGGTAAACAGATGGTAAGAATTGCGCCAAGTGTGCTGAGTTGTGATTTTCTAAATTTAGCTGATGATATCGAGATGATGATGGATTCAGGCATAGATATCTTGCATATGGATATTATGGATGGTATGTACGTGCCAAATATTAGCTATGGACCGATGATTCTTAAACAAATTAAGGACAAATACGATATTGCTCTTGATACTCACCTAATGATAATGGAACCAAACAGGTATTTTGATGTTTTTAAAGATACAGGAACGGAATATTTAACAATACATGCTGAAGCATCAACACATTTAGAAAGAGATTTAAATAAAATAAAAGAATTAGGCATGAAAGCTGGTCTTGCTTTAAATCCAGGCACTTCTCCAGAAACAATTAGATATGTATTAGATGTTGTTGATATGGTTTTAGTAATGAGTGTAAATCCAGGTTTTGGTGGACAAAAATTTATCCCATCTGCTATTCAAAAGATAAAAGAGCTTAGACAAATGCTGGATTCAGTTGGATCAAATGCTTTAATTGAAGTGGATGGAGGAATAGTTGCATCTAATGTACTTGATGTAACAAAGGCTGGAGCTGATATGGTTGTAAGTGGCTCTGGATTATTAAAAGGTGATTTTAAAAGCAACCTTAAAGCTTTTAAAGATCAATTATGCAAGCTTTAATTGTTGGAGCAATGCTTAAGGATTATAATTATCTTTTAAAAATTTATGATAAATATAATTTTAAGATAGCAGTTGATAGAGGAGCGGAAGCTTTTTATAAAGCAAAGCTAATGCCAGATTTAATGCTTGGAGATTTTGATTCAATCAATCAAACTATATTAAATGAATTTGAATCATCTGGCGCCTCTTTAAAAAAATTTAAAATAGATAAGGACAAATCTGACTTAGAACTTGCTATAGAAGAAGCAAAAAACTTTGATAGGATTGATTTTTCTGGCGTGCTTGGTGGAAAACTTTCTCATGAGTTATTTAATATTAATCTATTAGTTAATCTTAAGAAACAAGGTTATAAAGTTTCAATAAGAGAACCTAATACTAGGGTTGAGTTCTTAAAAGATGGCGACCTATTAAAAGTTCCAAAGGGGCTAAGAGTAAGTATTGTTCCAAGTGAAGATATGGAAAGTAAAGTCAGCCTAAAGGGTTTTAAGTGGAATTTAAATAAGGCTCCTGTATCTAAATACAGCAGCCTAACGTTGAGCAATGAAACAATTGATTGTGGATTTATAAAAGTATATGGCGAGGTTTTAATGGTTATTATAGAACCACTAGAACATAAAACTAGGCAAGAAAAAAAGAGCTTATAGCTCTCTTCAAATTTCTTAAAATTCAGCTTTTCCTAAGCAACTTGTGCATACTTTAATTCTCTTAGCTGTTCCGTCTTCAACGACGCGAATTCTTCTAAGATTAGGAGCCCAAGATCTACGAGAGTTTCTTTTGGAGTGGCTAACTTTGTTACCAAATTCTTTGCCTTTTCCACATACATCACATACTCTTGCCATAATTACACCTCCTCTTATTTAACATATATATTCTACAATATATTTAGCTAAAAATCAAGCTATATTTTTAATAACTTGAATAATATATTAAAATATTATAAAATAGAGGGGAAGAATATCATATAAAGGAGTCTATTATGAGTGCTAAAATAATTACCGATTATGGAAAAATTACTATTTCTGACAATGCAGTTGCTATAATTGCAGGTATTTCTGCAATGGAGACATACGGAGTTGTTGGAATGGCTGCTAAAAATGCGACAGATGGAATTTTTGAACTTTTGAGTTTTAAGAATCTTTCTAAGGGCATTAAAGTTACATCAGAAGAAACATTTGTTAATATAGATATTCATATTATTATACAATATGGGATAAATATCGCAGTTGTATCTGAAAATCTTATTGAAAAGGTAAGATTTAATGTTGAAAAGCAAACTGGTTTAGAAGTTAGGGATGTAAACTTATTTGTTCAAGGAATAAGAACGAACAAATAGGAGGTATTATGAAGTATATAGATGCAAATATGTTTAAAAATGGCATTAAGAATGCTGTTGCTAATCTTGATGTGAATAAGGATTTGGTTAACGCTCTTAATGTTTTTCCAGTACCAGATGGAGATACTGGTATTAATATGTTTTTGACTATAAAATCTGCAAGTGAGCATGCTCTCTCTGAAGATAGCGATAACTGTGGTGATATTGCAAAAGCATTAAGCAAGGGTGCTCTAATGGGAGCAAGAGGAAACTCAGGCGTAATTTTATCTCAAATTTTACGTGGACTTTCACAAGGTATAGCTGATAAAAAAACTATAGATGTCAGTACAATGAGCCATGCATTAACAAGTGCAAAAGAAGTTGCATATAAGGCTGTAATGAAGCCTACAGAAGGAACAATATTAACTGTAATTAGGGAGATAGCTGAATACGCTGAAAAATCTCATAGAAAATTTGATGATACAGTTGAATTTTTTAAAGCTTGCCTTGATGTAGGACAAAAATCATTGGATAATACACCTAATTTGCTACCAGTTTTAAAAGAAGCTGGCGTAGTTGACTCAGGTGGTAAGGGTTTAATGGTCATATTGGAAGGATTCTATTTTGGTTTTATTGGAAAAGAGATTGATTATGAAATTGCTGCACCAGTTATTGAGCCTACAATCAATTTAGAGTTTGATGAAAGCATTAAGTATGGTTATTGTACTGAGTTTATGATTCATACGGATTTTGATGACCTTGATTTATTAAAACACAGACTTTTAGATTTTGGTGATTCGTTAGTTTGTGTAAAAAATGATGATATTATAAAAATTCACGTTCATACAAATCATCCAGGCAAGGCTTTTGAAATAGGTCTTGAATATGGTTATATAACCGGTGTTAAAGCTGATAATATGAGGCTTCAAAATGCTGAAGTAAGGGCTAGACATGATGACCATATTAAAGAAGAAATGATCAATCCTGGAGACTTAGAACACAAGGAGAATGCTTTTATAGCTGTTGCTGCAGGTGAAGGTATTAAAAATTTATTTTTAGACCTTGGTGCAGATAAGGTTGTATTGGGTGGACAAACAATGAATCCAAGTGTTGAGGATTTTATCAAGGCTGTTGATAGTATCAATGCAGATAATATTTTTATATTGCCAAATAATTCCAATATAATTTTAACTGCAGAAAATGTTTGCGATGTTTCTGATAAGAATATAATTGTAATTCCTACAAGGACAATCCCACAGGGTATACAAGCTCTCATCAATTACGATGATAGTTTAGATTTGAATACAATAACTGAAACTATGACCAAATCATTGGAAGAAGTTAAAAGTGGTGCAATAACTTATGCTGTAAGAGATACAGTTATTGATGGAAGGGAAATTAAAAAAGGCGACTACATGGCTATAATAGAAAAGGATATTGTGGCAAGTGATAGCGATAGATATGGCGTTTTAAAGGCAGCAATCGAATCAGCTGTTGATGAAGATACATCTATAGTAACTTTATTTGCGGGAGATGAAATTGATGATGCGACTTTAGAAGAAGATGTTGCGAACCTTTCAGAAGCTTATCCTGATATAGATATTGAATCTGCAAGGGGAGACCAACCTGTATATTATTATTTGTTGAGTATTGAATAATGAGCTTTGGGAGCATAAAGGGACTTGGGCCTAAACGTATTAAGTTACTTGAGAAATTGAATATTAATAACTTAAATGACCTTGTCTTTTATGCTCCTAATTATTATGAGGATAGAAAAACTGTACTTAATTTGGATCAAGTAAGAGACGGCGAGGATGCTTTGATTCATGTAAAAATAACACGTAGAGAGCCAATTAAACGTATCAACAATAAAATGACTATTGTAAATTTTGTTGCAAGTGACGGTTATCAAGTTATTAATATTTCTTTTTTTAACCAGTATTGGGCCAAAAATAATTTTAAAATTGGAGAATGGTATTATCTATTTGGAAGGATAAAAACTTTTAAATCAGAGATTACGATGAATTCTCCAATTTTTTCTTCAAAAATTGATGAGAACATCGGATCGATTGTACCAGTTTATCCGCTTACCAAAGATTTAACCAACAAAGTTTTAAGATCATATATTTCGCAGGCTTTAGATCAGTGGCAAGAGTTTGAGCTTGCTCCTAAATCATTAAGGGATGCTCACAACATTCCGCCAATGAAAACACTACTTAGAATGATTCATTTTCCAGAATCGATGGATGAAGCCAACAAGGCTATGTCATTGATGGCTTATGTAGAAGCTTTTTCAATTTTAGTCTCAACTTCAGATGGGAATAAATTATTTAAAAATAATCCTGGTGTTTCTTTAAAAGACACTGAAGAGGAGAGAGACTTTTTAAGATTTTTACCATTTAAACTTACAGACGGCCAAAAATCTAGCCTTGTAGAAATTAAAGAGGATTTAGAATCAGACATTAAAATGTCAAGATTACTTCAAGGCGATGTCGGAAGTGGTAAAACTGTTGTTGCCCAATATGCAATTGTAAAGACTGTAGCCTCTGGTTACCAGGCTGCCTTTATGGCGCCAACAGCAATTCTCGCTGAGCAAAATTATGTAAAGTTAAAAGCTTTAACTGATAGATTTGGTTTTAATGTAGCTCTTTTAACATCAAAGATAAAGAAGTCAGAAAGAGAAAAAATATTATCAGAACTTGAAGCGGGAAATATTGATGTTATTGTTGGGACACATTCTCTACTGAGTGATGATGTGAAATTTAAAAATATTGGATTTGTTGCCATTGACGAACAACACCGTTTTGGAGTTATGCAAAGAAGAATATTGGCTGAGAAAACTGCAGGAATAAATTTACTATTAATGAGCGCTACCCCTATTCCTAGAAGTCTTGCTCTTATTTTGTATGGCGAGATGGAGATCAGCGAAATACGTACTATGCCTGAGGGTAGGCAAAAAATAGAAACATATGCTTTAAATGAAAGTCAAATATCTTCTGTATACGAATTTGTATTAAATGAAATAAAAAAAGGCAGACAGGTATATTTTGTATGTCCTCTTATAGAAGAAAGCGAGAAAACAAATTTAAAATCAGCAGAAGATTTACACGCTGATCTTAAAGACATTTTTTCAAATTATAGAGTAGACCTTGTTACAGGCAGGACAAAAACTGACGATAAAGATGAAATTATGTCTGAATTTTATCAGGGAAAGATAAATATTTTGGTATCCACAACTGTAATCGAGGTAGGAATTGATGTGCCAAACGCAACTTGTATGGTAATTATGAATGCTGAAAGATTTGGCTTGTCACAACTCCATCAATTGAGGGGAAGAGTTGGCAGAGGCGAGCATAAGTCATATTGTTTATTAATCAACACTTCTAAATCTGAGGAGTCCTATGCAAGAATTAAAACTATGGAGAGGACTGATGATGGTTTTGAAATTGCAAAAGAAGATTTACGACTAAGAGGACCAGGAGAATTTTTAGGTTTAAGGCAACACGGCAGACAAAAATTAAAGTTCTTGGACTTTGAAAGAGACATGGATCTTATATTAATTGCGAAGAGAGATTATGAAAAATATGCAATGTCAAAAGATGATACTGAATGGAAACAAATATTAGTAAATAACAAAGAATTTATTGGCGATTATGCCCAGGAGATTAGCTAGTGAGGGTAATAAGTGGAAAACATAGAGGAGCAAAACTAAGTGCACCAAAAGGTCTAACGACAAGGCCGACGGATGATATGCTAAAAGAAAATATTTTTAATCTGATTGGACCTATAAAAAATCAATCAAGTGTATTAGATATATTTGCTGGCAGTGGACAAATTGGAATTGAATTTTTAAGTAGGGGTGCATCAGAGGCAGTATTTGTTGATAAAAATTTTAAGGCTATAGAGTCCATAAATGCGAATCTAGAAAAGCTAAAAATAATCAATCAAAAAGTTTATAAATTAGATGCACTAAGATTTATAAAGTCTTATACTGGCCATGCTTTTGATTATATTTATATTGATCCACCATACGATGATAAAGAATTATTAAATGATGTATTGGAATTTTTAAATAAATCTGATATAATAGATAATAATACTAAAATTATTATAGAAACGGTAGATGATTTAAACGAATCTTTTGAAGGTTACCAATTGATTAAGTTTCGTAAATATGGAAAACGAAAGGTAATAATTCTAGAGGTAAATAATGAGAGCAGTTTATCCAGGTAGCTTTGATCCAATTACAAATGGTCACCTCGATATTATTTTTAGGGGTGCAAAGCTTTTTGATGAGCTAAGAGTAGCTGTTTTGAATAACGTATCAAAAAAATCGCTTTTTAGCTCAGAAGAAAGAATCGAAATGATTAAAGAAAATATAAAAGAATATGATAATATTATTGTTGAACCATTCGATGGACTCTTAATTAATTATGCAAAAGAAGTTAAAGCTGATGTTATAATTAGGGGTTTAAGAGCTGTAAGTGATTATGAGTATGAGCTTCAGATGGCTCTAGCTAATAAAAAATTATATGATGAAATAGAGACTATATTTTTAGTATCTAATAGTAAGTATTCTTATTTAAGCTCAAGTCTTGTAAAAGAAATTGCACATTTTGATGGCAATCTTCAAGATTTTGTGCCAGTCAATGTAAATATAAAACTCAAAGAAAAATTCTCGAAGGAGGTATAAAATGGACGTTATTGAAATTATCAACGAAATTGAAGATGTGGTTGAAGGTGCAAAAACAGCATTTTTAAGCAATAAAGTTGCTGTTGACAAGGAAGAAATTTTAGAACTAATTAGTGAACTTAGGTTAAAATTGCCTGATGAAATAAAGCAAGCAACATGGATCAAAGAAGAAAGAGAAAGAATTTTAAATGAAGCAAGACTTGATGGCGAAAAGGTTATCAATGATGCTAAGGTCGAATTGAGCAAACTCTTAAGTGAAGATAGTGTTATGGTTGAAGCAAAGAGCCAAGCACAAAAATTAATGACCGAAACAAAAGATAAGTCAAAACAAATGACTCTTGGTAGTATAAATTACTCAGATAAGTTGTTATTAGAAACTCAAGAAGAGTTAAAAAAAGTTATAGAAACTTTAAATGACAACAGACGTCAACTAGCTCAAATGAGTAACAGCATTAAAACAGAAGAATAATTTCTGTTTTATTTGGGGATGACTTGGCTTCGACGGGGATCTTGTTCTAAGGAAAAGCGAGTCGTAGTTCGCGAAACTACGTTAAAAAAGAGCACCTAAATTTAAATGCAGACAACAATAGAAGTTTTGCACTAGCTGCTTAGTTTAATTGCGGCGAATCTCACTCTCTATCTCTCGTACGAGTTTTGAGATCTTAATTATGACGAGTTGAATTAATATGCATTGCTTTTGGCATATTAATTTATTATAAAAGCTATATTCTTAAATATTTTGTGGATTTATATTGAGAAAAGAACTTTTAAAATTCTCTGCACTCGGAGAAGTTCTTTAGAAGGGGTTTTCGGACATGGGTTCGACTCCCATCATCTCCACCAGAAAGATAAGGAAGTGTTCTAAGCACTTCTTTTTTTGTTTGCAGATTTAAAATATAACTTCACAAAGCATTTTTTAAAATATGGCTTTTATATATTGTATGTACTGGATATTTAAAAGAAAAATAAAATGGCTAGAGTTATTCTAGCCATTAAATTTATTCGTTATTTTTTTTATATACCAATAAATCACCTGGTTGACAGTCTAGAGCCTCGCATAATTTAGCAAGAGTTGAGACCTTTACTGCCTTAGCCTTTCCATTTTTTAGTATTGAAACATTTGACATTGTAATTCCAATTTTATTTGATAATTCAGTTACAGACATTTTTCTTTTTGCCAACATAACATCGATATTGAAAATGATTTCTCCTTCCATAAGTCCTCCTTAAATAGTCAGATCGTTTTCATCTTTTAGTATAGCAGCTTTACCTACAAAATATGATAGAAGTAAAAATATTACATATAGGCTTAGGCCAAGAAAAGACACCCAAAAAGATAGTATAAGGACAGATGGATGATTCATATTGAACAAAAGCATGGCAATATTTCCTAGAAAAAAGAATATTGAATCTATTAGGGCTAGCTTTGAAATATGCTTTAAATATTTCGAATTCTCTTCAGTAAAAGCTAAGTCATTAGAAATATTTTTTGATATTTTTGCTGAATAAAATAATGCCATAAACACAGGTACACCGGTAAGACTTAGAAATATAAGCCAGGGTAGGTACCAGCTAGAAAATTCAAGGTTTGCCTCTGCAATTGTTTTACCAATCAATGGTATGACAAAAGCATAGAGGATAATGCTTAATATGAACAAGCCTGTTAATATAATTTTTAAAAGTTTAGACAGTTTTCTTATTTCCATAATAACCTCCTTGTTTTAAATAATTATACACCTATATTTATTGTAAGTCAATAAATATTTTGCGTAAATTAACAATAAAATCTTTTAAAATAAAAAAATTATTTATTAATTTAAATATTAAAAAATAATTTTGAAACGATAAAGATATCATTTTTATGAATTATATAGTCGAATATAAATCGAAAATTTATTGCAATTTATTCATAATTATGCTATTATAAAACTAGGAGGATAGCGGATGAAGAGGTTATTTATTTTATTATTATGTTTTCTTTTTAGTTCTTGTTCTAATCAAGAAGACCTAAGCGAATATGATTTAAAACTTAATTTAAATGATAACAAATCTGTAGATTCTGTATCCGATAATGAAAACTCTAAAATTTTTGTCCATATTACTGGAGAAGTTTTAAGGAGTGGTGTTTATGAAATGGAGTCTGGTTCAAGAGTAATAGATCTTGTCAATGAAGCAGGAGGATTTACTGTTGATGCCAATCAAGAGGCAGTGAATTTAGCTGAAAAATTAAGAGATGGAAGTAAAGTTTACATTCCAAATAAGGATGACAAGGTAAATATAAAAAGCCTTTCGTCAAGCTCATCGGATAGTGAAGTTATTGTTGACTTAAATACTGGGTCCAAAGAAGAGCTTATGAAACTTCCGTCAGTTGGCGAAAAAACTGCTGATTCAATTATTAAATATAGGGAAGAGAATGAATTTGAGGATTTTAATGATCTATTAAATGTTCCGGGAATAGGAAAGAAAAAACTTGATTCTTTTAAAGGAATGATTTCAATAGGAGGAAATATTTATGAGTAAATTTGATGTTAAATTAACTTCATATGCTAAGACTAGCGGATGAGCCGCTAAAGTCGGACCAGACATTCTCGCTCAGGTTTTGAGCGGTATAAATAAAAATAGGATTAATGACAATAGACTTGTTGTAGGTATTGAAACATCTGATGATGCTGCTGTATACGATTTACAAAATGGAGAATATTTAATCACAACACTTGATTTTTTTACACCGATAGTTGATGACCCATATTTGTTTGGACAAATTGCTGCCGCAAACTCTTTAAGTGACGTCTATGCAATGGGCGGATATCCTAAGATGGCTATGAATATAGTTTGCTTCCCATCTTGCTTAGACCCTGAAATTTTGGCTGAAATTTTACGTGGCGGTTATGACAAGATTATGGAAGCTAATTGCTTGGTTGTTGGTGGCCATACAGTTCAAGATGATGAACCTAAATATGGACTTAGTGTTAATGGATTTTGCAAAAAAGAAGAATTAATTACTAATAGCGGTGCAAAAGTTGGTGATTTATTAATTATGACTAAACCAATTGGTGCTGGTATTATTAATACTGCTATAAAGGGTGGAATTGCTAACGAGTCTGATATTGAAGAGGCCGTAAAGTCCATGAGCACCTTAAATGAATTTGGATTAAATGCTATAAGAAGAGGCGGAGGAGCAAATGCTCTTACTGATATAACAGGTTTTGGTATTGGTGGTCACTTAATAGAAATGATGGAGGGAGCAGATTTATCCTGCAACCTTTATGCTGATGATTTAAATGTTATGACTTCTGCCAGAACCTTTGCAAGCATGGGACTTGTTCCTAAGGGAGCTTACGATAATAAGAAATATTTTTCAAATCGCTATGAATCTTTATACACAGATACAACTGACGATTTAGTTTTTGATCCTGAGACAAGTGGTGGCCTCTTAATTGCAACGGAAGAAAAAAATGTTAAAGAGATTTTGAAGGTTTTAAATGATTCACCATACAAGGGTTCAGTAATTGGTGAAGTCATACCAAAATCTGATAAGAGGATTTATTTAAAATAAAAGGAGAGTTTAATGTATAGGTTGATTCCAAAAATGGATGAGATTCTTGAGAATAATCAAGTAAAAAAACTATCTGATCAATATTCAGTTGAGTTTATCAAATCGATAATAAATGATAGACTCAATGGAATAAGAAATATGATCAAGGATAATAAAAGTGAGGATGAAATTAAAGCCGAGATTAGAAATTTAGAAGTAAATATTGTAAATGATTGCAATAACTATTTAGCTCCAAGGCTTAGAAGGCTTGTTAATGCAACTGGAACAGTAATTCATACCAATTTAGGTAGGTCTGTTATAAGTGAGAGGATGGCGAAATCTTTAGTTGATATATTAACTCACTATTCTAATCTTGAGTACGATATTCATACTGGTAAACGAGGATTAAGGTATACCAATATCGAAGAGCTTATTACAAATATTACTGGTACAGAAGCTGCTTTGGTCGTTAATAATAATGCTGCGGCTGTATTTTTAGTCTTGTCTGAATTCGCTAAAGGCGGAGAAGCCATAATTAGTCGTGGTGAGCTAATTGAGATTGGTGGATCATTTAGAATTCCTGATGTAATGGAATTTAGTGGATGTAAACTTAAAGAAATTGGAACAACTAACAAAACTCATTTATATGATTACGAAAGAGCAATAAACGAAGATACAAAAGTTATCCTAAAAGTTCATACTTCTAACTACAAGGTAGTTGGATTTACTGAGGGTGTATCTTCAACTGAGCTAAAAGAATTAGCTGATAAATATAATCTGCCATTAATAGAAGATTTAGGTAGTGGGGTATTTGTAGATTTAGAAAAGTATGGATTGATGCATGAGCCGACTGTAATGGATTCTATAAATGCTGGAATTGATATCATTACGTTTAGTGGTGACAAATTACTTGGTGGTCCACAGGCTGGTATAATTGTTGGAAAGAAAAAATATATTGACGCTTTAAAAAAGAATCCTATGACCAGAGCTCTAAGAGTTGATAAGATGACTTTAAAACTTTTAGAAGAGGTATTGAAAGAATATATTGATAGGGATAAGGCTCATAAAAATATTCCAACATTAAATATGCTTACTTTACCAATTGATGAATTAAAGAAAAGATCTACAGATATTAAGAATAAGATTGATGCTTTAAAATTCGAAGGATTACAAGCAAATATTTGTGAGGATTACAGTGAAGTTGGTGGCGGAAGTCTTCCAACTGAAAAATTGCCAACATTTGTAGTTCAAATTTCAGCATCAAATATATCTGAACATAAAATTGATGAATTCATGAGAAACTATAAAATTGGAATTGTTGGACGAGTTAATGATGGCAAATATATTATAGATCCTAGAACGTTGTTGGATAATGATATTGAAATTATTTGCAAGGCTTTCGAGGATATGAGGGATAGATTATGAAACATTTTATAATAGGAACTGCCGGCCATATCGATCATGGTAAGACGAGCTTAATTAGGGCTTTAACAGGTAGGAATACAGACAGGCTGGAAGAAGAGACCAGGAGAGGTATTACCATTGATTTAGGTTTTACCTATTATGATGATCCAAATACTGGAATAAGAGTCGGCATTATCGATGTTCCCGGTCATGAAAAGTTTGTAACCAATATGCTATCTGGTGTACATGGCATGGATATGGTTTTACTCGTAATAGCCGCAGATGAAGGAATTATGCCTCAAACGATTGAGCATATCAATATTTTAGATTTATTGGGAGTAAAAGAGGGAATCGTTGTAATAACCAAGTCTGATATGGTAGATAAAGACTGGCTAGAATTAGTTGTTGATGATGTTAAAGACCAACTTTCAGAGTCCTTTCTAAAAGATTCACCAGTAGTTGTGGTTAGTTCGAAAACTAATGAAGGCATTGATGAGCTTAAAGAAATGATATCTAAAAAATCTGAGCTTATCGAAGATATTACATCTGAATCTCCAGGAATTATCCCAATAGATAGGGTATTTGTCTTAAAAGGTATTGGTACAGTTATTACGGGAACTCAAATTGAAGGAACTTTTGAAGTAAACCAAGATGTGTTTATTTATCCGGAAAATATTGAGAGCAAGATTCGCTCAATTCAAGTTCACGGTGAGGATACTGATAAGAGTTATAGCTCTCAAAGAGTTGCTATAAATTTAAATAATGTCAAAAAAGATGATATTAGTAGAGGATCAGTAATATCTATTAAAGATCATTTGCTTGTGAGCAGGTTGATTGATGTTAAGCTGAAGGTCTTAAAAGATTCTTTATTTACTGTAAAAAATAAATCCAGAGTTAGATTTCATGTAGCAAGCAAGGAAACTTTTGCTAGAGTAAATCTCTTAGATAGGGATGAACTAAAGCCTGGAGAAGAATGCTTTTGCCAATTGCAACTTGAAGAAGAAATTGTTGCAAGAAGAGAAGATAAATTTATAATAAGATTTTTTAGCCCTGTAATTACTATAGGTGGCGGAGAAATTCTTGAAGTAAAGCCTAAGAGAAAACGTAGATTTAGAGAAGAAGGCATTAGGTTACTTGAAGATAAAGCAGGTGAAGATTTATCTAAAACTGCTCTTGCTATTATCAAAGAGCATGGAAACGAAATAGAATTTGATATGTTTACGAAATCTCTAAATGTTAACAATGAAGATTCCTTCAAGCTTGTAGAAGAACTGGAAGATAATGGTTTAGTTGTTTTTGTAAATAATATAATAGTTGCAAAGAACTATATTGTTCAAAAAACTAGTGATATTATAGAGTATCTTGAAAAATTCCATGATAGCAATCCTCTAAATGTCGGTG
The DNA here is from genome assembly GCF_059862345.1 of Ezakiella massiliensis. NCBI lineage: Bacteria > Bacillati > Bacillota > Tissierellia > Ezakiella > Ezakiella massiliensis. Next base: position 344,036 of record NZ_JCBCEO010000001.1, read on the forward strand.
TTTCAATTGAGGAAATTAGGACAAGATTTTTTAAGGGAATTGATACAAAAAATCAAGATACTCTAATTCAATTAATTATTAATGACTCTGAGATTGAAAGAGTGGGCAATGTTATAAAATTAACTAAGTTTGTTCGTGAATATACTGAGGCTCAAAATAAGCAAATTGAGTCTATAAAAGAACTAATGTCTAAAGAATATAGGACTTATAAAAAAGATGAGCTGGGAGTTGGTATGGATTTAATTGCCGCTATTATTTTCGATAAAATATTAGTGGAATTAGATGGAGAAGTATTGTTATACTCTGATCTTTTAAAAGCTCAGGATGATTTAGTAAAATTATTCAATAGCAATGAAAAGATTGATGTAAAAATGCTTCGTGATGCACTTGATACAAACAGGAAGACAGCTGTAGCTTTATTGGAATATTTTGATTCAAAGAAAGTTACAAAAAGAGTTGGTGATGAAAGAATTCTTATAAAGAAGGGGGTATAGATTTGAGGATTTTAATAGTTGATAATGATGTTATTTCTAGCACAAATCTTCAATATTCATTGACACAGGATAATTATACTGTAGATTTATCTGCTTCCTTTAAAGAGGCCAAGCATAGGCTTTCAATTAATACTTTTGACATGATTCTTTTGGAGCCAGAAAGCGAAGGTTCATCTGATTTAGTTTTAGTTCAAAAATTAAGGTCAATAACGGATATACCAATTTTAGTAACAACTAAAAATAAAGATGAGATAAACAAAATCTTAGCTTTTGAATATGGTGCTGATGATTATTTAGTAAAGCCATTTAATATTTTGGAATTAAAAGTGAGGATTAAAGCCATCTTAAGAAGAGTTAAGAGTGCTGATATAAATAATGATAAAGATATTACATTTGGCAATTATCGTCTAAGAACAGTTGGTAGGACGCTTGTAAGAGGAGACGAGGTTGTAAGTTTAACAGGAAAAGAGTTTGACTTATTGTATGTCCTTTCTTCAAAAGCTGGTACTGTCTATTCTAGAGAAGATCTAATGACAGAAGTGTGGGGATATCAATACTTTGGTGATTTGCGAAGCATTGATGTTCATATTAGAAGACTGAGAGAAAAAATTGAAGAAGATAGCAAAAATCCTCAGTATATTAAAACAAAATGGGGAATTGGATACTATTTTGATAATGATAATGCAGAGGAAAATAATGAAAATAAATAGGCTTAGAGAATTTATATTGTTATTCGTATTAATCTTGGGCTTTAGTACTATTTATGCTGAAGAGATTGATTACACAGGTTATGACAAATATTTAACGAAACTAGATGTAGAAAGTGAATATAAGGGTATTTCAAAGGATAATTCTATAATACTATTACAGGTTGATAGGCTTACTAACGCTTATATTAATAAGAAATACAATGATGTTGAAATTTTACCTAATATAAATAAATTATTAAAAGAAGAAAAGGGTACTTTTTACTTCGATAATTTCTACGAGACTTCATTACCTGCAAGTAACGAGAGTGAATTTTCTGTTTTAAATTCACTATATCCACATCCAAATACAGATAGTCTTGAAAGAAATTTAAGCAAAAAAACAAGAGAACTTCCAAAGATTTTAGCTGAGGAAGGCTATAATACAAAGTATTTGTTCGCAAATAAATTGTATTCTCCTAAAAAAATAGAAATTGCAAAGTCTCAAGGATTTAAAGATATATACTATTTTGGCTCATACAATGAAAAGCTATTTGATAGGATAATGAGTTCTGTTGAAGAGAATAAAAACTTTATATATGCTTTGACAGATTCATCTTCTTATTATGAAGCTAATGATGATTTTAAATTACAAGAAAAGAATGATTTTGCATCAGATATCTTGTATTTAAATTATATGGACAAAAAAATTGGAGAACTTCTTAATTTAATTGAAGAGAAAAATAAAAATGTTACATTATTAATTTATGGAGGTAATGGTAGGCCTGTATTTAATTCCACGGACTCTAAAGGAGAAATAAATAATACAATTAAAAGCTTAAATGTACCATTTATTGTAAGGACTAATTCGAGCGTTAAATCAAAAGTCTTTAATCATAGATCATCTGAGATTGATGTAATGCCAAGTATATTACACCTTATTGGATTAAATAAAAACACATATCCTATGATGGGTCAGGTTTTATTTAATCCAAATCTAGAAAAAAGAGACCTCTATTTTCAGAATAAACTCTCAAAGGGTTCATTTTTGAGTGATAATATACTGTTTGTTGTAAATAAAATAAACATTAAATATCAGGCCTTTGATCTTGCTGAGAATAAGGCCATTGATCCAAAAGAATACTTGACGAAGTCTCAAAATGCTATTAGTCAAATTGATTTTTCAAATGGTTTGTGTGATTTGGATATAATGGAAGAGCTTTTATTAAATTACAGAAAAAAACAGAAAATGAGTTTGCCTTCAGATAAGTCAATTATGCATGCAGGAGGAGAGATTGCTGGACTTGGATATTCAAATATGCAGGATGCACTGGATCATAACTATAAGAATGGGAAAAGATTTTTTGAAATTGATTTTGAAAAAACTAAAGATGGAAAGTATGTTTGTATTCACTCTTGGGATGGGTTTTTAAAGAAATTTTTTGATATTGACCCTATTAAGGGAGAAAAAAATAACTATCATCCTTTTTTATATAGTGATTTTATGAATTTTAAAGAAGTTCACGGTTATAAGCAAATGGATGTGAAAGATGTAACTAATTGGCTAAACATTCATAAGGATGCCTATATAATTACAGATTGCAAGGGAGATAATAAAGAACTTATTCAAGAGATAATTAACTCTGGTTTTAAAGATTTAGATAGGATTATTATTCAAATTTATAAAGCTAATGAATATGATTATGTATACAATAAAGGTTTTAAAAATATCATATATACTTTATACAGAAGAGATGTATCAGATCAAACTGTGATTGATTTTGCAAAAAGTAAAAAGATTTTTGCTATAACAATGAATGAAGAAAAATATAAAACGGGTATTGGAAAGAAATTGATCGACAACAATATAAAGGTGTTTGTTCATACAGTAAACTATCTAGAAGATGCAAATAAACTCCTAAATGAGGGAGTAAAAATGATTTATACGGATACTTTATAAACAAAAAGCCGCAAAATTTATTTTTTGTGGCTTTTATTGATTTAAATATATCTATAAATGGTATCAATATGTAGATAAGGAGGGTAATATGTATCACAATCAAAGGTCTATTGATGTTCTAAAAGAGCTTGATTCTATGGCGTCTGATGGCTTAAGTACTGTAGAAGCCAAGGAAAGATTAGAAAAATATGGCTTAAATGAATTTCAAGACAAAAAAAGAAAAACTTTTCTCCAAAAATTTATTGATCAGTTTAAAGATTTTATGATCATTATACTTATTGCTGCAGCTATAATTTCAATTGCTGCTGGAGAAAGGGTTGACGCAATTGTTATTTTGGCAATTGTAATATTAAATGCTTTTCTTTCTATTTACCAAGAAGGTCAAGCGGAAAAATCTTTAGAAAGTTTAAAGCAAATGAGCGCACCTGAGGCTAAAGTCATAAGAGATGGCAAAAAAACAGTAGTCCCAGCAAGAGAATTAGTCCCAGGGGATATTGTTATCTTAGAAGCTGGGGATATTATACCAGCGGACTTGAGATTATTTACTTCTAGTAATTTAAAAGTGGATGAATCAAGTCTAACCGGAGAGAGCGTTGCAGTTGAAAAAAATTCTGAAGCTATTTTAGATAACAATGCTACACTTGGTGATAGGGTAAATATGGCTTATATGTCTACAATTGTAACTTACGGAAGAGGTAAGGGTGTTGTAGTAGGTACAAGTCATGATACTGAAATTGGGAAAATTGCGACTATGATTGAAGAGATTGAAGATGACTTAACCCCTCTTCAAAATAAGTTGGATAAGCTTGGCAAGAAACTTGGAATTTTAACAATTATTATTTGTGCAATTGTATTTGCCCTAGGCTTAATTCAAAAACGTGAAGTTATTGATATGCTGCTTGTATCTGTTTCACTTGCTGTTGCAGCTATACCTGAAGGATTGCCTGCTATAGTAACAATTGTTCTTGCAATTGGAATGGGCAGGATGGTAAAGAAAAATGCAATAGTTAAAAAACTTCTAGCTGTAGAAACTTTAGGAAGTACAACCTATATTTGCTCTGATAAAACAGGAACTCTTACACAAAATGAAATGACGGTAAAAAAAGTTTACTCAGACGGTAAGTTCTATGATGTCACTGGCATTGGTTATGAACCAGAAGGACAAATTTTAAATCAGGGCAATGAGTTAACTCACGATGAGCTAAACAATCTTAAAGCTCTCTTATATGCATGTATATTAAATAATGATGCAAATTTATTAGAAAACAATAATATTTATACAATTATGGGAGATCCAACAGAGGGTGCCTTAATAACGTTTGCCGGTAAAGCTGGCTTTTTAGAAGATGAGGTTGAAGCTGAACAACCAAGAATTGACGAAATTCCATTTGACTCAGATAGAAAGATGATGTCTACTTTCCATGAGGTTGATGATAGGATTATTCAATATACAAAAGGCGCACCGGATATTGTTTTATCTAATTGTAAATACATTTATATAGATGGTGAATTTAAAGAAATAACAGATGAACACAGAGTGGATATTTTAAAAGCTAATTCAACTTTTGCATCTGATGCACTTAGAGTTCTAGGTTTTGCAATAAAGATTATAAATAAGGATGACTTTAAAAATATAGACAAGAATGAAGAAAATCTAATTTTTGTTGGATTAACAGGAATGATTGATCCACCAAGAACAGAAGCAATGCAAGCTATTGAAGAATGTAAGAGAGCAGGAATTCATACTGTTATGATAACTGGTGACCACAGAGAGACTGCATTCCAAATTGCCAAAGAGCTCGGTATCTGTGAAAATCATAATGAAACAATTTCTGGATCAGAATTATCGACAATAGCAGATTCAGAATACAATGAATTAGTTAAGAGGATTAAGGTATATTCACGTGTAAGTCCAGAGCAAAAAGTAAAAATAGTTAATGCTTTAAGAGAAAATGGAGAGATTGTCGCAATGACAGGTGATGGTGTTAATGATGCCCTTGCAATCAAGAGGGCAGATATTGGTATATCTATGGGCATAACTGGTACAGACGTTGCAAAAAATACAGCTGACATGGTTCTTACAGACGATAACTTTGCAAGTATTGTAAATGCAGTAGAAGAGGGCAGAATTATATTTGCCAATATCCAAAAGTTTGTTGCATTTTTACTATCATGCAATATTGGTGAAATTTTAATTGTATTCTTTGCTATGCTCCTAGGTATGGAAGAGCCACTAAAGCCTATACACTTATTGTGGTTAAATTTAGTTACAGATTCACTTCCTGCATTAGCTTTAGGTGTAGAGCCTGGGGAACCTGGAATTATGGATGAAAAACCAAGATCAAAGGATGATCCAATTATAACTAAAAAAATGGGCGTAGCAATTGTACTTCAATCTTTAGCAATTACAGTGGCTTCACTTTTAGCATTTTATTATGCTACAAAACTTTATCCAGAATCAATTACTCATTCAAGGACGATTGTATTTGCAACTTTGATAACTAGTGAATTGCTAAGAGCATTTTCAAGTAGATCATTTGATAGGCCTATTTGGAAAATTGGCATTAAATCAAATATGAAAATGGTATATGCTATCTTAATAAGTTTTTCAATGTTAATAGCAGTGTTATATATTCCATTCCTTCACGATATATTTGACACATTCCAATTAGGATTTAAGGATTGGGAGATTGTATTATCCTTCGCCTTTATACCATTCATCATAGGTGAGTTGGTTAAAGTTTTCAGAAATGTTAAACAATAGAAATATAAATATTAAAATAATACAACAAATTGCTTTCTTTGCATATTATTGGGAGTGTAAGCAGTTGTTAAATTATCTTAACAAAAATATCGGTTGAAAGCCGATATTTTTTTGTTTTTATATTGTATAATAATTTAAGAGGGAGGGGACAAATGGATTCTAATAATTTACAAAATAATTTGTACACAAATAACAATAATAGAAGAACTTCCCTCGATATAAACTATTATATATGTGATAGGAACAAAGAATTACTTAAATTTGAAGGCTTTAAGTACACTAGCTATAAGAGATTTACAAATGACATGAAAAGAATTTTGAGAAGGTATGACGTCTCTATAATGAATATCACAAAAATAGTTACTATGTTTTACGATGACATAAGCTCACTGGATTTAAGGTTGAATATACTAGGTTATAATAAAGCTTATTATGACTTCATTTCAATTAATGAAGTAGAAGAGATGGCTTTAAATAAATATGATCTAGATAGATTGACTGATCATAACTACTTATATGAGTATGAATACGAAGATCGGGAAGTCCTGGAGCTAAAAGCTTTTCTAAAAAAAGAACTTTTAAAAAAGAAAAAGAATAAAGAGATCTTGAAAAAACTTGTAAATACATTTTCTAGAAAACAATTAAGACCTTTTATTTTTGATCTAAATAATCATTTTGATTCTCAATATGTCATTGTAGAAAATGGAATAGCACCTGAAGAAACTGATTTATCTAGAGAAAATCTAAATCAAATATACTTGAAAACTAAAGATTGTATATCAAAATATGCTAACGATATTTTTTTTGATGCTTATTGGAAGGCATTAAATCAAAGGGTAATTGATAGATATAAGTAGGCTGGAGGTAGATATGAATAGAAAAAAATTAAAAGGCTTTACTCTGATTGAACTTGTTATTGTACTTGTTATTATTTCTATTTTACTTGCCGTTGCTATTCCATCTATAAACAAGTACAAGGAAAAAGCCCAGAGCACAGCTGATAACATGAACATGCTTGCATTAAAAGAGGCAGCAACAATGTATTGTATTGAAAATGGATGGGATAATAAAACTGAATTAAGTAAAGATGATCTGGCTCCGTTTTTAGAAAGTTCACTTGATGATAGTGACTCGAAAGATAAGGCAAAAAAACTTCTAGATTCATATTCTGTTTCGATTCAGGATAAAAAAGTTATTGTTAAGAAAAAATAGTGTATTGATTATATAGAAGATTTGATTTATGAAGTTGTATTTGGGTTTAAGAGTATTTATATTATTAATATTAATTTTTATAGCAATTGAAGATATTAAAACAAAGTCTGTATCTTCAATTTTTTTATATGCTATTAATGTATTCCAAATTGTTTCTGCATATATGATAAAAGACTCTTTATATTTTAAAAACAAATTGCTTTTTGCTATAATAATATTTGCTATTTACTATTCCTTTAAATATTCTAGAAGGATGGTTGGTGAAGCAGATATTATTTTTTTATGCCTTCAATTAATTTCATTGAATGTAAAATCCTTTATTATTTTTTGGTGGACTTACTTAATTATTTCTCTTATTTATGGTATTATATTATATATACATAAAAATGATTCACATATACCAATGTTTCCGGCTTTTGCAGTTGGAGAGCTTAGTGTTATTATCTATCTGGGAGGTATTTTATAATGGGTGATATTTTTATTACCAGTTATTTTGCTCAGTATTTTGATGGCGAAGAAAGAAGATATTTCTTTTATGAAAACTTATATGATGAAAATGGGGTCATAAATGATGAAGTTCTTACTTTGACACTTAATAAATTAAATAAATTTTTAAAATATAAATCATGCAATGTTTATATTTTGGATCCAAACTCTTATATTGAAATATTTAAAAAGAATGAGAACATTAATAATGCCATGCTTTACTTAGATAGGACAAAGTATAAATCCATTATAGATTCTGATAATACTCATTCTATTTTTAACTTTGATTTAAAAACTATAGAAGCTTTTCAAAGGGCTTCTGTAGATTTAGGAGTTACTTATAATTTATATAGTTTTTATGACTTAGTTAAATCTACTTCAAAAGATGCAAAGAATATTTACTTTATACTTGAAAAAGATTTTTATTTTTTTATGGTCATTGATAATGGACATGTAGAAAAGTATTTTTATGATGATAGAAGTTTTTATAATGATAGAGCCAAAAAAAATATGGAGGGAAATACTGAGAATGTAACTGAAGATGAAATTTATGAGAACTTGGATTTTGAGCTACTTGCCTCTGTATTGGGTGGACTTTTGGAAGACTTAGATAGTCCTTCAGATTATAATTTAAAATTAATTCCCTACAATATTAGTGATGACACAAAAGAGTATTTATCAACTTTTGCTTTTAAAAATTTAGAAATTATTAAATATTTTGATATTTCAAGAGCTGGGTTAAACAGTGACCAGAACTTATTAAATAATTCTAAAAGGAAAGGGAGAAGCCCTCTACTAATAATTTTATTTGTATCTTTATTAGCAATTTTTATTTTTGAAATATATTATATGCAATTTCTGAAATCTAACCTTGAAAATTTATACGAGGAATATGAAGTTATAGAAAATCAGAGGCTTGATAATTTAATTAGCAGGGATAATAATATTAAAAACCAAGAGGATAAGCTATTAGCAATTGAAGATTATGATCAAATTCTATCCAGTTATCAATTTCTAAATGGTGAAAAAATAATTGATATATTAGAGGAATTAAATCTAAGCTATGAGATATTAAATGCAAGAGTTGTTGGTGGAGAATTAATTGTAACTATAAGCAGCTCAGAAAACTTAGATGAAAAGTACTCTGATAAAGTATCTAAGATTAAAAATATGGGTAATACCGTTCAATATGAGTTAAGTTTTGAGGTGGGAAATGCAGAGTATTAATGATAGTATTAATAAAATTAGAATACTAAAAGTTACATCAATTATTGCTTTAATTTTATTATCTATTTTGTTGTTTTTTAAAGGCATTATTCCATTGAAAAAAGAGATTGACAATATTAAAGAAAAAATTCAAGAATCAAGCGTTCAGTTAAGATCAAACGGAACACCTCCAGAAGAAGAGTTGCCAGAAGTAGATTTTGACAACAAAAAATATGATGATTTTTATAATGAGATAGTAGAATTTTCTAGATTAAATAATCTTGATTATATGTCACTAGAAAATACTTATGATAATTTCTATGGAAGCACAAGTATATACCCAATGGTAACTAATTCTAGATTAGAAATGAGTGATATTTATCTATTAGATAATTTAAAATCAATTCTTCCTGATAAGCTTCTAGATTTTACTTTAATCAAAGATGATAAAGTACATATAGACTTAAAGAATTTATTCTTATTCGATAAATCATTCAGTCATAAAGATTTGACAATTGACAATCGAATTACTAATCTTTTAGAAGATGACATGGATGAAACTGGGGATGAAGGTTCAGATGAAAATAATGATTCTAAATCAGAATCAAATTCTAATATGGATGTAAGAAGTGATACCAACATAGTTGAGAAAAAAGAGGAATTTGCCCTAATAGATTTTAGAGAGGAAAATTTTGATTTATTATGTACTCCAATGCATCAAAACATATCAGTTGAAGGCAAATATCAAGTTAACCCAAATAAAAATTACCAATCATATATCGTTAACATATACAACAATTCTGATGAAAATGGATCTGCGCTTGTATCATTTAAAAATAAAAGCGTGAAGTTTTTTACAGGTGAAATTGATGTATTGTTAAAATGCGATTTATTTAATAATATTAGCCGCAATTTAGAACTATGCGTCTCAGATTATTATGGAGAGATCAAGAATATAAGTGGCAATTATTTAGATGGTAAATTTATTTTTCATGTAGAAGATAAATATAATTTCCCTATAGAAATTTATGGCATAAAGTTTAATATTCCTAATAAAAGCTCAACATCTTTTGCACTTGAAAACCTAAATCTGGAAATAAAAAGTGATATATATAATGAAATACAAAAAAATGGAATTATTAGAACAGTCTCTAAAGAAGGAGAGAATAGTATTGATGAATTTATAGATAGTATTTCGGGCGGAGTAATAAAAGAGGAGCTAATTAACGATAACCAACTGAAAGAAAGCGAATTTAAGGATAGAAAAGTTTTCTTGGTTAGATTCAGGAATATTTATGAAATCAAATAAAAAATCTGCATTTACAATCATAGAAATTATAATAGTATTGATTATTATAAGCATATCTTTTTTAATAATATTTTCTTCCAGAGATGGTTATGAAGCATATATGGAACGGCGAGAAGTTGAGAGAATAAAAAATGCGATGGAAGATGCTTCCAGGATGGCTGCAGGCTCTAAAAGAAAAGTGGAGTTATTTGTTTCAGAAGTTGATATGCAAACACTTTATATAATTTCTGGAGATTTAAGAAAAGAGTACAAGCTAAAGGGTAAAATGAAATTTAAACGACCAGATGGTGACCAATATTTACTTAATTATAAAATTAACAAAACTATGGCACCAAGTTATTCAGGTAGGTTTTTTATAAGTGGAGAATTTAAGGATTATGAAATAATCTTCACTCCTGTTATAGCCAAATTTAGAGTTGAGGTAAAAGAAAAAAGTGACTAAAGTAAGAAAAAAGAAAAATGGATTTACATTATTGGAGCTTTTGATTGTTATTTTAGTTGTCTCAATTTCTTTTTCCTCTATAGCCTTCTGTTTGAACTCAATAAATAAAAAGAAAAAAGACTTGTACACAAATAATGCTGAGCTTCTAAACATTGAAAATTATATTTATCAATGCCAGGCAAGCGGAAGCATAGAGGCGTCTGATTTATATAATATTAGCTTAATTAATTCTTATAAGAATATACGTACTTATAAGTTAGATTACAATAAGGATGGTAAGGATTTTGAAATACGTTTTTCAATCAAAGAAAAGTAAATCAGCTTTTACTTTGCTAGAAGTTATAATTTCTATCATCTTTATATCGTTGCTAATGGTGGGCTTAGTATTTTTTAAAAATGTATTAACTAATACTAAAGCTGAAGAAAATAATAAAAATTATTTTGCTTTATACGATGCTTCTTATTTTATTTCAAATCAAATTAAAATGGCAAATACATACAGTATAGTTGAAATTAAGGATAGGTTTAATAGCACTGATAATCAATATGTTTTTGAATCATATCTTTTTGATGATAGAGAAAAAGATAAATATAAAGAGAAAATAATTAACTATTATTATTTTGAAAATGATAATGGTAAATTAAAGTATAGGGCTTATAATACTGCCATCAGAGGTAATTTAGCATATAGCGCATTCTCTGACAATATTATTATTAGAAATATAGAAAAATTTGATCTTTCATATAATGATGGTATTTTTGAAATATATATTAAAGACAAGTTTGGAAATGAAAGCATAAGGAAGGTTTTGTCCGGAGTCTACAATGATTAAAAAATACAAGGGTTCAGTCTTGATATGGTTTATATGTTTTTTAATGCTAATTAGCAGTATAGTTATGATAAAGTTGGAGGATGTATATAGAAAAAACCAAATACTTGCACTAGAAGTAAAAGGCTTTCAGATTGAGCAAGATATGTACAGTACAATGCTTTATTTTTTTGAAAACTTTAAAGATAGAATGGTAGAAGATGCTTTTAAAAATGATAAGTCGCAGAAATTAACAGATTTAGATAAAAGTAGATATAGCCCTAATAATTTTATTAATGAAAATATTTCATTTGATAGCATTAAATCACTGGACTCATTTATTAATTTCAATATGTCTTATAAATCTGAAAGCACATCAATCTATGAAAATTTTACTGTGGATACAGTTAACAAAACGTTGACGACTTGTAAAGATGAGATTATAGATAATACATCAGACAACATTTTTCAAAATGAAAAAAACAGATTGATAAACCAGGCCTTAGAGAATTTGGAGCCACAATATGATGAAAAATTTATGAATATTATTGAACTGGAACCTGGTGATAATTATATAACAGTAGAGAATTTACAAATTATAGTTAAAAATGGAGATAGGGAAGTTCTTAAAACCCCTTTTACAGTTACCACTTATATAATAGGATCTCATCCAAATACAAATATTTTCTTTGACTTAAAAGATGGTTTTGAGTTTAACCGCTTGTATATATTTAATAACGGAAATGTTCGTTCAAAACACTTAAAGTTTAATGGGTTTTTATGTATAAAGTCAGGAAATCTTTTTATAGATGAAATAGAAGGAACAGGGAGAATTATTATCGATGGATATTTGCAGGCAATTAATGGAAACAAGGTGGATGTAGGTGATTTTAAAATTGCCAATAAATTTGCTTTAATAAATAGAGTATTTGCAGATCCGAGGATTATAAATTATAAAAGATAATTGATTATTTTACAATTATATGTTAAAATAACTGTATTAGAAACGGGAGGTTAATTATGATATCAGCAGGTGAATTTAGAAAAGGCGTTACTTTTGTAATGGATGGTGATGTATGGCAAGTTCTTGATTTCCAACACGTAAAGCCAGGTAAAGGTGCTGCATTTGTAAGTACAAAAATCAGAAATGTTGTTAAAGGTGGCACACGTGAATTAAACTTCAACCCATCAGATAGATATGAAAAGGCTAACATTCAAACAAAGGAAATGCAATACTTATATAATGATGGTGAATTATACTACTTTATGGATAATGAAACTTATGAACAAATGCCCTTAGGCAGAGAGGAAGTAGAGGAAGCTCTACAATTTTTAAGAGAAAATGATATTGCAACAATAAGATTTTTTGATGGAAAACCTTTTGAAGTATTAGCTCCTAACTTTGTAGAACTCAAGGTCACAGAAACGGAACCAGGAGTAAAGGGTGACACATCAAGTTCAGCAACTAAATCAGCAACTGTAGAAACAGGTTTTTCATTACAAGTTCCATTATTTGTTGAAAGTGGAGATGTTTTAAAAATTGATACCAGGACTGGAGAATACTTATCTAGAGTATAAAAGGAGGAGTTATGACTATTAAAAAAGTATCATACTTAAAAGGTTTAGCAGAAGGCTATGGATTAACAGGTGAGGATAGCAAGCTTGAAAAGATCGTTTTAGAAATGCTAGATTGCATGGAAGACATGGCTAATGAAATAGATTTTTTAAACTCTGATTTTCAAAGTCTAGAGAATTATGTTGAAATGCTAGATGACGATTTAGCTGAATTAGAAATGCTTTTTGAAGATGACGATGATTATTGCTTCGATGAAGATGACGACGATTGGGATGATTTAAACTGGGATGAAGATGACAACGAATCATCTAATGAATCAGATAATTTTTAGTTTTAGCTTCTAGGAGGAATTATGAATAATAACGAAAATACAAGTATTGTTCAAGGCAATGTTACTATTTCAGAAAATGTTATTGCTAATATCGCCAGACTCGCTACAGAAGAAATCGATGGTGTTTGTAAAACAGTAAAAACTGTTACTGAAACATTTACTGATATTTTCTCAAATAAACAAAGTCAAGGTGTTAAGGTAAGTATTTCTGAAGATATAATTAGTTTAGAAATTGCAGTTGAACTTAACTATGGTGTTGATATTGAAAACACATGTAGAGAAATTCAAAAGAACGTAAAAAACTCAGTAGAATCTATGACGAACTTAGAAGTAGAATATGTTAATGTTCTAGTTACAAGTTTAAATACAGATTCTAACTTTAAAGAGAAAGTGAATGCATAAAGCCCTTAAATAAGGGCTTTTTTTAAGATGATATTATGAGAATAGAAAATAGAAAAAAACATCGTGAAGAAGCAATAAAAATTTTATATGCTATGGAAATAAATAACCAGTTTACTGCAGAATTTATTGATAACTACGTAATTAACAATAATATTGAAAAAGACTCTATGTCCTATACATACGAGTTGCTTTTAGAGTATCTTGATAACAAAGATAATATTGAGGAAGTAATCAACAGAGAAGAGAAAAATTATAAATTTAATAGGATTTCTTTAATAGACAAGTGTATTGTAAGACTTGCACTAGTAGAAATTAAATATTTGGATATACCTGTCGGAGTTGCTATAAATGAAGCGGTTGAAATTTCTAAAATATATTCAGGTGTTGATTCCTATAAAGTTGTAAATTCACTTTTAGGTAAGATTTCGAGGTTTATTAATGATTGAGTTTAGTGTATCTGCAATAAACAATTATATAAAGAATATATTAGTAAATGATATCAACCTAAGGTCTATTGCTATAGAGGGAGAGGTTTGTGCCTTTAAAGAACCATCTAAAAATGGACACCTTTATTTTGAATTAAAAGATGAAGATTCCAGAATTAGGTGTGTTTTTTTTAATATACTCAGTAAATATGATGAAATACCTTTTGAAGAAGGCGACAGTGTTATATTAGAGGGAAGAATTGATGTTTATGAAAGGGCGGGCCAGTATCAATTTATTGTTTCTGAAGCAAAAGTTCAAGGCTTAGGAGATTTATATATAAGATTTTTACAACTGAAGGAACAGTTGGAAAAAGAAGGACTCTTCAATCTTACAAAAAGGCCACTTCCATTAAAGCCAAAAAATATTGGGCTAATTACATCTCCATCTGGATCAGCACTTAAAGATTTTATATCTGTAATTAAAAGAAGGTATCCATTAGCAAACATATACTTGTATCCAGTCCATGTTCAAGGTGTGGAAACTGTAAATGAAGTATGTAGGGCTATCGATTATTTTAATTCTAAAGATCTTGATGTTGTTGTTTTGACAAGGGGTGGAGGTAGTTATGAAGAACTTGCAGTTTTTAACAATGAAAGAATTGCTCGCAAATTAGCTGAGTCAATTCATCCCACAGTTTCAGCAATTGGACATGAACCAGATTTTTTAATTACTGATTTCGTTGCCGATTTAAGAGCTGCAACCCCTACTGCCGCTGCGGAACTTATCTCTCCAGATATTTATCAAGATGTTTATAATTTAGAAGATAGGCTTGACTTGATGATTAATAACTATTTTATCTATTTTAATGATGAGCGTAAAAATCTTAGAGCTCTTGAAAATATAATTAATCTAAAATCACCTATTAAAAAATTAAAAAATAGTAAAGAACAGATACTAGAAAAAAATAAAACTATTAATCAATCCATGAGATTAAAGATTTTAAAATACAAGAATGAACTTAAAGACTATTCATCTCAGTTAATACCATTTGACACGCAAAAACTTTTAAAGAAAGGTTATACTATAACTGTTGATGAGAATGGTGAATTACTGTCAGAAAAGTCTAGTTATAATAAGGGCGACAAGCTAAAAACTATTTTTGAAAAAGGTAGCCTTATTTCTGAAATTATTTAGGAGGAGTATATGGAAAACTTTAATTACGAAGATGGCATAAAGAGAATAAATGAAATCATAGAGCTTCTCGAGTCTGATGAAATTGCGCTTAACGAAAGCTACAACCTATTTTTAGAAGCAAAAACATTAATAAAAAAATGTGAAGACTATATTGATGACTGTGAGAAGAATTTTGAAATCCTGATTGAAGATGATAGCATTGATTCAGAGGAAGATGTTGAGTTTTAAGATGGATTTTTCTAATTTTGAGGAGTATTTAACTTCTACAATTGAACAAATGGATATCTCAAGTGATAACTTAAAGTCAGCTATGATATATTCAGTTAAAAGAGGGGGCAAAAGGTTGCGTCCTAAGTTTTCTTTGCTTACAGCTAATGCATTTGATATTGACCCAAAGCTAATATATCCTTATGCTGCAGCTCTTGAGATGATTCATGAGTTTTCGCTTGTCCATGACGATTTACCGTGTATGGATAATGATAATTTTCGAAGAGGAAAAGAAACAACCCATGTAGTTTACGGAGAAATGAATGCCTTGCTTGCAGGTGATGGTCTTTTAAACTTAGCTGCAGAAATATCTTTTGAT
This sequence comes from Ezakiella massiliensis, assembly GCF_059862345.1. NCBI lineage: Bacteria > Bacillati > Bacillota > Tissierellia > Ezakiella > Ezakiella massiliensis. The sequence goes on from NZ_JCBCEO010000001.1 coordinate 359,919, forward strand.
GATCTTATGGTTGACAACGACATAAATAAAGTTCGTGCCTATAAATTTTTATTCAACAAAGCAGGGGCTTTGGGAATGATTGGGGGCCAGGCTTTTGAAAGTGAAGCGAAGGCAACTAAAGAAGATTATTTTAAAACTATAAATGGAAAGACGGTTGCCTTATTTGAGTGCGCAATTTACGGTAGTGGATTGTACTTAGGATTAGGTAAAAAAGAGTTAAATTTATTGGCGAATTTATCAATAAATATTGGTCAGGGATTTCAAGCTATAGATGATAGAAGTGATGAAGATGGCATCTATAAAATTTCTAAAGAAGAATGTCAAAAAATAATTAACGATTGCAAGAATAATATAGACAGCATTTATAAGTCTTTATCTGAATTAGATGCGTCCGTTAATGGGTATAAAGAGATAACTGATGTATTATTTAGTAAGGAATTTATAAACAACTAATTGGAGGAGCTCATGCTTTTAGAATTAAATATTAATAATTTTGCATTAATAAAAAATTCAAGAGTCATGTTTAAACGTGGATTAAATATTTTAAGTGGGGAAACTGGTGCTGGTAAATCTATTGTATTTGAAGCTCTAAGTGTTTGTCTTGGTGAAAGAGCCTCTAAGAATATGATAAAATCTGGTGAAGACCATGCAGTTATAGAGGCGACTTTCTCTGTGAATGAAGAAATTATTCCTACACTAAAAAATTTAGGCGTTTATACAGATGATGAGACTTTTACTATTAGACGAGATATATTTTTAGAATATCCATCCGTATCAAGGATTAATGGTTTTTCTGTTACTATAAACAATTTAAAGCTGCTTGCAAATCAGATTTGCAATATTTATGGACAATATGAGCATCAGATTCTTTTAGATACAGACAACTATTTGCCGATGATAGATGCTTTAAGTGATGAGACTATTAACATAAAAATTCAAGTTGAAGACTTGTTTAAAAAGCAGAGAGCTGCCCAGCAAGAACTAGATAAGCTAATAAAAACATCTGAAAACATTAACCAAGAAATGGACTACTTGGAGTTTCAAATAAATGAAATAGAAGCCCTTGAATTAAAAGAGGGTGAGGAGAGTTCTTTAAAAGAAGAGTTAAATAAACTAGAAAACTATCAGCTTATATATAATTCTATTATTAACGCAAAAAATTCTATCGCTGGAGATTTTGAAACAGGTACTGGAGCATTGAGCTCATTAAATGATAGTGTATCTTCACTAGGAAAAATAGAAGTTTTTGATGAATCGATATCTGAACTCACAAAAAGGTTACAAAGTGTGATTTATGAAGTAGAAGATATATCGGACTCCTTAGATGATTATATGAATGTTGATTTTGATGAATCTAGGCTAGAAGAAATTAATTTTAGACTATCAAGCATTCAAGCTATTAAGAAAAAATATAATAAAGATGTTTCTGAAATAATAAGTTACAGAGATGACTTGCAAGATAATTTGAATAATTTAAAACATATAGAAGACATTATTAAAGCAAAGCAAGATGAAGTAGATGTCCTACAAAAGAAATATGATAAAATCTCAAGACAACTTTCACTTATAAGAAAAGAGAATGCTAAAATTTTTGAAGGACAATTGATGGATGAGTTAAAGCATTTGGATATGAATAATATATATTTTACTGTTTCTTTTGAAGAAAAGTATCCTAGCATAGATGGAATAGATAAAATTGATTTCATGGCTATAACTAATAAGGGAGCTGACTTAAAACCACTTAGAGAAATAATTTCAGGTGGTGAAATGAGCAGATTTATGCTTGCTATAAAGAAAATTTTTGCAAATGATGAGACCAATAAAACTTTGGTATTTGATGAAATAGATTCTGGATTAAGCGGAAAAGCAGCAAATGCTGTAGGCAATAGACTCTTAGATTTATCAAATACTAGACAAGTTATTTTAATTTCACATTTACCACAAATTATTGCCAAAGCGGATGTGCATTTCAAAATTCAAAAGTTTGATGACGATGATGAGACTCAAACACAAATTAGAGAGCTAAATAGAGATGAAAGAATCGAAGAGATTGCAAGGTTATTAAGTGGAGATGTGATCAGCGAAGCTACTTTAAAAAACGCTGAAGAATTGTTAAATGAAAAGAGGGATTAAATGTCAGATTTATATGAAAAGACTATAAAAAGCGATAAGATTTATGAAGGCAAGATTTTAAATTTAAGATTAGATTCAGTTGAGTTGCCTGATAGAAAATATTCAAAAAGGGAAATTGTTGAACACCTTGATGTATCAGCAATAATTTTAGTGCAAGATGGAAAATTACTTTTGATTAAACATTTTAGAAACACTGTAAATGATGTAATATACGAAATTCCAGCTGGAATGGTGGATGCTGGCGAAACACCAATCGAGGCAGCCAAGAGAGAATTGACTGAGGAAACAGGTATAATTGCATCTGATGTTGAGCTGGTTTATTCTTTGTTTAGTTCGCCTGGATATTCTACCGAAAAAATCAATTTCTTCTTTGCTAAAGGTCCATTTGAAAAGGGTGAGCAAAAGGAAAATCTAAAAGTTGAATATATTTATTTAGATAAATTAGGAAAGATGATTGATGACCTAGAAATTATCGACATGAAAACTGTTGTTGCATATTACATTGCAAAGGGGCTGGTTTAATGGATTTTATTTCAATTCTTGAAAAAAAGAGAGACGGACTTAATTTAAATGCTGATGAAATAGATTTTCTTGTTAAAAAAATTGTCGATGGATCACTACCTGACTATCAATTATCAGCTTTTTTAATGGCAACATATATCAATGGTATGACTGATGAAGAGACATACAATTTAACTATGAGCATGGTTAACAATGGAAGTACCGAGTATATAGAAGGCATTAGTGATCATTCTGTTGATAAACATTCAACAGGTGGAGTAGGTGACAAGCTATCATTGCTTATTACACCTATCCTTGCAGCTTATGGTGTGCCGGTTGTTAAAATGAGCGGAAGAGGCTTAGGTATTACAGGAGGTACACTGGATAAACTTGAAAGCATCCCAGGTTTTAATATTTATTTGGACCAAGCAGCAATTGAGAAGCAAGCAAAAGAAATCGGTCTTGTTTTAGCTGCACAAACAAATGATTTAGCACCTGCTGATAAAGTAATCTATGCTCTTAGAGATGTTACAGCTACGATTGATTCTTATCCACTCATTGCTTCGTCTATTATGAGCAAAAAATTGGCCATTAAGAATAAAGCACTTTGTATAGATTTAAAGGTTGGCAAGGGTGCTTTTATGAAGGATTTAGAATCAGCAACAGAACTTGCCAGAATTTTTAAATTTATTGCCGATAAAAATAATAGAGATATTAGTGTTGTGCTTACAGATATGAATAATCCAATAGGTAGATGTGTAGGAAACTCATTGGAAATAATGGAAGTAGTGGATGTATTAAAAGGAAATTTAAAAGAAGAAGTTTATGATATGTCTATAAGATTTGCAGCTGAATCAATACAGCTATTATATCCATCCAAATCCCTCGACGAAATTATTAAAGAGTGTGAGGTCTTAATTGACAATGGTTCTGCATATAAAAAATTTGTAGAACTTGTTAAATGGCAAGATGGGGATGCAAGTTTTCTTGACAATATCGAATCTAGCTTATCAAAAAATAAATATGACGTATTAGCAGATGCAGAGGGCTATGTAGATTATGATGCTCACGCTATTGGTTATTTATCACTAATGTGCGGTGCAGGTAGAAAAACTAAAGAAGATACCATAGACCATGGCGCTGGAATCAAATTTAATAAAGTTCACGGTGATAAAGTTAATAAAGGAGATATATTATATTCCATTTATACAGAAAAAGACTTTAAAGACATCGAAGAATTTATTAAAGGCTCCTATGAACTCAATGATAGCAAGCAAAGCACTGACAGAATTTTAAAGGTGATTTAATGGATGCGATATTAAGTTTTTTGAGATATGCACCTGCACTTGTACTAGCTATAGTTATTCATGAATCAGCTCACGCTTTAGCGGCTTTGGCTGTTGGTGATAGGAGCGCCAAGGATATGGGTAGGGTTTCACTTAATCCCTTCAATCATCTTGATCCAATAGGGCTGGTCTCATTATTTATCTTTAAATTTGGATGGGCTAAGCCAGTTCCTGTTAATCCAGGGAAATTTAAAAATTATAATTTAGGCATGTTTTTAGTCAGCATAGCAGGAATCGTTGTAAATTTTCTATTTGCATTTATTTGTGCGATTATAATTAAAAGTAATGTAATAAGCGCAAATTCATATCTTTATACTTTTTTAGTAATGTCTATGCTCATTAATCTTAATTTAGCATTTTTTAATCTAATACCATTGCCACCTCTTGATGGTTCTAATATTTTACTTTCATTTTTTAGTCCCAGAACTGCTTATGAGGTTCAAAAGTATTCGAGATATACACAATTACTGCTAGTAGTATTAATTTTCAGTGGATCTATTTCAGATGTTTTAGGACATTTAGTAATGTCAACAATGAATTGGATGTTATCATGAGTCAAAATATACTAGTAAAATTAGACGACTATTCAGGTCCTTTGGATTTATTATTAGATTTAATTAAAAAGAATGAAGTTAACATCTATGATATTCCAATAAATTTTATTACACAGGAGTACTTGGATACTCTAAGACAAAATGCAGATATGGGTATAGAAATTCAGGTTGAATTTTTATACTTGGCGGCGACTTTATTAAATATAAAAACAAAAATGATGCTTCCATCTAAAGATGAGGAGGAATATGATGACCCTCGGGTTAATCTTGTTGAGCAGCTTATTGTTTATAATCGATTTAAGATGACCCAAGCTGATTTGTTTGCCTTACTAGATAATAATTTATTATCTTATGATAAAAGTCTGGATGAGGACGTATTTAATACTAATGTTGTATATACAATTAGCTATAATAAGGATAACTTGTTTAATACATTTAATAGTTTAATTAACGATAAAAAACAAGCCTTGGTTAGCAATGAAATTTTAATTGTTAAAGAAAGATATAAGACAGAAGATCTGGTCCAGGATATAAAAAATATTTTGCTTAAAGACAATGATATTTCTTTAAGAAAAATATCTAATAATAAAAATCGTGAATATTTAATTACTGCTTTTTTAGCAATTCTAGAATTATTAAATAGCGGATTAATTGTTTGCAAACAGGAATCAGCATTTACAGATATCTACTTAAGCAAAATTTAAAAGAGGTTTAAAGTGTGTGAAGACAGAATAAAATATAAAAATTCAATTGAGGCTTTACTTTTTGCCTGGGGTGATATGATTGAAATTAGCGAAATATCTAAATATTTTGATATTAATAAATCTATCGTAGAAGACATTATTTATGAATTAAAAAATGAATATAATGATAGGGGTTTACGGATTCAAATTATTGGTAAATCAGTTCAGCTAAATTCCAATCCAGAATATCATAAAATAATCTCTGATTTTGGTGTAAAGCAAAAAAAGAGAAACTTATCTAATGCAGCTATGGAAACCCTAAGTGTTATCGCGTACTTACAACCAACCACCAAGTCTGTAATTGAGCAAATTAGAGGAGTTAAAAGTGACGGATCTGTTAGGACGCTATTAGATAGAGGACTAGTAAGAGAGGCCGGAAATTTAAATCAACCGGGCAGACCTATAGTTTACAAGACTACAGATAAATTTTTAAAGTCATTTGAGATTGAAAATTTGAATGATTTACCAGAACTTGTTGATAAGGAAGAAATCCTCGAGCTATTAAAGATTACAGAAATTGATTTTGACGATATAATTGAAATAGAATCAGTAGAAGAAGACGAGGATAGTATAGAATCTATTTCTAGTGATACTAATAATGAGGTAGAAAATACAAATGAGGCTTAATAAATTTATTTCTAATTCCGGATACTCTTCAAGAAGAAAAGCTGATGAAATTATTAAATCGGGTCTTGTAACAGTTAATGGTGAAATAATAAAAAATATAGGACATGATGTTTCCGAAAATGACTATGTAAAGGTAGATGGCAAAACAATTCAGTTAAGTAAAGGAAATGTTTATTTTGCCTTATATAAACCTAGAGGATATCTATCATCTAATTCTGATATTCACCATGATAAACTTGCAGTAGATTTAATTAATTACAACAAGAAACTTCAATATGTTGGTAGGCTTGATCTAGATAGCGAAGGATTGATTATTTTAACAGATGATGGCGAATTTACAAATATAATGACGCATCCATCTTTTCAAATTAAAAAAACATATTTAGTTTATATTAATGACTATGTTCCTGATAGAATTATTAAGGAGATTGAAAATGGAGTTAAGCTTGAAGATGGCCTTACTCAAAAATGCCTTATAAATGTCAAGAATAGAAACAAGTATCAAACAAAATTAGAAATCCAAATTTATGAAGGACGTAATCGTCAAATTAGAAGGATGTTTGAAAAGTTTAATTTTACTGTAAACCGATTAATTAGAACTAAGCATGGAGAAATTAGCCTGAACGGACTTACAGAGGGGAAGTATAGACAATTTGATAAAAATGAGTTAAAATATGTTAAGGAGCTACTAAAGATTCATGGCAGTAAATGAAAAAAAGTTAAAAAACTTAATTTATGAGAAATATGAAAATCTTAGTAAAGGTCAACAAAAAATAGCTGATTTTATCCTTCTTAATTCTAACGAGATGGTTGATATGACCGCTAAAGATTTAGCTTGCAAACTAAAACTTAGCGAATCAACAATAGTAAGGTTTGCTCAAGAGCTAGGCTTTGAAGGGTATAGAGATTTAAAAGAGATTATAATCGATGATGTAAAAAGTACATCTACATCGATAGATAGGATGAACATCTTTTCTGAAGTAGATGCATATACAAGCTCTATATATAGCTCGGTAAATTCGGAGATTTCTTATTTAAAAAAGTTAGAACTTATTGATAAATCTACAGTAAAGGAAATTGTTGAAAATTTTTTAACTGCTAGAAAAATATATTTGCTAGGATGTAGGACTTCTCATTTTTTAGCTTCGTATTTTAATTTTTATTTAAGAATTTTACTTGACAATGTATGCTTGCTGGGAGAAAATGAAACCACAATTTTTGAAGAAATGGTCGACGCTGATGAAAATGATTTATTATTTGTAATCAGCTATCCAAGATATACTAGATTGATGTTAGACGTTGTACAGTACGCCAAAGATAAGAATGTTAAAATAGCATCATTAACAGATAATGATTCAAATAAATTATCAAAAATGTCTGATTTATCAATTGCAGCAAATAATAATTTGTTGTTTTTTGTAGATTCGCTTGTAGTTCCTATGGCGATCATAAATGGGATTATAGTTGATATAAGCATGAGCAATAGGCAAAATACAATCAATAGCCTATCTCAAATGGAAGACCTGTGGAAAAAATATAATATATTTGACACAGAATGATTTAGGGAGGTAATTATGAAGAGAAGGATTTTAGTTGCAGTAGTAGCTATAGGAATGCTATTTACTACAGGATGTAAATTATTTAGTGACGGAGATATTAATGCAAGAAAAGTTGCTACATTAAAAGAAGAAGAAAAGATGCAAATTGCCAATGAACTAGCATCGATTGTATTAACCGAAGACGAAAAATTTAATTTTATCACTGAAAAAATGTTAGATCAAATTGCTTTAACAAAAGATGATAAGACTGTAGCTCAACTTAGAACACAAATTGAAGCCAATAAAGCTAACCTATATGAATCATATTTAAATGATTACAAGGAATTAAATGCAGTTAATACTCCAGGTGAAGAAGAAATAATTGTTAATATTCCATTTTTAGACAATATTGTGGAAATTATTAAGAACATATATACAGGAACCTATGAATCAGAAGAAACATTTGCTGCTGCAATAGAAAATTACAATGCAGATTATCAAAATGCTTTCAGAATGGTTCGCGATGAAGGAAAAACCTATGAAGGTTTAGAGTATACAAAGACAATAGTTACAGTTGATAACCCAAGAGAATATAGGGCTGAACTAAAGGGTTCTGATAAAACAATTTATATATATTTTTCAGAATCTAATGGAGTCTTAAATCTATCAAGAATTGTTGCTGAATAATGATTTATGATCTTATTGTTATTGGTGCTGGTGCCAGCGGTCTACTAGTTGCTTCAATGGTAAGTGAAAATCAAAAGGTTTTAATTATTGAAAAAAACGAAAAACCAGGCAAGAAGCTAAAAATAACAGGTAAGGGTAGATGCAATATTACAAATTCAAGACCAATAAATGAATTCTTTGACGAAGTTTTTTCAAACAGCAAATTTTTGTTTTCGTCTTTTTATGAATTTACAAACTACGATTTATTGGATTATTTGAAAGAAAAAGGTTTAAATACAAAAACTGAAAGGGGAGGACGCGTCTTCCCCTTTACTGATAAGTCTACAGATGTTATTGATGCCTTATATAGTAATTCAAAAGCAGACTTTGTATTTAATGAAAATGTTTTAAGTGTATCAAAAGATAATTGCTTTAATGTTGAGACAAATAAAGGCAAGTACAAATCAAAAAAATTATTAATTGCAACTGGTGGCTTATCATATCCAATGACTGGCTCAACTGGTGATGGGTATAAATTTGCTGAGAGTTTTGGCCACACTATTATATCGACCAGACCAGCACTTGTGGGTTTAAATGTTGATTTAAATGATGATAAAGAGCTTATGGGCCTATCATTAAGAAATGTAAATGTAAGCTTAACTTCAAAGAAAAGACAGATATCTGAGTTTGGAGAATTACTATTTACTCACTATGGTTTAAGTGGACCGACTATTTTAACTTTAAGTTCTTATGCACAAAAAGGCGATATAATATCTATTGATTTAAAACCTGCCCTTGATAATACTAAATTAGATAATAGGTTATTGCGTGATTTTGATGAGAATATTAATAAGTCATTTAAGAATTCTCTAGATAAGTTATTGCCTAAGTCTATGATTAATTATATTGTAAAAAGGTCTGGAATTGACGAAGACAAAAAAGTCAATCAGATAACTCTTGATGAAAGAAAGAGATTGCTTGAGCTTATTAAAAATCTGGAGTTTAAGATTTTATCTAGAAGAGGATTTAATGAAGCAGTTATAACTGACGGAGGCATTAATGTAAAAGAAATTAATCCAAAAACTATGGAGTCTAATTTAGTGCCTGGTCTATATTTTTCTGGAGAAATAATTGATGTAGCTGCAAATACTGGTGGTTATAATTTACAAATTGCATTTTCAACTGCTTATAAGGCTTTTAAATCAATATCGGAGGAATTATGAAGATAATAAGAGGTGCTATTACAATAGAAAATGATACCGCTGATGAGGTTAACAAAGCTTCTTGCTATTTGATGAAAGAAATACTTAAGCTTAATGAAATTTCATCAGATGATATTATATCTATAACAACTACAGCAACGAAAGATATAACATCAGCCTATCCAGGACCTGGCATCAGGATGGCTGGAGTTGATGTTCCCATAATATGCGTTCAGGAGCAGTATGTTGCACGCTCTCTTGAAAAGTGCATTAGATTTGTTGTAACGACTGATATTTCTAAAAGTGTTTCTCACGTTTATGTTGGGAAGGCAAGATCTTTAAGACCAGATTTATATGCGGAGGTAAAATGATTATTACTTTTGATGGCCCTAGCGGGTCAGGTAAGAGCACACTAGCTAAGAAAGTTTCAAAAAAACTTAAAGTTATGCATATAGATTCAGGCTCTATTTATCGTACGATTGCTTATTATCTAATTAAAAATAATATCGGCCTTGAAGATGCCAAGGATAAAGTTAAAGATATATGCATAAGTTATAATAAATATGGTGTATCTTTAGATGGAAAACATTTAAAAGACGAACTTAGAACTGCAGACGTGACAAATATGTCCAGTGTAATTGCAACCAAGAGATATGTTAGAGAAAAGGTTAATAGTATTATTAGACAGACGGCATATGAATATTCTGTTATTGTTGATGGAAGGGATATTGGCACAGCAGTTTTACCTAATGCTGACTATAAATTTTATATTGATGCAAGTGCTAGTACTCGTGCTCGCAGGAGATACAATCAGCTTAAAAGAAAAGATATGCTAAATGGTAAGAGCTATCAAGAAATATTAATTGATATTGAAGCTAGGGATAAAAGGGATAAGGAAAGGGATATTGATCCTTTGGCTATCCCAGAAAATGCAATTATAATTAATACTTCAAATAAAAAAATTAATGATACTATTGATGAGATTTTATCTCATATACAGGGAGTTTAAATGAAATTTATTTTATTTATTTCAAAAATATTATCATATATACTTTTTAGAGTAAGGATTCACAATAAGGACAAAATTATTTGTGATGGGCCTATTATTTTCTGTGCCAATCACTTGTCTAATTGGGATCCTATTTTAATGTATTTATATTTTCCTAGAGAAATTATTTTTATGGCCAAGAAAGAGCTTTTTGAAATTAAACCAGTTAAATGGTTGTTCAACAAATTAAATATGATTCCTGTTGACAGGAAAAAACCCGAATTAAGCTCAATCAAAGATTCTATCAGTGTTCTTAAAAATGATAAAGCTTTGGGAGTATTTCCTCAAGGAACCAGGAAAAAATATATTAATATTGATGACGCAAAAGCGGGAGTTGGACTAATTGCATATAAAGCAAATACAGGGATACAACCTATTTATATAAAATCAAAATATAAGTTGTTTTCCAAGGTAGAATTTTTTGTAGGGGATCCTATTTATACAGAAACAGGTAGCGAATTAACTTCTAAAGAGTTATATGATAAAATGAGCAAGGATGTCATGATTACAATTAAGGAAATGGCTGATGCAAGTAATCTTAGCTGATGAATTAGGTTTTTGCTTTGGAGTTAAGAGGGCTTTTGATCTTGCAATAGATAATGCAAAAGACTCTGCTATTATTGGTCAACTTGTCCACAACGAGGATGTTCAAAGAAGGATAGAGGATGCTGGCATAGTTGAATATACGGATGGTTGTGAGTGTAAAAATCTAATTTTAAGAAGTCATGGGACAATTAAGTCCGAGAAAGATAAGTTAGCAAAAAAATATAATTTGATAGATACTACTTGTCCAGTTTTATTAAATATTTATAAAATGATTAATAAATATAATTCCTTAGGATATATAAATATAATATTTGGGTCCAAGTCCCATCCTGAAGTTTTGGCTACAGCATCACAAGTTGAAGGTACAATTATTGTTGATGATGTTTCTGATATTGATAAGTTAGATGCAAATAAGAAATACTTTGTTACTATGCAGACAACTTTAAATACTGAAAAGTCAAAGATCTTAACAGAATATATATTAAATAAATTTAAAGATAATAAAGAAAACCTTATTATACAAAATACAATTTGCAACGCTTCAATAAAACGAAGACAGGCTATTATAAAGTTAATGGATCTTACAGATTGTATAATTGTTTTGGGCGGAGAAAATTCAAATAACACTAAAGAATTAGCAAATATTTTAAAAGAAAATAATTTTCCATTTTATTTAACAAAAGACGTATTTTCACTTGATTTATATGAGATTAACAAGTATAATAGAGTAGGAGTATCCGCTGGGGCTTCAACTCCAGACTGGATAATTGAGGAGACTGTTAGAGTGTTAAACGACATTGACAGAAACATTGAAGGATAAAATCAATTTAAAATCCGTATGGATATGTGGTTGATGTATGATTACTTCAAGATGTTACGAATCGGGGTAGCCGACAGGTGAGTCGATTAAGAAGGATGATAAGTCCTACTGACACAGTAACAGAATCAAAAAAGATATTGAAGGAGAGATACTATGAACACAAATGAATTAAACACAAATGTTTCAAACAACGAAAGTGAATTGTCAAACACAACAGTTCAACCTACAGACCAAGATGCGATGATGCAACAAATTGAGGACACATTTACTCGCATCAGAAGAGGACAGATTGTACCGGGAGAAATTCTATATGTAACTGACAATCAAATTATGGTTAACATTAATTTCAGATCAGACGGAATTATTAATCGTGATGAAATGCCAGAAGATATTGAAGACCCAAGAGAACATTTTAAAGCTGGAGACCAAATCGATGTTTACGTCGTTAAGGTTGACGATGGCGAAGGTAATGTAGTATTAAGCTTAAGAAGAATTAAAGACGTTAAGGCATGGGATGATCTAGAAGCAAAATTTGAAGCTAAAGAACATCTTAATGTTCTTATCAAGGAAGAAGTTAACAAGGGTTTAGTAGCTGACTATGAAGGTGCTAGGTTATTTATGCCTGCAAGCCATGCTTATGACAGATTTAGAAAGAATCTCTCAGGTCTAGTAGGTCAAACTGTAGAAGTTGAACTAATTGATTTTGACAAATCTAGAAGAAGAGCAATCGTATCTAGACGTGAGATTGAACGTGAAAGAATTCAAAAAGAAAAAGATGAATTTTGGAGTCAAATCGAAGTTGGACAAGTTAGAACTGGTAAAGTTGCTAGACTTACAAACTTTGGTGCATTTATTGAATTAGGACCAGTAGATGGTTTGATCCACATAAGTGATATGAGCTGGGGAAGAATTAGAAGTCCTAAAGAACTTCTAAATGTTGGCGATGAAATTGAAGTTAAAGTTTTAGACATCGATCAAGAAAAAGAAAGAGTTTCATTAGGAATCAAACAATTAAAAGAAGATCCATGGGTAACTTTCACAAGCAACTACAAAGTTGGCGATACCATCAAAGGAACAGTTGTTTCAATGCCAGATTTCGGTGCATTTGTTAACGTTGGCGATGGAATTGATGGCCTTGTACACATTTCACAAATTTGTGTAGAACACATTGAAAAGCCATCAGATGTTCTTAATATTGGTCAAGAAGTAGAAGCCAAAATCGTAGATATTAAGGATGAAGACAAGAAGGTTTCTTTGAGCATGAGAGCTTTAGTTGAACCTGAAAAGCCACAAAGAGAACGTCGCCCAAGAAAAGAAAGAGTTAAAGAAGAAGCTCCAAAGGAAGAAAAGGTAGAAACAAATCCTATTGATAATCCACTTTTCGATAGTGAAGTTCTTGGTGAACTTAAGAAAATGGCTCAAGCTGAATCAGATGATACAGAAGAATAAATTTTAATTTTGAGAAGCTGCCTATATCTATAGGCAGCTTTATTTAGTTAGGTGATATTTTGAAATATATTATTAAAACATATGGTTGTCAAATGAATGAGCATGACTCAGAAATTTTAGCCCATAAGCTTGAAGACATGGGATACTCATGTACAGATGAGCTTAAGGATGCTGATTTAATAATTTTTAATACTTGTGCTATCAGAAAAAATGCTGAAAACAAGGTTTATGGTAATTTAGGTTGGCTAAAGGGCGACTCTCATTTTGATAACAAGATTGTCTGTGTATGTGGTTGCATGATGCAATCCGAAGAGATTAGAAATACTATTTTAGAAAAATATAAAAATGTTAATATAATTTTTGGTACCAATAATATTGATAAGATTGATAGTTTTATTAAGGAATATTTGAATACTGGAAAAACTGTTGTAGAAATAAAAGAAGAGAATGATTATATTGACAAGACCTTTAATGCAGTTCGACCTTTTAAATTTAAAAGCTTTGTAAATATTACTTATGGTTGTAATAATTTTTGCACTTACTGTATTGTTCCGTACACAAGGGGGAGAGAAACCTCTAGATTACAAAAAGATATAGTGGATGAAGTTAAATTTTTAGTTAACAATGGCGTAAAAGAGGTTATGCTTTTAGGTCAAAATGTAAACTCCTATGGAAAAATATTTAAAGATGGAACTAATTTTGCCGGACTATTAAAAGAGCTTGGTCAGATTAGAGATTTAAAAAGAATTAGGTTTATGACTCCGCACCCTAGAGATATAAGTGAGGAGTTTTTGGATTGTTATTCATCAGTTGATAATTTAATGCCTCAGCTACATCTACCTATTCAATCTGGTTCAGACAAAGTCTTAAAAGATATGAATAGGCACTATGATACTGAAAAATATTTAAAAATTATAGATTATGCAAAGAAGGTAAGGCCAGATATTTCTTTTTCAACTGATATAATTGTTGGATATCCAACAGAGACCGAAGAGGATTTTGAGAGGACCTTGGATATAATTAAAGAGGTAAGATATGATTCTGCATTTACTTTTATATTTTCACCTAGGCCTAATACGCCAGCAGCAAGATTAAAACCACTGGATAAAGATGTTGTTAAAGATAGGTTTGACAGGTTGACAGATTTGATGAATGATATACAGTTAAAAAACCACGAGGATACGGTGGGTAAGAGATATGAGGTTTTAGTAGAGAGTTATAACGAAGATAACGCAACAATAGAAGGCAGAAACGAGTACGGTAGGACTATTGTTTTTGAAGGCTCTAAAGATGATATTGGCAGAATTTTAACCGTTGAGGTTGATAAGGTAAATACATTTACAAGTTATGGTAAAGAGGTAAGATAATGATTTCATTAAAAAACATTGATATTAATAATTTAACACCAATGATGAAACAGTATGCAAAAATTAAAAAAGAATGCATGGATACGGTCCTTTTCTATAGATTGGGTGATTTTTATGAGATGTTTTTTGATGATGCTATTATTGCTTCAAAGATATTAGGCTTGGCGCTTACAGGTAGAGACTGTGGTCTTGAAGAACGGGCCCCTATGTGTGGTGTTCCATACCATTCTGCAACTCAGTATATAAAAAATTTAATATCTGAAGGCTATAAGGTTGCAATTTGTGAGCAATTAGAAGATCCTGCAAATTCAAAAGGGCTGGTAGATAGAGGAATTGTAAAAGTTTTTACTCCAGGCACAATTTTGGATGATGGATATTTAAATAATAGCGAAAATAATTTTATAGGATCAATTTATGCAGGAGATAAAATTGGAGCAAGTTTTTGTGATATTTCAACTGGAGAGCTAATGCTTGAAGAATTTGAAATAGATGATTTTAAAAATTTATATAGCGAATTAAATAAGTTTGATCCCAAAGAGATTATAGTAAATGAACAATTGCTTTATGAGAAGCTTTCAAAAGAAAAATTTAATGTAATATTTGTTAATTCTCATAATAAAAAATCTTTTAACGACCTTAAAACTCTAGTTAATGACATTGTTGGCTTAGAAAATTATGAGAGCTTTAATGATTTTGAAACAAACTCAATGTATATGCTATTTCAATATTTGATTGAAAATAAAAATACAAAACTAGGACATATAAATTCTGTTTCAAGGATTTCAATCAATGCTTATATGGGATTAGATGATATTGCCATTAAAAATCTTGAAATAATAAAAACTATTTTTGATAACAGTAAGAAGGGGTCTTTATTAAATGTATTAGATAAGACAGTGACTTCTAAAGGCTCACGCATGCTAAAAAGTATGGTTGAAAGACCACTGTTGGATATAGATCAAATTAACACAAGACTTGATATTGTTGAATGTTTTTATTCTGATCCAATTACATCTGAGAACATCAGAGATTTACTGGATTATGTTTCAGATATTGAAAGAATTGTTTCTAAAATAGTTGCAAAGATTGCAGGTCCAAGAGACCTAATCAACTTAAAGACTAGTTTAGGTGTTGTTCCAAGGATTAAAGAAATTATTTCATCTTTTGACTCTAAGGCTTTTGATACTATTAAAATCGATCCAAATGAATCCATATTTCATTTAATTGATGCATCAATAGTTGATGAGCCTCCAAACTCTATTAATGATGGAGATTGTATAAGAGATGGATATAATAGCAATCTGGATGAAATAAAAAGCAGGTCCAGGCATTCAGAAAATTTACTTTTAGATTATGAAAATAAACTAAAAGAAGAATCTTCTATAAAGAATTTAAGAGTAAAATACAATAAAGTAACTGGATATTTTATTGAGGTTTCAAAAGGACAAATTGAAAATGTTCCCGATTATTTTAGGAGGATTCAAACCTTAAAAAATGTAGAAAGGTATATGACTAATGACCTGTCTGAAATAGAGTACAAGATTTTAAATGCTTCAAAAGAAGCTTTAGAACTTGAAAAAGAACTCTATGATCAAATACTAGTTACCATTATACCAAGCATTTCTTCACTAAAATTACTTGCAGAAAGTCTTGCAAGTTTGGATGCACTTTTATCATTAGCAGAGACAGCCAGGCTGAATGGATATGTAAGACCAAACTTTAATACAAGCGGGATTACAGAACTAAAAGCATGCAGGCATCCCGTAGTTGAATTAAATACATCACTTGAAGACTTTATTCCAAATGATGCTTTCTTTGATATGGAAAATAGGTATGCAATCATTACTGGTCCAAACATGAGTGGTAAATCTACTTATATGAGGACGATTGCCTTAAATCAAATCCTGGCACAAATTGGTTCATTTATTCCAGCGGATAGTGCTAATTTATGCATAATAGATAATATTTTTACAAGAATAGGAGCAAGCGATGCCCTAAATCAAGGCAAGTCTACTTTTATGGTTGAGATGACAGAAGTAAGTAATATTTTAAACAATGCAAGCAAAGATTCTTTGATATTATTAGATGAAGTTGGAAGGGGAACAAGCACTTATGATGGCATGTCCATTGCTTTTGCTCTTATGGAGTATATAGTAAAAGAAATTGGTGCAAAAACAATGTTTTCTACTCATTATCAAGAATTATCTGAGCTTGAAGATAAACTTCCACACGTATTTAATCTCACACTTGATATAAGAGAAAATAATGACGAGATTTTGTTTTTACGCAAGGTAAAGCCAGGGGTTACTAATAAATCCTATGGTATTCATGTTGCTAAATTAGCTGGACTACCTAATTCGCTAACTGATATTGCCGAACACTATCAAGAAAACTTTGCAAACACTAGCAAAGCAAGCGATAATTCGTACGCACAATTTACTTTTTTAGCTAATGAACAAAAACCTACAAGCAAAACTAAAAGCAATAATAAAAATGAAGAAAAGGTTATTAAAAAAATTAAAAATCTAGTGCCTGATAAAATGTCACCTATAGATGCATTAAAGTTTTTGTATGAAATAAAGGATGATATCTATGAATAAAATTAGAGAACTTTCTCAAGATACAATTGAAAAAATTGCAGCAGGTGAGGTTATTGAAAGACCAGAATCCGTTATCAAAGAAGCTGTAGAAAATTCAATAGATGCTAAGAGTACTTCCATACTGATAGATATTAAATCTGGTGGAAAAGATTATATAAGAGTAACTGATAATGGAATTGGCATAAGCTATGATGATTTGGATTATGCTTTTAAAAAACATTGCACTTCAAAGATTCTTTCTTTTGATGAAATCTACAACCTTAATTCTTGTGGATTCAGAGGAGAAGCTTTAAATTCGATTGCAAGCGTTTCAAAAGCAAGCCTTGTAAGTAAAGTCCAAGGAGAGGAAGCATATAGGATTCAATATGAATACGGAAACTTTATAAACAAAACAAATGCTGTTGCAAATCTAGGCACAAGTCTAATTGTGGAGGATTTGTTTGGCAATATGCCCGTTAGAAAACGCCTGTTGGCAAGCGACAGGACAGAAGAAAATCGTATTAGGTCTTTGATAGAACGTTTTGCCATTGGATATCCTCAAGTGGCCTTTAAACTTGTGTCGAATTCTAGAGTTTTATTAAACACATCTGGATCCAATGATTTAAAACAAGCAATCTTTGAAGTTTTTGGAAAGAATGTTGTTAAAGATATAATTGAAGTAAAATCAGACCGCATAAATGGCTATATATCTAATAGCAATTTATATTCTAACAATACATCTAACCAAATGATATTTATAAATAACAGAATAGTCTATAACGAAGAGCTATCCAAAGCGGTTGAAAGTCAATATTTTGGTAAAATACCTAATACTAAGCATCCCTTATTTTTTTTATTCATTGATGTAGATAAAAATGAAGTCGATGTCAATATTCATCCGTCCAAAAAATATGTAAAGATAACATTTAATGAAGATTTAATTAGCGAAATAAAATCGACTATATCTAATTCATTAGATGAGTCTAATAAATTTTCTTTCTTTAATAATCAAGATGATGATTCTATAGAGTTTAGAATTTATGAAAAAGATAATCTTGATACAAGCAAGGTTAAAGAAGATGAGATTTATATTGATATTCCAACGGAAGAAAAAGTTATTAGGCCATCTGATTTAGAGAATAAGGAGGCCCCAGGCGTACCTTATATACAAAATGAGCTAAATATTTCTGTTCCAAATATAATCGTCCACGAAAATGAAACAAATTATGAGCCTGATAGTATAATAGACTTAAATAATATATTTCCAGATAAACAAGTTGGCAGCTTTAACAAAGTAATAGGTGTTATTATTAAAAAATATCTATTAATTGAAAATAGGCCTAATAATTTAATTATATTAATGGACTTGCAGCATGCACTATCTAGAAACTTTTATGATCTCTATACAAAGGACATAAGTGAAAAAAATGTACCTATACAGGGTTTTTTAGAGCCTTTAATTTACAAATTTGATTATAGCGATGCCGAATTTATAAATAATAATCTAGATTTAATGCTTGATCTTGGATTTGATCTGACAGCTATGGGTAAGGATAGCTTCTTATTAAGGGGAATTCCATCCTATTTAACTGATTATTTTAAAGAGGATGATTTAATTGACATTGTTAATGATATCTCAAAGGATAAAAATCTTGTCCTACCTAATCTCATAAATAGAGTAAGCTTGATAGCTGCAAATGCAGAGCCATTTTTTAATGACATTACAGGGAAAAATATATTAGATAAATTATTATTATCAAACGAACCTTACACATCTCCAAGTGGGCAGGCAATATTTAAAATCCTGCCGGCCGAAGAGTTTGTTAGGAGGTTTTATTATGAATAAATTAATCCTAATAAGCGGCCCAACAGGAGTAGGCAAGAGTTCTCTAGCAATTAAACTTGCAAAAATTCTAGATACTGAAATAATTTCTGCAGATAGCATGCAAATATACAAGGGTTTTAATATTGGAACTGCAAAAGTTACTGAAGAGGAAATGCAGGGTATTAAACACCATATGATTGATATAGTAGATGCAAATGACAATTTTTCGGTCAAAGAATATAGAGAAATGGCTTATAAGATTATCGATAAACTCCATTCTGAAAATAAAATACCCATAGTGGTAGGGGGGACAGGTCTATATATTAACTCGCTTATCTACAATTTAAATTTTGACGATAACAATGCTGATGAAGATATTAGAAATATACTTAATAATTTGTTGGAAGAAAAGGGCATAGAGTATATTAGAAATATTCTAAAGCATGTTGATGAGGAGTCATATAACAAACTTCACCTAAATGATTACAAAAGAAATATCAGGGCCTTAGAATATTTTTTATGTAAAAATGAAAAGTACTCCGATAAAGAAAATCAATTTCGTGTTGACAATGGTAAGTATGAATGGTATCTGTATGCTCTTACAAGAGACAGGGTGGAACTATATAGAGATATTGATACTAGAGTTGATGACATGTTAAAAGATGGCTTACTGGATGAATTTGAAGTTTTAAAGAAATCAGGTGTTAAAGATGATGCTCAATCTATGACTGCTATCGGCTATAAAGAATTGGTTAAGTATAAAAACGGAGACTATGACCTTGATACGGCTATAAAGCTTATAAAACAACATTCAAGAAATTATGCAAAAAGGCAATTAACCTGGTTTAGAAACGATGAAAAGGCGAAATTTATTGATGTTGGTGCCAAGGATAAGGAAGAAATAATTAAAGAAATATTGGAGGATATAAATGTCAAATATTGATGATATTTTTAATATAGATATAATAGAAGAAATTCATAATGCTGAAGCAAGCATTCAAGAAGAATTTAAAATCCTGGACGAAATTGCTTTTAAAAATCAATACAAGGTTTTAAAGGCAATGCAAGATGAATATCTTGGATCTTCTGATTTTATGGGAACAACAGGTTATGGATATGGAGATGTTGGTAGAGATAAGGTTGAAGCCATATACAGAAATATTTTTCACACTGAAGATGCTCTTGTAAGGCCCAGCATTGCATCAGGAACCCACGCTATATATCTTAGCCTTAAATCGGTTCTAAAGCACGGAGACAGCCTTTTATTTGCATCTGATATTCCATATGACACCATGCAAAAAGCAATTGGTTATACTGGCGAAGTTGCAGGTTCACTAATGGAAAATGGAATTGAAATTGATTTTGCAAAGCTAGATGAAAATAACAAAATGTCTTTTGAAAATATTAAAGAAAAGATTAAAGATAATACAAAAGTAATTGCAATTCAACGATCAACAGGCTATTCTTTGCGATCTGCTTTTACAATTAGTGAGATAGAAGATATTATCAAGCAAATTAAAGACTTTAATAAGGATATAATTGTATTTGTAGATAATTGCTATGGAGAATTTACTAGTACGCTAGAGCCTTCAGATGTAGGGGCAGATTTAGTTGCTGGATCACTTATTAAAAATCCAGGTGGTGGAATTGCACTTTCTGGTGGTTATATTGTCGGAAGGGCTGATTTAGTTGACAGATGTTCAAATGAATTAACTGCTCCGGGCATAGGTAAAGAAGTTGGTTTATCATTTGGCACAACTAGATTGACACTTCAAGGATTGTTTTTGGCACCACACATTGTTTGTCAAAGTGTTAAAGGTGCAACACTGATACAAAGAGTATTTTATAACAGGGGATATGAAATTATTCCAAAAATAGGAGAGGAGAGAAGTGATATAGTTCAAACTATTATCTTTAAAGATCCTGAACTCTTAAAAAAATTTGCAATTTCAATTCAAGAGGCTGGAGCTGTTGATTCTCATGCGATTCCAACAGCATGGGACATGCCAGGATATGAAGACCAGGTAATTATGGCAAGTCCTTCATTTATAGACGGATCTAGCATTGAACTAAGTGCTGATGCGCCCATGAGAGAGCCATATGCGGGCTATTATCAAGGTGGCTTGACATATGAACATGTTAAAATTGCACTTATGAATGTATTAAAAAGTTTTAATAAAAAATAAAAAAAGCTGTGTATTTTAATTATACACAGCTTTTAAATTAAAATTTATTCCTTAGGATCGAAATGACTCAGAGGATTTTTTTCTGTAGCTAGTTTTATAATATCAGAATCTAAGTGAGTGTAGATTTGCGTTGTAGCAACATTTGAATGGCCCAAAACTTCTTTAATAGTAAGTATATCAACATCACCATATTTATACATCAAAGTTGCTGCAGTGTGTCTAAGCTTGTGAACAGAATATTTTTCCTCATCTAATCCAGCCATTCGCACACGTTTTTTAACCATTTCTTGGACTGCTGATTTGCTGAGGCGGTTGAACTTGTTTGAAATAAACAGGGCCTTAGTATCTGCTGTTTGCTCATTATTTGGCCTTATTTTTAGATATTCTTCAACAGCATCAAGAGTTGCGGCATTTAAATAAACCTGCCTTTCTTTATTGCCTTTACCAATGATATTAACAGAATTATCCTCGTTAATGCAATCAATATCCAAAGCAACAAGCTCCGATAGTCGTAAACCACAGTTTAAAAAGAGAATTAATATGGCATAATCGCGCTTATTTAGGTATTTGTCTCTACCAGTTTGACCCTCGACGTCTTCACAGGTTTGGAGAAGCTTATAAGTGTCGTTTAAAGTTAAATATACAGGCAATCTGCTATCAATCTTTGGATATTCAAGCTTTAATGTTGGATTATCATCAATAGCATTAATACGCTCGTGTAGGTACTTATAAAAAGATCTTAAGGAAGCGATTTTTCTATACCTAGTTGTAGCTTTGGATTTACCATAATTACTAGCAAAAGCTAAATATGCATCCAAGTCTCTAATATCAACTGAGTTTAATAACTTAGCATCCACATTTGAAATATCAACTTCATCAAAAGGAATATCTTTTAATCTTTCTTTGCGGATGCGCATAAAGCGTAAAAAAGAAATTAAATCATAAGTATATTCACGCACAGTATTTTTAGAATGATTTTTCATAGTTGATATATATGATAAATAATCTTCAAGTATAATTGGTAAAATAATATCATCTATATTATTGATATGGTTATCATTATTAGTAGAATTCGATCCATGTGAATTATTTTCAGCAAATTCTTGGCTAGACTTGATTATATCATTATTAGCGGTCATTTTTTCCTCCCTATATCCTAACCGTACAAAATAGTTATTTTGTACGGTTATTTATTTATCTATTATTATAACTAAATTAGATAATTATGTCAAGCCTTCTCTCCTATTCTATATAAAATGATTCTTTTCAAATCTAATTTTATTTTTAATATTATCTTAGTTTTAAATTTTAATTAGTCAAATTTTTATGATATGTTAATCTATTAATTAATTTCATTTTTCTATTTAAATTTTTTATCTGCATTACTAGTTACTTTTTAGTTATTAAAGCTATAAGCATACAATTGTTAGATTAAATAATAAATAACTACCTGCATCTCCCCTTTTTATAATAAATATAGAACCCTATAAAAAAATCGGCTCTCAGATCCTTTATTTTGCACTTTTTTATATATCCCATATAAAATTCCATTAGATTGGAGGTGAAATTAAAATTTGAGGCATTTAAAGAGTTTTTGCGCCTATAATATATATTATATGAAAAATACAGGCTTTTATTGATAATTATTCCTATTTTTGATTTTTTATGGTATTAAGGTGGCGTGTATGTTATAATATATATACAAACATATTTATAAGGAGGAAAAAATGAAATTAGAAGGCACAAAAACAGCTGAAAATTTACTTAGATCATTCATTGGTGAATGTCAAGCAAAAATGAGATACGAATATTATGCATCTCAAGCAAAGAAAGATGGCTATGTTCAAATTCAGAACATCTTTTTAGAAACAGCTAAAAATGAAATGGCACATGGTAAGAGATTTTACAAATTTTTAACCCAATCAATGCAAGGACAAACATTAGATTTTGGTGATAACAACTCTGAATTTCCACTAGTATTAGGCAACACTCTTGAAAACCTTAAATCAGCTGCAGATGGAGAATTAGAAGAACATTCTGATATGTATCCTGAATATGCTAAAGTTGCTCGCGAAGAAGGATTTGAAAAGATTGCAAAGGTATTTGAAGCAGTAGCAGTTGCAGAAAAGGCTCACGAAGCTAGATACAGAAAATTAATTGAAAACATCGAAGAAGGCAAAGTCTTTAAACGTGGGGAAGTTTATATTTGGAAGTGCAATAACTGCGGTTATTTACACGAAGGAACAGAACCACCAAAGGTTTGTCCAGCTTGTGATCACCCTATTGATCATTTTGAAATATTTGTTGAAAATTATTAATATTTTCTACAAAAAAAGAAGCCCTAAGGCTTCTTTTTTATTTCATTAATTATTCTCTGCTGCCAAGTTCCTTATCAAATAAGTATAGTGAAGCAAATGAATCACCAAGTTGTTCTATTGTGTCACAAATTGTTCTCATTGTGTCTTCTTCTTCTACTTGTTCGCTTAAGAACCATTTTAAGAAATCAGTAACAACATAATTTTTTTCTTTAAGAGCTAATTCATAGATCTTTTCAATTCTTGAAGTAACTTCTTTTTCATGTTCTAGAGCTGTTTTGAAGATTTCTAGCACTGATTTGTATTCTTTCTTAGGTTCTGGAATTGCTTTTAATTCAACTCTTCCATCAATCTTTTCAATGAATTTTTGGAAGCGTTCTGCGTGTTCATATTCTTCCTTAGCTTGAAGATCCATGAAGTGAGCAAATCCTGCCCAATTCTTTTCAGTTAAATCATGAACCATTGCTAGGTATACATATCCACTTTCAATTTCAAAATTATATTGGTCAATTAACGCTTTTACAACATTGTCTGATACTTTCATTAATCTAATCCTCCTTATATTGTATCTTATGTAATGATACATTTATTATCATCACATAATTTAATATACCCCATTAAGTAAAGAATATAACATCAATTTTTGAAAAATAAAAAACCTGTGTAATTAAACACAGGTTTAAATTATTTTGCAAGATCTGATTTTCTAACTTCTTTAATAACGTTGACTTTAATTTGTCCTGGATATTGCATTTCATCTTCAATCCTCTTTGCAATATCGTGGGCCATTACAGTCATCATATCATCGGTTACTTGATCAGGTTTTACTAAAATTCGAACTTCTCTTCCAGCTTGAATTGCAAAACTTGATTCAATTCCATCAAATGAATTTGCAATTTCTTCGAGCTTTTCTAAGCGTTTAACATAGCTATCAAGGGTTTCTCTCCTAGCTCCAGGTCTAGCTGCTGAAATAGCATCTGCTACTTGAACTATAAAAGCTTCTACTGTTTGAGGCTCAACATCAAAGTGGTGAGCTTCAATACAATGAATTACTTCTTTTGATTCTTTGTAGCGTTTAGCCAAGCTTACACCTAGTTCTACGTGAGTTCCTTCAAGTTCTCTATCGACTGATTTACCTACGTCGTGAAGCAAACCACCTCTTCTAGCTATCTTAGTATTAGCTCCGATTTCTTGAGCAATTAGATAAGCTAAATTAGCAACTTCGATGGAGTGTTCAAGAACATTTTGCCCGTAGCTTGTGCGGTATTTTAATCTACCTAAATACTTTTGAAGCTCTGGATTTATACCGTGAACATTGGTTTCAAGTGTTGCTCTATTCCCTTCTTCAACAATAACCTTATTGATTTCTTGTTTGGATTTTTCGACAACATCCTCAATCCTTGCTGGGTGGATTCTTCCATCTTGAACAAGCTTTGTTAAAGCAACTCTGGCAATTTCCCTTCTAACGGGATCAAAGCTAGATAAAACTACTGCACCTGGAGTATCATCAATAATCAAGTCAACTCCTGTAAGACTTTCTAAAGCTCTAATGTTTCTGCCTTCTCTTCCGATGATTCTACCCTTCATATCATCATTTGGAAGGTCAACGACAGTTACTGTAGTCTCACTTACATAGTCAGATGCAATTCTTTGCATAGCTTGGGATAAAATCTCTTTAGATTTTTCTTCACTATACTCTTTAATCTCATCATCCATCTTTTTGATCCTAAGAGCTTTTTCTTGGATTAGATAACTCTCTAATGCGTCTACTAATTCTGCCTTAGCCTCTTCTTTGCTTAAACCAGCTACCCTTTCAAGTTCATCCGATTGTTTTTGTACTAAATTTTCTGCCTGCAGATTTTTTTCATCTGCTTCTTTAAGTTTGTTATTTAACTTTTCCTCTTTTTTCGATAACGAATCATATTTTTTATCAAGGTTTTCTTCTCTTTTAATAAGTCTCTTTTCTGTTACAGCGACTTCAGATCTTCTATCCTTGATTTCTTGATCCAATTCTTCTCTTGATTTCTGAATTTCTTCTTTAGCTGAAAGCACCATTTCCTTTTGAATGGATTCGCTTTCTTTTTTTGCGTCTTCAATTAATTTTTCTGAATATTCTTCCGCAGAACCAATTAATTTTTCGCTATTTCTTTTGCGAAAGTAATAACCTGCGAAACAAGAAACTACCGAAAAAAGGATGAGTAATATGATAAAATATGGTATCGGCATAAAACTCTCCTTTCTATTAAATTTTTCAAGTTCTATATATATTGTATAGCTTTTTTAATCAATTGTCAATGATTAAAGCGTTTTTATCTGAATTAAAATCCTTTATTATTTCAGAAGTCATATTGTTTTTATCAACTGTAAATATACTATCACCGATATTTGATAAATAAGCATCGTGAGTGACCATTATTATTTGCCGGTCAAAGTCTTTTGAAAACTGTTTTAAAAACAAGCCTACATTACCAATGTAATCTAAACTTACATATTTGGCTGGTTCATCAAAAACAAGTGGGCCAAAACTATTTTCCCCATATAAAAGTTGATTAATAGCAATTCTCAGTCCAAGAGCAACTATATCAACAACTCCCCCGCCCCTGGATTCAGTTGGAAGAGTAAGATTTGACTCATCTCCTTTTTCATCAGTTAAGTAAAACTCAATCTGTGGAGTTTTCCTGTCTTCAAATTCTTTGATTATAAACTTCATATCATTCATAAATACATCTCTAAGACAGGCCGTTACAATGTTTTCACACGTATTAATAGCATGTGCTCTGGCCTTTCTTGATGCAGTTTTTATTAGGATACTAGCAGCTTGATTTAATGTAATTTCTTCCTCAAGCTCAGAGATTTTAGTGTTTAGAAAATCATTTTGCTCTATTAAATTATCCCTCTGTGCTTTTTTTATGCTTATTTCATCTGATTTGCTATCTACATAGCTAATAATAGTAGAAACATCCATTATCTATCACTTTATATATCCTTTGGCATTAGTTCTTTGCATTCTAAGATCAGCTTATTAATCTCACTCTCAAGGCTTTTAATGTCATCCTCTAGGCTTTCAGGAGTTGATCCAGCATCAATAATTTCTTGCGTAAGTTTTTCTTTCTGAATTTTTAATGACTCCATTCTACCCAAAGCAGTATCCCTTTTTGACTGAGCTCTCTCTAGTTGGTTTTTAATTTCTAATAATTCCTCATCATATTTCATAATAAAACTCCTTTTTTATATTTTCTAAATGTTTATTATCAATATCTGATCCGCATAAAGGACATTTTTTGTACAAGGATATAAGTTCAATATACTTATTGACCTTCTCTTCTATACCTAAATTTGTAGCATTTAGGTCTTCTTCAAGAATTGAATATTCTTTATTATTGTCTAGTAATTGTTCATATAAATTTTTTAGCATATTAGAATTATCCTTAAGTTTATCAGCATTCCCATAAAGACTCTTAATATAATCTATATCTGAAGACTCAATTTCTCTCAAAATCGTTTTTTCTTCATTATTATATAGATTCATTTTTTTATCTTGATCTTTATATAAGTAATATTTATTTTTTAACTCTGTAATATTTAAAATATTACTTTTTATGGTTTCTATTCCTGATGTTTTTGTAATAATATCATTCGATAATCCTATTTGTTTAATATTTTCTAACAGTTTAGTTAATAAAATCGTTTTGCCGGAGTGTTTATTGATTGTAAATACTAGCTTTTCATAAATCGATTTATATTTATCTATATAGGCTAAGGAAGATATAATATTATCTAAATCTTTTTCTTCGGCCAAAATATTTCTATATTTTAACAAAAATTCATTTTTAGATTTTAATTTGTTGTTATTTTCGATAATAAATGTTGCAACTTCTAAAGACTTATCTAGATTATCAAATTTATTAATATAGTCCACACCAATACTAATAGATTTCTCAACATCATTTATATAGTTATTTAAATAATTGTACTTATCAAGTTTTTGACTCAGTTCTTTTATATTTTCTAACTTAGATTTTAACAAATTAAAATTAGCTATCTCTGTATCAAGGTTTTCAAATTCTTTTAATTTATTATTGTTAGTTATCAACTCTTCTTCAAATCTTTTTTTTGCCTGATTTGCTTGTTGTTCGTTCTGATTTGCCCGCCTAATAGCGTCATCAAGTATGTTAACATTTGATATATAGCCAATGGACTTTGCCTTTTGGGCAGGACTATCATTTAGCATAAATGCACCATCATGTTGATTTTGAAAATTAATCATTATAGGGTCATTATTCTCTGAAAATTTTACCTTTCTAACTCCTGTTATTTTCATAACTTCTTCTGGTACATCTGATCCGATTCCATAATAATATTCTATTTGGCCATCAACTTCAATTTCATAACCATTATCTTTTTTATTTCTTATTCTTCTTACTATTGTACCATCATCATATGTTAACTCAACTGATACTGCATCTGTGCCATTTCTAATGAAGTCTGTGCCCCTAGGTTCGTTAAAAAACACCCACCTAAGTGCTCTAATAACAGCAGATTTTCCAGAGTCTGTTCGTCCAACTATTACATTAACACCAGGATCGAGCTTTATAATTGAATTCTCGTGCGATTGAAAATTATTAATTTTAATTTGTGCAATTTTTCTATACATTTAACTCGACCTCTTCAATTAGCTTTAGAGCATGATTCCTAACATTGATATCTATGTTTTCATCTTTTGCAACATTTTCAATTATCTTTCTAACACTTACATATTCACTATTTGCGTTACTTTCAATAAGGGACTTTAAAGATTGATATTCTATCTTTTCAGACTTCTCTTTTTCTAGCATAGTCCTATCAAGAACATCTTCACCTGCTGGAGCAGATTTTAAATATATATCTCTAATTATCGGTTCACTTCCCTTTTCTAGTTCAATTATGACTACCTTAGGTTTGCGTGAAATTTCAACTTTAGACGCAGACATACGAGCAACGCTGCCTGGATTATAAAAATATTTTCCATCAATTTTTTGTAAAGGAAATCCTGTATGATAATGGCCAGATAAGGTTATATCCGCTTTTGTATCTTTGATTTGCTCTACTAGCGTATGGTCAATCATTTTAAAAGGTTTATCTATAAGCATGCCATGGGCAAAAGTAATAGAAAAATCTGCTTTTTTTGTGTCCATGATATATGATTTTTTCCCACTTTCAGTATCTAGATCAAAAGTATATGGAACAAAGTTCATTTCCAAAGAGGTACCATCTTTTGAAAGAAATACAGGGTATTTGCCCATCATAATATTAATTACATGTAAATCTTCTAATAATGCTAATACAGTCCTATTAATGCTATTTAAATTGTATGCATAGATATCATGGTTTCCGGGAACCAAAAAAATGGGCTTTTCAAAGCTTAGCAAAACTTTATTAAAAGCCCTCATAGTTAAAATTGGTATGTCCGGCCTATCGACAATATCTCCTCCATGGACATAAAAATCGACATCTTCTTTGTGTCCAATCTCAGAAATTTCGCTAAATTTATTTAGTAAAGTTTCCTGATAATTGTCGATACGGCTAGACGGATTATTTGATCTAATATGTGTATCTGTAAAATACAATAGCTTAATCATGTTTGATTTTATTGATCAGCTTCTTTTGGTTCATTTAGGTTAGTATCCATTTGAGCAAGGCCATAGGCTGCTCTAATTTGTGCATCAAGTTGCTTCATTATCTCTGGATTTTCTTTTAGCCAAGCTTTTGCGTTTTCAGCTCCTTGACCAATATTATCCCCTTCATAGGAGAACCAGCTTCCACTCTTTTTAATGAGATCATTTTTTACTGCAACTGTTAAAATATCGCCAGCTTTTGATATTCCTTCGCCGTACATAATATCAAATTCAGCAGTTTTAAATGGAGGTGCAACCTTGTTCTTAACAACTTTAGCAACTGTCCTTGAACCAATAAATTCATCTTTATCTTTAATAGTTTCTTTTCTTCTAACTTCAATTCTAACAGAAGAATAGAATTTTAAAGCTCTTCCACCAGTAGTTGTTTCTGGGTTACCAAACATAACGCCAACTTTTTCACGAACTTGGTTAATAAATACACAAGTTGTTTTTGAAATGTTAATAGCGCCAGCTAATTTTCTCATAGCCTTACTCATAAGTCTAGCATGAGCGCCTATTTGTAAGTCACTCATTTCTCCATCTATTTCTACCTTAGGAACAAGTGCAGCAACTGAGTCGACTACGATTAAATCAACAGCTCCACTTCTAACTAGAGACTCCATTATTTCAAGGGCTTGTTCACCATAGTCAGGTTGGGATACTATAAGGTTATCGATATCAACACCTAATTTTTGTGCGTATTCAGGGTCTAGAGCATGCTCAGCGTCAATAAAAGCAGCTACTCCACCTAGTTTTTGAACTTCTGCAATCATATGCAAACTAACTGTTGTTTTACCTGATGATTCAGGGCCATAAACTTCAATAATTCTACCTCTAGGAATACCACCGATACCTAAGGCAATATCTAAATCAATGCTACCAGTTGGTATAGCGGCGACTTTCATAGAGTTTTTTTCTCCAAGTCTCATTACAGAGCCTTTACCAAACTGTTTAGTTATGTCCGCTAATGCCTTGTCGAGTGCTTTTTGTTTTTCTTCGTTCATTACTCTACACCTCTCTAATAATACTTAATAATTTCTCTAAAACTGTCTTACTTGCAGTTAACCTAACCATATTTCTTGAAAGAGAAAGATTCATCTCTAAATTATAAACTTTTTTATCATCTGCTATAGACACAAATACATGACCCGCTTCTTCATCTGGACCTGCATATCCAGTTGTACCAATGCCAAAGTCAGAAGCAGTTTTATTTCTGATTTGTATAGCCATTTGATTAGCAACATTTTTACTTACAACTCCATGAGTTTCTATATAATCTCTTGGTATGCCTAAAAACATTGTCTTGGCTTCCACCATATATGTGACTGCCCCACCATATAAAACATTTGATGCACCAGGAATTCTGGCTATAGACGAAGCAATAAGACCTGCTGTAAAACTCTCTGCAGTTGAAATTGTCAATTCTTTTTTGATTGCTATATCAACAATCTCCTTACATAATAAATCTAAATCATACATTGTATTTATTTTAAAACCTCAATGTTATCTTTAATATAAACTATAAAAGATACAACCGTCATTACAACACTTAAATAAATTGTAATTACACCAATACTCAGAAGTTGATTAAAGTCCCCGCCTATAGCAATTAAAATCATTGCAATTCCAATAAACTGTAAGGCTGTTTTTATCTTTCCAGTTTTTCCTGCAGCGATTGTAACTCCCCTGTTGGCAGCCACTAATCTAAATCCGCTAACAGCAAACTCTCTATAAATTACAATTATAACTGGCACAGCAGGTAAAATCTCACTTTCCAAAAAAAGAATAAGAGCAGTAATTGCCAGTATTTTATCAGCAAGTGGATCAATAAATTTACCAAAAGCTGTTATCTGATCGTTTTTACGAGCAAGGTATCCATCAAGCATATCAGTAAGCGATGCAATGATAAAAATTATTGCAGGGGCATAAGTATTTGGATACATATAATATAAGACGATTAGAACAGGTACTAAGAACATCCTAGCTATTGTGATCTTATTTGGTAAATTCATTTTTTCAACACCAACTTTCCATATAAATCGTAACTATCGTTACCAGTAATAATTATATCATAAAACTCGCCAATATTCAGAGCTTTATCTTTATTTATATATATTAAACCATCAATACCGGGTGCATCCATATAAGTTCTGCCTATATAAGCATCCTTTGTTTCATCTTCAATCAAACAATTAAAAGTTAAACCAACTTTCTCAGAAAGTTTTCTTTCAGAAATTTCAGCCTGTAGAAGCATAAGCTCTTTTTGTCTTAATAGCTTATCATCTTCACTGATCTTGTCACCATATTTGTAAGCCCTTGTTCCCTCTTCTAAGGAATAACAAAATGCACCTATTCTATCAAGCTTATACTCTTCAATAAACTCTTTTAATTCTTCAAACTCTTCTCTGGTCTCGTTATAAAAGCCAACAATAAATGTAGATCTGATAACAATATTCGGTATCCGCTCTCTTAACTTAATAATCAAATCACAGATACTTTTCTTATCAGTATGGCGATTCATTGCTTTTAAAACATCGTCAGATATATGCTGCAAAGGCATATCAACATATTTAACGACCTTGTCACATTTAGCTATTGAATCTATTAATTCATCATAAAAGCCTTCTGGATACATATATAAAATTCTAATCCAATGAAGAGCTTCTACTTGATTTAACTCATATAATAATTCATGGAGCATTGGCTTACCGTAAATATCTGTTCCATATTCACTAGTATTTTGTGCGATTAATATAAGTTCTTTTACGCCATTTTGAGCTAAAAATCTAGCTTCATTTAAAATGTTTTCAATTGATCTAGACCTCATTCGGCCACGTAGAGATGGTATTACGCAATAAGCACAATGATTGTTACAGCCTTCTGAAATTTTAATGTATTGAGTCACTTTAAAATCATTTCTTGATGCATTTTCGGTGTAAGGAGCATTTATCGACCCTACATAAGCTTTGCGTTCACCATTTACAGTAGAATCTAAAATTTCATTTATATTTGATATCTGACCAGTTCCTATAATCCCATCAATTTCTTCCATCTCATCGAGCAATTGATCCGGATATCTTTGTCCCAAACAGCCAGCAACTAATAAATATTTAAAGGTCTGATTTTTTAATTCTCCAAGCTCAATAATTGAGTTAATAGACTGCTCTTTTGCATCTAATATAAAACTGCAGGTATTAATTATAACAATATTAGCTTCATCAAAATTTTCGGTATGCTCGTATTTATTTTTATCCAAAAGAGAAATCATGCATTCTGTATCAATATCATTTTTAGAGCATCCCAATGTAAGAAAATAAACTTTATTTATCATCGTCTTTACTTTCCTTTCCATTAAGGACTTCATCTATTTGATCTAAAGATATCAAAACTTTTCTTGGCTTGCTGCCTTCACTAGGACCAACTATACCTAACTCTTCCATTCGATCTATAATTCTAGCTGCTCTTGAGTATCCTATTCTTAATTTTCTTTGTAAATAAGAAATTGAACCCTGATTATCTTTTACGACTAAAATTACAGCATCTTCAAATAATTCGTCAAAGAAATCTGATTCGCTTGGATCTGGGGCATTGTGTACCTCATCTACTACATCTTTATCATATTTTTGACTGTCATTATTAACTTTAATAAAATCAATGATATTTTCGATTTCCTTATCTGATACAAATGTGCCTTGAATTCTCATCGGACTTGATGCGGAACCTGGTAGGAAGAGCATGTCTCCCCTACCTAAAAGTTTTTCAGCTCCTGCCATATCCAAAATCGTTCTCGAGTCGATTTGAGATGATACTGCAAAGGAAATTCTTGATGGAATATTCGCTTTAATAGTACCAGTGATAACATCAACAGAAGGTCTTTGAGTGGCAACAATTAAGTGCATGCCAGCAGCTCTAGCCATTTGTGCAAGTCTAGCTATAGATTCCTCTACTTCCTTACCGCTTACCATCATTAAGTCTGCTAATTCATCTATAATTATAACAATTTTTTTAAGGACTTCTGCATCTTCACTTTCCTTGGCCTTTGCATTATAACCTTTAAAATCTCTAGCTCCCATTTTTGCAAAGAGTCCATATCTTCTTTCCATTTCTGTTACTGCCCAATCTAAAGCAACACTTGCCTTTCTAGAGTCAGTAACAACAGGTATCAATAGATGAGGAATGTTATTATATACGCTTAATTCAACAACTTTTGGGTCAATTAGAATAAACTTAACTTCTTCAGGAGTTGAATGATAAATTATGCTTAAAATAATTGAGTTTATACAAACCGACTTACCAGATCCAGTTGCACCTGCAATTAACAAGTGTGGCATATCTGATATTGAAGAAACAATTGTTTTACCAGTGATATCCTTACCTAATACTAGAGGAAGTTCATCTTTAGAGTTTATAAATTCATCGGTTTCCAAAATTTCACGTAAGAAAAGAGTTTCCTTTACATCATTAGGCGTTTCTATTCCAACTCTGTTTTTACCTGGAATTGGAGCAACAATTCTGATATCTTTGCTTTCTAATGCCATAGCTAGGTCATCTTGAAGGTTTACAATCCTGCTTATTTTAACACCTGTTGCTGGCTTAAGCTCATAGCAAGTAATAGTTGGCCCTCTGTTAATGCTTTCTACACTAACTTCAATTCCAAAACTAGCCAATGTATCTTCTATAATTTTAGATTTTCTAGCAATAATATCTTTGTTTATAGCAGCTTTACCTTGTGGCAAAGATAGAAGTTCCAGTGGAGGAAATACATAAGCATTTTCTTCTTTGGTCTCATCCTCAGGTAAGACAGAAAACTGGTCAATTGGATCTTGACCCTTTGTTTTAATAGTCTTAGTATATATTGGAATCTTCTTCTCTTCTGATCCATCATTAACATCTAAATTAAGGTCTTGGACTGCTGTATTTTCTCCATCAATATTTAAAATTTTATCAATATTCTTAGAAACACTTGGCTCTTCTTCATTAAAGACAATATCATCATTAAAGTTATTTTCAAGTTCTAAAGCTTTTCCTGGATCTTTAACAATCCTAGCCCTGTCTTTAACATTATTAACTGATTTCTTAATTTTGTTTTCAATTTTTTCAGCTATGACATCTGTACCATCAATAACATCTTTCTTTTGTACAGAGAACGATAAAAATATTGCAACAAATACAAGTATTGTCGATAGCAAATAGGCTCCAAAATCTCCAGCGATTTGCCTTACCGGGTGAGAAAGTATGACACCAATCCAGCCTCCCCCTTTAAAGTCATTTGATAGCTTTAGGGCCTGATTAAAGTGATCTCCAAAATCATTGTATTTAATTTGAATAACGTCAAATAAAATTATTAAAGCAAAAAAAATAAATAAAGTTGGGACTATATACTTCCTTCTATTTTTTCTCATGCTTGGAAATAAAAAGCAAAATGAAAAATATAATAGCATAAAAGGAAGTACCCTGCCCATAAAGCCAAATACTCCTTTTAGAAAATTGTTTACATACCTACCAATAATTCCTGTTTTCGGTATAAGCATGAATAATATTAAAAATAAACTAAGTAAAAAAATAGATATCCCAAGATAAATAATTTTTTGTTGGTTATTAAGTTTTTTAGATCTCGATCTAGTGTTTTTACTCCTTGTTGCCATTAAATCACCCTATTATAAACGTAATTATTGAAATAAATAATAAATAAATTGAAAAATAAGACATTTTGTTTTTGTCTAATAAACTTAGTAAAAATTTAATTGCTATAACGCCAACAATCATTGAAGTTATCATACCAACAATAATATTTAAACTAAAACTAACTTCAGCACCTGACTTTAAAGCATCTTTAAGGCCAAATAAAAATGCACCAAAGGTAGCAGGTAAACTAATTAAAAACGAAAATTTAGCAGCTTCATTTTTATCTAAGTCTAAGATAGTACCAGCAAAAATTGTTGATCCACTCCTACTTATTCCAGGCATTATTGCAAGGCCTTGTACCATACCAATACCAATAGCAGATAAATAATTTAAGCTATGTGCAGACTTCCCTTTTCCTTTATATTTGTCAGTTACAAATAATAGGATAGCTGTTATTAAGAACATAAGGGAAATTGATTTTAAATTTGTGTAATATACCTTAAAAACATCTTCAAAGCATAGTGCAATGATAGCAGTTGGTACAGATGCTACAAGTATTAACAAAGCTAATTTTTGGTAAGAATTAATTTTAAACTTTTCCCTCTTTATTAGCATATAAATCATTTTAAAAAATTCAATTATTATATTTTTTATATCATTGAAAAAAACAATGAAAACGGAAATAAAAGTTCCAAAGTGAAGCATCTGCGCAACAAATAAACCTGGTTCTTGTATATTTAAAAGTTTTTCAAACACAACCAAGTGACCAGAGCTTGAAATTGGCAAAAATTCTGCCACACCTTGGATTATTCCCATTAATATCATCTTTAGAAATTCTAACATATTCCTGTTGAACCAAATCCTCCATCACCACGTTCTGTCTTGGATAAATCATCAACCAATTCAAAATCAATGGTTTCATATTTGTTTAGAACCATCTGTGCTATTCTATCGCCATTATTGACGACAAAATCTTCTTTGGATAAATTAACCAAACCCACACCAATTTCTCCTCTGTAGTCAGCGTCGATAGTTCCTATTCCATTTATAAGGCAAATACCGGACTTGATTGCAAGCCCAGATCTTGCTCTTATTTGTATCTCATAGCCTACAGGTATTTCAACATAAATACCTGTAGGTATAAGCTTAAATTCACCAGCTTTAATAATGACAGTCTCGTCTAAGAAAGCTCTTATATCCATACCAGCTGAACCGCTTGTTGCATACTGAGGAATATCATTATTACTCTTGTTTACAATTTTGACCTTAGTCATTTTTGCTCCTGTCTCTGGTGTATCTTTGTCTTCTGTGTTGTTGACCTTCAGATTTCTCTTGATTTTCATCACTATCTGAATCCTTTAGTAAAACTTTCCTAGAAAGATCTATTTTACCGTCATTATCAATGCCAATTACCTTAACTGTAACTTTATCACCGGTCTTTAGTATATCTTCAACTTCATTAATTCTCTTATTATCAATTTGGGAAATGTGCAGTAGGCCTTCCTTGCCATTTAAAACGTCAACAAATGCGCCAAATTTCATAATTTTTGTTACGGTACCTTCGTATACTTCGCCAACTTCGACATCTTTGATAATATTTTCAATAATTGATTTTGCTTTTTCTCCCATTTCGGAATCAACACTTGCAATGATTACTGATCCATCATCTTCAATGTCAATCTTTACACCAGTTTCGGCGATAATTTGATTAATAACTTTTCCGCCAGGCCCAATAACTTCTCTGATTTTATCAGGATGAATTGACATTTGAATAAGCCTTGGAGCGTATTTTGAAATTTCCTTACGAGGCTCTGCAATTGCACCATGAATTACATCAAGAATTTGCATCCTTGCCACTTTAGCTTGTGCAAGAGCCTTTTCTAATACAGATCTATCGATACCTGATATTTTAATATCCATTTGAAGAGCAGTAATACCGTCACGAGTACCTGCAACTTTGAAGTCCATATCTCCAAGATGGTCTTCTAGTCCTTGAATATCAGTTAAAATAACTTTTTTACCGTCATCTCCTGAAATAAGGCCCATAGCAATACCAGCAACTGGTTTTTTAATCGGTACACCTGCATCCATAAGAGCGAGTGTTGAACCGCAAACACTAGCTTGTGAGCTGGATCCATTTGAACTCAATACTTCAGATACAACTCTAATTGTGTATGGGAATTCTTCTTCTGAAGGAAGCACAGGGATTAAAGCCCTTTCTGCTAAGGCACCATGGCCAATTTCTCTTCTGCCAGGAGATCTTAATGGTCTGGTATCCCCAACGCTATATGGTGGGAAGTTATAGTGGTGAATATATTTTTTCTCATATTCATCAAGCATCCCATCAATCACTTGAGCGTCGTCACTTACTCCAAGTGTTGCAACGCTTAGTACCTGTGTTTGTCCACGTTTAAATAAACCTGAACCGTGTGTTCTAGGAAGGATTCCTACTTCAGCACTCAGCGGTCTAATTTCATCAAATGCTCTTAAATCAGGGCGTATTCCATCTACTAAAATTTGACAACGTACTTCATTATATTGTAATTGATCTATGGCGGCACTTATACTTGCCCTATCATCAGGAAATTCTTCTCCCATTTCATCTTTTATTCTATCAATTAATTCTGATGATTGTTTGAGTCTTTCCATTTTGTCTGGATGATTCATAGCTTGAATCATAGCTTCTCTATAATTTGAATTTATCTTTTCTTCTACTTCTTTTTTAACTTCGAATACAGTATATTCTTGTTTTTCTTTGCCAACTTCTCTAGCAATCTCAGAAATAAATTCAGTAATTTTTTTAATCTCATCATGGGCTTTTAAAATAGCTTCAAGAACTACATCTTCACTTAATTCATTAGAACCAGATTCAACCATCATAATAGCTTCATGTGTTCCAGCAACAGTTAGATTTAAATCGGATTTCTCTAACTCATCAGCTGATGGATTTACAACATATTCATTATTGATGTATCCCATTTGAACTGCAGCAATGGGCCCATTAAAAGGAATATCAGAAATGCTAAGCGCAATGCTAGATCCAATCATAGCAGCAACTTGGCTTGAACAAGTTGGATCATTCGATAATAGACTTGCAATGATTTGAACATCGTTTCTATAT
This sequence comes from Ezakiella massiliensis, assembly GCF_059862345.1. Classification (NCBI taxonomy): domain Bacteria; kingdom Bacillati; phylum Bacillota; class Tissierellia; genus Ezakiella; species Ezakiella massiliensis. Next base: position 397,764 of record NZ_JCBCEO010000001.1, read on the forward strand.
CCCTCTGGGAAAAGTGGTCTCAAAGGCCTATCAATTAATCTTGCAGTCAAAATAGCATGCTCACTTGGTCTACCTTCACGCTTAATAAATCCTCCAGGGATTTTACCTGCAGCATAATATTTTTCTTCGTATTCAACGCTTAGAGGGAAAAAGTCAATACCCTCTCTTGGTGTTTTTGAGCTTGTAGCAGTTACAAGTAATACTGTATCTCCATATCTTACAAAACATGCGCCGTTTGCTTGCTCTGCATACTTTCCAATCGATACAGATAATTCTCGACCCGCTAGGTCGGTTTTAAAAATTCTTTCCATCTTTCCTCCTATTTCTCTCATAATATTATAACATAAAGACATTTAAATTGCTAGATTTATAAATAAAAAACGCCATATAAATGGCGTTAATATCTTGTGTTAATATAATCGTCAATAAGCGATTTATATTTACCCTCTATAAAGCAATCATTCTCTTTTAAAATTGTTAAAAGCCAATCTGCCGTTGAATGAAAAATCGCTTCCTTATAATCATAAAAAACTATTTCATATAAGACATTATTAAGTTTTTTGCTTTTGGATTTTACATAATATGAATCCACATTTTCATAATTAACAAGCTTTAACATCTTAGAAATAGTAATATTTTTTTTATGATATTGATCATTAGCTTTATTTCTAAAACTCATAGCAAGTTTTTGGTGCTTGCCTCTTAACTCTATCTCGTATGCATTGGCTGTATAATATTTGGCCATTATATTGTAGTACTGATAATTAAATATGCCCTTCTCCATTGAGTCCAACTTTACAAATGGTTTGGCGCCTATTCGGTTTAAGTACTCTAAATTTGCATCCAAAAATTGAGATTTAGTTAAGTCGCCGCTTTCTAATTGTGCAATCAAAAAGGATCTGTTTTCAAAAAAGCTTTCAAATAGACCCTTTTTATTTCTATATAGCAATTGTGTTCCTTTCTAATTACTTAACCTCTTCTGAATTATCCTTTAGTTCATCTGGAATTTCGTTTAATTCAAAACCAAGGTTTAAATAGATCTTGCATTCAGATTTTTCAGCAATTCTATTTAATTCGTTATAAAAATCAACAAGTTCTTCAGACTTTAAAGGAATTAATTTATATATACTATCTACATAAATTTTTTCCAAATCGTAGTCCATTGCAAGCATTCCGCTTAAGAAACCATAGAATCCAGCTAAATCCTTTACACCATAGTCTCCTGCGTTGATTAGTCTTACATTGTAATCAAGACTAAATATGTGTTCATCATCCACATCAATAAATGCAATATTTCCGTTGCCTGACTTGTTGTCTTCGTTTGCATTGTCAATCAGCCATTTTGTTTTGCCTGATCCTTTTGCTCCTAAAATAAACTTTACCATAGTAACCTCCTATTCTTATTAAATAGCTACCCAAATGTAACTTGTATTAATCAGTTAAAGATTCAAAGTAGTCGCAAGCCTTTTCAAATTCATCATCATCTTCAATAATTTCAAGGGTAAAGTTGTTGTCTTCACCTTCAATATATTTGAAAATAACAATATCTTCTCCAAGAGGACTATCTTCCTCTACTGCCAATAAAGCAACATATTCATTGCCATCAATCTCAAACTGATCTATAACAGCAAAGTCTTCACTATCTCCATTATCATAAGTTAAAGTAACTGTTTCGTATTCTTGCATCTCATCTTCGCAGCAGCAACCGTCTTCACAGCCACATCCATGTTCATGTTTTTTATCCATAGTCTCCTCCTATTTCTAATACTATTTTTATTATAACAGTAAAGTCTGTAAAAATCTACTCTACTTTTATAAATTATCAAATTTTTGTTTGATAAGTGATTTTATCTCATCAACATCCCATATATCAACAGCTTCTATAATTGAATTTTTAACTATATTATGAGTTTGAGCTAGAGATTTATCTGATATTAGCTTAATAGAGCTTGTAGCATTAAACCTATCAGCAATTAAACCCATAGTATATTTATTTATTTCAAATTTATTTTTATCTGTAAGTTCAAAGTTTGAAAACGCAACATTTATAACTTCACTATACCTGTTTTTTAAGAAAACTAATAAATTCGTTATAATTTGCTCTGAACTTCCCTCTTCAAGATCAAAAAGTATTCTAAAAAATAAATTCCATGAAAAATCTATGTTAATTATTTCAGAAAGTTTATTGCCTATCGAACTGATAAAAGGATCTTGAAATTTTAAATCTACCGGAAATTCAATTTGTTTTTTTAGGTCAATATATTTTGAATCTAAAAACTTTAAACGATTTAGTATTCTTATAAACTCATTTATATATGCCTCATCCTTTTCAGGAATCTTCATAAATAGATAGTTAATAATGGTGTTGCTTGTTAGTTTAAAATCAACAGGAAAACCAAATTCATTCCTAACTTTTTGGTAGTATATATCATTTAAACCTTTAGATAGACTTGTTCTTATCTCCTTCATAACATTTTCAGAAACATTGTTTGTAGGTTCATTTAAATGATTATAAAGCATCATAAGTTCTCTATCAATCATCTCTAAGTTTTCTTTGATTGAGCTCATGATCTCTGATAAGAACATTTCTGTTCCTGAGTAATTGAAATTTTTATATAAAATCTTATGATCTATTTCACCCCAGAATAAGTTAACTAAACTTTTTATCTGTAGCTCAAAATTATATGATTTTCCTTCGTACAAATACTTACCATCTATTTTATATATTTGGAAGCCGTTCTTTTGAAGTGTGGGCTGCTCTTCATCTAGATTTAAGAAAATATTTTCATTTAGGTATGAAGAATAGAGTCCATTATCATTTTTAATTCTAAAAAGATTGGTTATCTCTCTGTATATTCTTTTTTCATCTCCAATGAACCTGCACTCAATTCTTACACCAATTAAATCCGATAGATTATTCAAAAGATCTTCTGGAGAATCATATTGCATAAAGAGGTTATTCCTAATTATTTTTTCCTTTAGGCTCGACTCCTCTTTAACTCTAGATTTAACATCCATAAAATGATCCTTTGTAGAGAAAGTATTTGTGAAAAATTCATCTATAAGTTTTTCCACAGATAGTAATTCATCTAAATTTGAGTTTAATAAATCAATAGATTCATCAATAAATCTAAATAATTCTAGTTGCATTATAATAAAATCTCTACTGGATACTCCTCTTTTAATTCTTCAACCTTATTTTGATAAGCATTTAATTGCTTTACGCGTTTTAATTCAACAATTATATTTTCTCTTGCTGTATCAAGGTCAGGATTTTGAGTTGCATTAATCTTATTTAATTTGATTACATGAAAACCAAATTGAGTTTGAACAGGGCCTGCAACTTCTCCTTCTTTCATTTTAAATACTACTTCATCAAACTCTGGAACCATTTGACCTTGGCAAAAATCTCCTAGATTGCCTCCCTTGTCTTTTGACGGACAAGTTGAATATTCCTTAGCTAGTTCTTCAAAATTTTCACCTTTATCAATCTTTGCTTTGATATCTTTGGCTAGCTCTTCATCTTCAACCAAGATATGGCTAGCGTTTACAAAAGTTTTTTCCAGATCTTTTTTATGGGCTTCAAAATATTCTTTTATTTCTTCTTCCGTTGGCTCTGGAGCGCTAGTAATTATTTTTTGATAGGCATAGTTCTTTAGAAGATTTTCCTTTGTAGTTTTAAAAACTCTTTGGAATTCTTCATCATCTTCTAGATTTTCATCTTCAGCATAATGGAGCATCAATTCTTGATTAAGCATTTCCTTTAGAATTGTTTCAAATCCATTTTCTTCATTCATAAAATGCCTTACAATATTAGGATCAAGGCTTGATAGAAACCTTTGAAAATCCTCATTTGTAAATTCCTTATTTCCTACCTTGGCTATCACTTTAATATCTGTCATTGTTACCTCCTATTTACTTACTTCAATTTTGAATTTAACCATGTTATCGTTCATATCAACAGCTTCTACATCGAGTGCATCCCTATTTAACTCTACAGCAAGAGTTTCAGACATAATCTCTTCTGTATACTTGTCTAGAGCATTTGAGAAGTTGTCGTTTGCTTCGTATTTGATTTCAATTCTATCACTTATATTTAAGTCCAAGCGTTTTCTTTCTTGTTGAATTTTTGATATAAACTCTCTAGCATAACCTTCGTTTATTAAATCATCAGTTAAAACTGTATCCAATAGCACATATACACCGTTTTCAACTTGAACGTCATAGCCATCTTTTGCACTTACACGAATATCCAAGTAGTCCTTATTTATTGTATATGTTTGGCCATCTAAATCAATATCTAAATCCTTGTTTTCAATTTCTTCAATTAACTTAGCTTTGTCAGATTTTTGCAAGTATTGTGCAAATTTACCAACTGATTTACCGAATACTGGTCCAGCAAGTTTAAAGTTAGGTTTTACTTCATAGTTCATATAATCAGATACATTTGAAGAATAAATTATTTCTTTAACATTTAATTCTTCTTTAATCAATGATTCTAGGTCATGCACCTTGTCTTTATATTTATTATCAACAATCATTGATGCTATTGGCTGTCTAACTTTAATGTTTTCTTTTTCACGACCAGCTCTTCCAAGCGAAACAATTGTTCTAACCAAATCAATTTTTGTTTCTAATTCTGTATCGATTAGGTCTTTATTAACTACTGGATAATCTTCTAAGTGAACAGATTTACCATCAGTTAAATGTTGATAAAGTTCTTCAGCTATAAATGGAGTAAATGGTGCAATTAACTTAGAGATTGTTAAGAGAACTTCATATGTTGTTAAGAATGCAGAATCTTTACTCTTTGAATCTTCTCCCCAGAAGCGTCTTCTAGATCTTCTAATATACCAGTTAGATAAGTCTTCAACTACAAAATCAACTAGTGCCTTAGAAACTTTTGTAAGCTCAAAAATATCTATATTTTCTTCAACTAAATCAATTAGAGAATTTAGCCTGGAAATTATCCATTTATCCAACTCATCTCTTTCGCTTATTGAAATGTTTAGTTCATCTGGTTTAACATTTTCACTATTTACATATAAGGAGAAGAATGTATAAACGTTTCTTAAACTTCTAATGAATTTAGATTCAACTTCTTTTAGGCCATCCTCATCATATTTTGTTGGTAGCCAAGGAACTGAAACATAAACGGCGTAGAATCTAGCAACGTCAGCTCCATACCTATCAAATATATCGAATGGATCAAGAGTATTTCCCCTAGACTTACTCATTTTCTTGCCGTATTTATCTAGAACCAAATCGTTTACTAAAACAGATTTGTAAGGCGATTTACCTGTCATATACGTCCCTATTGCGAGCATTGAGTAAAACCAACCCCTAGTTTGGTCGATACCTTCACAAATAAAATCAGCTGGATAATGGTTAAAAAAGTCATCGTCTTTAACAAAAGGATAATGTCTTTGTGCAAAAGGCATACTTCCGCTATCAAACCATACATCAATAACATCCTTATATCTGGACATCTTGCCACCGCACTTGCTGCACTTAATATGGCAATCATCAACATAAGGTCTGTGCAAGTCAATTGTCTCATCAATATTTTCTATAGATTTCTCTACTAATTCTTTTCTGCTGCCAATGCTTATAGTTTCTCCACAATCTTCACATTTCCAAATTGGAAGTGGAGTACCCCAGTATCTGTTTCTAGATAAGGCCCAGTCATTTAAATTTTCTAGCCAATTACCGAATCTCTTTTCACCGACAAATTCAGGATACCATTTAACGTCGTTATTAGCCTCAATTAGCTTATCTTTAAACTTTGTGACCTCAATATACCAAGATGGCTTTGCATAGTAAATTAAAGGTGTATGACATCTCCAGCAATGTGGATAATTGTGATCGACCTTTTGTCTTCTTAAAAGTTTTCCCTCTTCTTTTAAATAATTTAATATTTCCGGATCGGCATCAAATACATTCATACCTCCCCATTTACCGACATTAAATTTGCCCTCTTCATTTACAGGGTTGAAAACTGGTAAATCATATCTTCTACCTGTATTATAGTCATCTTCCCCAAAAGCAGGAGCTGTATGAACTATACCAGTACCGTCTGTAATTGTAACGTAATCAGCAAGAGTAATATAAAAAGCTTTTTTGTCAGCTTCAAGCATTGGGATCAGTTGTTCATATTCAAGACCTTCAAGGTCTGTTCCCTTCACAGTTTTAATTATCTCATAATCTTCTGTTACGCCTTTTAGTACATCTGTAACTAGATCTTTGGCCATCCAGTATAATTCATCGTTGTCATTGTTTTTAAGTAACACATAATCAACATCTGCGTTAACAGTCAAGCTTACGTTTGATGGTAATGTCCATGGTGTTGTGGTCCATGCTATAAAATACTCATCTTTATCTTTTCTCTTGAATTTTACATATGCAGTTGTGGTTGTAATGTTTTCATAACCTTGGGCAACTTCGTGTGAAGCTAAACCAGTTCCACATCTTGGGCAGTATGGTAAAATTTTGTGTCCTTCATATAAAAGCCCATCTTTAAACATTTTGTCAATAATATGCCAAACTGATTCAATATAATCATTGTGGAAAGTAACATAAGGATTGTCTAAGTCTATTTCATAACCCATTCTCTCGGTCATTTGTCTCCAAAGAGATTCATATTGGAAAACAGAATCCTTACATTGTTCATTAAAAGCCTTAATTCCATAGGCTTCAATATCTTTTTTGTTGTGTAAGTCTAATTTCTTTTCGACTTCAATTTCTACAGGAAGACCGTGGGTATCCCAACCAGCTTTTCTCTCTACATAATAACCTTTCATAACCTTGTGTCTACAGGTCATATCTTTTAGAGTTCTAGAAACTACGTGGTGAATACCTGGTTTACCATTAGCTGTTGGTGGTCCTTCATAAAAAATATATTTAGGACCGTCTTCTCTTGTTTTTAAACTCTCGTGAAGTAAATCGATTTCCTTCCAATATTTAGAAATCTTTTCTTCTCTTTCTTTTACCGGTATATTTTCTAACGGTGTAAATTTTTTCATATAACCTCCTAATAAAAAAGCCCCTCGAATAATCGAGGGACGAAATTTCCGCGGTACCACCTTCGTTTGCAAATGCACACTTAAATGTAATTAACGCTTAACTCACGCCCGAAGGTAAACAGAAGCTGATTCCATAGTGATTAGTTTACGAATTTCCACCTATAATCGCTCTCTATAAAACTACATTCACCATGCGGTCTTCTTGTATATATTACAACATATAATTTAATTTTTGTCAACCTGTTTTGAGTTATTTTCCATCCATTTCTCTTCTTAAATCATAAAGCTTAGACTCTGGAATTATAACATCATCATAAGTTATAAAGTCTCCTTTTTTTATATCATTAACGAGAATTGTGTCAACAGATATAAAGCCATAAGGTAAAAGATTTCTCTTAATTGAATCCTCATAAGTAGTAATTGTTCCATAAGCTGCCTTGCCACCAGGTCTGCCAAGATTATCTCCAGCCTTTAAATCAACTTTTGCAACAGCTACTGTATCTGCAAAAGGCTTATCACTTCGTGGACTTATTGTAGGCGTATTATAAAAAAATGCTTGTGCAATTGTGATAGGAACTTCGATACTAGTTAAATGAAATGGTCTATATAAAATATAATATGGACCTTGGCCAATCTTTAAAAATCTCATCTCATAATCAATTAGATCATGTTTAGCTTTGACCATAATAAAGACGCCTGGAGCTATACCAAAAACAAAATCAGCAACCTTGTAATTATTTAATAAGCCTCCTTCAGATTTAATCCGAAGTTTCTGGTCTAAGTCTTTTAAGTCTGATTTTATACCGTGAGCTCCGATTATATCTGGTTTGAAACCAGTTGAATTACACATCATGGTTAACTCTTCCATGGTTTTGGAACCATCAACAAAAGTAGCTAGCATATAAGGAGAAAGTCCTTTAGCTTTAGCCTCTTCATATACGCTTTCATTATTAGCCGATAAATCCAGTGGATTGTTTTTGCCCTTGCCTATGGCCATTACTTCAAATCCTAAAAACTCGGCAAAGTCAAAGAGCTCTTTCACACTGCCCGGCTCATCTCCAGCAATGCCGGTATAACAAACACCAGCCTCTTTTGCCATCTTAGATAAAATAGGTCCGATCACAACATCGCATTCTACGTTGAGACTGACCAAATGTTTTTTGGCCTTTATAGCAGCATAAGCAATCTTTGCTCCTTCATAAGTCGATCCAGTTGCATCTACAATAACATCAATTTGATCTAGATCTATAAATTCATAGGGATCATTTGGAATAAAAAAGCCTTGTGAATTGTAATCTTCTTTTTTATTAATAGTATGAATAGATTCTTTTTCGACTCCACAAGACAAAAATGTTTCTATAGCCTTGGAATAAGTTCTGTTATAAATAATATTGCACTTGAATCCATCAATAAGATTTAATTGAGCTACTAAAGATGACCCCATAAATCCAGTTCCAATTACAAAAACATTTATCTCCTTGCCATCCCCATAATATTCATTTAACCTTTTAAGTAATACTTGCATAATTACCTCAACATCTTAGCAACTAGTAAAGCAGAATATATAGCCCAAGTTAAGTTATATCCACCACAATCCCCATCAACATCTAATACTTCACCTGTAAAGTAGATGCCTTTATGGATTTTGGATTCAAGGTTCGTGTCAATTTCATCTGTATTAATTCCACCAACAGTAATTTGACTAAGGGCCCAAGAACCTGCTCTAATATTACTAACTTCATAGTTTTTAATAAGCTTACATAGTTTGTCAATATCAATATCTTTAGTAGTTTTTACATTAAGCATTTTAAAGAAAACTTTATAAAGTCTCTTGTGAATAATGCCATTTAAAAACCATTTTGAATCAACATCATTTAACTTGTCTTGTCTTAGCTTTAATATAATTTTTAAATCATCTAAATCAACTAAAGGCAAAAAGTCAATATATATCTTATCGATCTTCTCCCTTAAGATATAGGACGATAATTCAAAAATACTATTACCACTGATGCCATTTTCAGTAAATAAGAGGTCTCCATTACAAGATTTATCACCTGCATAAACTGTCGCATTTAATCTCAAGCCTTTTAATTCTTTAGAAAAAGGAATATCGGCAATTAAGGGCCCTATACCTGGGTACAATTTTGTCTTGGTATGGCCCAAATCTTCGACCAACTTATATTGACTACCATCGGTACCAGTACTTGGATAACTCATTGAACCAGCAGAAAAAATAACTCTATCATAATCCTTGCTAGTATCCTTAGTTTTAATGGTGAATTTTTTATTCTTATTTATAGAAATAACTTCGGATTTAAAAAAGCAATCAATATCTCTGTCTTCTACTTCTTTAAGCAAGGCTTCTACAACTGATTGAGCTTGAAGGCTCATTGGATAAAATCTATTTCTTTCATCCAAATAAGGTATTATCCCAAGATTTATTATATACTCTCTGGCATCAATAAATTCGTCAGTATAAACTTTATCTAAAAAACTTTTATTGCCATGAAAATTTTCTCTAGAAATATTCTTATTTGAAAAATTGCATCGACCATTTCCTGTTATTAAAAGTTTTTTTAAGAGACGATCTGTCTTTTCATATATACTTACTTTATGACCAAGCTTAGAGAGCTCAATAGCGCTTACAACACCTGAAACTCCACCACCTACAACAGCTATGTCCATTATTTTTCCATGGCTTGCAAAGCTTCGGCTTGATAATAAGTTATGATGGATTCAATCATATCATCAAGATCACCGTCTAGGAAGTCTTGCAATTGATAAATCGTTTTGTTAATTCTGTGGTCTGTAATTCTTCCTTGTGGGAAATTATAAGTCCTGATTCTTTCAGATCTATCACCAGATCCCACTTGATTTCTCTTCATATCAGCCATCTTCTTTTCTTCTTCTTGAAGCTTTAAATCGTAGAGTCTGGATTTCAAGATTTTCATAGCTTTTTCCTTATTCTTAAGCTGACTTCTTTCATCCTGACAAGCAACAACAAGATTTTCAGGCAAATATGTGATTCTAACAGCAGAGTCTGTAGTATTAACTGATTGTCCGCCGTGTCCACCAGATCTATATACGTCAATTTTTAAATCTTTTTCATCAATTTCGATTTCAACATCTCTGGCTTCAGGCAAAACTGCAACAGTTGCAGCAGAAGTATGAACTCTTCCGCCACTTTCCGTCTCTGGGACTCTTTGAACCCTATGAACACCTGATTCATGTTTTAGTTTTGAGTAAGCACCCTTACCGTTGATCATAAAAATGGCTTCTTTGTATCCGCCAATACCAATTTCGTTAATGCTCATTACGTCAACAGTCCATCTATGTCTTTCAGCATAACGACAATACATTCTAAATAAATCACCAGCAAATAAAGCAGCTTCATCTCCACCTGTACCTGCACGAATTTCAACTATAACGTTTCTATCATCGTTAGGATCTTTAGGAATTAAGAGAGTTTTTACTTGAGTTTCTAATGTCTCTTCTTTTTCTTCAAGCTCCTTAAGCTCTTCTTTGGCCATTTCCTTTAAATCATCATCTAAACTTTCACCCAAAAGCTCCTTAGTATTTTCTAAGTCTTCTAGGCATTTTTTATATTCTTTGATTACTTCAACAATTTCAGTTAGATTGGAATGTTCAATCATAACCTCCTGATACTTTTCAAGATCATTGACAAGGTCAGGATCCATGATCATTTTATTAAGTTCTTCATACCTATCTTCAATACCTTTTAATTTTTCTAACAAGTCCTATCTCCCTCCCATGACAACAAATCTATCCATATTAGAATAATCTTTATAAATTTTAAAATTAACTTTCTTTTCTTCTAACAATTTCGAAATTGCATCTCCTTGACTCTCGTCAAATTCCATAAGAACTAAACCATCATCTGTCAAATACTTATCATATTCTTGAATGAATTTTTTTATAATCGATAAACCATCATTGTCTGCAAATAAAGCTAAATTCGGTTCATAATCGATAACAGTTTTATCTAGAATTCTCTTTCTATTAAGCGGAACATAAGGTGGATTAATAGTAATTAAATCAAATTCACCAACTATGTTCGAAAACAAGTCAGACTCAATAAAGTCTGCATCTATATTATATATATACGCATTCTTTTTTGCAACTTCTAACGAATCTTTAGAGATATCAGCAAGAGTAACACTTTTTATATCCAGCTCACTAGCTAAACTTATTCCTATGCAGCCACTGCCTGTACATAAGTCCAAATACCTATCAATAGTTTTGCCTTTATAATAATTTATACATTCTTCAACTAATAATTCAGTCTCTGGCCTTGGTATCAAAACTCTCTCGTCTACATAAAATCTCCTATTATAAAATTCTTTATATTTAAAGATGTAATTATAAGGGCATCCGCTAGCTCTTATATCTAACAATCCAATAAACTTATCAATTTCTTCTTGAGAACATTCTATGTCTTTATTAAAATGAATATCAGTTAGTGAAAGTCCAAAAAAATCTCTGATAAACAAATTGGCTTCAAATTCATTATTATTTATATTTTCAAGATATTTTAAAGCAATTTCTTTGACTTCATTTACTTTCATAGTCACCTCAAAAAAGAATCCTATAAAATAAAAGAGCTGCTATAAACGCAGCTAATTTATTTTCCTGATTTTTCGTATCTCTTCTTAAATTTCTCAACTCTACCACCACGTTCGGAGAACTTTTGTTTTCCAGTAAAGAATGGATGGCATTCTGAGCAAACATCTACTTTTAATTCATCTCTGGTTGAACCAGTTGTGAAAGTGTTTCCGCAAGCACATGTTACTGTAACTTCTTTAAATTCTGGATGTATACCTTGTTTCATTATATTCACCTCTTTCCAATCAATCTATTTAGAACAAATTTTGACCATATTATTATATCTCTTTTTCGAGAAAATTGCAAGTTTTATTTAGCATATTCAGGTTTCTTATCTAAATAATGTCTAGCTTGTATAAAACGCACTGTTCCTGTTTCAGCTCTTAAGACAAGTGTTTCGGTTGTTGCAACATTCTTTTCGATATAATTAACACCATCTAAAAGTTCACCATGACTTACACCTGTTGCAGCAAATGCAGCGTCATCACCTTTTACTAGGTCATCAATTTTGTAAATCTTGTCACATTCAACACCCATCTTATGACATCTATCAATTTCTTCTTGGTTTCTAGCGGTTAAGTATCCTTCGAAATATCCACCTAGACATTTTAATGCAACTGCAGCTAAAACACCTTCTGGTGCCCCACCTCTACCAACTAGCAAATCTCCACTTACATTATCAAAGCAAGTTGAAATTGCACCTAAGACGTCACCATCTTGAATAAATCTAATTCTAGCTCCAGCTTTTCTAATTCGGTTTGCAATTTCAATATGTCTTTCTCTGTCGAGCATAACAACTGTGACATCAGAAATATCTTTATTTAGAACTTTAGCTAAAATTTCAAGATTTTTTTCTATAGGATATTCAATAGAAATTTTTCCTTTAGCTTTTGGACCACAGGCAATCTTTTCCATATACATATCTGGAGCGTGAAGAAGATGTCCTTCTGGAGCCACAGCTACTACAGAAATTGCATCGCTCATACCTTTTGCAATTGCAGTTGTACCATCAAGAGGATCTACAGCTATATCTACATGTAGAGAATTATCGTTTCTTTGGCCAATCTTTTCTCCAATATAGAGCATAGGGGCTTCATCAATTTCGCCCTCACCAATTACAACTGTACCGTTTATATCAACAGTATCAAACATCTTTCTCATAGCATCTACAGCAGCTTGATCAGCTGCGTTTTTATCGCCTTTTCCTAAATACTTAGCAGAACGTAAAGCAGCAGCTTCAGTTACTCTTGCTAAATTCATAACTAAATTTCTATCCATATATTATCCCCTTATTTAATCTCATTTTGAAATTTTTCCCAGTCTTTTTTAAAACTATCTATGCCTTTGTCTGTTAGCGGATGATTAATCATTTGATTAAAGATCTTATAAGGAATAGTAGCAATATCTGATCCAGATTTAGCGGCATCGTTAACATGATTTACTGTTCTAATAGATGCAGCAATTACCTCTGTTTCAATTCCATACTCTTCAAATACATGCATTATGTCTTCAATAAGTTGCATGCCATTATAGCCTATGTCATCAATTCTACCAATAAAAGGACTTACATAGGTCGCACCTGCATTAGCAGCCATAAGAGCTTGATTTAGAGAAAAAATCAAGGTGCAATTTGTTTTAATGCCTTCTTTTGAAAGAATTTTAATAGCCGCTAGTGCCTCCTTGGTCATAGGAACTTTTACAACAATATTATCATGTATCTTGGCAAGTTCTCTAGCCTCTTTGACCATACCATCAGTATCATAGGAATTTACTTCAGCGCTAATAGGACCATCAACAATATCGGTTATTTCTTTAACCACTGACTTAAAATCTCTGCCTTCTTTAGCTATCAAGCTTGGGTTTGTTGTAACTCCACAAATAACACCAAGTTTTGCAATATCTTTAATCTCTTCAATATTAGCTGTATCGATAAAAAAACGCATTTTAAATCCTATAAATTTATAGTGGCAATCTTAATCATGCCATTTTCTTCTTTAAATTCTTTTTCAACTTCAAATTTTTTGTCGAAGCCGGTCATGTTGTATAATCTTTCAAAATAATACATTATGATTCCAGCATCTTCAAAGAAATATTTGCCATCAAACTCTTTTAAGTAAAGTTCAACGGAATTGTTTTTCATTAGGAATCTCCATGTTTGTGAATTTAAAGTATTAGGAGCAAATCTTACATAATAAAATAAGTCATCCAAACCTCTTTGTTCTAGCATATTGATATCTACAGGATTATCAAAGCTACCATCGAACACAATTTCATCAACAGATTTTCTTTCGCTAGCTTCTTCTACTACAAAAGGATTTCTTGCCTTTGGATATCCAATAGCTAACAATAAATTAGCCTTGTGTTCATTGCCAAAAACCTTTGTCTTAATGTCATCAGCAGTGTCAAACAAACCAATCCAGCAGGATCCTAAACCTTCTGATTCCAAGAAAGTTATGATATCTTCAGCATTATACATGCCGATAACCTTTTCCCTATCTGAGGATGCACCAAAATCAACTGAGATATAGCTAGGTGCACTTATCATTACACCGTTATATCCAGCATGACCATTTAGACCATCATAAATAGCCTTGCCATTTTCGTGAAAAGCAAAACTATTGCCTTTATCAGAATTAAATACTCTGATTAAGTTGTTAATTTTTTCAACTGTTGCCTTTGAAATTGATTTTGATTTGAAGTGTCTTACGCTCTTTCTTGAGCCCAAAAAATTGTTCATTAACATAATAAATTCCTCCCACATAATTATAACAAATTTTTATTAAAATTGCTAATCTTCTCTAGAATCTAAGATTATTGTAACTGGACCATTATTATTAAAAAATAAGTTCATATCTGCTCCAAATTCCCCAGTTAGAATTTCTAAGCCGCTAGAACCTAAGCCCTGAATTACTTTATTATAAAGTTCTTCTCCAAGCTCGGCCCCTGCAGCATCCATAAAGTTAGGCCGCCTCCCTTTTCTGCATCTTGCATACAAGGTAAACTGACTAACTACAAATAAACTAGCTCCTACATCTTTAGCACTTAAATTAATTTTACCATTTTCATCTGAAAACAACCTTAACTCAGGTATTTTTCTAACAATAAAATCAACATCCTCTTGGCTATCGTCATTTTTTACTCCCAACAGCACAAGTAAAGTTTTATTGTTAGTCTCACTTTTAATTTTCCCATCTATAATGCACTTTACAGCGTCACATCTTTGTAAAACTGCAATCATTAGTTTATCTTCCTATAAGCATCTAAAACTGAAGGGATTTGTTTTAAATCTCTTAGTAGATCGTTTAACTCACCCTTATTGTCTACTTTAATGGTCATAGAGATAGTAGCTGCACCATTATCCTCAACTTTTGCATTTAATCCTTTAAGTTGAGCATTTTGTTCTCTCATAAATCCAGCCACTTCACTTAATAAACCTACTCTATCAGTAGCTCTAACCTCAATATTGCTAATAAAAGCTCCATCAATTTCATTACTCCATCTAACGGAAATTTCTGATAGACGGTTTTTGAGCTCATTAGCATTTGGACAGTCAGCCCTGTGGACACTAACCCCGTGACCTTTAGTTACAAAGCCAATAATACTATCGCCTGGAAGAGGATTACAGCATTTTGAGATTCTTACTTTTAGACCAGGAATATCATCTACTATAATTGAACTTTGAGATTTAGAAAAATGTTCTTTGGTTGGGTTAAATTCCTTAGGTATATTGTGTTTAGGAAGTATATCCTGAACTTGCAATCTAATTTTATTAACAACATTTGCTAGCTTTAAGTTGCCATAACCAATTGAATGATATAAATCATCAATTTCATTTGTAGAAAAATAATCTAGAACATCTTTAATGTTTTCTTTGCTAAGTGCTTCATGAACATCAATATTTAAATTCTTTAATTCATTCCAAAGCATTTCTTTGCCTAGAGCTGTATTTTCTTCCTTATCAATAGATCTAAACCAGGATTTAATTTTTCCCCTAGCCCTATTACTCTTAACAAACTTTAACCAGTCTCTACTTGGACCTACTAAATTTTTAGATGTTATAATCTCAACGATATTTCCATTTTCCAACTTATAATTTAATGGAACAATCTTCCCATCAACCTTAGCTCCAATACATTTATTGCCAACATCAGTATGGACTCTATATGCAAAGTCAACAGGTGTAGCACCTTGAGGTAGGTCTACGACATCTCCGTTTGGTGTAAAAGCAAAAACTTCATCGTTGAAAAAATCCACCTTTAATGTTTCTATAAAGTCTTTTGGATCTGTTAAATCAGATTGCCATTCCATTAATTGCTTTAACCATTTTAGATTAGAGTCAAAATTTACATTTTTTAGATTTTCTTTATACATCCAGTGAGCAGCAATACCGTACTCAGCAGTTTTATGCATATCCCAAGTCCTAATTTGAACTTCAAAGACATCTCCTTCATCACTCATAACAGTAGTATGAAGCGATTGATACATATTTGGCTTAGGCATAGCAATGTAATCCTTGAATCTTCCTGGGATTGGCTTCCAGTTAGCATGGACAACCCCAAGAGCTGTATAGCACTCGTTAACTGTATCAACGATAATTCTAACAGCCGTAAGGTCATATATAGATTCAAAGGACTTGTTTTGATCTTTCATTTTTTTATAAATGGAATAGAAACTCTTTGGTCTGCCCTCTATATAATATTTAAGGTTTTGTTCATCAAGTTTTTCTTTAAGCTGATCAATAATATTCTCAATTTGATATTCTCTTTCAGCTCTTTTTTTGTTGACCTTATCAACTAAATCATAATAAGTATCTGGATCTATATGTCTAAGGCAAAGATCTTCAAGTTCCCACTTAATTCTAGATATACCTAGCCTATGGGCTAAAGGAGCGTAAATATCCAAGGTTTCCCTGGCAATTCTTTGCCTCTTTTCATCAGTCATATATTCTAGAGTTCTTAAGTTATGAAGTCTGTCTGCTAGTTTTACTATAACGACCCTAATATCCTTACTCATTGCTAGAACAAGTTTTCTAATATTTTCAGCTTGTGATTCTTCACCGGATTGATAATTGATAGATTTAATTTTTGTTACGCCTTCAACTAAATTTGCAATATCAGTGCCAAATTTTTCTTGAATATCTTCATAGGTAGCAGAGGTGTCTTCAATTGTATCATGAAGGAGTCCAGCGCAAATAGTCGCAGTATCCATATTAAGACTTGCTAAAATCTCTGCAACTGCAACTGGATGGATTATATATGGCTCACCACTTTTCCTCTTTTGTCCTTCGTGATGGCTATTAGCATATTCAAAAGCCGTTATAACTAAATCCCTATCAAAATCTGGATTATAGCTCTCAATTGATTTTAATAAATTATCTATCATATTATCACCTCGCAATTCTATAATTTGTTATGACAACATCGACATTTTTTACACCCCTAAACTCGTTGAGTTTTGGATAATAAACAATGTCCATAGTAATTTTTCCATTGTTCAATAAATAAGCAATATCATTATTATAATTATCTTTTATAAATTGTAAAAATATATCTTCATCTTGAAATAAAACAGCTTCTCTTGGGGTATTAACATTCGTAACAAACTCTAATTTAATAACATTTTTGTTCTTTCCAAAAACTCTGAAGTTTTTTAAAGTTAAATTCCTATCTGCAAATAAAGGCTCTGGATTACCCTTACCAAATGGCCTAAATGAATTAATCATATCCAATAATCTTAGGTCAACCAAGGCTATAGGAAATAAGGCATCAACTGAAATCTCCCGGCTAAGGTCAATTTCATTATCCTTAGCATATTGGTTAAGAGCTAATTTAAATTCTTCTAAGTTAGCTTCTTGCATTGAAATGCCAGCTGCCATTTCGTGGCCACCAAACTTATCCAAGTAAGAGCTACATGCAGAAATTGCTTTAAACATATTGAAATTATCAATAGATCTGCCAGACCCTTTTAAACCATTTTTTGCATCTGTTAAAACTATAGTTGGTCTATGGTACCTTTCCTTAACCCTACCAGCAACAATTCCAGCGACAGATTCGTGGGTCCCCTTTACATATTCAACAATAAAATCATCAAGATCCTCTGGATTAATTTTCTGAAGTACTTTTTTTAAAGCATCTTCAGTCATAGACTTCCGCTCTTCATTCAGTTCATTAAGTTCCATTGCAATTGAATCAGCTTTAATACTATCATTTGTAATTAATAATTCTATACCCAAACTTGCGGTATCTAACCTACCACTTGCATTAAATCTAGGGCCTAAAATAAACCCTAAATGATAAGTGTCAATTTGATTTTTATTCACACTTGATACTTCTATTAAAGAATTCAAGCCTATATTTTTTGTTCTTCTTAAGGCCAGAATACCCTTCGTAGCAATATATCTATTTTCACCGATTAAATTAACCACATCACAAATTGTAGCAAAGGCAGCAAGTGAGATTAATTCATCATATAAATCCACTGATAACTTGTTGTATTTTTTTAAAATATCTACACATATTTTAAATACAATGCCTGCTCCACATAAATCTTTGAAAGGATACTTACAGTCCTTTCTTAAAGGATCAATTACAGCTTGAGCATCAGGCAAGATATCATTTCCATCTTCATTTTTAATTTGATGGTGATCTGTGATTATTAAATCTATCCCTAATTCTTTAGCTTTCTTAGCAGCATCAAAGGCTTGAACACCATTGTCACATGTAATTATTAAATCTCCGCCTTCATTTACAATATCCTTAACCATAGTACTATTAATTCCGTATCCATCTTCAACCCTATGAGGAATTTTATAAGAAACATCTATACCTAGTTCAGTAAAAGTTTTAATAAATATTGAAGTGCTCATAATCCCATCAACGTCATAATCACCAACAATATATACCTTTAAATTTTCTTCCACAGCCTTATCAATATAACTTTTTAGAATATCATAATTTTTCATAGTGTTTATATCATTTAAAAGTGTATCTGGCACAGTAATGTAATCTTCAATATCTTTAATATCAACAATATCACGGTTATATAAAATTTGTAATTTAGTTTTGGTAAGTAAGTCTAAAGAAGTTTTCGGAAATTTTTCCCTATGCTTTTGTTTTATAAACCATTTCTCCATATTGTCCCCTCTTAAATAAAAATAATAAATTATAAAAATAAAAATAAAATAAGGATGAGCATAGGCTCACCCTTATTGTAACACTTTTTTAATTTTTAGTCTACTTTTTAAAGCTTTTCTTGCTAAAGTCGTACCAGAAACTAGATGCTAAGAACAATGATGAATAAGAACCTGCAAGCAAACCAATCAATAATGGTAATGCTAGGATCTTAACAGCTTCAACACCTACATAATACAAAGTAACTACAGCTAGAACTGTTGTAACGGTTGTAATAATAGTACGTCTTAAAGTCTTATTAATAGATTCATTGATAACTTGTTCAATTGTACGGCCATTCATAAACTTCTTTTCTTCTCTAATTCTATCAAATATGATAATTGTAGCATTGATAGAATAACCAACTATTGTTAAAATAGCAGCAATTAAGCTCGAGTTAAATGGTAGTTGGAAGATTGAATAACAAGCAAGAGTTACCAAAACGTCATGCAACAAAGCACATACTGAAGCAAGTCCAAACTTAAATTCAAATCTAATTGTGATATAAACTAACATCAAAGCACCAGCAATTAAAATTGATGTTAGTGCTTTTTGTCTGGTTTCACGTCCCATAGTTGCGCCTGTAGTATCGTTGGAAATTTTTTCTTTTTCAATACCAAACTTTTCTTTTAGTTGATTTTTTATATCTGCAACTTCTTTTGAATTAAAATCTTTTGTGCTTTTTACAATTGCAGTTTGCTTCTGTTCACCTGAATATACTACTGATGAGGTATTATCAAGTGGTTTAAAAATTGACATCAGCTCATCTGAATCCAATTGACTGTCAGCATGTATTTCAAATACAGTACCACCTGTAAAGTCAATACCATAGTTGAATCCATTTATAAAATAGAAGACGATTCCTGTTAATATAAATAGAGCTGAGATAACATAAAATATTTTTCTGTTTTTAATAAAATCCATAATAAACCTCCTATGCTCCCCATACCTTTGGATTCTTTGTCTTAATGAATCCAGTCATTAACTTTAGAATCAATCTTGACAATAGAACTCCCGTAACCATTGATGCTACAATACCTAGCATTAATGTAATACCAAAGCCTTTGATTGATGCTACACCAAATTTATAAAGAACAAGTCCTGCTATAAATGTAGTTACGTTTGAGTCAATAACAGATGATAAAGCCCTATGATGACCTGCGTTTATTGCAGCTTCAGGTGTTTTACCAATCTTCAATTCTTCTCTGATTCTTTCGAAAATAACAACGTTTGTATCAACTGCCATACCGATAGATAAAATCAAACCTGCAATGCCTGGTAAGGTTAGTTTAACATCTAATAATAGATAGAAAATAACAAGTATTTCTGTGTATACAGTTAAACCAATTATAGCTGGGATTGATAAAGCCTTATATAAAATCAACATAATAATCATGATTGCAATCAATGAAATGCAAATTGCTAAAATTGATTTTTCATAAGCATCCAGACCTAATGTAGGTCCTATAACTGAGCTTGTTAATTCTTCAAGTGGTACAGGAAGTGCCCCAGCCTTGATAAGTGTTGCTAATTTAGCAGCTTCATCAATAGACATATTTTCACCACTAATTTGAGCTTTGCCACCACTAATTGGAGTTTGAACTATAGGTGATGAAATAACTTCATTATCTAAAACAATAAAGAGTAGTTTCTTTTGTGGCTCTGTTTCTGCGGCAAGTCTTTGAGTTGCCTCATAAAATAAATCTGAACCTTCTTTATCAAATTCCAAGCTAACAACTGGTACTTGTCCCTTAACAGGATCATCTGTATATTGAACCATAGATTCAACAACATTTTTACCTGTAAGAACAGTCTTGCCGTCTGGATCTACAAAAGCTAATTGTGCAGTCTTGCCAATAAGCTCCATAGCTTCTTCAGCATCTTTAACTCCTGCTAATTCAACCCTTATTCTATTGCCACCTTCAATAGCAATATTAGGTTCACTAAGTCCAAGACCGTCTACTCTTTGTTGAATAACAGCCTTTGACTGCTCCATAATTCTGGTTAGTTCATTACCTGTAGCATCAGTTTGTGCTTCAAGTAGAACATAAACCCCACCTTGAAGGTCTAATCCGAGTGATATAGCATCCTTCGCTTTTACAAATTCTTTATTACCAACCTTTAGGCCAAAAAGACCCACGCAAGCAATACCTAAAACAATCGCTACGATGATAATAAAGGATATAATGGATTTTTTATTCATAATCCCTCCCTAATCCTGATTTGCAAGTACAGATATAGCACATTCAATGCGCTTTCTTTCCATCTCGCATCCAATTTTATAAGTCTTATTAATGTCATGGCTTTCAAACCAAGAATTAGCATGGCAGCCGCCACTACAATAAAACCTTGCCCAACAATCCTTGCACTCATCTTTAGTAAATACATTTGTGCATTTGAATTCATCTCTAAGTTTAGTATTTTCTACGCCATTATATACGTCTCCTAGCTTAAATTCCTTCTCGCTAACAAACTGATGGCAAGGATATAAATCGCCAGTTGGAGTTACGGCCATATATTCATGACCTGCTCCACAACCTGAAGCCCGCTTAATAATACATGGACCTTGGTTTAAGTCAATCATAAAGTGAAAAAACATAAACTTATCATCTGTCTTTAATATATCAATATATTCTTTTGAAAATTTCTCATATTCTTTTAAGATTTCATCCAGGTGTTCTTCCCTAATAGCATAATATTCATTAGGGTCTGTAACAACTGGTTCTACAGAAACTTTTTTGAAGCCCTGTTCATAGAAATCACGTATATCATTAGAAAAATCTAAGTTTTGATTAGTGAAAGTTCCTCTAATATAATAGTCCTTATCGCCTCTTTGCTCAACAAGTTTTTTGAATTTAGGAACAATAATATCATAAGATCCTTTATCGGTTAAAGTCTTTCTCATTTTATCATTTACAGACTTTCTACCATCAAGGCTTAATACAATGTTACTCATCTCACGATTTAAAAAATCAATCTTATCATCCGTGAGAAGAACCCCGTTAGTAGTGCATGTGAATCTGAATTTTTTATTATATTCTTTTTCAAGCTCTCTGCCGTACTTGACAAGTTCTACTAATACATCGTAGTTCATGAGAGGTTCGCCGCCAAAAAAGTCTACCTCAAGATTTTGTCTATTACCTGAGTTTTGGCATAGAAACAATAAAGCTTGCTTACCAACTTCTAGTGGCATCAAGCAACTCTCACCTTTAAAATTTCCTTGAGCAGCAAAGCAATATTCACACTTTAAGTTACAATCATGAGCTAAGTGTAAGCAAAGGGCTTTAACCACATTTTGATTCTTAAAAGGAATCAGATCCACTTCAATTGGATCTGTAAAAAGCATTTCTTCATCAATCAGCGTATTGATCTCAGAAATTGCTGTATTAATTTCATCTTCACTATAATTGAACTTCTTAGATAATTCTTCTACTGAGTATTCATCAAATATATCAACTATATCATAAATAATTTTATCCACAACATGAACTGCACCTGAATTAATATCTAGAACAATGTAAGCATTGTTTAGATAAAACTTGTGGATTTTATTTAACTTATCCATCATCAAAAAAATAGAGTGGAGAGTTCCACTCCTATTTTAAATTTGGATTTTCACACTTTTGGTTTCCAACAGTGCAGCTTGTTTTGCAGGCTGATTGACATGATGTTTGACATTCACCACAACCACCTTTGCAATATGTGTGTTTTAAATTTTTCTTTGAAAGTGTTTTAACAAATTTCATTTTAACCTCCTATATTTGTCCTTCGATATCAGCATTTTTTGCATCTTTTTTATCAGCTACAGTGCCTACTGCTGATTTTAAAATTTCTACAACAGTACCATCTGCAACTTCAATCAAAATGATATCTTCTTTAACCTTAACAATTTTACCAAGGATACCACCGATTGTTATAATGTGATCTCCTGCTTTTAGTTCACTTCTCATATTTGAGATTTCTTTTTCACGCTTCTTTTGAGGTTTAATGATAAAGAAATAGAAAAATACAAGTACTAGAACCATTGGTAGTAAACTCATCAAAGGATTTGCAGCTGGAGCGGCAGCTTCCAATAAAGAGTTCTTAAGTAAATACTCTAAATTAAACATATATTCACCTCACTTACAGTAATTATACAATATATTTTATATAATTGCAATGATTATTTTAGATAACCGTATGACTTATAAAATTCTTCTTTGTATTCTAAAAATCTATCCTCTTCAATTGACTTCCTAATATTTTCCATAAGATTTATTAAAAAGTGTATATTGTGATAGCTCAAAAGTCTTGCGCCCAGAATTTCTCCGGAAACCATTAGGTGTCTGATATAAGCTCTAGAATAATTTTGACAAGTTTCGCAAGTGCAAGTTGGATCTAATGGGCCAAAATCATTTTTATACTTAGCATTTTTCATATTAATTCTACCATTAATTGTAAAAGCTGCACCATTTCTGGCATTTCTTGTCGGAAGCACGCAGTCCGCCATGTCAATTCCTCTTTCCACAGCTTCAAAAAGATAATCCGGAGTTCCAACTCCCATTAAGTACCTCGGCTTATCTTCCGGCATATAATCAGTTGTTACATCCATCATTTGATTCATCAAATCCATAGGTTCCCCTACACTTAGTCCACCAATTGCAAAACCTTTTAGATCATGCTTGGTAGTTTCTATTGCCGATTTGATCCTTAAATCCTCATACATGCCGCCTTGAATTATACCAAACAAGGCTTGATTTTCGTTATTGCTCTTTGCATCAATGCATCTTTTAAGCCATCTTAAAGTTCTGTCAACTGAGTGTTCTACATAATCTCTATCAGCAGGATAAGGAATGCATTCATCAAAAGCCATCATTATATCTGAACCAAGATTCTCCTGAATTTTTATTGACTTTTCTGGAGATAAAAATATTTCACTTCCATCCAAATGGCTCCTGAATGAAACACCTTCCTCCGTAATTTTTCTGTTATCAGTAAGGCTAAAAACCTGGAAGCCACCTGAATCTGTTAAAATTGGACCATTCCAATTCATAAATTTGTGAAGGCCTCCAGCTTCTGCAATCAATTCATCTCCTGGACGCAATAATAAATGATAGGTATTGGATAAAATTATTTTTGCATTTAACTTAACCAGGTCTTCTGAACTTAATGTTTTTACTGTTGCCCTAGTACCTACAGGCATAAAAATTGGAGTAGGTATATCTCCGTGTGGAGTGTGCAAAATACCTCTCCTTGCTTTTGATTTAGTATCAGTTTTTAACAATTCAAATTCAAATGTCATCTATACCTCCTACCTAATGAACATAGCGTCGCCAAAAGAGAAGAATCTATATCTATTTTCCACAGCATATTTATATATATCAAGAGTTTTTTCTCTTCCGATTAATGCCGAGACTAGCATAATTAAAGTTGATTTTGGTAAATGAAAATTAGTTATTAATGAATCAATCATTTTAAATTCATAACCAGGATAAATATATATATCAGTGCTATGATGACCAGGAATTAACTTTCCATTTTCGACAGCACTTTCCAAAGTTCTTACTGTTGTAGTTCCAACAGCAACAATCTTTTTCCCATTAGCTTTAGCGTTATTAATCTTTTCTGCAACTTCTTCTGAGATAAAATAATCTTCTGAATGCATCTTATGTTTAGATGCATCTTGCTCAGTTACTGGTTTAAATGTTCCCAAGCCAACATTAAGTGTAATGTATTCTAGCTCAATACCTTTATATTTAATCTTCTCAAGTAATTCATTTGTAAAATGAAGACCAGCCGTTGGGGCTGCAGCAGATCCCGGAATTTTTGAATAAACTGTTTGATATCTTTCTTGGTCTTTTAGTTTTTCATGAATATATGGTGGTAGTGGCATAGTACCAATTTCTTCTAAAATTTCTAAAAGAACTCCTTTATAATGCATTTTAACAGTGCGTATTCCCTCTTCGTCAAAGCTTAAAACTTCAAGCATAAGCTTATCACCAAAGTAAAATTTACTGCCTACCTTTGCTTTTTTCCCTGGTTTTACCAAACATTCCCATATATCTTTTTCCTTTTCATGTAGAAGCAAAAACTCTACACTTTCATCTTTGTTTTCTCTGGATCCATAGATCCTTGCAGGAATTACACGTGAATTATTTAAAACTAAAATATCACCTTCATCAATTAAATCTGCAATATCTGAAAATTTTTTATCTATAATCTTATCTTGATCCTTATAATAGCACAATAGTTTTGAATCGTCTCTGCGTTCAAGTGGATGCTGAGCGATTAATTCTTCAGGTAAATAAAAATCGTAATCATTAATATCAATCATATATTTTCTTAACTTCTGCTCCTTCGTAATAAAATCTTACTATATCTCTGTAATTAAAATTCTGTTTGGCCATTTCATTGGCTCCATATTGGCTCATCCCAACACCATGACCAACTCCCATTCCAACAAACTCTACTTCATTATTTCCACCATTGTTATATAAAGTAAAAGAATCACTTGCCCTTCCGTATCCTTGCAATAGACATGATTTATAAAGACTTTCATTTTGATTAGTACCATCCATAAGAGCAGGTGAATTTATTTCAAATTTGGTGGATTTTAAATTTGATACTCCCATTAGACTTCTAAATCTTTCAGCTCTTAATGAAACTTTACCTCCAGCGTATTCAACACCAACAGAAACAATCCTTCCCAATTCGTTTTTATTAAAAACAATAGATGTAAAGTTTGACATATGGGTCCCCTTTGATAAATTTTGGTCTATTAGACCAGTATTCGTCTTGTAAGTCCAATTTACTCTAGGAGAATTTAAGGAATAAGGGTCGCTTTTTGCAATCAAATAAGGGAATGCCTTACCCCACGTATCTTCAGCGGCTGCAGTTGCTCCTCCGCTGGTAGATCCATATGTGGCATCAATAATCTCATCATTATAAACAATAACTTCTCCCCTAGTCTCATCAACTGCATCTTTTATCTTTTGGCTTACACCTTTATTCCCTCTATAAACTTGAGATATAGCATCAGAGGTAAGGTTATATCCTTTATCAATAAATTTTTTACTGTTATATAATGCATATGACCTAGCTGCTAATGCTTGAGCTTTTATGGCCTCAACTTCAAAAGAGTCACCGACTTCATTGGCTACAACCGAATATATATAAGTCTCCATATCAATTATATTAACTAAAGATTTTCCGTTTTCAGCTAAGGTAAATAAACCATTGTATTCATGATTGTTATATATAACTTTATTATCATTTGCTTTTACCTTTATATCCATATAAGGTCCGTAATTGCTTGACCCTGACTCTATAAAAATTCCATTATTATAATAAATTTTTATATTATTATCATATACAGTTTCTATAACAGTATATCCATCAAGCAATTGAAAGCCCTCACTAGTCTGAAGC
The DNA here is from genome assembly GCF_059862345.1 of Ezakiella massiliensis. Lineage (NCBI taxonomy): Bacteria > Bacillati > Bacillota > Tissierellia > Ezakiella > Ezakiella massiliensis. Next base: position 423,985 of record NZ_JCBCEO010000001.1, read on the forward strand.
GAGAAACCATTTTCAGAAGAGCCTATCTTAATCTTTAGCTCACCAGCATCAATCAAATTCTCCGCACTTATTTGCTTAGTACTTATAGTAAAAACAAAGATCGTTATTAATAACAAAATTATAATTTTTTTCATAATTCACCCTTGTAATCTATATTTAAGTGTTCTGCAGCCTGGCGAGTAGCAATTCTTCCCCTAGGTGTTCTAAGTAAAAAACCAATTTGTAATAAATATGGTTCATACACATCCTCAATAGTTGAACGATCTTCCGCTGTGGCTGCACTTAATGTATCAAGTCCTACAGGTCTACCAGCAAATGTAACAAGTAATGTTTGTAAGATCTTTCTATCAGTCTTATCTAAACCTAACCCATCAATTTCTAACATTTTTAGAGCCTTATCAGCATTTGATTTGGAGATTACCCCATCATCTTTTACAATAGCATAGTCCCTAACTCTTTTTAAGAGCCTATTTGCAATTCTTGGTGTCCCCCTACTTCTTCTAGCTATTTCATAAGCACCATCGTCTTCAATTTTAACATTTAAAATTTTAGCTGATCTAATAACTATATCTTTTAAACTTTCCACATCATACAAGTCTAAATTCAGCTGCACACCAAATCTGTCTCTAAAAGGTGAGCTGAGTAGACCTGCCCTTGTTGTAGCGCCAATTAAAGTGAAGGGTTCAATGTCAAGCCTCAAACTTCTTGCAGTCGGTCCTTTACCTACAATCATATCAAGACAAAAATCTTCCATGGCAGGATATAAAATTTCTTCTACAGACCTTGAAAGCCTGTGAATTTCGTCAATAAATAGCACATCACCTGTATTAAGATTTGTCATTAAACTTGCAAGATCTCCGGGTCTTTCAATTGCAGGGCCACTTGTAACTTTTAAATTTACACCCATCTCATTTGCAATAATTGTTGCAAGAGTTGTTTTACCAAGTCCTGGTGGCCCATACAACAACACGTGATCTAGGGTATCCTTCCTGATCTTTGCAGAGTCAATAAATATATTTAATTTGCTTTTAACTTTATGCTGACCAATATAGTCTTCAAGCCACCTAGGCCTTAGACTATTATCAAACACATCTTCATTAGATTGTAAATTGCTGGAAACAATTCTATCACTCATAATATCATCCTTTAATTAATCGTCTTTAAAAATACTTTAATCATTTCATCAAGTTCTAAACCTTTTAGATCTAGTTTTGCAATATGTTTTGTTATTTCATATCTTGAATATCCTAGACCTTCTAGAGCATCAATTAGATCAAAGTCAGGATTATCTGAGAGCTCATCGCTAGAAACGATAAATGATTTTACCTTATCTTTTAGTTCAATAATAATTCGAGCAGCAGTTTTTGCCCCTATTCCAGGACAAGTTGCAAGTAATTTATCATCACCTATATTTATTGCATTAACAATTTCATCTGTGTTTAAGGCTCCAACTATGCCCAAGGCTGTTTTAGGACCAACCTTAGAAACTGACCTTAGCAAATTAAAAATCCATTTTTGATCTTCATTATAAAAACCAAAAATAGCTATCCTATTTTCAGATACTATCTGTTCGGCAAAAATCATCCTCTCGCTACCCACAGATACATGGTCTCTCAAAGAAGCAGGAGCTTCTAACTTGTAACCTATTCCATTTATATCTATAACTATATTTTCAGAATCAACTTTAACTATCTTTCCTTCAAAATATTCGTACATATCTACTCCATCCTGTATTGATCTTTGAATCTACCAGCAAATGATAAACAAATTGCAATTGCTATAGCATCTGCAGCATCATCTGGTTGTGGCATATGATCCATATTAAGTAAATTTTTAACCATTAATTGCACTTGCTTTTTATCAGCTCTTCCGTATCCAGTTATTGTCTGCTTAACTTGCAAAGGTGTAAATTCATATAAGGGTAAGTCATGTTGCTGACAACATAAAACTTGAATACCTCTAGCTTGGGCAACTTTAATAGCAGTTGTGGCATTTCTGTTATAAAACAATTCCTCAACTGCAACAATATCTGGTTTATATCTATTAATTAAAAAATCTAAATCATCATATAATAATTTTAAACGTTCTGGAAAAGTAATATCTGGTTCTGAATTTATGATGCCATAGTCAACTAATTTTAATTTATTACCTTCTTCATCTATAATTCCGAATCCAAGAATTGCAAGACCAGGGTCTAATCCTAAAATTCTCATAATATCCTCTGATTAATTATAACAGATAGAGAAAAAAATTACAATAAAAAAAGGGCTTAAAGCCCTTGATATTCTATAGAGCGCCTATTTTAAATCCTTCTTTTTCAACTTTTTCGCTGATATCTTGGATATTATCGGCTTCAACTCTAACTAAAACTTTTAAGATGCCCATTACTTTTGCATCCATTACAACCATGCTTGCAACGTTTACATCTTCTCTTCTAAATACATTCAATAAACGAGATAATTGTCCTGGTATATTGAAAATGTAGACAATCATTTGTTTGCCTTTTCCAAGATTGAATAAATCTGAGAAAGCTTTAAATATTGCTGCGTGGGTTAAAATTCCTAAGAACTTACCGTCAACATTAATAACAGGTAAAAATGGAATGTTTAATTTTTCAATAGCATATGATGCCTTATCAATTCCATCATCTGGATCCAGACTATTGATATCAGTCTTCATAAATTCCCTGGTTTTTAAGTTTAAGAATTCGTCTTTTGATAGGTCCTTATTGTAGTATGCTTCAAATATATCAGCCCTCATCAAGTAACCTACAAATTTGTCTCCTTCAACAACAGGTAGACTCATGAAGTTTTGTTCATCCAATTTTTCCATAGCAGTTTTAATGCTATCTTCTGCATTAATGAGAGTCAGCTGACTTTTTTCAAGAATGTGATTCTTTACGTACATAATATACCTCCTATTTGTTTTGTTCAAGCAATGATTTAAAAATGCTTACAGGTATATTATACCCCATTTCATCAATATTCTCAACTACTATTGTAATAATCATTGGTTTTTCTCCTGAAACAAATCCCGTAAACCAATAATTATATTTTTTCCCCGGTAATTGTGCCGTTCCTGTTTTACCGCCACAATTTTCTCCGATACCATAGCCAGAGGCTGTGCCAATCTTTACAACATCAAACATCGCATCTTTTATATAATCAGCTTGCCATTTTTCTATCGGAAGATTATATTTTTTTGCCTTTTGCTTTCTAGAAAATTTAAAATCATTTGTAATAATATAATCAACATATCTTGGAGAGTAAAAATATCCGCCATTATAAATTGCTTGAGTCGTTAAATTTATTGCCATTGGAGAAGCCGTTAATTCGCCCTGACCTATCTGTAAGATTGCATTTTTAAATTCATTATCTCCTTTTCTGATTGAAAAAGCATATTTTCCTCCAGTAGCTTTTTGAATAGTATTATTTATATTTTCAGTTAATTCTATTAGTGAGTCAGTATATGGAGAACCTTTTTCTGCAAAATATGTGTTTAGAGAATTTACTAAAGCCTTATGCAAGTCTGTCTTACCGTAAACCATTTTCCCGTAGTTTGAAACTGATCCCTCTCCAATATCTATGCTGCCTTTATCATCGTAATCTAAATTATCTGTATTATTTAAAATGTTTACTGCACTTATTATTTTATAAACTGACCCTGGGCTGTACTTACCATCAGATACTCTATCAAGCATAACGCTTTCTTCTGAGCTAATTGCTTGTTCGAGTTTTCTTTCATCAAATTTACCGTTTGAATAATAAGTTAAAACATCCCCGTTTCTTGGGTCTGTAATAATTACTGCGCCTTTATAATTTCCCATTAACTGCATTGATTTTTTTTGCAAATCATGATCAACAGTTAATTTAAGATTCTCACCCGATTTAAAATTATTAATCTTATTTAAAAGCTTAGTCCACTCGCTTACCTGGGATGAACCTTGTAATGTCCCATTATAAAGACTTTCTAATCCACTTGCCCCATATTTATAATCTACGTATCCAATCAAATGAGAATAAAGACTTGGATAATTATATTGTCTAATATATTTTTCGCCATCATATACAGAATAGTTTATAAGCTTATCGTTTCTATCATATATATTTCCTCTTTTTACACTTACCATGCTCCTATGTGCCCTACTGTCATATTTAGAGCCGACCAAGTATTTTTGTCCAGCAGTTCCTAGGAGTGTAAGAACGAATATTGAAAATATAGATACGATAATAAATACCAAAATAAAAAATCTAATTCTTTTATCCATTGTACGACCTCAAGCTAGCTTGCATTGATCCAAGCATTATAAATGAACTAAGCATGGAGCTGCCACCGTAAGATAAAAATGGTGCTGTAATACCTGTTAAAGGAATGATATTAAGTGTCCCTAATAAAATAACCAAGAATTGCATCATATAAAAAGATGCTATCAAGGCTGATATTTTTTTGTAAAAGTCATTATTAACATTCATTGATAATGATAATCCATCAATAGAAAGAATTAAATACAATAAGATAATTGCAATACCAATAAGTAATCCCATTTCTTCAATTATACAAGCTATAATCATATCGCTTAAGTTTACAGGAATAATATTTGGAATTCCAAGTCCCAAACCTGTGCCTAAAAATCCCCCATTAGCCATTGAAGTAATAGCAGTTACTACTTGATAGCTTGTAGATTTATATTGTTTGAATGGGTGCATCCATGTATAAAATCTAATCCTAACGTGAGGTAAAATTAAATAGCCAACATAGCCTGCAAGAACAAACAAAACAAGAGTAAATATAAAATATCTTTTATCTTTTACAAACATCAATAAGTAAGCCAGAAGCAAGGCAAAAAGTATTAAGGCTGACCCAAGGTCTTTTTGTATAACAAGCAGTCCCATATAGGTAAGAGTTAAAATTATATTTACTAAATTATAAGTTACCCCAAAAATCTTTTCGCTAGGAGATGAAGCTAGCTGAAAAATATAAAGTATCTTTATAATTTCCATCGGTTGAAAAAGGTGGCCAAATATTCTCACCCAATTTTTTGCCCCGTGGTCCACTACACCAAAAGTCAAGGTGATTGCAAAGAGAAAAAATATGCCTCCAATGTAATATAAGTATAGCTTATTTAAAAATTTTAAATTTTTAACTGCTATATATGATATATACATTAAGATTGATCCAATACAAAACCAAAACATTTGCTTGAAGCCGTATTCTGGACTGAGTCTAAAGATTTCTATTACACCTATAGAAAAAATCATAGAAACAATGGCATAGTGCCTACCAAAGCCAAGCATCCGAGAATTTAAAAATACATTTACAAGCCCAACCGCCAAAATAACAACTGGATAGAAAATATATTTGCTTGAAAAATTATGAATTGGATAAAAGGCTAAAACAATGATTGCCAGGACTTGAAATAAAAAAACATAGTAATAGCTAGAAAAAGTCTTCCTCATTTCATTACCTCTATTCTAATACCTGCTCCACCAATGCTTATTATGTCACCTTTTTTTATAACAGCTCTCTTAATTTTTTTGCCATTAATAAAAGTTCCATTTGAGCTTTTTTGATCGACAATGAAAAAATCTTCTCCATTATCTATAATTTGAAAATGTCTCTTGGATACTGCTAAATCTTTTGTTGTATAGTCATTATCAACACCCCTACCAAGTGTAAAATTATTAATAATAGGGACATCAACAATTTGGCTTCCTTCAATTATTCTAATAATAGTAATCCTATTTTTGCTTTCTTTTGTAAAATAGGTTAAAATATCTTTAAGGATATTGATAATAAAATAATACACAACAAGAATAAATAAATATTTAAAAATTGTGGATATAATAGAAAATAAATCGAAATTCATATTTGCTCCTAAAAATGAGGTGTTAAATGAGAACTTGTATGGAAGAGTGCCTAAATTATTTAAAGTTTAGTCGCACTGAAAAAGAAGTAAGAAATTATCTCTATGAAATGGATTATAAGACCAATGAAATAGAAGATGCAATAGCCTATGCTAAAGAACTAAAATATATTGATGACTACGATTATGCTTACGCATATGTAAATGACCATGTTTTAATTAATAAGTGGGGCCCGATTAAAATAAAACTAAAATTAAAAGAAAAAGGAATCCCCGAGGAATATATCAACAATGCCCTAATGGATAATGAGAAAGATATAATGAATAATCTTTATCAGCAATTTGAAAAAAAGGCAAATAGCTTAGATCTAAGTAATCAAAAAGATAAAAATAAAATAATTAGACATTTGTTAAATAAGGGTTATAATTACAGCGAAATATCAGAGGTGCTTAACTCTTATGAATAATTATTATGTCTATATATTAGAATGCAATGACGGGAGTTATTATTGTGGAATCACTAACAACCTTCAAAGAAGATTAGACCAGCATAATAAAGGTACTGCAAGTAAGTGTACCAGAGCGAGACTTCCTGTTAAAATGGTTTACCATGAAAATGATCACTCTAAATCTACCGCATTAAAAAGAGAAGCACAAATAAAAAAGCTTACCCATAAACAAAAATATGAGCTTATTAAAAATTCCGAAACTTAGGTATCGGTTTTTTTATTGCTAATTTTTATCTACAGGTACGCTTTCGAGTTTTTCTCCTTCGTCTGTCTTTCTATTTTTAGGAATTGGCTTTTTGCCTCGAGCCTTTTTATTTCTTTTTTTGTTTTTTCCATACATAATGCCTACCATACTTGCATAAATGATTGAAACAAGACCAACGCTTCCACATATGATTGCTGTTTCTAAATCATTTACATTGGTCCTTATTATACTGCTCTCTCCATTTAGTATAAGTAGCTTTAATGCATATAAAACCAAAATAATACCAGGGATAAATTTTATTATCCTTCGTCTTGGAAACAGTATATGAAGAACCATAACAAAAATTGCTGCAAGTAAAAAATAATATAACTTTGAACTAACATTCGAAGTGTATGGTATTAATTCTTTTAAAATTTTTAAAATTTGATCCATAAATCTCTCCACCTCCAGTATAAACTAAAAGTGCAAAAATATCAACTAATATATTTTAATCCAATCATCTAGCTTGTTGATATTAAATAAATGAGCTTCTGCTTCTGCACCCACAAGCCAGTTATCCATAACTAGCTTATATTTGTTGTTAATTAAAGAAAACTCATCTCTAATATCTAAATCATTGCTAGAAAGGCTAACAACCTTTAAGTTAGAGCCTGTATTAACAATAGCAAGAGTTTTTTCCGGAGAAGCACTATAATCAACTGCCGAAGGATACAAGTACTTTATATCTTCCATGCTAAGAAAGCTCCTCCCCTCTTCTTCTTGTAAATAGTTTGGGTCTATCCTAGCATATACAGTTTCGCTCGCAATATCGCTATACAAATGTGTCCTTAATATCCAGTATCCATTTCTCCTAACAATGCCTACATTTGAAGGAATTATCGTATAGTCATCTTTTTTTAAGCTATTTATATCTAAGCTACCTTTTATTAAATTCATCCAATTATTTCCAAGAATATCAGTAATATCAAGCTTAGTTCTTAATCCATTTTTCTCTAAAGAATACGTCTCATATCTTTCCTTAAAAACATTATTTAAAAAGCTTTTATAATTTGTATTTAAACTAATCATGTATGGAGATGCATAATCAATGATTGATGTCTGTCTTAAAAAATATTTTTCAATATTTAAATCTTCTATTGGGTTTGTGATATATTTATTATTAAATCTAAATACCAAATAATCTGTATAAATTCCACCATCTAATACCTTTTTATCATTTATGTTTATATAACCATTAGATTTTGGAATAACAAGGCCATCCGTTAAAAATACATTGGTGGAATTATAATCACTATATAAAAATAAGGTAAAATATTTTCCAGACTCTTTTGAGTCATCTCTGAGTCCAATAAAGGCAGCGGTGGTCTTTAGTGGCTTATAAATTGGTTTAGCTTTGTAGTTTGATGTTTTCTTTCTTGCTATATCATATTCTTGATCATCTAATTGCTTTATAAATTGCAATTCATAAATATGATTTTGATAATATAAAAACTGCTTATTATTGTACTCAACAATTTCCCCTAAGGACCTGCCTTCATTTAGAACTGAAATAACAAACGCATAATCCATTACATCACTTATATTGAAAATCTTTTCATAGCTAACATTGTTGTAAATAAAATAATTAACTAAATTAACTCTCTTAGTTGCAAAGCTAATATCTTTAAATTCTTCTCCAAAAATAAGAGCTTTATCATCATGAAAAACAACGGATAAGTTATTGGGAATGTTTTCCTCCTTGCCAGAAAAAGATTCATAAGCTTTATCAACCCTAAACTTCCCTTGAAACTGAGGAGGATTAATCCTGCTTTCATTTTTACAAGCAAAAGAAAAGCATAATGATAATGCACATAAAAGTATAAAAATTTTATTTTCGTTCTTTTGGAAGATAGATTTCAAATTTGCTTCCCTCTCTCTTTTTGCTCTGTACCTTAATATATCCACCATGAAGGTTAACTATTTCATAAACAATTGATAAACCAATTCCGGCATGAGAATTTCTACTGTGGCCCCGATAAAACTTTTCAAAAATATGAGGGACATCATTTTCATCCATACCTTCCCCATCATCTGAAACAGTTACACAATAATGACCATCAGCCTCGTCTAATGTCACAGATATATTTCCCTCTGCTGATGTGAATTTAAAAGCATTGTCTAATAAGTTAATAAAAACTTGTCTAAGCCTATTTTCATCGCCTTTAAAATTTGCTTTGTTTAGCTTTGATATAAATGACAAATTTTTATTTTCTGTTATTGACCTCGGTGTAAATTGGCTAACAATACCCTCAAGATGTTCAATTAAATCAAAGTTAGTATTTAATAACTCAACCTTATTGTTTAGTAGCCTTGAAAAATCTAATAAATCATTTACCATGCCGGTTAATCTATCGGTTTCTTTTTCAATAATATTTAAACCTTCTTTTACAAGCTCGGGATCGGATGAGTCTGCATTTAAAGTATATGCCCAGCCCTTAATGCTTGTAAGAGGAGTCTTTAGTTCATGACTAACACTAGCAATAAATTCATTTTTAATTTCATCACGTTTATTGATTTCAGAAGCCATATACTTCATAGTTTCACCCAAGGTTACAGTTTCCCTCGAGCCCTTAATAACAATATCTTCAGAATAATTTCCACCGGCAAGCTTTGACGCATACTCTTTTAATTTGCCGAGTGGTCCAACTATTTTATTGGACATATAAAAAGAAATCGCTAAAGCTATTGCCAAAACAACAAATGAGAGTAAAATAAGTATTTTTTGAATATTTTTTATGGAATTTTCTGCATCGGTCATATCATATTGAAAAATTACAGTGCCTATATTATTGCCATGCAATTTTATTGGAAGCGCGACACTAACTAACTTGTTATCAGCATAATCAAAATTATCTATCGATGTAAAGTAACCGTTTCTTTCAATGCTTGACTCTATAGAATTGACATCAAATATATCATTTCTAATTCCCATTGTACTTAATATATTTTCGCCATCATTATTTAAAATTATAATATGCCCTGCATTGTACTCATAAATTGTCGACGCATCTTCAAGAACAACATTATCTAGGCCCTTGGAAAAATCTATATATCTGTACAAGTAGTTTAAATTTAACTCTGCTTGAGATTTTGCCTTTCTAGATGTATCCCTATAAAAATAATTTTTTACACTCAAAATAGTTGCTAAATCCAAAACTACAACAGTTAAGAGTATTAGCAACCCATAAGTTAAAACTAGGATACTTTTAAAACTTCTTTTCACTATCTATACCTGTAACCCACGCCCCATACAGTATTTAAATATTTTGGATTAGCAGGATCCTCCTCAATCTTTGATCTAATTCTTCTGATGTTAACGTCTACAATCTTTGATTCTCCAAAGAAATTATCTCCCCACACTTCGTCCAAGAGTTCGTCCCTTGTAAAAGCTTTTTCAGGATTTTTCATAAATAATTCCATTAAGGAAAACTCAGTTGGTGTAAGCTCAATTAACTCACCATTTTTTCTGAATTCGCGTTTTTCTTCGTTAAGATCAAAAACGTCATCACTTATATTTCTATATTCTGGTTCAACATCTACCCTTTTAGCAAGAGATTTTATTCTTAAAATAAGTTCGGTAGGATTAAATGGTTTAGTAATATAATCATCAGCACCAGCTTCAAGGCCATCAATTTTATCAAGGTCTTGAGATTTAGCAGTTAACATAATGATTCCAACTTCTTGATTCGTTTTTCTAACTTCTTTTGCAACTTCAATACCACTAATGCCGGGTAACATCACATCGAGTAAAATGCAATCATATACATTTTTACTTGCCATCTTTACGCCTTTTTCTCCAGTGTCAACATCGTCTACTAGCCATCCCTGTCTCTCAAGATTTATTTTAATAAATCTCCTGATAGCATCTTCGTCTTCAACAACTAAAATTTTGTACATCATAATAGTATTTCCTCCAATCTTCCAATTGATGTGTAAAATATAAATGTCTTTATTAGCTTATCTTTATATACTTTAGAAATTATATCCATATATGCTATGAGCTGGTCTTTGTAAATTTCATTATAAAAACTTATATCTTGACTTATCTCAACGGTTTTATAATCTACAATAAAAATCTCATTATCTTTAATCTCTAGTCGATCAATTACAGCATCAATATGTTTTTCGTCTATATCCATGCTTATATTTTTCTCGCAATATACATCTCCATCTCGACTATCAATAAAATCCGAGATATTATTTAAGTGCCTATTTATTTTCTCATAATCATAGATCTCTGCAATATTATACAAATCAATAAGCTCATTAACATTGATATTTTTATTCTCTTGATAGATTTCCGCAAAGTGATGGATAAAATTCCCAAATTCAATATCTGCAAACACATTATCCTCAGCTTGAGAAGGCTTAATTAATTTTTCTTCAATGCCAATTTTGGCTTTTGCTTGTATATTTTCTATAATTTTAAACTCACTAAAGATAGAATTCTGATCCTTGATTTCAAACTCTCTTGCATGGTTTTGATATGTGTCAAATATTGGAGCTAGCATTGCCGTATTATATATTTTTTCATTGGTAAGACAAATAATTCTATCTTTTGCTCTTGTTATGGCAACATACAAAAGCCTATTTTTTTCTGCATCCAAATCAGCTGCCTCTTGTCTTTTTACAAGCTGATAAGAGCCCAGGATATCACTAAGTTTTATATATAGAGTTTGATCGCTTATAAGAAATCTAGAAAACTTTTGTGAATTTCTATCTGATAGATTAGGCAAGATTATTACCTTATACTGAAGACCCTTGGCCTTATGTATAGTGGAAATTTTAATTGCGTTTTCTGAATCAGAATAAAAATCAACACTTCTTAATTCGTTATTACTTTGTAATTCAATTATAGCATATTTTAAATGTTTTTGCTCGTTTTCTACTGTCTTTTGTAAATAATTTTTAAATTCAATTAAATTATTTATTGCATCTATTCCCCATATTTTTTTACATTTTGCTAAAAAATCTTTTTCTATATATAAATAGTCTAAAAACTCAGTGATACTATGCGAAAAGAAATAATATTCTAAATCTTTAAAAATTTTAATACTATTATTGACTTCTTTTAAATGGCCACTATAATTATTAAAATCAAAATTTATATCTAATTTTGATAAAACCTTATCTGATAAATCAAAGAGCACACCCCTAAGTGCAGAGAAAACATTAAATTTATTTTGAGAATCAATAAATAAATTAATTAAAATAATGGCTTCTATAACCTCTGGCCTTTGGCCCAAGCTAACCTTATTATAATTTATATAAGGGATGCCTGCTAGGCTTAACATTTTTTCGATCTCATAGGCCTTGTTTGCGGTGGAAGTCAAAATCCCTATGTCTTTATAAGAATATCCGTCGCTAATTAATTGGTTTACAATATCTGATAAAGATTTAGTAGAAAATTTTTCCTTGTCAAAATACATTATCTCCGATGGATTATCTTTATCGTAAATCATATCTGAATATTCTGGCAAAACATCAGAAAAACTCTTGTTAACAAATTGAACAATGCCTTTTGAAGACCTGTAATTTGTATCTAATTCAATAACCAAGCCTCCCCGCTTTAAAATTTCATTTTCAAATTTATTTATATTTTTATAGTCGGCTCCTCTAAACCTATAAATACTTTGCTTTATATCTCCAACTACAAAAATATTATTTACCGTAAAATTATTAGTTAAAATATCAAAGAAACCCATTTGCAAAGGGCTGGTATCTTGAAATTCATCAATCATTATAAACTTATATCGGTCTTGTATAACCTGTAAATGTTCTTTCAGCAATAAAGTTGCATCGACGGTTATATCAGTAAAATCAAATAAGTATAATTCTCTCTTCCTTGCCTGAAATTTTTGATTTATATCATATAATAATTCTTTTGTCAGTGCATAAATTTCAGAATAATGATCATCCAGGTCCACAGAGGCGGCTTGAATTTCATATAAAATCTCAGTTTTTAATAAGCCGAGCTTCGTTAAGTCAATGAGGTCTTCAATTGTTAATACATAATCATCTCCTACCTCTAAGAAATGTTCATCCAGATATGTCCACAGTTTATTTTTTCTAGAGTAATACTCTCTTGATAAATCATATAATTTTCCATAGGTAAGCTTAGGTTTGCTTGAAGAAGGAGATTTTATTTTTCTGTAGTCTAAATCTCCATATATATTTCTAGAATTTATATACAGATATACTAAATCATCTACGATGGCGCTCATATCATAGCTATCGTTTAACTCTTGCAGAGTGACTATAAGATCCATATACTTTTGATCATCTTCCAATAAATCTTCTATAATTTCCTTGAGAGTTATATATATTTTATTTTCATCCATTAAATCAAATCCAATGTATTTATCTGGCAAATATTCTTCTACTAGTTTTTTAAAAAATGCATCAAAAGTAAAGATGTTTAGTTGAAAGTCTGTATCTGCCCCACTTTCGTTTAATCTGCTTACAATACGACTTTTCATTTCTTCAACAGCTTTATTGGTAAAAGTGATTGCAAGTATAGCTTCTTTTTCTTCTATTGTCACAGCCTTGTTAACCAAATTAATAAATCTTTCAGTTAAAACAGCCGTTTTACCCGCTCCAGCACCAGCTTTAACTAAAACATTTTGATCAATTGTATTAACAGCTAGCCTCTGTTTGTCATCTAATTTAATCATTCCAAAACCTCTTGCATAGATTCATATATTGGCAATATCTACAATTATTTTTATCATCTGTTTGAGAAATTACACCCTTATCCATTTGACAAGCAATTTCTTTAATTTTTTCTCCTGCTGCTTCCATTATTTTATTAAATGTACTTCCGTCATCATCAAAAAATATCTGGCTTTTTCTATTGCCATCATCAATATTTATATAAGCAATCTCTTTAATCTTATCTTTGTACTCGCCCATATAAACTGGGAACTGTAAAGCCTCGCCATCCTTGATTCTATTTTTAGATTTTATAGAAGAACTTGTTAGCTTGTAATCCAACAAAATATATTTATCATCAACTTTATCTACTCTGTCAATCCGGCCTCTAAAGGATATATCCTCTCCCTTTTCATCCTTAAAATAATTGTGGGTAAAATCTTGTTCTGTTGTTAAAACATCTCCAGGTGTATCTGCTTCATTAATAATTAAAGCTTTTAACTTATCTTTTACAATCCTGATTTCATATTCATCAATATCAGAATAATCTTTTAATGCCATCTCAAAAGTTGCCTCAAAGGAACCTTCTCTAAATTTCTTATCTTTGTTTATTGTGTAATACAGCCTCAAAACTTCATGGCTAAAGTTTCCAAGTTTGATATATGTCTCGTCAAAGTCCAAAGAAAACTCTTTGATGTAATCACAATAATATTTAAAGGGGCAATTCATATATGATTCAACTCTTGATGCTGATAATGTATTTTTTCTAAGATCTACAGCTGATAAATTATTATCCTCATTTATCTCATTATTTTTTCTAGATAAGTTTGCATGTGAATCTTTAAAATACGCTTTTTGTAAGTCAGTTATCTGGTATTCCCCTTTTGTAAATGCATAGTTTTTTAAATTAATTGTATCAAAATTAAGTGCCAGCATCTCTGACTTACTTATAACATTTTTTTCATAAGTGCAAAAAATAGTTTCTTTGGACTTGCTTATAATATTGCTTATACCGCCCTTTATTTCCTGACGTGTAAATTCGTCAGATGGCATAAAACTTTTGTCATCAAGCCCAATTTGAAAGATTAAATCATAATCTAATATAACTTCTACAGGATTTAGAACATGTATATTAGGCCTAAATTTCCTAGAGTGAAAATGAGATTTAAAAACATCTTCCATGTAATATTTAGGGTACTCAATTTTTAGGTCTTTTATTTTTCTAGATAACCTATCCAAAAAAACATCTGTGTCATAATTTAATTTAATCTCGTCAGTTAGCATTGAATTTAATTTATTCAATTGGTCACTAATGTTTACAAGAGTCAACTCTTCATCTTGCAAAAATTTACGCACTAAGTTTATATTATAAAAACATTCTTTTAGACCTACATTAGTATATATTCCATAATCTGCTAAAATATTGGCCACTTGATCTTGAACAGACTTTGACTCATTTAGTATACCTACTTTTATTTCTGGATTGGATTTAAATTCACTAATAATATCCTCAGCTATCTTGTATAATAGCGAATCCAGGTTATCTGCCAAATAGTGTTTAAACTTTGTATTTATAGTTCGTTCATCATCATAGGCAATTGTATAGACATTTTTTTTAACTTCTAATAGTTCGATGATCTCCATTTCTTTTACTGTTAAATACCTAGGCTTAATAAAAAATATTTTTTTATATTTGTCTAATTCACCTAAATAATTAGACTCTAAGATCATGTTAATAACTTGTGATTTATCATAATATCCATTTGAATTTAACATTCCAATATATCTATTGAATATATCTTGCTCATATGAATCGAGTTTAACGCCTCTAGCTACTTTTTCTTCAATCACATTATAAAGATCGTCGTTTCTAGAAATTTCTTTATCACCAGAAAATGCGAGCCCAAAATAATATCTTTTTAGAGATTCTTCAGCCAAATTTATAAAGTTTTTTCTAACAAATCTAATATAAAGCTCAGCGAAAGAAATTGTCTCGACATGAATTTGATTATAAGATAAATTTGCTAAAAATAATTTTTTTGATTGTACACTTGGTGTAATAATCAAAGTTTTATTTTCAGATTTTTCAATTTGATTAAGAAATTCATTTAGCGGTAAACTTTTCATTCTTAACCCTCATTATTCTTTCAAATCTTTCATTAATTTTATTATCATCAACTTTTTTCATAGCTTCAAAGATATTAGGAATTTTATTTAAATCATGACATATTAGTCCAATATCTCCACCAGCCTCAACAAACTTTATAAATCTTTCCTCTAAAGTCCCATAATCAGCGAGAGCATTCATGGTAAGATCATCAGATAAAATTAAACCCTTAAAATTATCCTCTCTTAATTTGCCAATCCAAACTTTAGAAAGACTTGCAGGCATATTATCAACAGCTGGCACCAGTATATGACCAATCATTACCCCATCAACAATATCCAAATTTTCTCTAAAGGGTATTAAGTCTGAATTTAATAACTCTTCATAGCTTTTATTTATAAGTGGAAGATTTTTGTGGGAATCTACTCGAGTAGCCCCGTGGCCTGGATAGTGTTTGGCAACTGATAAAAGTTTTTCTTTGTCCATAGCTTCAATTACTCCCCTGGCAAATTTGCTTACTGCATTATAATCGTTTGAAAATGCTCTATCACCAATAGCTCCACTTGCATTAGCTGGATTTGTATCCAGTACAGGCGCGAGAGGAGAATCAATGTGAAAAGTTTTTAATCTTTCGCTCAAATCTGAAATATATTGATCAGGACTGCTATTATTGGCATACCAATTAGCTGAATTCATTGGCTTATAGACAGCTTTTATCCTATCAACCTTGCCCCCCTCTTGGTCGACAAAGATAAGGGGATCTATATAATTTTTATTTTTATAATAATCTTTGATTGATTTATTTAGATTTGCCAACTGATCAGATGATTGAATATTTCTCTTAAACAAAATAATAGATCCGGGCTTATATTTATCAATAAAAGCTTTTAAATTATCATCTAATACGGTTGATTCAATTCCTACGCACATCAATTGACCAATTTTATCTTCCTTAGAGTATTTTTCCCTATTTTTCTCAAAATCTATTACGTGTTGTGTTTTGGGTTTGTTTTTCTCATTCTCCACAATTTCTTTTGATCCGCTCAACTTACTCTCATCAACTTTGCATCCTAAAAAAGAAAATATTAAGAAAAAAATTAATAATTTATTCATCTAACTTTTTATAAACCTCCATTAACTTTGATTTATACTTTGAAGTAAATTTCTTATTGGATAAATATTCCAAGTCTCCGTCCATCTTAGGCAAAATCATTTCAACACTTGCCAAAAGTTGGTGTTTTTTCATATCCAAAGACTCCAGTTTCCTATTTGCACTATAGCTTCCATACTTAGGGTCTCCTAAAATAGGATGCTTCAAATTTGCTAATTGTGCCCGTATCTGATGAGTTCTTCCAGTAATCAAATCTATTTCAACCAAAGAATATCTTTCACCAGTAATTATTGGCTTAACTTCACTCTGCATAAGTATTCCATCCTTTGATTTAACAATATTAGTTCGATTTTTCTTGTCATCTTTAACCATCCTATCTTCGAGTAAGCCATCATAAGTAAATTCACCCAGTACAATTGCATTATAGATTTTTTTGAAATCTCTTTCTCTAATTTTTTCGTTTATAGTTTTAAGTGCTTTTGCATTTTTCCCTACAATTACAAGCCCAGCTGTATTCCTATCCAATCTGTTGCACAGGGCTGGTATAAATGAGTTTTCCTCTCTTGGGTTATACTGACCACTTTCAATCAAATAAGCTATAACCCCATCAACTAAATTCTTTTCTCTATTATTGGTCGCAGAGTGTGATAATAAGCCATTTGCCTTATCAACTACTAAAATATTTTCGTCCTCATAAACTATATCTAAATTAATATGGGCATAAGTATTATCCTTTTTAGAAAATTTTTCAAAAGTTTCATCCGAAAAATAAATTGTAATCTCATCACCTTTTTTTAATATATCTGATGCATCCATTTTTTTATTATTATTTACAATATTCTTTTTTCTCATCATCTTCATAATAAAATTTTTATTAGCATTAGGTAAAAGCTTTGACAAAAACCTATCTGCCCTTTGGTCCTTATCATTTTCTCCTACAATTATTTTTTTCATTTTAATTACCCCTTTAAAAATCTTTCAATATCTGTTATAATTATAATACAAAAGTGAAATGTATACAAACGAGGTGTAAGATGACTAGAAAAGATAAAACAAAAGATTTATTATTTAATACAATTGACTATGTTGTAATGATTGTAATTATACTTGGAATAGTAGTTATACTGGGCCATAAATTTGAGCTCTTATTTAATAAGGGAAAAGTTGATAGTGAAGTTGCACAAACTGACGAAACTAATCCTGAAGTAAATATTACTAATGAAGATTTAAATAATAAGAACGATGAGAATACTGAAAATGCTGATAATAACTCAGCAGTTGATTCTAATACTAATCAAGATGAAAACGCCGAATCAACTGAAA
The DNA here is from genome assembly GCF_059862345.1 of Ezakiella massiliensis. NCBI lineage: Bacteria > Bacillati > Bacillota > Tissierellia > Ezakiella > Ezakiella massiliensis. The sequence goes on from NZ_JCBCEO010000001.1 coordinate 441,793, forward strand.
TAGATTTAACTGAAAATACAGAAGAAAATAATAATACAAATGAAACTGAAGAAAACAATAACGAAGATTCGAAACCTGCAGATACAACTCCTCAAGCTACAGGAGAAGAAGTTAAAATAACTATTCCACAAGGCACCTTGCCTGGTGGCATTGGCGAAATATTAGCAAGCCAAGGTCTTGTTTCAAGCAAAGAAGATTTCATAAATAAAGCTGTTGAACTTCAATTGGATAGAAAACTCAGATCTGGTGAGTTCACTTTCAAAAAAGGACAAAGCTTAGAAGAAATTATAAGAACTATTGCAAAGTAATTTAATATTAAAATAAAAATAGCGACCGATGGACTTATTCAAACCGTCGGTCGCTTTTATATTGCCATTTTTAATTTTATTAAAATACAGATTATTTAATATTAAAACTATATATTTATTCCATAGCCTTTCTAACGCAAGCTTCAATATCCAAAGTAAGTTGTCTTGATTTATCATAATCATCAGAATGCGAATATATATAAACCTTTATTTTTGGTTCTGTACCAGAAGGTCTTATACAGAGTTTTGCGTCTTTTAAATTATAAATCAAAGCGTTTGTGCGTAAATTTTCATCTTCGTGCTTTGAATAGTCAATTGTCTCTATAGAATTTAATCCGTCAATTCCATCTTGCCTAATTTTATCCATAACATTTTTCATCTTTTCATTTGGATCAAGTCCAGAAAATTCTATGGAGAAATTATTTGATAGATGATAACCAACAAATTTATATAGATAATCCAAAACATCTATGAGTGTTTGGCCCTGTTTAATATAATAATCAGCCATATCAGCTATAAAGAGACTGGCACTGATGCCATCCTTATCTCTAACAAGTGTTCCTATTTCATATCCAATAGATTCTTCATAACCCATCACGAATTCTTTGTCTCTTCCATCAAGGTCATTTGCAACTCTAGAAATATTTTTAAAGCCTGTAAGGGTCTCAACAACTTCATAATCGAATTTTTCAGCAATACTCTTGCCAAAATCATCTGTCACAATTGTTTTTACAACAACCCCCTTATCAAGCCCAAGGTCTTCCCTTCTTTTTACTATCCAATATACCAATAGAGCTCCAACCTGGTTGCCATTTAAAAATACATATTCACCCTTATCTTTGACGCAAATATTCATACGGTCTGCATCAGGATCTGTTGCTATAATAATATCCGCACCAACTTTTTCTGCTAATTTTTTAGGGATGTCAAAAGTGGATTCAACTTCTGGATTAGGATATGGTATACTTGTAAAATCAGGATCTGGATTTTTATGTTCTTCTGGTACATCAAAAGTGTAGCCTGCATCATTTAATATACGGCTTACAGGTTTTAAGCCTGTGCCATTATATGGTGAATAAACAATTTTTACCTTCCTAGCTTCATTTTTGTATAAGCTCTTATTTAATATACTTGAATAATAAACTTCAAATACTGAGTCGTCCACATATTTAATTTCAGAATCAGAAATGTAATCAAAAATACTTTCATAAGAAATATTTTTTGATGTTTCTTCAATAAAATTTGCATCATCATCAAGTATTTGGCTTCCACCTTTTTTATATACTTTTATTCCATTGTAAGCTTTTGGATTATGAGAAGCCGTAACCATTATACCAGCATCAGTATTATAATATCTTGTGACAAATGCCAGTTGAGGAGTCGCAATAATATGATTGTAAATATAATATTTAATATTAAAGTGCATCATTACTCTTGCAATCATATGAGCAAATTCATATGACATATGTCTTACATCATATCCAATTGCAATGCTTGGATTTTCATTGTTATTATGAAGAACCCATTTTGCAATTGCAATAGCGGATTTTAAAACCGTATACTCGTTCATTTTATTAGTACCAAGGCCTAAAACGCCACGCAAGCCTGCTGTACCAAAAGCTAAGTCATAACCAAAAGATGCCTCAATTTCCTCTTCTGTCATCGATTTTAGTTTTGCTTTGGTATCTTCATCTATTTCTTTCATTTCTAACCAAGTATTATAATCCTTAATCATATTGCCTCCTTAATATAAAATAAAACCACCTTGTACCACTTAATCAGTGATACAAAGTGGCTACACTTTGGCGGGAGTACGTGCGAATCGAACACACCAATGAAGCTCCGAACCCCATTCGCTGGTTTTGAAGACCAGAGGGCCCACCAGGACCCATCTACCCCCATATGAAAATTATTATACAATAACTTAATACTTTTTGCAAGTAAATCACTCTACAATTTAGATAAAGCTCTATGCACTGTTTTAAATAATTATATTTTAACAATTACTATAGAGCTTTATCATCTATTGTATAAATTATTTATTTTTTAAGACTTAATCTATTAAGTGCCCTTCTAAGAGCAGCTTCAGCCCTAAGAGCATCAATTTCATCTGCTGATTGTAATCTTCTTTCAGCTCTTTCTTTTGCGTCTTCAGCACGCGAAACATCAATCTCATCTGGCCACTCAGCAGCATTTGCTGCCATGGTTACAACATTATTTCTAACATCTATATAACCATCAGTAACAGCTGCCATTAAAACTTCTGAGCCCTGATATATTTTCATGTGATGAATTTTGGTTCTTGTAACAAAAGGACTCATATTTGCAAGTACTGCAAATTCCCCTTCAATTCCCTTTACAATTAGTTGATCAACCTTGCCTTCAAAAAATATCCTATCTGGAGTTACAATTTTTAAATCAAATTGCATCTTACTTACTCCTGTTTGCTTTTTCTACAGCTTCTTCAATTGTTCCAACAAACAAGAAAGCACTTTCAGGTAAATCATCATGCTTACCATCAAGTATTTCTTCAAAGCCCTTTATTGTTTCTGATAGCGGTACATATTTACCATCAATACCAGTAAAAGCTTCTGCTACAGTGAATGGTTGTGACAAGAATCTTTGAATTCTTCTAGCTCTAGCAACAGTAACCTTATCTTCATCACTCAATTCATCCATACCTAGAATTGCGATAATATCTTGCAATTCTTTGTATCTTTGTAGAATTTCTTGAACGCGTCTTGCAACTTCATAATGCTTTTCACCAACAATATTTGGATCCAAAATTCTACTTGATGAATCAAGCGGATCAACTGCTGGATATATACCTAACTCTGAAATTGACCTTGATAAAACTGTTGTCGCATCAAGGTGAGCAAAAGTTGTTGCAGGAGCAGGGTCAGTAAGGTCGTCTGCTGGGACGTATACAGCTTGTACAGATGTAATACTACCAGTCTTTGTAGATGTAATCCTTTCTTGTAATGCACCCATTTCAGTTGCAAGAGTAGGTTGATAACCTACAGCTGAAGGAATTCTTCCAAGTAGAGCTGATACTTCTGAACCAGCTTGTGTAAATCTATAAATATTATCGATAAATAACAAAACGTCTTGGTGCTTTTCGTCCCTAAAATATTCAGCCATAGTAAGACCTGTAAGAGCAACTCTCATACGAGCTCCAGGTGGTTCATTCATTTGGCCAAAAACAAGAGCAGTTTTATCAATAACTCCAGACTCTTTCATTTCATAGTAAAGGTCATTACCTTCTCTTGTTCTTTCACCAACACCTGCGAAAACTGATAATCCCCCGTGTTCTGTAGCGATGTTATTTATTAATTCTTGAATTAAAACTGTTTTACCTACACCAGCACCACCAAACAAACCAATCTTACCACCCTTTGAATATGGAGCGATAAGGTCAATAACCTTAATTCCTGTTTCAAAAATTTCTGTGGCTGGTTTTTGTTCGTCATATGCTGGAGGTTCTCTGTGTATAGGTGATTTCAAATCAGCTTTAATTTTCTTTTCATTGTCAATAGTCTCACCCAAAACATTAAAGAGTCTACCTAATGTTTTATCGCCAACTGGAACAGAAATTGGAGCTCCTGTATCTTCAGCTTCCATACCTCTTACAAGGCCATCTGTTGAATCCATAGCGATGGTTCTAACTGTATTGTTTCCGATATGCTGTGCAACTTCAACAACAAGAACATCTTCTCCAATTTTTATATTAATAGCATTTAGGAGATTTGGCATATCGTTTTCGAATTTAATGTCAACAACAGGTCCAATTACCTGTGTAATTCTTCCAATATTTTTACTCATTACTCCCCCTTAATTTAAAGCCTCAGCACCACTAACAATCTCTGTTAATTCCTGTGTGATACTGCCTTGTCTTGCACGATTATAATGCATACCTAATTCTTCTATCATTTCATCAGCGCTTTCTGAAGCATTCTTCATGGCTTGCATTCTAGCTGCTTGTTCACTTGCAGAGCTTTCAATCAGTGCTCCATATACAGCGATTTTAACAAACTCTTCAATAAGATAATCAAGCATGTACTCTGGTGATGGCTCGAATGTTATTAATTCTGTATCAACTTCTTTGTGTGATTCAATCTTATCAGCAGGTAGAAGTACAAGAGACATCGGCTTTTGAACTAAAGCGGATTGGAAGTGAGTGTAGAAAATTTTAACTGAATCCACTTCTCCAGCTTTAAAAGCATCAATTGCCATTTCAGAGATGAATTTTGCATCTCCAAATTCAATGTCTTCCATCATGTTACATTTTTTATAAATCTTATAGCCTTTCTTGTTAAAAAAGTCATAAGCCTTACCACCAATAGTGATTAATAGGTCATTTTCTTTATCAATGTTATCAATTGCATATCTTGCAATGTTACCACTATAACCACCAGCAAGTCCACGATCTGATGACACTATTATATGCATAGTGCTTTTTATTTCCCTTGTCCTAGTAAGAGGTGTCTTAACATCCTTTACAACTGATACAAGTTCAGAAATATTATCTGTAACCGTATTATAATACGGTCTAGTTGTTTCAAGTTTAATTCTTGTTCTTCTCATCTTAGAAGTGCTAACTAATTCCATGGCTTTGGTAATTTGTCTGATACTGGATACCGAATTTATTCTTCTTTTAATATCCTTCATTTTTGCTGCCATAATTCACCTCTAAAACTTATAAACAGATTTAAACTCATTAATTGCATCTATAATCTTGCTTTCTATTTCAGGAGTAATATCCTTAACCTCATCAAGTTCATTGACAAGATCAAGATGACTATCGTTAATATAACTTAAGAATTGAGATTCAAATTCCTTAACTTTTTCCACAGGAATATCTTTCAAAAAGCCCTTTGTGAGTGCAAACAAAATTAAAATTTGATTTGTTACAGGCATTGGAGAATATTGTGATTGCTTTAAAATTTCAAGAATTTTCATACCATTGTTAAGTCTATCTTGTGTGTCTTGATCAAGTTCACTTCCAAACTGTGCAAAAGCACTTAATTCTCTATATTGGGCAAGTTCAAGCTTAATACCACCTGAAACTTTTTTCATAGCCTTGTTTTGAGCGTTGCCACCTACACGAGAAACTGAAAGTCCAGCATTAACTGCAGGCCTTTGCCCTGAGAAGAACAGCTCAGTTTCAAGGAATATTTGTCCATCCGTAATGGAAATAACGTTTGTAGGAATGTATTGAGAAATATCGCCAGCTTGGGTTTCGATTATTGGTAGAGCAGTAATACTTCCTCCGCCATATTTGTCATCCATTCTAGCAGCTCTTTCAAGCAATCTTGAGTGAATATAGAAAACATCACCAGGATAAGCTTCACGTCCAGGTGGACGTCTCAATAATAGTGACATTGAACGATAAGCAACAGCATGCTTACTCAAGTCATCATAAATAATTAAAACATCCTTGCCTTGGCTCATAAATTCTTCAGCCATTGCAACACCAGCATATGGAGCGATATATTGAATAGGAGCAAGTTCACTTGCACTTGCACTAACAACAATTGTATAGTCCATGGCTCCATGTTTTTCAAGTGTTTCTACAATACCAGCAACCGTCGACATCTTTTGTCCAATTGCTACATAGATGCAGATTACATTTTCTTTCTTTTGGTTGATAATCGTATCTACAGCAATAGCAGTCTTACCTGTTTGTCTATCACCTATAATAAGTTCACGTTGCCCTCTTCCGATTGGAATAATTGAGTCGATGGTTTTAATACCAGTTTGTAAAGGAACAGAAACTGATTTTCTTTCAATAACACCTGGTGCTTTAGATTCTATTGGTCTAAATTTTTTTGCTTCAATAGTTCCCTTGCCGTCTATTGGTTGACCTAGAGGATTAACCACCCTTCCGATAAGATTGTCACCAACAGGAACTTCAACAATACGACCAGTTCTCTTAGCCTTCATACCTTCTTTAAGGGCGGATTCGCTACCCAATAATACGACACCAACATTGTCTTCTTCAAGGTTTTGAGCCATACCATAGATGCCATTTGCAAACTCTAAAAGCTCCCCTGCCATACAATTGTCAAGGCCGTACAAACGAGCAATACCATCCCCAACTTCAATTATGGTTCCAACTTCCAAAGTAGATATATCATCATCATACCTTTCAATCATCGATTTGATGATCGAGGTAATCTCTTCAGGTTTCATCATAATTTCACCTCTATCTTCTTTAATTTCTTTCTTAGTCTTTCAAAAGTTGCATCTAGCGATAAATCTAACAGCTCGCCATCGACAAGCACATCAAAGCCCATCAAAAGATTTGGGTCTATAGTTTCTTTAACGACAACTTTTTTACCCATGCTTTTTTCAATGCCGCCAACTATTTGATTGATTTGTTCGTCGCTTAATTTTTTTGCAGCTTTTATTTCCACTGTGACTTCATTTTTTTCTTGAGAAACAATATTGGAAAAATCTGTATAGCATTCTTCAATATGATTTTCACGGCCTTTCCTAACCAAAACTTTTAAAAAGTTTTTGAAAATTCTCTCCTGGCTTTCACAAATCTTGTCTATAAGCTCAATCTTATCCTTATCATCGATTATAGGATTTGAGAAAATATTCTTTAAATTTTCGGCCCTGTAAATTTCAATAAAGTCATCATATGCTTGTTTACAAACATCAATCTTATCTTGTTCTTTGGCAAGTTCAAATAAGCTATTTGCATAAACATTAGCTATTTTTGCCATTTTACTTCTCCTAGATCCTTAATTCTCTTATCAGTGAATTTTCTAGCGGTTTCAGGATTATGTTCAACATCAGATAAGTCTTTTGCTGTAAGAATTGCAAGATCAACAATCTCATCTTTAAGATTTGAAAATGCCTTTTGCTTCATTTCTTCAGCTTCTCTATTAGCACTTGCTATGATCCTGACCTTTTCTGATTCAGCCTCACTCTTTGCACTGGAAACGATTTTATCTGAATTATTTCTTGCATTTGCAAGGATATCTCTAGCTTCATTGTTAGCTTCTTCGATTCTAGATGCGTAATCATTTCTCAATTCTTCAGCTTCTAACTTTAAATTTTCAGCTGATTTGATATTTTCTTCAATATGGGCCTTTCTCTTATTTAAAAATTCAGTAACAGGTTTAAACAAGAGATGTCTTAATCCTAAATACAGAATTAATGTTGTAATTAAAGTAACAGAAAAATTAAGAAGATCGGGAAATACATTAATAGTAATATCCATATCTATCTTATGTTCCTAAATTTATAGTCCAGCTAGTAATGGTCTTACGAACATTAAAATTAGAGCAACAACAAGTGAATAAATACCAGTTGTTTCAGAAACTGCTTGACCTAAAAGCATTGTTTGCATGATATCACTCTTTGCTTCTGGTTGTCTACCAACAGCTTCAGCACCTTTACCTGCTGCAAAACCTTGACCAATACCAGGTCCTAAACCTGCGATCATTGCTAAGCCAATACCGATAGCTGAGCAACCAAGTACAAATGCTTCGTTTGAAATTCCGTTCATAATAATTCTCCTCTCAAAATTAATTTTCTTCTGGAAATACATTTCCAATATAAACCATGGTTAACATGGTAAAAATAAATGCTTGTAATAATCCAGAAAACACGTCAAAGTATGCGTGTAAAACTGCACTTAGCGGTACAAGCGCAAGACTTATTTTGCTGAGCGCTGAGTGCACCAATTCCATAATAATCATACCACTTAAAATGTTACCAAAAAGACGGAAACTTAAGCTGATCGGGGTTGCAATTTCACCCATTAGATTAATCGGAAATAAAACTGGCATTGGTTCAAAATACCCTTTCAGGTAATTTCCAAAGCCATTTGACTTTATACTGAAAAAATGAATCTGTACAAAAGTCATTAAAGCGAGTGTGCCAGTAACATTATAATCACTTGTTGGCGGTGTAAGCCCTAATAGGCCCAAAAGGTTTGCAAAAATTAAGAACAATAATATTGTTCCCATATAAGGCACAAATCCACGCCTAGCCACACCCATTGTTTGATCAACAAGACTTGTTACAGCCTCTACAAATATTTCCATTAAATGCAAAAGTCCACTTGGCTTTTTTGTAGGGTCAGCTTTTTCAGCTGCCCTTTTTACAAAAAATCCAAAAATTAAAAGTGCTATAGTGACTAATACGGCATTAAATACAGAGTCGTGTAAGTGGTATTGGCTGCCGCCAATATTGAAATATATTCCTTTTTCCACTAAATCCTCCTCTCAATGCTTATTTATTTTAAAGTAGCGTAAATAACTGCTTTAATTGTATGCATTCTGTTTTCTGCTTCATCAAAAACTTTACTTCTTGATGATTCAAAAACTTCGTTTGTTACTTCCATTTCCTTTAAGCCAAATTTTTCGTGAATATCTTGGCCAATGGTTGTTTTTAAGTCGTGGAAACTTGGTAAGCAGTGCATAAAGATTGCATCTTCAGCTGCATTTTCCATAGCTTCTTTGTTTACTTGATATGGTTTTAAAAGTTTAATTCTTTCTTCCCATACTTCATCAGGCTCACCCATGGATACCCAGATATCTGTATACAATACATGAGCTCCCTTTGTACCTTCTTTGACATCTTCTGTCAAAGTGATTGTAGAACCATTTTCTTTAGCAATTTTCTTTGCTTCTTCAACAAGCCATTCTTCTGGGAATAAATGTGATGGTGCACATGCTGTAAAATTGACTCCCATTTTTGCACAAGCAATCATGAGTGAATTTGCTACATTGTTTCTAGCATCACCCATGTAAGTAAAGTTGATTCCTTTTAGTCTTCCAAAATTTTCTTCGATTGTGAGTAAGTCAGCAATCATTTGAGTTGGATGGAATAAATCTGTAAGTCCGTTATATACAGGAACTCCAGCATAATCACTTAGTGTTTGTACTAAATCTTGTGAGAAACCACGGTATTCGATAGCGTCATATAATCTACCAAGTACTCTTGCGGTATCTTCAATAGATTCTTTCTTGCCCATTTGTGAGCTGCCTGGATCAAGATAGGTAACTCCCATTCCCAAATCGTAGCCAGCCACTTCAAATGAACAACGTGTTCTTGTAGATGTCTTTTCAAATAGCAAAACCATGTTTTTGCCTTGCAGATATTTGTGGTCAACACCATTCATCTTCATGTTTTTAAAGTTCTTGCTCAAGTCTAGCAAGTATCTGATTTCTTGACTTGAAAAATCAAGTAGTTTTAGGAAACTTTTTCCTCTTAAATTTACTCCCATAATTCACTCCTTATTTTATTTAATGGTTTTAATCCATCTTCTAATATGATATAATATAAATGTTAAAAATGCAAGTAGAAAGGGGCAAAAATGAAACACTTAAAATACTTAACTTTTATCACTCAGCTAGGGTTAAATTTAGTAACATCTATTCTCTTAGGATGCCTAGTTGGCTACCTTCTAGATAAGCTTTTTAAATTAAATAATATATTTTTTATAATCTTTATGATATTTGGAATTATTTCGGGCTTTGCAAGCGCCTATTTAAACATAAAAAAAATAATCGATAAGGACAATAAAAAAACAGGTGAAGATGATGAATAATTTTTTATTTCAATATATTAAAACATCGTTTATAATATCCGCCATTATCTCCCCTGTTTATTTGTTTTTTGAAAATCCCCTTCCGCTAATAATTGGCACATTTTTTGGCACGGCAATTAGGTGTTTGCTTTTTAAACTTTCCGCACTCGATTTGGATAAGACTTTAAATAAAGATCCTGAAAAAGCCAAGTCCTCTGCTAAATTAAATTATGTTAAAAGATTTATTTTTTATGGTTTAGCTCTAACAGTAGCCCACTTTTCCCTTTATTTAAATATATATACTTGTGCCATAGGGCTCTTAACCCTATCTTGGGCAATTTATATTTTAAACTTCATAGATATCTACAAATCTAAAAAATCCAATTAAAAGTGATTCCACTAATATTCTGGGGTCATTTTTTTTGCTTTTAATTATCAGATCTGCTTGCTTGGCCAATTTTAAACCAAGCTTTAATTCATCTGCCTTATATTTATTTATACTTGCCCTGATTTTTTTATATTCAAATGGTGATATGCCAATTCTTTTAGTGGCTTCATATTGGCTTGAACCAAGCTCTTTGTATACCTTATTCATATTGATAATTTGCCTAGTAATCATATATAAAATCCTTACAGGTTCTTCGTTGGTTTTAAATAAATTATCAATCTGCCTAAAGGCTTCTTTTTCATTTCTTTCGTTAATTGCATCCGTGAGTTTAAATATATTTGAGCTTGGGCTCTTGCTAGTCAGTTCTTCTATATCTGCAATAGTTATTTTTTGTTTTTGTGTAGAGAAAAGTTTATTAAGTTCACTGTCAACAAAATATAAGGAATTATTCTGATTTTCCTTTGTGTAATTTATGTGCATCAAAAATAGCGATAAAGCATCGTCGTCAATATCCACATTATTTTGCTCTATCTTTCTGCCCACCCAATTTTTTAATTGGCTTTCGCTTACAGTATTAAACTCTACAATGGAATCAGCTTTTGATAAAAACTTATAAAAATTCGTAGTTTTTTTAATATTGTTTGGAGTAAACATAAAAATTACAATTGAGCTTGATCCAAGCTTAATTAAATCTTCTATTTTACCAGCCAAATCTTTTGTCTGGGCATCAGAAATGTCCTTAACAACAGTGAGTCTCTTTTCTGCCATTAGTGGAAGTTGGTAGGCAGACTCTAAAATATCATTTACACTTTGCTTGCTAGCATCAATTAACAAGTAGTTCATAGATTCCAAAGATGGGTCTACATAAGCCTCTTTTACGAGTTCCAACGTATTGTCAGCTAAAAAAGTTTCCTCACCAACAAAAGCATATGGACCCCCTATCATGTTTTTCTTTATCCTATTTATAAATATTGAATAGTCCATCTTTCCTCCCTATATAAAACCAAAATCATAGAGACCAATACCTGCAAATAAATTATTATGATAGTCATTATACTATTTTTGCCATTGTAAGTATATATTTTAAAATCATTGAGGTCGAAAGTAATGAGACCGTCTAAATCTGTCCTATAAATATTTATTCCCCTTTTCTTGTACCTGTCTATAACTTCCTTATGGGGATGACCAAATTTATTTTTCTTACCAAGGCTAATAACAACATTTTTAGGGCTTACAGCATTTAAAATTTCATCACTCGAAGAAGTTTTAGACCCATGATGAGGTGCTTTTATGATATAAGTTTTTGGAAATCTGGCTGATATTTTTTGTTCAGCTTCTTCCTCTATATCTCCGGTAAATAAAACTAGGTTTTTATTTTTCTTTCTAAAGACCGCCACAATTGACCTGTCATTTTCATTTATCAAGTCCTGGTTTCCTCCAATAAAATTTATCGAATAGTCTTTGCCCAAATTAAAACTAGCATCCTCTCTTACTTCTCTCGGCTTTAATTTTTCAAGTTTGTCTTTAAAATCACCTTGGTCATCATCAGCTTCGTACTTATGGTTAACGATGACGTGTTTAATCTTTATATCGTCGCTCAATTCAGTGAAGCCACCTGCGTGGTCATAATCATAATGACTTATAAATGCGTAATCTATTTTTCTTCGACCAGTTTTTATTAAATATGGCTCAATAATATTTTTACCAACAGCCCCCTGATTTCTGGGATTACCTCCCGAGTCTATCATAATATTCTTTTTTCCAATACTTATAAGTGCTGCGTCACCTTGCCCAACATCTAAAAACTCAACCCTATCTTGATTTTTAAAGTTCATAGGATTTGGTATTGAAAGAATTAGAACCATAATAAAAAGAGTCTTGTAATCAAGTTTTACCAATCTAAGTTTATTATAAAATATAATCCCGAGTAAAATCAAATAATAAATTACTATGATTATTTTATCCGGAGACTCAAATATAGCTATCAAATAGCTTTTATTAAAAATTCCCGTAATAGTATCTAAAAACTTGCTCATATTATTTATTGCAAAAGCAAGACCAAATGCCAAAAACTTTATTTTAGAAAATAATAGCAAACAAACTGATAAAATTAAATACAAGCTGAAGATTGGAACCAATAATATATTTATAAATACAGTTAATATATTTACCTTGTTAAAATAATAAATTACTATTGGCAAGGTTGCAATTTGTATTGAAATATTTAAAAGCAAGGCCGTTTTAAAATAATAGGCCAAAGTCTTCTCATACTTTATATTTCTAGCAAATCTACTATAAATAAAAATAATTCCAAACATACAAGCGTAGGAAAGCAAAAATCCAATTGAATAAATATAATATGGGTTTATAAACAGGCTCGCAAGAGCTGCTATTAATAATGCGTCTTTAGTTTCTAGACTTGGTCTGTAGAGCCTCTTGTATATTAATACATATATCATTATCGTTGCACGAATTAGCGATGGAGTAAAGCCTACAACCAGGCAATATAAAAATATTACAAGAGCCGAAAGATAACTTCTGGCTTTTATTTTCATGCCTGTTAAAGAGAATATAAAAAATATAAACGAAAATATTAGTCCTAAATGCAAACCTGAAACAGATAATATATGACTTAGGCCTATTGCCATTATATTTTGTAAAATAGGAGTATCTTCTCTATATCTTAATGTTAGTCCTTTTGAGATTGTACTGGCATTTTCATATAAGTATTTATCATAAACTCCTGCCGCCCAGACTCTTATATTTTCAAACTTACTAAGCCAAGACTGACCATTATAAGAAAGATCTGCATCCGAAAGTTTATAAGAAATACCATTTGAATAATAATAGTTTCTGGCGTCAAAAAGAAAAGGCATGGTTCTTCTATTATGCACCTCAAGTCTTCCCTGATATTTTACTTTGTCTCCCCTATTTAATTCTTTGCTAACATCGTAAGCATAGACTTTAGATAAGCCACTGCGTATAGTTATTCTGTTATAATCATCAAATGTTCTTACATCTGTCACGATGCCATCTGTATCAACAATTTTATTTTTATTAAATGAATTAAATCTTAAGAAGCTATTGGTAAAAGCCAATATCATTACCATAAGCAAAATCAAAGCTCTCTTATTAGATATCCTGTTCTTCTTAAAATATATATATGTAAATAAAATAAAGATAGGAATTATAAAATAAAATTCTCTTGCAAATATTCCCATTAATAAAAATAAAAGTAAGTCTGCCATTTCTCCTCCAGAATAATTATACAATATAAATAAAACTTTCTCCAGACTTTCTTAACCATAATATTTTTGAAATTTAAATGTATTGACTCATTCTCTAAATAAGTTATAATATAAACGGAGGTTGTTTATGGATTCAAAAGACACTAAAATATATAAAATGGCTTTATATGCTGCAGAGTCCATGATAAGAAGTGGATCTGAAACTTATAGAGCTGAAGATACTATTAAAAGAATGCTCGCCAGTCGAGATATTCATAATATATCCACCTTTGTATCGCCAACTGTAGTAATTATTGGTGATAATACCCAAGATGGGATGTGCTTTATTCAAAACATAGATAAAAGATCATCAAACTTATCAAGGATAGAGCTTATTAATAATCTAAGTAGGTCCTATGTAAATCATGAAATTGATACAGACGAAGCTTTTGAAAAACTCAAAGAAATTAATGCACATAGTCCCTATCCTTATTGGCTGATAATTTTTGGAGGTGCACTTGGATGCGCTATTTTCTCAATACTTATTGGTGGAAATATCAGCGATTTTATTGCAACATTAATTGCAAGTTCAATCTCTTTCCATAGCTGTGAAAAAATAATTGAACATACTAATGCACAGTTTTTAGGTTTCTTTGTTTCATCACTAATGGTAACACTAATAGCAATTGGTCTAAACAAGATTGGTCTAGGACAAAACCTTGATTCTACAATAGTTGGATCAGTCCTTCCACTAGTACCTGGAGTAGCGCTTACAGCAGGTGTTCGCGATTTTATGAGTGGAGACCTGTTAAGTGGTATGGCCAGAGTTATGGAAGCTGTTACAATAGCTATTGCAATTGCTTTTGGAGTTGGTTTTACAATTACATTTTTCACATTCTTTGGAGGTGTATTATGACTTGGTTAAAAATATTTGCTCTTAGTACAATTGCTGGCTTAAGTTTTTGCTTTATCTTTTCAGTCAGACCAAGAAATATGATCGTTTGTGCTTTATTTTCTGGCATGACATGGACCAGCTTGCAATATCTCCAATCCTTGGGAGTTAATTCTGTATTTGCAACTCTTATTTCTGGATTCTTATTAGGCATAGGGACAGAAATCGCCGCTGTAAAATTAAAGTCACCAGCTATTAATTTTATTATAATTGGTTTTATTCCACTTGTTCCTGGACTAAAGACTTATCAAGGTATCTTAAACCTGATCCAAGGAAATCAAAACGCTGGTGTGGCTTTACTATTTGAAGCCTCATTTATTGCAGTTGCAATTGCCGTATCAATTATGGTTAGCTCTTCATTAGCTAGGGCATTTAGATTGAAAGTCAAAAAAAAATAGCCCATTAAGGCTATTTTGCAAAATTAAATATTCTAATTATCATTACAATAGACTCTTCACAGGTAACATTCCTCATAGGGTCTATTTTTTTCGTGCTATCCCCTTTTATTATTCCAGTATTTAACAAAGTTTGAACTGATTTTTTTGCCCAGCTTGCAACTTGGTCCATATCCACTACATCAACTTGCTTTTGCTCATCAATACTTGCATTTAATAAGTTTAAGAATCTTTCAAGTATAGTTGCCATTTCTTGCTTGGTTAAATTTAATTCACCTGCAAAACGATTGCCTTCCAGGCCACCAACCCCATTAACCAATCCTAAACTATGGGCTAAATTTATATCCTTGTCCGTGACATCATCAAAAGTCAAATTAACATCTGCTTTTTTCTTACCTATATAAGAATTTAGCTTCATTAAAACTTTAGTAAATTCATATCTAGTTATAGGACGACTAACATCATCCTTAAAACTGGAAAGAATCAGACCCATTTTAATAGCTGTGTCCATTTCATTCTTGCTCCAGTAAGAAGATTTTTTAACATAAGAATCATGTCCTAAAATAATAGGATCTATAAATTCTGTTTTTATATTTTCTCCATCCTTATCGTATGAATATCTGAGCCTTATTGAAACAAGTGTATTATTTGCATTCATCTCAGCCCTGTCTTCAAAGGGTGAAAATCTAAGTTCATTTACACTTGCATCTACAGTGTGTAAGGGCTTTTCTCTTTCACTTAAGTACTTATTTTGATCGAGTTTAACATCCATCTCAACTAAAACATTACTTATTTCACCGCTGGCAATGGCCTCTTTCATATCACTATTGATATTCCAGGAAATCTTTACATATTTATCATCTTGAGCATCTATCTCCCCAACTAAATTATCAAAAGTATAGACTTGGCTTGCAAGACATTGAGATGAAATAAGTACTATAAGCAATAATAAAATTGCTATTTTCTTCATAATTCCTCCTTAATTCTATGACGATAATAACTTATATCGCCATATTCAGTTGTTATTACAACTCTATTTTCATCTAAAAATTCTCTGTATTTTTTAAGTTCAGAGTTCAGAGTGAAAAACGCAAAGGAAAATACTAAGGCTGATCTAAAGAAGGTTTTCTCACCTACATATTTTTTCATAACAGATGACGGCAATATAAAATATAAGAGCGAAAAGCATCCAATGGGAATAACTTTTTTATCCATATCTTCATAAGAGCCATCAAAATAATCTGTGAACATCCACAGTAGATCATCTAATGATTTTGTAGTGCTTATTATAATTTGATTATCATTAATATAAGCCTTTAAACTATTGAGAAATTTTACAAACTGATCTTTTGATAAAATATTTTCAAAATCAAGTTTATTTATAAAATCATAATTATACTCCATATCTTCCTCCGATAACTAATTATACAATATTTTGCCATTAATTGCAATAAAAAAGGGCCTTAAGCCCTCTTTCCTAGAAATCCCAAGTAAGTTTTCTGCCTCCAATTAAATGAAAGTGAAGGTGTCTTACTGATTGACCACCATCTTCTCCAACATTGGAAACAACCCTGTAACCATCATCCAAACCAAGTTTTTTTGCAACTTCTTCAATCTTTAAAAATATATGACCTACATTTTTTGCATCTTCTTCAGTTAATTTATCCACTCCATCAATGTGTCTCTTAGGAATAAAGAGTACGTGCACTGGTGCTACTGGATTAATATCCTCGAATGCATAACATATATCATCTTCATAAACAAGCTTTGACGGAATATCACCTTTAACTATTTTGCAGAACAAACAATCCATTTTAAATTACCTCCTTGATTTTTTAATTCTACATCCACAACTTGATTTATCTTCAAATCTGAATTTTCATTTGCATCTATTTCGGCTCTAATGTAATTTGAAGTATAGCCTATAAACTTTCCTTTTGACCTCTCCTCTATCAAAACTCTTTCTCTCTTATCCACCATGCTTCTGAAAAATTCATCTTCTAATTCTTCGGAGACATCACGAAGTAAGTGAGCTCTCTCATTTTTTGTTTGAGGATCTACTTGATCCATTAGTGCGGCCTTTGTATTCTTCCTAATTGAATAAGGAAAAACATGGATCCTAGAAAGTTTTATGTCCTTTACATAATCTAAAGTATCTTTGAAGTCATCATCCGTTTCATTTGGAAAGCCAACGATAACGTCGGATGTGATGCCTGCATCCGGAAAATACTTACGAATCATTTTGACCTTTTCTTTAAAAACTTCTCTTGTATACTTCCTGTTCATTAATTTTAAAATTTTATCACAACCTGATTGAAGGGATAAATGAAAATGCCTGCAAAAGTGTTCTATCTTAGAAACTCTCTCTAAAAAGTCATCCGTTATTACACTTATCTCTAAGCTTGAAAGCCTGATTCTCATATCCTTATCAACTTCAGCTACAGCTTCAATAGCATCTATAAGTTTATAACCGTCCAAATCTTTTCCGTAGCTTGCAACTTCAATGCCGGTAATTACAAGTTCTTTAACACCGCTTTCCTTTAAATACTGGGTTTCTTTTTTTATAGTCTCTATATCACGAGAACGCACTCTTCCCCTGGCGTATGGAATAATGCAATAGGTGCAAAAATTATCGCAACCATCTTGAATCTTTAAAAACGCCCTGGTCTTTTCGCCTGTAGAATGAATTGGCAAATTTTCATAGACCCTGTATTTGGAAATATCACTCACCGCATTAGTTTTTTCTCCAAGTTTTAATGCATGGTCATTAATAATATCTACGACCTTCATCTTATCAATATTTCCATAAACTATATTTACATTTTTATTTTTTAATAATTCATCTTTTGAAACTTGGGAGTAGCAACCCATAATAATCGAAAGATTATCAGGGTTAATTCTTCTATTGCGTCCAAGGGCCTGCCTGCTTTTTTTATCGCTCTCATTGGTTACTGAGCAAGAATTTAATATAAATACGTCGCAAATATCATCTTCTACAAGTTCATAACCTAAAGCATCAAGCGCTTTAGAAAGAGCCATGCTCTCAACAAAATTTACCTTACATCCCAGTGTCTTAATCTTTACTTTCATATGCCTCCACGCAAGAATTTATAATCGATAATGCAGAAAATCCTGCTAATTCCGATCTTAATATCCTCGAAAATAATCTAATTGGCTTCACGCCATTTTGTATTGCAAAATCAACTTCATCTTTGTGATAACCTCCCTCAGGTCCTACAAAAATTGAAATTGAATCTATATTTTTTAAGTCTAAATTTCCTATATAATTTGAATCTTCAAGCTCATATAATATAAGGCTCAAATCATCTTGTTTTGCATTTAATACTGCATCTTTAAAATCAACTGTCTCAGAGATTTCCGGTAGAAAGCTTCCCTTCGACTGTTGGGCAGCTTCTTTTAATATCCCATAATTTCTTTCGCTAACAAAATTTCTATCCTTAATAGCTTCTGTAAACCTAGTAACAACAGGTATAAATTCAGAAACTCCAAGAGCTGTGCAATATTTAAATACACTTTCCATCTTCTTTTTATCTATAACTGATTGAAAGAGAGTTATTTTTGGTCCAAGATTTTTTATCTCTAATTTTTCTATTGATTGGAGCTTAGCCGAGTTCTTACTCACTTCAACTATCTCGCATAGATAAAGCTCTCCATTAATAACCGCTTCAATTTTATCTCCAAGACCAAGCCTTCTAGCTTTAATCATGTGCTTATAATCGCCATCAGTCAAAATAAAGTCGTTCAAGAAAACTCTATCCACGGTACTCTCCAGTTATTCTTGTCCACTCATTCATTTTTTCCTTAGACAAAATTTCAAAGCCCTTTTCAATCATAGCGGCTTCTACAATTTCATCTTTCTTATCTACAATACCTGATAAAATAATTTTTCCGTCAGGTTTTATCCTCTTAGAAAAACCTTCCATCATATCAACTAGGGTTTCAGCATAAATATTGGATAAAATATAGTCGTATTGCTTTATATCTACATCTCTAAAATCTTTTTTAAATAAATTTATTTTATCTTGAACGCCATTTAATAATAAATTTTCCTCGGCGCTTTTAATTGCTAAATCATCTATTTCATAAGCATCAACCTTGCAATCAAAATATTTTGCACATGCAACTGCTAAAATCCCACTTCCAGTACCTACATCAAGCACATGGCCGTGAGGTTTAATGTTATCTATTTCCTTTAGCATCAAAAATGTTGTCTCATGACTACCAGTGCCAAAGGCCATACCAGGATTTATAACTACAGAATTCTCATGGTGGACGTCCCATTTAGGTTCTACAATTAAAGATTCAGAAACTTTTATAGGTTTGAAATATTTTTTCCAATCATTTTCATAGTCGGCTTCCATAATGTCCTTTTCAGTGAGCTCATATTCAAAGTCCGCATGAGATTTAAAATAGTTTTTTAATTCGGTTGGATTATCTAAATAACATTTAAAAGAAATATATTCCGATTGTTCCATTACCGATTCATCTATATAATCCCAGTTTCTCTCTCTTTCGCTAAACTCCTTATAAATCTCAGAATCAACAACCTCATATGAGTCAACTCCACAAATGGACAAAAGCACTTCCATTTGCTCTTCAATTGCCCTATTTACCTTTATGCTAATTTCTTTCATAATTACCTCATCGAATTTTTAATCTTATTCTTTAACTTTGAAAACCAATATTTTAATTTATATCCCCTAGGCCTCGCGGGTCGTGGTTCGTCATTGTCATCATCATAAAACTCTTCTAAGAGTTCTCTTTGTTTATCAGTTAATTTTGTTGGGGTTTTAACTTTAATGACAATATACATATCTCCCCTATAATCACTGTCATACCTATATAAACCCTTGCTATTTATTTTTATGACATAATCATTTTGCGTTCCTGCAGGGATTTCTATAGTTTCAATTTCACCGTCGATATTATTAATC
Source organism: Ezakiella massiliensis (assembly GCF_059862345.1). NCBI lineage: Bacteria > Bacillati > Bacillota > Tissierellia > Ezakiella > Ezakiella massiliensis. Next base: position 461,565 of record NZ_JCBCEO010000001.1, read on the forward strand.
TTTTTGTTTGCACCTAAGGCAGCATCCACAAAAGTAGTGTCATATTCTGTAATAACATCATAATTATCAATTTCAAAATTCGTATCATTTATAACGTGAATAACCAGATATAAATTACCGTCTCTACCACCATTAATGCCTCCATCACCAAATGGGCCAACATTTATTATATTGCCATCCTGAATTCCTCTTTTGATAGTAACAGTTTTTTCTACTTTCTTCTTTAATCTACCATTTCCTTTGCATTTTTTACATGGATTTTTTATAACTTTTCCCTTGCCATGGCATTTTGGGCATTCGCCTTCAGTCTGCACCATGCCAAACATAGTTTGTCTAGTAGAAAATACCCGGCCGCTACCATTGCATTCAGGACATACTTCAACATCTTTCGAACTTTCTGCTCCACTGCCGTCGCACTCATCACAATTTACAATTCTATTGTAAGTAAAAGAAACTTCTTTATCTTGCAAAGTTTCTGATAATTTTACAGTAATATCAACCCTGGCATCATTTCCATCTTGGGCATTTGACCTGGTCCGTCCATAAGAAAATCCACCGCCAAAAAAATCGCCAAAATTATTGAATATATCACTAAAAATATCTTCAAAGCCACCGCCAGAAAAGCCACCGCTTCCATCAGTTGTTCCGTAGTTATCATACATTCTTCTTTTGGATTCATCTCCAAGTACTTCATAAGCGGCTGATACTTCTTTAAACTTTTCTTGAGCTTCTAAATCGCCATCGTTTAAGTCTGGGTGATATTTTTTAGCTAGCCTTCTGTAACTAGTTTTTATTTCCTCTTGACTAGCGGTTCTTTCAACTTCTAAAACCTCATATAAATCTCTCATTAAAACTCCCTCTAATGTGAATAAAATATTTAAACATAATTCATTTATATTTTAACACAAAGACATATATTTTGCTAATTTTTAAACATAAGAAAAGCCCAATCTCTAAAAAATTTTAGCTAATGGGCTTTTTTCAAATTATAAATTATCTACTTAAGCAGGTAGATTAATTAGTCTTCATCTACAACTTCATAGTCACCATCAACAACATCGTCTCCTCCGTTGCCATTGTCATCTCCTCCTGGAGTTTGACCTGCAGCTCCTGCAGCTTCATAGGCTTTTTGACTTATTCTGTAGAAAACTTCTGTTAATTCATCTGTTTTAGATTTAATTTCGTCAAAATTATCACCTTCAGCAACTTTCTTTAATGCTTCAAGTTTTTCTTCGACTTCTTTCTTATCGGCTTCATCAATTTTACCTTCTAAATCTTTTAGACTCTTTTCTGTTTGATAAATCAATTGATCAGCATTGTTTTTAATTTCGATGTTTTCTTTATTCTTTTTATCCTCTGCTTCAAATTTCTTAGCTTCATCAACTTTCTTCTTAATATCATCTTCTGATAGATTTGTTGAAGATGTGATAGTAATTGATTGTTGTTTACCTGTTGCCATATCCTTAGCGCTAACGTTTACAATACCATTTGCGTCTATATCAAAGGTTACTTCAATTTGTGGGATTCCTCTTGGAGCTGGTGCTATTCCTGTTAATTGGAAGCGGCCGAGAGTTGTATTATCCTTTGCAAATTCTCTTTCACCTTGCAATACGTGAATATCAACTGATGTTTGTGAGTCAGCAGCAGTTGTAAAGATTTGACTCTTCTTTGTAGGAATTGTTGTATTTCTTTCAATCAATCTGGTTGTAACTCCACCAAGAGTTTCAAGTCCTAATGATAGAGGTGTTACATCAAGTAAGAGCAAGTCTTTAACTTCACCTGTTAAAACACCACCTTGAATTGCTGCACCAAGTGCAACACATTCGTCTGGGTTAATATCCTTTTGTGGATCTTTGCCTGTTAAAGCCTTTACTTCATCTTGAACTGCTGGGATTCTAGTTGAACCACCAACCAAAAGAACCTTATCCAAATCATTTACAGATATACCAGCGTCTTTAATACATTCTTTAACTGGTTCGATTGTCTTTTCAACTAAGTCGTGAGTGAGTTCATTGAACTTTGCACGAGTAATATCCATGTTTAAGTGGATTGGTCCACTTGCAGTTGCAGTAATAAATGGTAGGTTGATGTTTGTTGTCATTGTTGATGACAATTCTTTCTTAGCTTTTTCTGCAGCTTCTTTTAGTCTTTGTAAACTCATCTTATCAGCTTTAAGGTCAACGCCATGTTCTTTCTTAAATTCTTCTGCAATATAGTCAATAAGTTTATTATCAAAGTCATCGCCACCAAGCTTATTGTTTCCTCTTGTTGCAAGAACTTCAAAAACGCCATCTCCGAGTTCTAGGATTGAAACGTCAAATGTTCCTCCACCTAAGTCGTAAACCATAATCTTGTGTTGGCCGTGCTCTTTATCCATACCATAAGCTAAAGCTGCAGCTGTTGGCTCGTTAATAATTCTCTTTACGTCTAAACCAGCAATGCGTCCAGCATCTTTTGTTGCTTGTCTTTGAGCGTCTGTAAAATATGCAGGAACAGTAATAACTGCTTCTTTAACTGGTTCTCCCAAATAGCTTTCTGCGTCTGATTTTAATTTTTGTAAAATCATTGCTGAAATTTCTTCTGGTCCGTAATCTTTTCCATCAATATTAATTTTATGATCGCTACCCATTTCTCTCTTTATAGAAGAGATTGTTCTTTCTGGGTTTGTAACAGCTTGTCTCTTTGCTGTTTCACCAACTAGTCTTTCGCCATCTTTTGTAAAGGCAACTATACTTGGTGTAGTTCTATTTCCTTCAATATTTGTAATAACAGTGGGTTCTCCACCTTCCATAAATGAAACACATGAATTTGTTGTTCCTAAGTCAATACCAATAACTTTACTCATAATAATTTCCTCCTATTTTGATACTTTTACCATTGCTGGTCTTAAAACTTTTTCGTCTTTAATAAATCCTGTTTTTAATGTTTCTATAATCTTACCACTTTCTACGCCTTCTGCTTCTTCCATCATTACTGCATAATGTAAATTTGGATCAAAGTCAGCGTCTTTGGTTTTCATAAGCTCAATGCCCTGAGACTTTAAAGCCTCAATAATCTGATTGTAAATCATTTGGACCCCTTCTTTTGTGCTTGGGTCTTCAATGTGGCTAAGGGCGATTTCAAAATTATCAATAACCGGAAAAAGTGTTTCGGCCATTTTTTCGATACCTATACCGACACTTTCTAATTCAATTTTCTTTGATCTGTTCCTATAATTTGTAAAATCTGCTTGTAGCCTTACCAATTGATTCTTTAATGAATCTATCTCAGCATTAAGTTTTTCTTCATCCTCAGAAGCCTCTTTTTCTAAATCGAGGTCCTCTTCTTTTGTTACTTTTAATTCTTCATCTTTTAATACATCTTGTTTCAAGTCTTTATCCATCATACCTTACCTCTATTTTTATTTATTATTGATTTTAAATCTCTATCCAGTCCTATTATTGTTGCTACAGCCTCAGAATAATTAATTCTGATTGGCGCAATAAGGCCAAAAGATGCTATCCTATCTTCATCAATACTATAATTCGAAGTAATAATAGCTAAACTGGAGAGTGGATCATCTTCATCATCACTTAAGTAAACTTTGATGCCGTCCTTATCCTCGTGAGTAAGAACATCTCTAATCTCAGTATCATCACTCATCAAATTTGCAACTTGACGAACCTTGTCAATGTCATCGAAATCTGGATGATTTAATAGTCTTGATATACCTGATAACTGAAGTTCATCTGATCTTTTCTTTTTAATATCATTAACAATATCATTTAAAACCTTTAAGTCCTTATAAAAAGTAAAATTAAAAAGTGGAAGCAAATTGTCTACCAGATATTTAGTGGACTTATTTTTAAAATTATCTCCTAAAAATCTGTTAAATTTTTCCGTACTTATAAAATCATTTGCCTCTTCAGTTGTAATTAGCTTGGTAAAAATTTCATCATCACTTAGCATTACAGCAAAAATATAAGAATTGCTAGATACTTCTTTTATAAATATATCCTTAACAATTCCATTCTTATCTTTGCTGATAAAGGTTAGTGAAGCATAATCTGTTATCTCGTTTAAAACCGTCCCTATTTTAGATAAGGTATTTTTTATCTCCCTGTCGCCATCTTCTAAATAATTTCTTACATTTGCATTAGGCAGTCTACTTTCAGAGAGCTCTTTATCGATTAGATTTGAAACATAAAGCTTAAGTCCTTTTATTGAAGGGATTCTTCCACTTGATTGATGGGTCTTAGTTAAATAACCAAGCTCTTCCAAATCACTCATAACATTTCTAATAGTAGCCGATGATAAATCTAGATCATAACTTTTAACAAGCGTTCTTGACCCAATTGGAGCTCCGCTAAGGATAAAGCTCTCGATAATTCCCTGTAAAATTGTGGCTTCTCTTGAACTTAACATAACGCACCTCCTAATTTTTATTAGCAATCACTCTTGGTGAGTGCTAACTACATTTATATTATACCACTATAAATCTTTTTTAAACACAAAATGATAAAATATTTTAAAATAAAATAAAAACTCTCCAGGCAAGAGAGTTTTGTGCAGAAATTTTATTTACTTTTTAAGCATATTAATATTAAAAGCAAAACTTTTTTCAATAGTGTTCCTCCATTTTATAATAATAAATCAACTTCTACTAAGTTGGATAAATCAAAGCCCTTTTCAGTTAGACTTACAAAATCTTTATCGTTTATAATGAGTCCGTTATCTTCGTGAACTTTTAAATTAAACATTTTATCAAAATCTACATTGAATTTTTCTTTGAAAAATTTTTTATCTATTCCCTTGGCAGTCCTTAGAGCTAAAAAAGAATATTCGCTCATCATATCCTCTTTAGAAAGCTCGTACTCAATATCATAAGGTATTTTATTATTATCTATTCGCTTATAGTAATCAAAAAGTTTTACAGGATTTTTAGTCCTCATATTATTTATAAATCCACTGGCACCAAGACCAAGTCCTAAATACTCGCTTAAATTCCAGTATCTTGAATTATGCTTGCTCTCGTATCCAGCTTTTGAAAAGCTCGAAACTTCATATCTACGATATCCTCTAGACTTTAAATAATGACAAAACTCATGGTATATCTCCCTATCTAACTCATCGTCTAATAATTTAATTTTCCCTTCCTTAACTTGTCTATAGAGCAAAGTTTTTTCTTCAAGTATAAGTGAATAGGCACTTATATGAGGAATATTTAAATCAGCCAAAAGTTTTGCATCCCTTAAAGTTGTCTCTACATTTGTATTAGGAAGCGATAGAATTATATCTGCAGAAATATTATTTATAGATTCTTTTTGTAGGAAATCAATTGTATCTAAAAACATATTTAAAGTTGATTTGCGTCCAATTAAATCTAATATTTCTTGATTTGAATTTTGAAAACCTACACTAGCCCTATTTACGCCTGCTTTTTTTAAATTTTTTATCCACTTGTTATCAATTGTTTCCGGATTTATTTCAATAGTAATTTCAGCTTTTGAACTCACTTTAAATTTTTTATAGATACAATCTAATATCTTATAAATTTGATCACTTGTGAGTAATGAAGGTGTGCCGCCACCAAAATATATGGTATCAACTTCCCTATCAGCAAAATTATCTGCAAGAATATTTATTTCTCTTAATAAATATTCAGTATATTCATCGATTTTTTGACTGTTATTAGGAACCATTGTTAAAAAGTCGCAATAATTGCACTTGCTTCTGCAAAATGGTATGTGCATATATATTCCAAGGCTTTGCATCATTCCTTACCCCAAACCTTCCATTTATTTCTTTCATTGGCTTGCAAAATCTTATCAGAATTTTCAAGATATTTATCTATTTTTTCTATACACAGATCCTTGTGTTCAGGAAATTTTGCCAGTAATGGTAAAGCGTTTGTCTTGTGACTAGCTTTTATTATTGTATCAATATTAATATTCTTTAAAATCTCTCTTTCCTCTTCAAGTGACTCCCTAATACTTAACCTTTTAAATGACTGATCTTGGACAAGTTTTTTTAAGGGAGCTCTTTTAAATATAACTGTAGTTACAAAGATAATTTCAAAAGGTTTTATCTGATTGATTAAAATGGGTGTTTTGGTTCTGTGATCTTCTGTGAATTCCTTGCCGCCCAAGCCCAACATAAAATAAGTGCTGTAACTTATACCTAGCCTATCAAGCTTATGGCAAGCCTCAATTGAATCTGAAACACTATGACCCTTCTTTTGAAAATCCAAGACTAAATCGCTGCCACTTTCAAGGCCCAAGCATAACCTATCCATGCCCATATCTTTTAATTTTAATAACTCTTCATCAGTTTTATTTAAAACATCATTTGCCCTTGCAAACATAGAAATATAATCCACATCAAAATTCACATTTAAAATTTTAAAAATCTCTAGCAGGTAATCCGTCTTTATACATAGGGGATTGCCTTCAAGCAAGGTAAATTTTGTGGGCTTTCTATTAATCTTATCTAATTCACATTTACGCTTAACTATATATTCTTTAATCTCTTCAATGGGAAATATTTTAAATTTTTGCCTATAATTTAAATCGCAATACAAACAACGCTGATACGAGCAGCCCATAGTTACAGGTATCATTTCATTGTGCATTTCACTCATTGGTGTATACATATAAATTGGATAAAAATCATCCACAAAAATCATCCCCCTAATCATTATAACATATGTAAGAAAAAAGCTGCAAAAATGCAGCTATAATTATTTTTCTTTATATTTTAACACTTCCAAGAAAGCTTCTTGAGGTACATCGACATTACCTACTGACCTCATGCGCTTCTTACCTTCTTTTTGCTTTTCAAGAAGTTTCTTCTTTCTAGAAATATCCCCACCATAACACTTGGCCAAAACGTCTTTTCTAAGAGCGGAGATAGTTTCACGGGCAATTATCTTAGAACCAATTGCAGCTTGAATAGGAACAGCAAATTGATGTTTAGGAATAACATCCTTTAACCTCTCTGCTATATCACGACCTCTTGTGTAGGCCTTGCTTTCATGAACAATTAAGCTAAATGCGTCTACAAGTTCGCCATTGATTAAAATATCTAACTTAACAAGATCTGATTTTTGATAACCGCATAGTTCATAGTCAAGTGAAGCATAACCTTTGGTATTTGATTTTAGAGCATCAAAGAAATCATAAATAACTTCGTTTAATGGCAATTTAAAATTAATGCTTACTCTGCGCTCATCCAGATAGTGCATACCCAAATATTCACCGCGTCTATCAATACAAATATCCATAATGTTACCAACATAGTCTTTTGGAGCCATTATTTCAGCCTCAACCATTGGCTCTTCTATATAATCAATTTCAGAAACTGGAGGCAGGTTAGTTGGGTTTTGAATTTCTAACATTTCTCCATCTGTCTTATGAACTCTATAGATAACACTTGGTGCAGTTGCGATAATATTCAAATCAAATTCGCGGTCAATTCTTTCTTGGATAATTTCCATGTGTAAAAGACCCAAGAAACCACACCTAAAGCCAAAACCAAGTGCCTTTGATGTCTCAGCCTCAAAAACTAATGAAGCATCATTTACTTGAAGCTTTTCAAGAGCTTCTCTAACTGTATTATAATCTTGTCCTTCAGATGGATATACACCGCAGTAAACCATGGGAACTACTTTTTTATAGCCTGGAAGTGATTCCGCTGTTGGATTATCTGCATCTGTAACTGTATCACCAACACGTGCATCTTTAACTTCTTTAATAGCTGCTGTAAAATATCCAACCTCTCCAGAAGCTAGCTCATCAACTTGCTTCATGGTAGTTACATTTACGCCAACCTCTGTGACTTCGTATTCCTTTCCTGTGCTCATTAGTCTTATATTCATACCTGGCTTGATTTTGCCTTCAAAAACTCTAATATAAGAAACAACGCCCAGATATTGATCATAGTATGAGTCAAAGATTAAGGCCTTAAGTGGACCATCATCATTTCCATCTGGTGCTGGAACATTTTTTACAATATCCTCTAAGACGTCTTTGATATTAAGACCTGTCTTTGCAGATATTAAAGGAACATCCTCCGCATCAATGCCAATTAAATCTTCGATTTCATGCTTAACTTCCTCTGGCCTTGCTGAAGGAAGGTCCATCTTATTAATAACAGGAAGAATTTCCAAGTCTTGGTCAAGGGCAAGATAAACATTGCCTAGAGTTTGTGCTTCAACGCCTTGAGTAGCATCCACTACCAAAACTGCACCCTCACAAGCAGCCAAAGATCTAGAAACTTCGTAGTTAAAGTCAACATGGCCTGGTGTATCTATTAGATTTAAGGCATAAGTATTTCCATCATCAGCCTTGTAATCTAATCTAACCGCTTTTAATTTAATTGTAATACCTCTTTCACGCTCCAGATCCATGCTGTCTAGTGTCTGTTGTTTCAAATTTCTTTTTTCAACTGTATTCGTAGACTCCAATAATCTATCTGCAAGTGTGCTCTTGCCGTGATCGATATGTGCAATTATCGAAAAGTTTCTAATATGTTCTTTTTTCAATTAAGTCCTCCAAATCTATTAAAAGGAAATACCCTCAATACACATCTTCCGTCTATCGATTTTCTATTAACAGGGCCAAAAAATCTGGAATCCTTGCTTGCATTTGGAAGTCTATTGTCCCCAAGCACGAAAACTTCATCGTCCTCTAATGTGTAATCAACATTTCCTTCTGTATATAAATTATCAATATAATTTTCTTCTAAAACTTGGCCGTTTAAAATAACTTGACCATCCATAATTTTTATATTATCTCCACCAACAGCCACAATTCTTTTAACATAAAAATCATTGCCAGTTAGTTCCTTGTCTTTTATAACTACAATATCTCCCCGGTCATATTTATAAAAAATCTTATCGATCTTTAATTCAACCAGCCTATCGCTATTGTGCAGGGTTGGAAACATACTCTTGCCCCTAACAACTGTAAATGTAAAAATAAATTTTGTAATTAAAAGTGCTGCTATAAATGCAAACGCAATTGACTTAACCCATTCCATCAGCTCACGCTTCCAATTGATTTTTTGATCATCTGTATTGTCTTGCTCATTTTCAGAGTTTATTTGACTATTTTCTTGTGGATTTATTTCATTCATTTTTCTCTCCTATATAAGTAATCATGTAGTTATATTACATCACATTTCCTGAGATTTGTCAATTTTAATTTATTAAAAATAAAAAATAAAAAGTTAAATTTCCCCTCATCATTCTTTGATTTATGTGGGATTATGGTGTATAATGTATCATATATGAGAGGTGAGTTATGGTTATAGATGTAATCAACTTTAATTTTGAACACGACGACGGCAAAATACTTGATCACTTTGAAAATTGTGATTGTATTATTTTAGGTCCTTCACGCGTGGGAAAAACACCTCTTTGTTTTTATTTGGGTTATTTTGGGATTAAAGCTTTAAATATTCCTTTGGTACCAGAAATTAACCTAAATATTTATAAAGAGTTGCCAAGGCGTAAGTGCTTTGGATTAATTCGTTCGGTAGAAAGCCTCAAGAAATTTCGTAGCACAAGAGAGAAATATTTAGGAATATCTTCCAACTACGCAACTGAAGCCAGGATTTTTAAAGAGCTTGAGTATGCAAATAATATTTATGAAAATATTAGATGCCCTATTATAGATCTTGATAACTACTCTAATGAAGAGGCGGCAGAATTTATTAAAGACAGAATTAACTTTAAGGAGGAGTAATGTCAAAATTTACTTACAGTTTTGAAGAAGGCAACGCAAGTATGCGTTCTCTATTAGGTGGTAAAGGTGCTAACCTTGCTGAAATGACCGTAATGGGTATTCCAGTTCCACCAGGATTTACTATTTCCACAGATGCATGTAAGGCATTTTATGAAAACAAAGAAATGCTACCAGAACATTTGATGGAAGAAGTTTTAAAAAGAATTCAAGAAGTCGAATCTCACACCGATAAAAAATTTGGTTCATCATCCAATCCTCTACTCTTTTCAGTAAGGTCAGGTGCAGTTTTTTCAATGCCTGGAATGATGGATACAATTTTGAATTTAGGTCTAAACGATGATACTGTAAAAGCTTTAGCAGAAAAAACTTCAAACGAACGCTTTGCTTTTGATAGCTACAGACGTTTTATTCAAATGTTTTCTGATGTTGCTATGGGTTTACCAAAATATGAATTTGATGATGCCCTTGAAGATATCAAAGCTGAAGAAAATGTAAGTATGGACCAAGAAATCTCAGTTGAAGGCTTAAAGAAACTTGTAGGAAAATTTAAAGAAATCTACAAAAAACATACTAATGAAGACTTCCCTGCTGATCCATTAAAACAACTTGAACTTTCAATTATTGCTGTATTTAAATCGTGGATGAATCCCCGTGCGAAAACTTATAGAAGACTTCACAAGATTGACGACAACCTAGGTACAGCTGTTAATGTTCAATCAATGGTATTTGGTAATATGGGAGAAACTAGTGGTACTGGCGTATGCTTCTCAAGAAGCCCTTCCAACGGCGAAAATAAATTATTCGGCGAATACTTAATGAACGCCCAAGGTGAAGACGTTGTTGCTGGAATTAGAACCCCACATGATATAGAAACTTTAAAAGAAGAAAATGAAGCTGTATATAATAAATTCCTTGAAACAATTGAAAGCCTTGAAAAACACTATAAAGATATGCAAGACGTTGAGTTCACAATCGAAGAAGGTAAACTCTACTTCCTTCAAACCAGAAATGGTAAGAGAACTGGTAAGGCTGCATTAAATATTGCAGTAGATATGGTTAACGAAGGCCTTTTAACAAAAGAAGAAGCCTTATTAAAAGTTGAACCTAATCAATTAAACCAACTTATGCACTATCAATTTGACGAAGACGATCTTAAGGATAAAGAAGTCCTTACAAAGGGCTTACCTGCTTCTCCAGGAGCTGCAAGCGGAGTTGTTGTCTTCTCACCCGAAGACGTTAAGAAAAAACACGATAAAGGTATTAAGACAATTCTAGTTCGTGAAGAAACTTCACCTGAAGACCTTGAAGGAATGGTTTTAGCTGAAGGTATTTTAACAGCTAGAGGTGGTATGACCTCACACGCAGCTGTAGTTGCAAGAGGCATGGGCAAATGCTGTGTAGCTGGTTGCTCAGAGCTCAGAGTTGATGAAAGAAGCAAGATTATCAGAGCCCACAATGGCCTTGAAATAAAAGAAGGTGAAACAATTTCAATTGACGGAACAAATGGTATCGTTTACCTTGGTGAAATCAAAAAGATTGAACCACAACTTTCCGGCAATTTCGAAACATTTATGGAATGGGCTGATGAATATAAGGTAATGGGTGTATACACAAATGCTGATACACCAAAAGATGCTTCGGCTGCCAGAAAATTTGGTGCTAAGGGCATCGGCTTAACAAGAACAGAACACATGTTCTTTGATGAAAAGAGAATCATCGATGTTAGAAAAATGATTCTTGCAAAAACAACTGAAGAAAGACAAGCTTCACTTGATAAATTATTGCCTCATCAAAAATCTGACTTCGTTGGAATCTTCGAAGCAATGAAGGGCCTACCTGTTACCATTCGTCTCTTAGATCCACCTCTACATGAATTCTTGCCTGTTAAAGAAAGCGATATAAAACAAATTGCGGGCGATCTTGGGGTAAGTTATGAAGCACTTTGCGACAGGATTGAAGAATTAAAAGAACTTAATCCAATGCTTGGTCACAGAGGATGCAGACTTGCAGTTTCTTATCCAGAAATTTACAAGATGCAAGCCCGTGCTATTATGGAAGCTGCAATTGAAGTTGGTGAAACTACACCACATATTATGATTCCACTTGTTGGTGATATAAAAGAACTCGAATATGTAAAGGGGCAAATTAAAGAAGAAATCGAAAAAGTTTTTGAAGAAAAATCAGCAAAGATTGATTATGAAGTAGGTACCATGATTGAAATCCCTCGTGCCGCCCTACTCGCTGACCAAATTGCAAAAGAAGCTGACTTCTTTAGCTTTGGTACAAACGATATGACTCAAATGACATTTGGCTTTAGCCGCGACGACTCAGGTCCATTTATCGCAGAATATGTTGATAGAGGAATCTTTAAGGTAAGTCCTTTTGAATCTTTGGATACTGAAGGCGTTGGTAAATTAATTGAAATGGCTACAAGACTTGGCCGCGAATCAAATCCAAATCTTCATGTGGGTGTATGCGGTGAAGCTGGTGGAGATCCTGATTCAATTAAGTTCTTTGGAAAAGTTGGCTTAGATTATGTAAGCTGCTCACCATACAGAGTTCCAATCGCAAGACTTGCTGCTGCACAATCAGCAATCGAGCTTAAAAAACAAAAATAAAAATACTTTAGGAGGATTTTATGAACAAAGCTATTAAGCTTCAAAATGTTACAAAGGCTTTTGCCTCTAAAATCGCCGTTGATAGTGTAAACCTTGATATAGAAGGCGGAAAGATAACAGGTTTTCTTGGACCAAATGGTGCCGGTAAAACTACAACAATAAATATGATTGTTGGCATCCTCTCTCCTACTCATGGCAAGGTTACTGTAAATGGTTATGATGTAACAACAGATGGCTATGAAAGCAAAAAGCTTATAAGTTATATACCTGATAATCCTCTTCTATACGAAACAATGACAGGTTTCGAGTATTTAAACTTTATAGCAAATGTATATCAAATGGATCCAGAACTTGCTCAAGAGGAAGTTGAAAAATATGCAAAAATATTTGAACTAGACTTTGCGCTTGATCAAACAATTTCTGGATATTCACACGGTATGCAACAAAAACTTGCTTTAATCGGAGGTTTAATACACGACCCTGACTACTTTATCTTAGATGAGCCGATGGTTGGACTTGATCCAAAAAGTTCATTTAATTTAAAAGAAATTATGAGACAAAGAGCGGACGACGGAAAGGTCGTCCTCTTTTCTACTCACGTAATGGAAGTGGCCCAAAATGTATGTGACGATATAATTATTATTAATAATGGAAAAATAATCGCAAGAGGAAGCGTAGAAGAAATTAAAGAGCTTGTACCTGAAGCTGAAGGAAATCTTGAAAAAATATTCTTGGAGCTAACCAAAAATGATTAAAACTCTAGTAAAAAAAGATTTATATACCAAATATAGTGCACTTTTTCACCCAGGAACTGCTCTTAAAGACAAAAAAGAAAGAAGAAAGTTATTTTCTCTAGTCTTTTCATTTATTATAATTGCTTTTTACGCAGTCTTGTTACAACAATTTTTATTCAAGCAAGTGGGTTCTTTGGTTCAAGCAGGTATGATTAATTTATTTATTGTATCAATAAGTACATCTCATATCCTCTTTCTTGTCTTTACTGTCCTTCCCTCTATTATGTCAAACCTATATTTTTCAAATGACATAAAAATAATGCAAACGCTGCCAATTAAAAACAGGGATATTATAATCAGTAAATCTATTTCTATTTTTATAGATAGTTTATTTGTATCCTTATTTTTAATAATTCCAACTTTTATTAGGCTCTGCTATTTCTCTTCATATAACATAATAATTTACCTAACTGTTTTAATAAGTATATTCTTAACAAATATGCTTATAATATCACTATTATCCTTTATTATTATAAAATTAATGAAGTATTTAAACAGGATTTCAAATCTAAAAAATATTATGCAAGCTTTGGCTTTAATGGCTGGCTTGGTAATTTATATACTAATTATCAGATATATAAATACTGCAGATTCTCTTATGACAGTTGTTAAAAATTTTGATAATTCAGTTTTTAGATTTTTACCGCATGCATTTTTTATGGTAAAAATATTTAACAAAAATATTTTGTTAAGCCTCTTATATACTCTTGTGTATGCAGGGCTTGTGTTTGCAATAATGTATCTTGTTGGTCGTTTTTCGGAAAAAGCCTTGCAAAAAGGCCTCGAACTTAACTCCATAACAGGAACCAGAAAGAAAAAACGCAAGAAAGCTTTAAAGATTAAAAAGAGATCAGTTGTTAGAGAAATTGCAAATAAAGAATTTAAAGAGATTCTCAAAACTCCAATATATTTTTTCAATATCATGGCTATAGGAATTATATTTATAATAATATTTTCAATTGGATTCTTAGGAGCCGCTGCCAAGGATGGAGTTAGCCTATCAGGGTTATTTGGAGGTTTAGACTATAATTTTGGTGAAAATATCCTAGAAGAGATTTTTTCCTGCATGCTAATTGGATTTTTATATACAACATTTGTTTCTTTAAACTCTTCAACTATAAGTACAATCACCAGAGAAGGCAATAAAATTAATGTAATAAAAACCCTTCCCACAACCGCTAAAGATCAAGTAGATGGTAGACTACTCGCCTCCCTTTGGATAAGTGCTTTTAATGCTTTTTTTGCAATTATTATTATCATTGCATTAACTATAATTAAATCTGGTCTAACAATATCATCTCTCACTATGCCTCTTGCCTTTGCAGGAGGAGCCGTGATATCTTGGTTTTATTATTCCAATATTGATTTGTATATAGGCATTAAATATCCATATTTTGATTGGGACTCACCGCAAAGAGCTGTTAAGGGCGGTACTAACCCACTTAAAAGCATGGCTTTCACCTTTGCAAATGCACTAATTATATATCTTCTATATAAATTTTTTGCAGCCTTGTATGAAGACTTGTTTACAGTGGTCCAATATGTTTCTCTTATATATATGCTCTTATGTTTAATATTTGGCGGAGTAATTTACAAGTTAAATATATCAACTTTAGAAGAAAAGCTTCCCAAATACAGAGATGAATAATATTATTAGAATAAAAAATAGGCTTTAGCTTTTAGAAGCTAAGGCCTATTTTATTTGTTTATTTTACTTGAAGTATTCTACTCCAGCCTTGAATAAGTTCATATATTCAATGTCTGGTATATTTTTATAAGTGTCTTCGCTTACGCGTTCTGAGTGGCCCATCTTTCCAAGTATCTTGCCACTTGGATCCATAATGGATTCAATGCCATGTGAACTTCCATTTGGATTTATTACATATTTAAATGCAACTTGATCTTTATCCACAAGGTCCTTGTACATTTCATCTGAACAATAGAATCTACCTTCTCCGTGTGAGATTGGAACCCTATATTCTTTGTTTTCAATATACTTTAACCATGGTGAGTTTAAAGTTTGTGGCTTAGTTGTAATTATTCTTGAGATGTGACGGCCAAGAGTATTAAATGTAAGTGTTGCATCGTCTTCACTTAAATTTTTAATTTGGCCAAATGGTAGGAGCCCCGTTTTAATTAGAGCTTGGAATCCATTACATACACCTAAGACCAAACCGTCATTGCCTTCTTCAGATACAAGATGCTCGATTGCTTCTTTAACATCCTTATTTCTAAGAACATTTGCAATAAACTTTGCACTTCCGTCTGGTTCGTCGCTCATTGAAAAACCACCTGGAATAAATAATATTTGCGCATTGTTAATAGCAAGTGCAAACTCTTTGATTGACGCTTCTAATAGTTCAGGAGTTAAGTTTTTGATGAGTACCTCTTGAACATAAGCGCCTTCCTTTTCAAAAGCAAGTCTTGAATCAAATTCGCTGTTTGTACCTTCAAAAACTGGAATTACAACGCGAACTTTTTCAACCGGCTTATAGGACTTCATCCTTCTGTTAATAGATTCATGGAAATAAAGATCTTGAGTTTCTTGATCTTTGTTTGTGCCGTAAATTTCATTTAAGCCATTTACAAAAGCTTTTTTAATATCTTCGTAAGCAAGTTTTTCGCCGTTTACGATAAAATCTTCAGTGCCAGATTTACCAATTTCTCTAATCCCCTCAAAGTCTTCATCGTATTCAACAATAACTGTTAAAGGAGTCTTTTTGTATTGGTCATTATCAGTCAGCTTTACATCTACGCAAACATCATTTCCAACGCACATTTTTATCAAAGCTTCAAGCACACTTGCATTATCACAAACAAATGAAGTTTTGATATTTTTCTTTTGAATTTGTTCTTCAATGATAGCGAGCTTGTCTAAAATTTCCTTATCATCTGCTAGACCAAATTCATCTGTGTCTATTTCAATTAAGGCAATTTTGTGGCCACCCTTCATTTCTGAAGTTGTCACATAATCCTTGTCCCCATAGCCAACTGCAAATGAAATTAGTGTTGGTGGTACATTTAGATCTTCAAAAGTTCCGCTCATTGAGTCCTTACCGCCAATTGGTGGTGTGCTTACAATTGAGCTTGCCTTTAAAGCGCCTAGCAGAGCTATAAATGGCTTTTGCCAGGTCTTTGGATTGTCTCCCATCTTTTCAAAATATTCTTGATAAGAGGTTCTAATTGTTGCAAGAGGAGCACCTGATGCAACTAATTTAAAGACTGATAAAAGAACTGAATAATAGCTTCCCACAAATGGATCTTCAGCTGACAAATAAGGTATAAAGCCATAACTCATGTATGTTGTGGTCCTTGTAAGGTCAGTCTTTGATGGAATCTTTGCAGCCATTGCATTAATAGGAGTCAATTCATTTTTACCACCTAGAGGTGCATTTATAGTTGCCCTTCCAACTGAGAAGTCAAAGTTTTCAAGCAAGTTCTTTCTTGAAGCTTGGTCAAGGCCAGCCATTCTCTTTTCAATTTTCTCTGTATTCTTTTCCTTAAAGAAATTAATTTCATTTAATCCTTCAACACTAACATCTTGAGTTTTTTCAGCCCCTGTTGAATTCAAGAACTCACGAGAAAGATCTACAACGATATCATCATGATAGAAGATTTTCATCCTGCCAGTATCAACAACATCTGCAACATGAGTAGCTTCTAGATTTTCTTCTTCAGCATATTTCAAGAATTCATTTAAGTCTTTAGACCTAATTACAACAGCCATTCTCTCTTGAGATTCAGAAATTGCAATTTCTCTTGGTGTAAGCCCCTTGTATTTTAAAGGAACTCTGTCCAAATAAATATCAAGTGAATCAGCTAATTCACCAATGGCAACACTTACTCCGCCAGCACCAAAGTCATTACATTTCTTAATCATCGAAGTAACTTCTGGTCGTCTAAATAGTCTTTGAATTTTTCTTTCTGTTGGTGCGTGACCCTTTTGAACTTCTGCACCAGATTTTTTGACACTTGATTCATCATGTGATTTAGAAGAACCTGTTGCTCCGCCAACGCCATCACGACCTGTGCGTCCACCCAATAATACAATTACATCACCTGGTTCAGGATTTTCGCGCTTAACATATTTTCTTGGGGCAGCACCTACTACGGCGCCGACCTCCATTCTCTTTGCTTTATAACCAGGGTGGAATAATTCTTCTACATATCCTGTAGCTAAACCAATTTGGTTACCGTAAGATGAATAACCTTTAGCTGCATCGCGAACAATTTTCTTTTGAGTTAATTTTCCTTTGAGCTCATAATCATTAATAGGATCTGAAGCTCCTGTAATTCTCATAGCTTGATATACATAACCCCTGCCAGATAATGGATCTCTGATAGCTCCGCCTAAGCAAGTTTGTGCGCCACCAAATGGTTCAATTTCTGTTGGGTGGTTGTGAGTTTCGTTTTTGAAGAAGAACAAATATTCTTCTTTTTCTCCATCCACATCAGCATCAATGATAAGTGTGCAAGCATTAATTTCATCGCTCACTTCTACATCATCCAGCTTGCCCAAATGTCTCATATACCTTGCATGAATTGTACCAAGGTCCATTAATGAAACTGGTTTTGTTCTATTAATTTCTTCTCTCTTGGCCAAATATTTTTCAAAAGCCTCTTTAAGAGCCTTATCCCGTTTTGAGTTTTCGCTTTCAAATTTAATGTTTGTAAGAGCAGTATTAAAAGTTGTGTGCCTACAATGGTCTGACCAATAAGTATCGATCATTGAGAGCTCAACATCATTTATATCTCTGCCTTCTTTTTTGAAGTAGTCTTGAATAATTTTTAAATCTTCTAGATCCATGGCAAGACTTTGGCTCTTATAAAATTCAGCTAAGTCTTTTTCGTTAAAGTCCTTAAAGCCTTCATAAACTACAACAGTTTTATCAGCTTTACCTGTGTCTTTAATGGATGATGGAATCTCCAAGAGCCTTCCTTCTTCTTCATCTACAGGATTGATTAGAACTTTCTTTATCTTTGTCATTGTATCCTTATCAACACCTTCAAAGGAAATAACTTCAGCAACATGAGCAGCTACATTTACTCCTGGGATAACGCTTTTTATTGTATCAATTAAACCGCGTTCTCTTTGGTCAAATTGTCCGGCCTTGTATTGTCTAACAAGAACATCATTAAAAGATTTTTGCAAACTAAGAGCATCGTCCCCAACATAAATATCATCTACTGGAGGTTCTCTTAAAATAGTATCCTTGATTAAATCTATTTCTTTGTTAGTCAGACCTTCAATGTCATATCTCTTGTATAATTTACATTTGGATGGATTAATTCCATGTTCTTGTAATTGATTAAGTACTGCCTCTGAAAAAATGTCAAACTCGTCTTTCTTGTTTACATAAATTCTCTTTACATTTGGAGCTATATCTTTTCTGTAATACATATCCTTAAATTCAATCCTTTCAATTTCCTTATAAACAATTCTCTCAGCTTCTTCCATTGATTTGTCGGCAGCTGCAATGCTAAGCACTCTTCCTCCATTTGTCAGAAGCTTTCCATCCTCAGATTTTACGCCAGCATAAAATACTTCCACATCACAAAGCTTATCAAGTCCCTTAATCTCATAGCCTTTTTCATAAGATCCTGGGTAGCCGCCACTTGCTGCTACAACATTTACAATATTTTTATCATTAATCTTTATATAGCATTCGCTAAGTTCTCTCTTGCTAGTTGCCATCATTAGATTTAACAAATCACTTTCGAGCGCCATAAGGGCAACTTGAGTTTCTGGATCTCCAAAGCGTGTATTAATTTCAAGAACTTTTGGTCCATCCTTGGTTATCATTAATCCAAAGAAAACAATTCCCCTGTAATCAATTTTATTAATATTAATAGCCTCAATAAATGGATCTATAATTTGTTCTTTTATTTCATCCCTATACATCAAAGCTTCCATATCAGGAGTAAAAGTTCCCATTCCTCCAGTATTAGGTCCTACATTACCTTCATAGATTGTCTTGTGGTCTCTAACGGGATTAAATAATTTGAAAGATTCGCCATCAAAAAATCCCATGAGCGAAGTTTCAAATCCTTCTAAGTATTCTTCAACAAGCAAGACTTGGTCGCCAAAAATTTTATTTTCCAAAACATTTTTTGCCCCGTTTTCAATATCCACATCATCTGATACTATTAAAACGCCTTTACCTGCTGCAAGTCCATCTGCTTTTAAAACAACTAAGTTTTGTTCAGACTCATCCCTGAGCTCTTTTGCATATTTAATAGCTTCACCTGCATCTTTAAAGGACCTGTATTTTGCCGTAGGAATATTTTTGCTTGCCAATATAGTTTTACAAAATTCCTTTGATCCTTCAATTTGTGAAGCCTCTTTTGAAGGAGCAAATATTAATTTTCCTGCCCTTTCAAATACATCTGCAATGCCTTCAACAAGTGGAGCCTCTGGTCCTACAATTGTGTAGTCGATATTTTCTTCTTGGCTAAAGACAAGCAGGCTTGCAATCTCACTGTCAGGAATGCTTACATTTTCTCCAATCAATTCAGTTCCAGCATTACCTGGCGCAAAAAACAATTGCACTTCTGAACCCCTTTGGTCATGAATCTTTTTACCTATCGCGTACTCTCTTGCACCGCTACCAATAATTAATATTTTCATTAAATCCTCCTAACAAAGCCCACCTTATCATAGACTCTTTCTAAGGTTTCTGACGCAATTTCCTTCGCGTGAGTAGCGCCTTCTTTTATAATTTGATCAATATAAGACTGATCGCTTAAATACTTTTCAGTATTTTCTCTAATTGGTTTTAAAACAGTGTTCACAGCTTCAAAAGTTTGATTTTTTAATTCACCATAACCCTTGCCTTCAAATTTATTTAAAATTTCTTCTAGGCTTTCATCTGTAAAGGCTTGATAAATATCGATTAGGTTTTTAACTCCTGGTTGGTCATCAGTATAATTTATCTCACCAACAGAGTCTGTAACAGCCCTGCCTAATTTTTTCTTAAGAGTTTTTTCGTCTTCCAACAATAAAATGTATGCATTGTCGTTAGGGTCTGATTTACTCATCTTTACCATAGGATCTTGTAAAGATTTAATCCTAGCTCCTGTCTTTGAAATAAGAGGCTCAGGCATAACAAATGTATCTCCATAAGCTGAGTTAAATCTTTCAGCTATATCCCTTGTTATTTCTACGTGTTGTTTTTGGTCGTCTCCTACAGGCACAAAATCTGTATTGTAAAGCAAAATATCTGCTGCCATTAAGACTGGATAGCAAAATAAACCTGCATTAGCTCCTTCTTCATTGCCTTTAATCTTAGATTTAAATTGGTGCATTCTCTTTAATTGACCAATACTTGTATAGGTATCCAAGATCCAAGCAAGCTCAGCATGTTCACTAACATGTGAATTGATATACATAATGCTTTTCTTTGGATCAATGCCACAAGCCAAGTAAACTGCAATTAGCATTCTAGAACGCTCTCTTAATTCCTTAGGATCTTGTCTAACTGTAATTGCATGCATATCTGCAACAGAGAACAGGCATTTATATTCTTCTTGTAGCTTTGGCCATTGTTTAAGTGCACCTATATAATTACCAATTGTCAAAAGTCCTGATGGCTGTATAGCACTATAAACTGTTTTCATTTTCCCTCCTATAAATCGTCATATTCATATTTAAAAGTATCAAATTCATCAAAGTTGCCTGAGCGATAGCCCTTCATAAACCAACGGGACCTCATATCTGCTGTGCCATGAGTAAAAGCATCTGGCACAACTGTTCCTTGATACCTCTTTTGTAAAATATCATCACCTACTGACTCTGCAGCTCTAATTGCATCGTCAATATCATCTACTTCTAAATAACCCTTATCTTCAATCCTGCTAGCAAAAACTCCGGCGAGATAGTCTGCTTGAAGTTCAATTCTTACAGAAATTTTATTGTATTCTGTTTCACTAAGTTGCTTTCTCAACTGTTGCTTTTCACCTAAGATTCCAAGCTCATCTTGGACATGGTGACCAACTTCATGGGCAAGTACATAAGCAATTGCAAACTCACCTTTTGCACCAAATTCGTTCTTCAATTGATCAAAAAAGTCCAGGTCCATATAAATTTTTTTATCTAAAGGACAATAAAAAGGTCCCATAGCAGCTTGAGCAGTACCGCATGCAGAATTAACTGCACCGTTAAATACAACTAGATTAGTAGTTTTGTATTCAAGATTATACTCTTTAAAAACTTCGTTCCAAACATCCTCTGTATCTTTTAAAACGACACTTAAAAATTCCATCTTTTCTTTATCTGATTCAGTTTCAACATATTGAGGCGCTGTCTGCGTTCTGTTGGTTGCTAGTGGAATCAAACTTAGAGGATTGCCTCCCATTATAATATAAATAATTGCAAATATAATGAGGCCTCCACCACCTAATTTAAATCCAGGGCCACGCCTGCCGCCACCGCTGTTAAATCTTCTATCTTCAATATTTGAACTTCCTTGTCTTCCCCGCCATTTCATAATTTGTCACCTGACCCTTCTCAAATTTAAATAAATTTTTATAATTTATAAATTAAAAAACCATATAAAAATAACCAGATAAATTAAGCGAAACTTTTAAATCTAAAAATATCGCTTAAAATCATCTGGTTTGATTGTAAAAATATTAGAAAATAAAACAGAAAAAATCTCTCATAAGTATATTTACCAATTACTCTAAAGGCCATTTCCATTTCATTCCCTCCTACCATATATAATAGCATTAAAAGGGTTTGAATTCAAGCACTTTAAAGGTCATTAATTAATTCTCCTATGGACTTTGTACTTATATTTTCTTTTGGAATATTTAACCTTGCTAAAATCTTGTCTAGGTCCTCTTGACTAGGTCCTTCTATTTCAAGATATGGATAAGGGTAAACTGCCTTATCCCATAGGTCAATATCAAAAACAAATTTATCTAGCAAATACTTATAACGAGTCTTTTTTTGTAAGGAATAACTCATACCGATCTCATCCATTATCTGTAAAAATACTTCAGGATCATCAATCCTTGTTGTAAGTTCCGAATTTGTCCTTGCTCCAACAGACCCTAAGCGTTTCTTAAAAGTAAACTCAGAGTACTTGTCAGTGACCCTTAATCTTAAATATGAATCTTCATTTACATTTGGTGTTTCAAAACGATAATTGCTTTGCTCTTCCACTCCTTGAAACTTTGCACCCAAATCTTCAATCATATTTTTCAACTCATCAAGGCTATATCCCAAAACTTTGATCTCAATTTCTTTTTCTATCATAAGGCCTTATATAATTCTTCATCAATAAATACATGTAGATCATGGTGAAGTTTAAGAAGTGATATTGGGCACATAGTCGTGACTTGATCTGATTTAATAAGAGCCCTAATGGCATCAGCCTTCCTCTTGCCATTTGCCATCATAACAATGGTCTTTGCTTCCATGATTTTTCCAACACCCATGCTAATAGCATATCTTGGAACTTCATCTACACTATCAAAAAATCTAGAGTTAACTTCTATAGTAGAATCAGTTAGCTTTACAATATTGGTGCCAAAAGGAAGACTTTCATCAGGTTCATTAAATGCTATGTGACCATTTTCACCAACACCTAATAGTTGAATATCAATGCCGCCCACAGATTCAATAAGCTTGTCATATTCTTTGCATGCTTCAATATCATTTTGGTCTTTAGCGCTTGGAACATGAGTCCTATTAATGTCTATATCAATATGGTCAAAGAAATTGTCTCTCATAAATTGCTTATATGATTGTTCATGACCTTCTGGCAAACCAATGTACTCGTCCAAGTTTACTGTTGTTATGTCTTTAAAAGAAATTTCTCCTTTTTTATTTTTATCAGCTAACTCATTGTATAAACCAATAGGTGTGCTTCCTGTTGCAAGCCCAAGGACTTTTACATCTTTAATTTTGCTTGCATAAAATTCTGCAGCCTTTTTGCTCATTTCATCGTAATCTTTACAAACTATAACTTTCATATACTACCTCCTAATCAACTTTGGAGCAAAATTCAAATAATCGGCGGATGTTAAATGATACTCCACTCCATCCACCAAGCCTTCTACAGCTTTTTTATGACCATCTGCATGCAAGTGGCCATAAATGCAAATGCTTACATTGTGATTTTTTAACACTTGATGGAAAACATTTGGATTTCCATTGTTATCAAATGGCGGATAATGAACCATGGCAACTATAGGTCTATCTTTTTTAGCTGATTTAATAGACATTTCTAATCTAATTACTTCACGATTAATTATTCTTTCGTCGCCCTCTTCAAATTCTCTGGAAGTTTCGTCGCACCAAAGTCTGCTGCCAACAATTTCATAGTCGCCAACAGAAAATGAATTATTTTGTAAAAAATTAATTGTTTTTAAATTTAAATCCTTCATCTTCTTCAGGCTTGACCACCAATAATCATGGTTGCCCCTGGATATTATTTTTTGTCCTGGCAATTGGTCTAAAAATTTCAGATCTTCAAGAGCATCTTCTAATTTTAAGGCCCAGGAAATGTCACCTGCCAAAAGCACATAATCTTCGTCAGTGACAATCTCCTTCCAGTTTTTTTCTATATTATCCTTGTGGTTCAACCATATATCTGAAAATACATCCATGGGCTTGTCCTGTCCACCATCAAGATGAGTATCTGCAATCGCATATATCAAATGAATCACCTCAAATTTGCAATTTTATTATATTATTTTTTTTATTCAAAATCAATATTTATAAAAGCACCTTCTTATATTTTTTTGATCCAGCTTCCAATATATCCAAAATTCTCTTATTGGATGTGAAGACAATAATTTGAAAACCTTCTTGACAAAGACTTGTCAAATACTCAACCGTATTGGCCAACCTAAAGTCATCCAAGTATTGAAAGGCATCATCAAGTAATATAAAACCGCCTTCCATTATTTGAAGCCTGAGGGCCATCTTGGTTGAAAAATTTACAATCTCTTTGGTAGCCGTGCTCATTTGGTCTTTATTTAGCTTAAATCCCCTGTCTAAAAAGCTATTAAAATCTTTATCTAAAAACAAATCATCACTTGCCGTTATAAATTTAAAAATTTCCTTTGACTTGTCTTGGCTCTTATTAATTGGACTAGCAGATCTTTTTCTCTGCGCCCTGTCTGTAATATCGATCAGGTCAGTTAAAAGTTTGTACTCATAGTCTAGGTCCTCTAATTTTGCAGTTAACCTTTCCAACCTATCTATGTCTTCCAGCTTCTCATCCATATATTTTTCCAAAATATCTAGCTGGCCCTTGTAAAATTCAATTTCATTTTCATTTTTGTTTTCTATTGGTCCTTGCTCTACAACTTTGTTTTTTCTTCTTTTACGTAAAATACTGGCTAAGGATAAAATAATAAAAATAGCTGGAATTAGATATAGCCAAGCATTATTTACATAGATAAAAAACGAAGCAAAAGAAATTATCATGACAAAGTATTCAAACAAATTTGATTGAGTATTCTTTGGCTTTTTATCTAATTTTAGCCTTTGAACATCAGCCAACTCTTTGTCCTCAATCTTTTCTTTTAAGCTTTTAATTTCATTTTCTATTTCCTTATAAGAGCGGATTTTTTCTTTTAAATCTGAAATCTGCCTATAAATAATTGCCCTTTGTTTAGTGGGCGCATTTAAAGAGCCGATTTCAGATCTTTCACTTTCAGCCAAGGAAATTATTTTGCTTGCAAAATCGGAGTCGATATCAGCATTTAATATCATTCGAATGAGTTCATTATCTAAATCATTGTTGGAATCTATATCAAAAAACTCCCTGTAAACAGAGCTATCCACACCCAAGATATCAAGGCCAGGAGCAAGAATCTTGTTTACATAAGTATATCCACTAGAAACATCTCTATGGTCAGAATAAACCCTTGCAAGCTCTTGCGATAAATCGCGTTCTATTGAAATGTCACCATCCTCGCATGTCAAATTTAATTTTACCCTATAGGCCCCAGACTTATATATGTTATAGTCATCATAATAATTTTTTCTCTTTGATTCTGTATTTGCAAAACCATACAAGGCAGCTTCAATTGATTTTCTAATTGTAGTTTTACCAGCTTCATTTTTGGCGTACACGACATTTAAGCCTGGAGCAAATTCTATGTGCTTCCTATCAAACTTTCCAAAGCCATCCAGTAATATTTCTTTTATAATCATAAGCCTGCCACCTTATTCATAAGCGAGATGAGTTTTCTCTTTAAATCTTCTTGATAAGGACCTTCAAATTCACTTTCAATTATATCATTTACATCATCTAAAAACTCTGAATTAATACCTGTAACTTGCATATTTGGCGTCCGTTTATCATTTATAACTATATATGGAAAATAATTCTTTAAAGCATATCTTAGTTCTTCTACATCCATAGACATATCAGGCCCTGTAAGTGTAAGCCTTAAAGCTTGAATTTTTTCGCTCGCTAATGGCTTTACTCCATCTACAATCTCGTCAACAGATTTGTTACTACTATCAATATTCTCATCCACATATTCCAGAGATGCAAAATCAACAAATGATACGCTTACCCCATTATCAATTTCAATTTCATATCCACCGTGCGGGCCAGTTTCCTTTATAGACAGCGGCTCTAAACTTCCAGGATAAAAAAACTTATCATCAACTACCATTGGCTTATGAATATGGCCAAGAGCTACATATTCATAAGCCTCTCCAACCAGGCTCTTATCAAAAGGCATATAAGCCTTATCAATATTTAAGCCGGAATGAGCCATTAAAATATTGTATTTATTTTTTCTTTCTACATTTGTAAAATCAGGCGCGACTTCAACTTCTCTCTCCCAGCTATGCATAAAAATAGAAAGATTTAAATCATGAAAATCATATCTCTTGATCTTGTTCATAGTGTGAAGAATTATATTGTCAGGTATATCTATATCATCGAATACAAAGTTATCTCCTACATAGTCATGGTTGCCAAAAATAATCAGGACTTCACCATTAAACTCTCCTAATATTTTAATCAACCTCCGAGCGTGAGTTTTTGAAAAATATTTTCTCTCGTAGAGGTCTCCACTTATAAGTATTAGGTCGATGTCCTTACTGTTTGCATACTCTACAAGGTTTTTCAAAGTCGTCCACTGGATCTCCCTCATCTGATATGGCTCTATAACCGAAGATTTTAGAGAATCGCATAAATGAAGATCAGATATATGAATTAACTTAATCATCTATGAAGTACACTTCCTTTAAAATTTTTTGCCAAAGACATTATCTCTCCAACCTTTGTGCCTGGTTCAACTTGTGAAGCTGCTACAACAAATTTTGGAATGTCTTTTGGATCCATTTTGTTCTCAAGAGCAAAAGTATAGGCAAAGTAAATCATATCTTGATTATAAGACGGTAAATCATATTGAAGGCAAGTCTCTCCATTATAAAAAAGCAAACCAAAATGAGTAGTGAGTAAAAGCTTGGTTTTTTTGCCCTCACATAAACTATAAGAAAAATTTATCAATTCATATTCACTGACAATTTTAAAGGGTGCAAAATCAATTACTGCCTCTTCATCTATAATTGCCACCGTAGGATTTTCTGACAAAGAGCTGATGGCATAGTCGCCAAAAACAATAGAGTCTTTGTGATATTCATTTGCCTTACGCAAAAACTCCAAGGCAAATTCCCTCTCCAAATCATATACAGGCAAAAGCATTAGGTCTTCTTTAAATAGTGATGACACAAAATTTTTCCTTATTTCCATATTGTCATCAAAAGTAAGTTTATGGTCTCCTTCACTCCTGATAATGGGATTATCTCCATTATTTATCCTTACTTTAATCTTTGCTCCGTCTTTAATTTTAATATGCTTAATGCTTGACCCTTTGCTCAATAGAATCGATTTAATTTCCTCTCCTATGTAGGAGCCTGCTGCTAAATAAATATTGTTATCTTGATTGTACTTGTTCAAAATTTTATAAAGATCACCTGATCTTAACAAAACTTCTCTAGATGATTTTTGATCTTCAAAGTCGATTATGAGCTTGGGTGATAGTTCAATTAACAGTGCCATACGCCCTCCTTGTTTTAATTATAACACAAATTATAAGATAATTCTCACATTTGTTTTAAAGTGGTATTTGTAATCGATTATTCTTTTATTTTTTCCATATATCGTGTATAATGATTGTGGTGATTTATATGAAAAGGAAAATGGTTTTTTCATTATTAATATTTCTTTTGTTGTATTCTTTTACATCACTTGCAGCAGACAAATATGACACTGTTATTCTACATGGCGATGTCTATGATCCTGCAAGTAATAAAAGTCTAGAAAAATATAATATTGGTATTAAGGATGATAAAATTTCAATAATAACTCTTGATGATATTATTGGCAACACTATCATAGATGCTAGTGGTAAACTTGTAATACCTGCCTTTATAGATAGTTTTCAAAGGCACTTTGGCGATAAATTTGATGAATCCAGACTCTTTGACGGTGTTGTAAGCTCAATCTATATTGCAGATGATAATTACGATTCATTTCTTTTAAATAATGGTGCAAATATCTCTTACATAAACAGAATTCTTTTGAGAGATATTTCAAATATTTACGCAAACAAGGACCAGGATCAGGCCTATACTGACTTTAAATCCAAAGTTGCTTCTGCAATCTCAGACGGCTTTGCTGGTTTTTATATAAAGCCTCTAACAGCAGACCCTTTGGACTTGAATTTTATAGATTCTACATTTCCATTGTACCTAGACTTAGAGAATATTAATGAAAGCGAAATTATTCCATTTGTATCTACACTTATAGAAACAAATAAAGACCGCAAAATTCACTTACTTGCAGCAAATAATTTTTATAGTATTATGGATGACCTTCTTAACTTTGCTAGTGACCATAATAATTTCACTCTTGGTGGTTATCCTTTTTCTTATGTAAATATTGTCCCTGCTAATCAAAATTCTAATTACTTGAAAAACTTAAATGGAAATCTTGCTGTAAACAAAGACAACAAGGAATCTTTTCCTTTTAATGAAAATTATTATAAGTCAAATAACAGAATTTCTATAGCTGGAGCTATAAATCAAGAAACGATTAATAAAATTGTATCTAGTCCATCATTTACGAGTGAAAGCTTTGACCGTGCACCTGGTAAAATCATGAATACTCAAGATATTAACACTTTTATGGCTAGACTTTTAATGGGGTCAAATACAGAAAGCTTGAAGGAAGCTATTAGTGGACAGACCAAATCAGTTAAAGATATGTTTCCTGCCATTGATTCTCCCCTCCTAAACAAGGGAATGATTCAAGTTGGTGCGGATGCAGATATTGTCATTATCGATCCAAAAGTCATTAGCCAACACTCTTCTATTGCTGATGTGCCAAATATATCTAGTGGCATTCAAACTCTGATTAGAGAGGGAGTAGTTTTAATTAACGAGAGTAAAATTATTCCAAACACACCAAAAGCCAGATGGATTAAAAGGACAGTTGCTTCATTCGATAAAATTGAAGATTACAAAATAGATATGAGGGGCAAGAAAACAAAAGATATAGATGCTATTAGCTACAACAATCGTGTTCTTCTACCCATCGGTGAAATCTGTGAATTTCTAGGCGTTTCTTATGAAGAAAATTTGGGGATTGCAACGATTGGAGATGCTATTAAACTAAGCATAGGTAATCAATTTTTCTCCACTGGTGCTAACAAATCAGAACTTATTGATCCACCTATTCTTATAAACAATGAAATTTATTTATCAGAAAAAGCTCTTGCAAATCTTTTTGGTGGATTCTATTCAGTTAAAGCTGACAATAATCTTCTAAAATTAAAAAAGAATTCAAAGGCCAGTCTATTGGAAGCTCCTCTTCAAGACGGAGATATAAACATAATATTGGATGCAAAAAACATCATCTATGTTTATTTGTTCTCAGCGCTACTTCTTATTAGTATGATTTTATACTTGAATTTAGAAAAAAGAATAAAAAAATTGAAAGAAAGAAAGGGTAATTTATGAGGGATTTTAGTTTATTAGAAATACTTGGACCAATTATGATTGGCCCTTCAAGCTCACACACTGCTGGAGCTGCAAGACTAGGAAGAATTGCTACAACTATTGCAGGAGAAGGATTTACATCCGTTTCTTTCCTCTTGCATGGTTCGTTTGCAAAAACATACAATGGCCACGGTACCGATAAGGCTCTTTTAGGCGGTGTTATGGGATTTTCACCAAGTGATGTAAGGATTAGAGACGCATTTAAAATTGCTGATGGAAATAACTTGCATTATGAGTACTTAGAAACAGATTTGGGCTTTGTTCACCCAAACACAGTCCGTATTATTTTTCACTACGAAGATAGGCCAGACTATTATGTACAAGGTTCATCCATTGGTGGGGGAAATATTTTAATCACAAATATAAATGGAACTGAAATTGAATTCAGAGGTGAACGCCCAACCGTTATCTTAAAATACAAGGATAAAAAAGGCATCATCTCTAGGATAACTTCCCTTTTTGCCATCGCAGGATTTAATATTGCAAATATGACTGTAATAAGAAGTGGCCGCATGTCCACTCTTTTATGTGAGTTTGATGGTGAGGTTGATAATTCTATTTTAGATGATATAAATAGGATTGACGATTTTGAGTTTGCTACTTTTATAAAAGTTGGAAAGGATGACTAATATGTATAATAAAGCAAGTGAAATATATGATATATACAGGACAACCGGCAAAGAGATTTGGGAAATTGCTCTTATTAAAGACGAAGAAAATATTGGCATTGAACCTGAAGAAATGCTTGAAAGAATGAAAACCACACTAAATGTAATGAGGGAGTCCGCTTATGAAGGTTTAGATAAATCTATTCAAACTCTTTCAGGTATAACAGGTGGAAACGCCATCAAGGTTAACCACTTTAGAGATGACTCTGTAAGTGGGAGCTTAATAACCAGAGCGATGGCAATGGCCCTTTCAGTATCAGAAGTAAACGCTTCAATGGGTAGAATTGTTGCAGCTCCAACAGCTGGTGCCAGCGGCATTATCCCAGGTGTGCTCTTTACCATGCAAGAAAAATATAATTACACAGATGAAGAACTCGTAAAGGCTCTAATCACATCTGGTGTAATTGGCGAAATTATTGCACAAAACGCAAGCATTTCCGGTGCTGAAGGTGGATGTCAAGCAGAATGTGGATCAGCTTCAGCAATGGGTGCTGCTGCTATTTGCTATCTCAGAGGATACAAGCCTGACATAATGTTTGCTGCTGCAGCCTTTGCTATTAAAAACATCTTAGGACTTGTATGTGACCCTGTGTGCGGCCTTGTAGAGTATCCTTGCAATCTCAGAAATGCAAGCGGTGTTGTAAATGCAATTATATCTGCAGACCTCGCCATGGCTGGTGTCAACTGCTTAGTTCCATTGGACGAAACCATTGACTCCATGCGTCAAGTTGGAGCAAGTATGCCTGAAGCCCTTAGAGAAACTGCTATGGGCGGAATTGCTGCAACTCCAACTGCCGAAAGATTAGAACACGAAAGAATGAGCGTAAATAAAAAATAACTATTTAATTTTTTTAATGCGGGCCTCGGTCCGCATTTTTTTATTACTCAATTTAAATAATAATTATTTTCTGCTGAAATCTTTAAAAGTTTTTCAATAAATTTTTTAAAAAATTATTCAAATCAAACTTTGATTCATATATAAAAATTTGACAAATAAAAACAGATGGCCGTACATATACATTACAAACCATCTGTTTTATTTTTTGGTCGGAGTGACAGGATTTGAACCTGCGACCACTCGCCCCCCAGACGAGTGCGCTACCGGACTGCGCTACACCCCGCCGACTTCTTATGTATTATAACATATAAAAATAAACTTTACAATATAAGTCTTTAATTGTAAAATATCGCTTACTGTGATAAAATTTTCTAGAGGTAGATTATGAGAATTGGAATTATTGCTGAATTTAACCCCTTTCACAAGGGACATTTACATTTAATAAATACAGTTAAAGAAAAAAATGCCGACATCATATCTATAATGAGCGGTGATTATGTCGTGCGTGGAGAGTTTGCAATTACAGATAAGTTTTCGCGTGCTTTTAATGCTTACAATAATGGTGTCGATGCTGTTTTTGAATTGGCATCTGTATTCTCCTTGCAAAACGGTCAGACATTCAGCCGCAACTCCATTCGCCATCTAATGGCTATTGGCATAGATGGGCTTGCCTTTGGAGCCGAAAATCCTGATCTAGATTTTTTATATTATCTAGCTGATATTGTATCTTCAATTGATAACAACCTTGCCAATAAAAAAATAATCCTCAAGGACATCTCTTATAGCAATTATATAAAAGATTCAGTCCTCAAGGAAACTGGCAAAATAATTGGCAGCAATGATATGCTAGCCACTGAATATATAAAAGAATTAAAAAGATTAAATGCACCAATAAAAATAATTCCAATACAGAGAATTGTAAGCTCATACAACCACAATGAGGATAGCGACTACTCTGCCTCTTCTATTAGGCAAGAGATGAAAAAATCAGGAAATTATATTTCAAATGAATCTCTACTTTCATCATGTAAGTCTATTGGCATATCCAAGTCTATAGATTCCGAAGGCCTAGATGAATCAAATAAAAATCGAATTTATGATTCAATATTTTACGCTGAAAGCTTTGAGGATATAATCGAAAACTCAGCCCACAAGACTCTGAGTAGGTCTAGGATTAGAAGAGCTATACTAAAGGCAATACTTGGAATTACAAGTGAAATGCAAGAAAAATTCGCTGACACCACCTTGATTAAACCTTTAGCCATTTCAAAATCATCAGATATTTTAAATTCGATAGATAAATCTGTTCTCTACACCCAATATAAAGACATTGATAGATTGAATTCATTAAGTCGAGACTTGTATATTTTAAATGAGAGTCACAGTGAGTTTTATCATTCACTATCAGACCACAAGCAGTTACTTGATAGAAGTCAGTCTCCCTTTATCTAGGCCTGCCTTTGCCAATATAGAATTAAAATCTTCTGGCGGGTCAATGTAAATATCCATCCACTTACCAGTAATTGGATGGTTAAAAGCTAAATGATAAGCATGAAGCATTTGTCTTCGTGCTATTATTTTTTCTTTTTTTAAGCCGTATAATTTGTCTCCAATTATTGGCAGATTATGATGGCTGAGATGTACGCGAATTTGGTGGGTCCGCCCTGTTTCTATTTTCACTTTTAAAAGAGCAAAGTCTTCGTTTTTATCAATTGTTTGAACATGTGATACAGCAGTCCTGCCCCCATCTACAACTGCCATCTTGGTTGGGTTATTGCCCCTGGCAATTGGATCTTCAATAGTTAGCTCATCAAACTTTGGACAGCCATTTACTATTGCCAAATATTCTTTTGTAATTGACCTGGCCCTAAATGCGTCTTGGAGTTTTTGATGGACAAGATTATTCTTTGCAATAATAAGCGCTCCAGATGTATCTGCATCAAGCCTGTGAACAATTCCCGGCCGGTCATCCCCATTTAAATCGCTTAAGTCACACCCATAATATAAAAGCCAATTGACAACGCTATCACCCTTATATGACTTCGCTCCATGGCTTGCAATAAAAGCTGGTTTATCAATTACAAGTATATCCTCATCCTCATAAAGAACTTTGATATTTAATTTTTTTGGTTTGTTGTAATCTATATCGGGCTTAATGGTAATAACATCACCCTTGGCAAGTTTATAACTGGCTTTTGTTTTTTTGTCATTAATTAAAACTCGCTCTTCCTTTATTGCGTTTGCAAATTCTGACCTGGTTTCAAAGCCAAAAGATTTAAAAAAAATGTCAAGCCTATCATCGCTTGACATAAAAATAGTCATTTTCATTTCTTGTCCCCTAAAATAACAATTATAATAAATAATACAGCTGAAATAGAAATATAAGTATCTGCCAGGTTAAATACCGGAAAATCATAAACATTAAAGAGTCTAACCGAAATAAAATCTATTACATATGCGTTCATGAGCCTGTCTATAAAGTTTCCAACTGCCCCACTAAAAAATAGAGTGAGGGCGATTTTTTCTAAAGTGTTGAACTCAAGCCTATGATTTATTACATAGGCCGAAAAAACTACTAAAACTCCTGCTGTAAGCACTATAAAAAAAGTCTGCTTACCAGCAAGCATGCCAAAGGCAGCTCCAGAATTTTCTACATAGGTTAACTTAAACCAATTAAAAATGTTTATTGAATTATCTACCAAATTATTTGCAGCCAAATACTTTGTGTATTGGTCAGCTGCTATTAAAATTAAAGTTATAAAAACATAAATCAAATCAATCTCTCCACTTTTAATCTTAAATTACCCTTTTGTGTTTGACCCACGACTTCTTTGACCTTTACTCGGCCAAAAGACCTAAGCGATATTAATGAGTCTTCTTTAAGCTCAGTTGCTGGTTTATCTACAACCCTATAATTTAACTTTAACAGACCATTTTCAATCTTGCCTTGGGCCTGGCTCCTTGATATATTGTAAACCTTACTAACAATAGCGTCTAGTCTCAAAGAAGGTACAATAACACTTGTCTCCTTATAAGAATCTTTTATAATTGATGGAGCTTTATCAACTGTATATGGAATTATACCATGGCGAC
Source organism: Ezakiella massiliensis (assembly GCF_059862345.1). Taxonomy (NCBI): domain Bacteria; kingdom Bacillati; phylum Bacillota; class Tissierellia; genus Ezakiella; species Ezakiella massiliensis. The sequence continues at coordinate 495,340 of NZ_JCBCEO010000001.1, forward strand.
GAATATCTCTAAACTCTGTTAACAAAAATGACTCTACCGACTTGCTTACAACTATATATACTTTTTCTCCAACAAAAATGTCGCCCAAAGTCCTCCTGTCAATTCCAAGCGAAAGAAGTTTTCCTAAAACATCACTATGCTTAATATCATCATAAGGATTGTCGAAACAAATAATGCTTATAAAATCCTTTGCGTCTAAATCCATATACCATGGACAAAAGACTAGATATTTATTTTCTGCATTATCCATTCCACCAAAAAATATTGCTTTAAGGTCATCATATTTTTGAGCAATTGATATAGACATTTCTTGCCAAAATGGGTCAAGAAAATCTACAGGCTCAGCCCTAAAATTATTTAAAGCAATTAAAGCTTTCTCCTCTATTCTGGAGTATTTTATTTTTTCATCGTCATTGTATAAAAACGATAATTCATCTACCAAGTATAAAGACCGCTTTCTACCAATTCTTCTTTGATGCCTTCAATGCCTACTCCCTTTGGAGCTAGGATAAAGATATCTCTTGTAACCTTTTGAATCTTACCTTCAATAGCATAAATTCCACCATTAATAAAGTCAAACACTTGCCTTTTAATTTCTGGTTCAAGGTTTTCAAAATTAACAACCACTGCATCATTATTGATTAGTTTATCTATAATCTTTGGTGCATCTTCGTACTTTAGAGGGTCTTGAACTTGAATTTTAAAAGTTGACGACCTTGATGTCAAAGGTGCTGGACGACTGCTTTCGCTAACGGTAACCTTTGGTGAGTACTTAGCTTTTGCTGGCTCAGGGGTATATTCAACCTCATCTTCAAATTCTTCTTCATACAAGTCTTGCTCTTCGTCTGGAGCAACTAAAAAATTTTTCATCTTATCTAAGAATGACATAACTTCCTCCTCTATTATCTATGTCCAAAAATTGCACTTCCGACACGAACCATATTTGCACCTTGTTCAATAGCAAGTTCAAAATCTGAGCTCATACCCATAGAAAGTATTTTAGGACATACATTACTTATATTATAGCATTTTAATCCTTCAAATGCTAGTCTCATATTAGTAAATACTTCAATTAATTCATCTTTATTAGAGTCTAATGGTGCTACACACATTAATCCTAAAACTCTTACATTTTTACAATTAGAAACTTCTTTGCAAAAATCTTCCAAATCATCAAAATGTACGCCAGCCCTATTTTTATCATCGGTCAAATTAATTTGAATCAAACAGTCTTGAATCTTATCTATTTTTTCAGCTTCATTTTGTATCTTCTTTAATAAACTCATCCTGTCCAAGGATTGAATAAGATTAACCCGATTGATTATATACTTGACCTTATTTGATTGCAATTGCCCTATCATGTGTATATTTATATTTTCAGGTATATGGTCAATCTTGGTCATAAGCTCTTGGACTCGATTTTCTCCAATATTTACTACACCAGATTCTATTGCCTCATCTATCATATCCAAACCATGAGTTTTGGTCACAGCAACTAAAGTTATATCTTCAAAAGTCCTGCCAGATTTTTCTGCAGCAATTTTGATTTTTTGATTTACCATATCCAAATTTTCTTTTATCATTATCCACCTCAATAAATCGTATCAATTCTATTTAAATTCGGATTTAGAATTATTTCCTCATAGAAAACTATGGTTCGCTCTGAATTATCTTCGTTGCCAATTTCTGCTCTTGCATTACCTCTAGATATAAAAGTAAAATCCTGTTGAGACTTATAAATATCAACTGGTCTGAACCTAATTATTCCATTTTCATCTTTAACAACAACTCCCTGCTTGCCATTGTACTCAACTATGGCTTGTGTTGGAATTCTAAAAGCTGGCACAGAGTTAAAGACAACAGATAATTTCCCCCTTCTAATACTATATATATCTTCTATGTGATTATCGACCAAGAAACCAACCAATCCATCTTTATCATAGTTAGCGGGAATCACAACCCTTGCACTTAAAAAGCTATTGTGGTCATCAATGGATATATTTATGCGTCTTCCATTGAGATCCACCAATTCCTGGCTGTTTGGAAAATGAACTATAAATAAAACTCTAAAATTATCAACTATTTTGAAATCTTTTTGATTAATATCCAAATTTGGTCTGCTAAGCACATCTACGAATTCTTCATATTTGATATTCTCAAAATCATCAATCTTAAGATATTCATATCCATCCATATCATAGCTAATAATACCAGCAGGATTCCATACTTCAGCTGAGCTTAAAGAGTTTAATTTTACTCTTAACTTCTCGATTTCTTCATCTATCTTGCTGGCATTTGTCAGATTGCCATCTTTTAAAACTTTATATCCAAAGCTATTGACCAGTTTTTTCAAACTATTGTAATCTTCACTAATGATAGCTTGCCTTAAATTTTTATCTATATCAGTAATCTCACTTGTAAACATTGCCTTAGTATCTTCTAGCTCAGATAACTTTTTACTTATCTCGTAATACTCTTCGTTTTCTGCTATACCAGCCTTTATAATTCCACGTCTTAGCCTTGTTCCCTCTTCATAGTTTGCCGAACCAGTTATTTTAGATGAAGAAAATACTGTCTCATCTTTTATAGCCAAAAAATCTCCACTAATAGAATCATAGTATGTTGTTTCAACTGGCAAATAAAATGTCGAGGAATTTGCCTTAAGCATCGGCTGGACTGAATAGAATAAAATGCCTGTGTAGATTACAAGGAGCATTACTACTAAAAAGGGAGAATATTTCTTTTCTTGCTTCAAATTTCCATCATCTCCATAAACTCATGTTTCCTAGGTCTATTCATTAGCTCGTGAATAGCTATATCAATTCCCTTGCCTTCATATAAAACTTCATATATAACCTTACAAATCGGCATGTTTACACCCATCTTCTCACTTAGCAGATGAACAGCCTTGGCAGTGTTTACACCCTCAACTGTTTCACCAATCTCTTCTTGTAATTTATTTATAGGCAAACCTTTGCCAATCAATAAACCCGCCCTAAAGTTTCTAGAGTGAATTGAGTTTGCAGTTACAATTAAGTCGCCCATACCAGCTAAGCCCATAAAGGTAAGCGGATTGCAGCCTAAGCTCTTGCCTAGCTTCGACATTTCAAACAAGCCCCTGGTTATCAAAGCAGCCTTGGCATTATCGCCTTGGTCAAGTCCAGTTAGGACACCAGCTCCAATGGCAATTACGTTTTTAATTGCCCCTGCTACTTCAACGCCCAAGACATCCTTGTGGATATAAACCCTAAAATATTCGGTCATAAAAGCGTCTTGTACAAATTTGGCAACCTCTTCATCTTTTGATGCACAGGCAACTGTAGTTATCATTCTCTTGGAAACTTCTTCAGCATGACTTGGTCCAGATATAACAGCGTAAGAAAAATTCCCCAATACATCCTCTACAATTTCAGAAGCCGTTTGCAGTCTTTCAAAGTGAATTCCCTTGCTGGCATCTACAATAATTTCATCGCCCTTTAAATATGGCTTTATCTCCTCCAAAACCTCCACGATTTGTTGCAAAGGAGTAGCTAATACAATAATTTTACCTCCATCAATAGCCTCTGATATTGAATTTGTAAGCTTAATTTCCTTTGGAAAAACAAAATCTTTTAAATATTTATTACTCTTACCATTTTCCTTTATATAATCAATTTGTTTCTTGTCTCGAAAATAAATGCTGACATCGTGCTTGTTATCATTTAGAACATTGGCTAAACTAACTCCCCAGCTTCCGCCGCCTATTACGCAAACTCTCATAATTTCTTCCCCTTATGAATAGAATTTTCTTTACCATTTATAAGTCTAATAATATTGTCCTTATGACAAATTATAACCATTAATACAGAAAGGCCCGCAATCAATAGCTCAAAGCCTTTAAGTTTTAGGGCAACCAAGGCAACATAGAAAAATAAATATGCCATCAGAGCCATGCTTCCTACAGATGCATAACCTGTCCCAAAAGCAAAGGCTCCAAATACAAGAAAGCCCATCAAAATAGAAGGCGGACTCATAGCAGAAAATCCTCCTGCTGTTGTAGCTACGCCTTTGCCTCCCTTGAATTTTAAAAATACAGGAAAAATATGACCTAAGGCAGCAAAAAATACTGCCAAAATCGGGATACCTATATTAAAATGACTAGATAAAAACGCTGCCAAGAAACCCTTGCCATAATCCAAGATAAAGGCCATGATCCCAATGGTTCTACCATAATTTCTCATAACATTAGTAGCACCTGCATTTTTACTTCCCTTATCCCTTACATCTTCATTTTTAAAGATCTTTACAAGGACGTAGGAAAAACTAATTGAGCCAAGTAAATAGCAAAATAAATAAAATAAATATTGCATTATTCGCCCCTATTCTTATATACAAACACCAAAGGCACTCCTTCAAAATCAAAAGAGTTCCTTATTGTGTTTTCTAAATACCTAGTGTAGGAAAAGTGTGTTAATTTTGTATCATTTACATAAATACAAAATACGGGAGGCGCAACTGATACTTGAGCAGCATAAAAAACTTTCAATCTTCTGCCCTTATCTTGAGGTGGGTTATTAAAAAGCACAGCTTCGCTGATAATTTCATTTAAAACACCAGTTGGAACCCTCTTGTTGTAGTTTTCATAAACTTTGATTATAGTATCAATCAAAACATCCACCCTTTGTCCTGTAAGAGCCGAGATGAAAACAATCGGTGCAAATTGAACATAAGATAAATCATTTTTAATATCTGTAACATACTGCCTTTGAGTTAGAGAATCCTTTTCGATTGAGTCCCATTTATTAACAGCGATCACTACTGCCTTATTATTTTCATAGGCATAGCCCATAATCTTTGTGTCTTGTTCTGTAATGCCTTCATTAGCATCAATTACAAGCACACAAACATCACACTCATCAACAGCTGATAGTGTTCTTATAACAGAAAATCTTTCAATTTTTTCAGTAATTTTCCCACGTTTTCTAAGGCCTGCAGTATCGACTAACCTAAATTCCCTATCCCTTAAATTAACATAAGTATCAATAGAATCCCTAGTAGTACCAGGAATATTTGTAACAATTGCTCTCTTTTCTCCGAGTATATAATTTAGCAGAGAACTTTTACCAACATTAGGCTTACCGATGAAGGCTACTTTAATTTCATCGTCCCTATCTGGAGTAACAATTTCTTCTGGGAAAAAGCTGACAACTTCGTCTAATAAGTCGCCGATTCCTATCCCATGCTCTGCACTTATAGGGACCATTTTTTCTATACCAAACTCATAAAAATCATATAAATTTTCTTCTGCGTCCTTGGCATCAATCTTGTTAACAGCTAAAACAATATTAGAATTAAACTTTCTAAGCATGTTAAGAATTGATCTATCAGTAGGCGTAATGCCTGACTTGCCATCTACAATAAAAATAACACATGAGCTCGACTTAATAGCAACCTCAGCCTGCTCATAAATATCATTCATAAAATTATCTTCGCTCTTTGCATCAAGACCACCAGTATCAACTAACAAGAAAGGCTTGTTCAGCCACTCGGCCTTACGATAAAGCCTATCTCTGGTAACACCCGGCGTATCTTCTGTAATAGAAGATCTTGATTTTGTTATTCTATTAAAAAGTGTGGACTTGCCAACATTCGGCCTCCCCACTATTGTAACTATCTCTCTTCTCATAGGCCCTCCTAACAGTATTATAACATATTATTTTAAATATTTCATTCTATTTGCACTCTCATTTCTCTTTATTATTAAATTTGTATTTATTCCACAAAAAAAGATCCCGATTTAATATCGAGATCTTTTGATTAAACTTAGTCAGTGTGCGTAAACTTATAAAGTTTTGACTTAAGTTATATATTAGTCTTCAACAACAATGCCTTCTCTTTCGGCCATTTGTTTGTAAACTTGGTATTTTCTCTTTGCTTCGTATTCAGCAGCTTTGAATAGTTCATCAGCTTCTTCTGGGAATGAACGTCTGAGAGCTGTGTATCTAACTTCGCTGTTGATAAAGTCTTGGAATGATTCCTTAGGTTCTTTTGAATCAAGAACAAATGGATTCTTGCCTTCTTCTTCCAGTCTTGGGTCGAAGCGATATAGGTGCCAGTAACCACAGTCAACTGCTTGTTTTTCTGTAGCAATTGTTCTACCCATACCTTGTCTTAGACCGTGTGCAATACATGGTGCGTAAGCAATGATTAGTGATGGTCCCTTATAGCTTTCAGCTTCTTTTAGAGCTTTGATTGTTTGGTTCATGTTAGCACCAAGAGCAATTTGAGCAACATATACGTAGCCGTAGCTTGACATCATTAAACCTAGGTCTTTCTTTCTAATTCTCTTACCGCTTGCTGCGAATTTTGCAACTGCTGCTAGAGGTGTTGATTTAGATGATTGACCACCTGTATTTGAGTAAACTTCTGTATCAAATACCATAACGTTAACGTCTTCACCACTTGCTAGTACGTGGTCAAGTCCACCGAATCCAATGTCGTATGCCCAGCCGTCACCACCGAAGATCCATACAGATTTCTTGATGAGGTAGTCTTTTCTATCCATAATTTCTTTGAATAGTTCTTCAGCCTTAGCATCGCCTTTGAGATCGAATTTGCCTGTTACTAATGCACCATAAGCGTCTTTAGTTGCAGGTGTGTCTTCTCTATTTTCAATCCAGTTCTTTAGGATTTCATTTAGCTCATCGTTTACGTTGAGTTCAATTAATTCTTCCATTAGGTCTTGAATCTTGTTTCTAATTTGCTTGATACCTAAGTGCATACCAAAGCCGTATTCAGCGTTGTCTTCGAATAATGAGTTGGCCCATGCTGGTCCTCTACCATTGCAGTCTGTGCAGTATGGAGTACTTGGAGCTGAACCACCCCAGATTGATGAACAACCTGTTGCGTTTGCAATTAACATATGGTCACCATAGAGTTGTGTGATTAATTTTGCGTATGGTGTTTCACCGCAACCTGCGCATGCTCCTGAGAATTCAAGGTATGGCATGTTGAATTGGCTGCCCTTCAAGCTGTATTTATCCATAATATCTCTCTTTTCAGATAAGGACATTGCGAATTCCCAGTTTTCTTTTTGTGGATGATATTGGTCTTCAAACATTTCCATAACAAGTGCTTTTTCCTTAGCAGGACAAATGTCAGCACAGTTACCGCAACCTGTACAATCCATTACTGAAACTTGGATTCTGTATTGATAAATATCTAAGCCTCTACCATTTGCTTTCTTTGTTTCAAATGTTTCAGGCATGTTCTTTTGTTCTTCTTCGCTAACTAAGAATGGTCTGATAGCAGCGTGTGGACAAACTAGTGAACATTGGTTACATTGGATACAATTTTCAATCTTCCATTCTGGAACTGTAACAGCAATAGCTCTCTTTTCATAAGCTGATGTGCCCATTTCAAAAGTACCGTCGGAATATTTACCTGTGAATGCTGATACTGGAAGTGTATCACCCTTCATTGAGTTCATAACATCTGCAATGTTTCTGATGAATTCTGGTCTTGATTCATCATCTTTTTTATCGTCATCTTTTAATGATTTCCAGCTTTCAGGAACTTCGATCTTGTGTAGAGCTCCAATACCCTTATCAACAGCTTCAAAGTTCATGTTAACAATTGCTTCACCCTTCTTACCGTAGTTGTGAACGATTTCGTCTTTTAAGTGACGAACAGCTTCATCTACTGGTAATACTTCTGATAATTTAAAGAATGCAGCTTGCATAACCATGTTGATTCTTCCGCCTAGACCAACTTCTGCAGCAATCTTTGTTGCATTGATGGTGTAGAAGTTAATGTCGTTTTCAGCGATATATCTCTTCATGTGGTTTGGAAGATGTTCTTCAAGTTCTGCATCATCCCATAGGCAGTTTAGTAAGAATGTTCCACCAGGTCTTAGACCTTCTAGTAGGTCATAGCTGTGAACATAAGCTTGCTTTGAGCATGAGATAAAGTCTGAGTGTGTAATCAAGTATGTGCTCTTGATTGGTTGCTTACCAAATCTTAAGTGTGATGTTGTTACACCGCCTGATTTCTTTGAGTCATAGGCAAAGTAACCTTGAGCATATAGACCTGAGTCATCACCGATAATCTTGATAGCTGATTTGTTAGCACCAACAGTACCGTCTGATCCAAAGCCCCAGAATTTGCATTTGATTGTTCCTTCTGGTTCTGTGTTGATGATGTCTTTTACTTCTAAGCTTGTGTGTGTAACGTCATCTACGATACCGATTGTGAATTTATCTTTTGGTTCATCCAAAGATAGGTTATCATAAACAGCTTTAATTTGTGATGGTGTTGTGTCTTTTGATGATAGACCATAACGACCACCAACAATCTTAGGTTGTAATTCATGTTCATGGAAAATTTCTAGAACGTCTAGGTGTAGAGATTCTGCACCAGCACCTTTTTCTTTTGTTCTATCAAGAACTGCAATCTTTTTAACAGTCTTAGGTAGAACGTCAAAGAAGTATTTAGCTGAGAATGGTCTATAAAGTCTAACCTTCATAACACCAACTTTTTCGCCTTTAGCATTTAGGTAATCAACAGTTTCTTCGATTGTATCTGTTACTGAACCCATAGCAACGATTACTCTTTCAGCTTCAGGGTCACCATAATAGTTAAATGGTGCATAATCTCTGCCTGTAATTCTTGAAATTTCCTTCATGTAATCATTAGTAATTTCTACAATGTTTTCATAATATGGGTTTGAAGCTTCAGCAGCTTGGAAGAAAATATCTGGGTTTTCAGCAGTTCCGCGAGTAACAGGTCTTTCTGGATTCAATGATCTGTTTCTGAATTCTTTGATTGCATCGTAGTCAACTAAACCCCTTAATTCTTCGTAGTCCATAACTTCGATTCTTTGAATTTCGTGGCTTGTTCTAAATCCGTCAAAGAAGTGAACAAATGGAACTCTACCTTTGATTGTTGCAAGGTGAGCAACGCTACCTAGGTCCATAACTTCTTGAACAGAACCACTAGCTAGCATAGCAAAACCAGTTTGTCTGCAAGCCATAACGTCTGAGTGGTCGCCAAAAATTGAAAGCGCATGTGACGCAACAGCTCTAGCAGAAACATGGAAAACAGCCGGTAATAATTCACCAGCAATCTTGTACATGTTTGGAATCATTAACAACAAACCTTGGCTTGCTGTGTATGTAGTGGTTAATGCGCCTGCTTGAAGAGAACCGTGAACAGCTCCAGCAGCACCTGCTTCTGATTGTAATTCTTTTACCAGTACTTTTTGTCCGAATAGATTTAGTCTTCCTTGTGAAGCCCATTCATCTGTAACTTCGGCCATGTTTGAAGATGGTGTGATAGGATAAATGGCTGCGACTTCTGTAAATGCGTAACTTACGTGAGCGGCAGCGGTATTACCATCCATCGTTTTAAAATGTTTAGTCATAATTACCTCCTAATTCATTATGTCTTAATATTATACCATATGCTGTATTTTGTCAAGTGATTCAAATCACGAGCCCGACCACAAAAAAAGCTTGATATTATCTATTTATCAAGCTTTAATCGTACTTAGCCAATTCCTCTTTTACACTTAGAGCTGCATTGGTATTCATACCAGGTAGAGAACTTAATTCCTCCACATCTGCGTTTTTAATTTTCTCTATGCTCCCATACTTTTCCATGAGGACTTTTTTTCTTTTTGGTCCAATGCCTTTAATTCCATCAAGCCTTGATTTAATCATAGTCTTCCCCCTCAAAGACTTGTGGTAAGAAATAGCAAACCTATGGACTTCGTTTTGTAAAGTGCTTACAAAAGTATATAGGTCCCTGTAGTTTTTAAGTTCATACTCTTCGCCTTCGTATAGAATTGCCCTTGACTTATGAAAGTCGTCTTTGACCATTCCCATCACAGGTATATCTAGTTCAAGACTTTGAAGAACTTCCTTGCAAACATTTATTTGCGTCTGGCCACCGTCCATCATTATTAAATCAGGCGCCTCATTAAAACCTCTGGAACCTTCCATTAGCCTCTTGTACCTGCGCGTTAAAACCTCTCGCATACTGGCCAAGTCATCTCCAGTGTTTTTATTTTTTATTTTAAATCTCCTGTAGCCGTTACGATTTGGATTTCCCTCAATAAATACGACCATGGCGCCAACCGCATCCGTCCCTTGTATGTGAGAAATATCGAAGGACTCAATTATAGATGGGTATTCACCCGTGCCGATAATTTCAGCCAGATTTAAAAGCGCCCTCTCGTTGGTTTTGGTCCTTTGCAAAAGCCTGCTTTTGTGCTTGGCAAGCTCTTCCATGGCATTTTTCTTGACCATCATAATCGTATTACGTTTCTCCCCACGCTTTGGCACAGAAATTTTTGTCGACAATGTCCCCTTTCCTTTCAAAGCTTTTTCCAAGAGATCAATATTATCCGGCTCAATTTCAACTAATAATTCTGATGGCGGATTGGCAATATTTACATAATACTGCTTAATAAATTCTTCCATCATCTGATGTTCATTTTCTGAAATATTATTAAGGACAAAATTATCCTTGCCAATCATCTTTCCGTCCCTTTTAAAGAAAACTTCAACGAGAAATATATCATTTGATTTGGCATAGGCAATATAATCAGCCGAATCTCCCAGTGGTTTAGTGATCTTTTGCTCTTCCTTCAAAAAGCTCATCTGCTCAATGGCATATTTTATCTCGGCCGCCTTTTCGTATTCCATTTCTTTGGCATAGGCAAGCATCTGGTCTTCTAATCTCTCAATTACCTTTTTGTTGCGGCCTTCCAAAAAGTCTATAGGCTCAACCAGTTTTTTTGCATAATCTTCCACGCTAATAAACCTAGCACACGGGGCATCGCATTTGTGTATATAATAATTCAAGCAAGGCTCAGAAATTTTCTCTATATTTTTATTTCTCCTGCGAAGCTTATACATGTCTTCCCATTTATCCACAGCAATATTAACTGCATAAGCGTTTGGAAATGGACCGTAGTACCTGCCCCCGTCATTTTTTAGCTCACGAGTTTTGATAATCCTTGGATAATCTTCATTTGTAATTTTTATATAAGGATAAGACTTGTCATCCCTAAGCAGGATATTGTATTTAGGCGCATGAGTTTTAATTAAATTACTCTCTAAAATCAGGCTCTCAACCTCACTATCGACAATAATATATTCAAAGTGGTCAATGTTTTTTACCATCGCCTCCACCTTCATAGCCTTATTGCCTGATTGAAAGTAAGATCTTACCCTGTTTTTCAGACTCTTAGCCTTGCCCACATAGATAATGTTGTCAGCTTTATCCTTCATAATATAAACTCCCGGTTTGGCCGGGAGTTTTTTTAATTCTTCTTTAATATCAAACTTCAAGTGGACTACATGCCTCCTTAAGCATTTGATTTTCCTCGTCAGTTTTCATGCCTGAAATCAACTTGTCATAACAAGCCTTATGATAGTCGTTGATATATTTGATTTGGTCTTCGTTTAAGAGACTTACATCAATCAAGTCCTTATCATAAGGAGTATAAGTTAGGTTTTCAAATTGATAGAAGCTACCAAATTCAGTTGATTTAAATTCAGTAACTGTAATCAAGTTTTCAATCCTAATACCATGTTTGTTTTCACGATATATACCTGGCTCATTTGAAATAACCATACCAGGTTCCAAAGGAACATTTATAAGAGCTCTTGATATGCTCATTGGCCCTTCGTGAACGCCCAGCACAAAGCCTACACCGTGGCCAGTTCCATGTTTGAAGTCAATGCCTTCTTCCCACATTCTGCCCCTGGCAAGTACATCTAAGTGGCAACCGCAAGTTCCCTTCAAGAACTTAGCCATATATAAATTAATATGACCAATCAAAGTCAATGTATAATCGCGAATTTCTTCTTCTGTTGGATTGCCAAGTGTAATTGTCCTAGTAACATCTGTTGTACCTTCGTAATATTGTCCGCCAGAGTCAACCAGATAAATACCATCGTTTGTAATATCTGCATGCTTGTGTTCATTTGCTGAATAATGAGCCATGGCAGCGTTGCCCTTATAAGCAGAAATCGTTCCGAATGATTCTGAAATAAAGCTTTCACCCTCAGCCCTAAATTCATGCAATTTTTCTTGGGCAGTGTATTCGTTTAATTCAACCTTGTCAGCATTGTTTTTCATCCAGAATAAATACCTGGTTAGAGCTGCCCCGTCAATGATGTGAGCCTTCTTTGTGTTGGAGATTTCTACATCATTTTTAACAGCCTTCATCATAGTTGTTGGCAGAGCCTTGTCTATAATATTGGTATTTTCATTTAAAATCTTATAGTGAAGACTTGAAATCTTTCCAGAATTAATCCATACATAGTCACTGTCTTTAAAGTGTCTTAGATCATCTGTTATAACATCGTAGTCTCTAAACTTAATTCCATTTTTTTGCAAGTAACCCTTTACAGTTTGATCTAATTTAAAATCATTAACATATAAAGTTGCATTGTGTTTATCGATAATAAGATATGAAACTACATAAGGAGTGAAGTTGTCATCGTGCCCCCTCAAGTTCAAAGTATATGCAATATCATCAAGTGTGGATATAAACATATAATTTGCCCCAGCCTTTTTCATATCCTCTCTAATCTTTTCAAGCTTCTTCATTGGTGATTCGCCGGTAAATTCTTCATCTAAGATAAAGGCCTTGCCCTTTGGAAGTTCAGGTCTATCTTCCCAAAATTCACCAACCAAATCCTTGTCGTATTTAAACTCAGCCCTGTCACCAAGTAAATCTTTTATTTCTTCGCACAGGCCCTCAGATGTAATATAGCCATTAAAACCAACTATATCGCCTTTTTTTACGTTTTTATCAAGCCATTCTTGCCAAGTGTCAACACCTTCCAGACCCCATTTCATAAGTTTAAAAGGAGTATCCTTTATTTCATTTGCGGCTTGAACATGATAACGACCATCAGCCCATAACAAAGCGTCATTTTGACTTACAATAGCATAGCCAGCTGAACCCGTGAAATTTGTCAAATACACCCTTGACTTAAACCTTTCAAGAACATACTCACTCATGTGCGGATCACTAGTAGGAATTACAAAATAATCAATTCCATCTCTCTTCATAAGCTCTCTTAGCTTAGATAATTTTTCAATAGAATTCATAACAAACCTCCTGCTTTATATTATACCCTATTTATTTCGAAAATCAAATTATTTTTTAAAAAAAGGACAGGTAAAAAAACCTGCCCATAAAATTACTCCATGATTAAATTTTTATTTAAGTTAAATCTCAATTAAAATCAGCGTAATATATATTGAAATTTATCTTGACTTATCTTTAGATCATCAGTATCAATATTAAATACTGTCTTGTGATCAAATTTAATTTCCTTATATAAAACTCCGTGAGCCCTATAACGTTTACCATCATGTAAGAAAGTATTGCTTGCGCAAAGAATATCTTCATATAAAGCCATACTTGAGTCAATGTCTTTATAGTTGATTAACCCCTTGTAGTTTCTATCGATATAAATCTTGTCAAGCACTCTTCTAAATGCCTTGTTAGAAACTGCTGCAACTTCTTGTCTAGTGATAGGTTCATCTGATGCAAATTTTGCAATTCCATTTTGATAAATATCTAGCCAACCAGCTTCGTAAGCAGCTTGAACTTCATTTGTAGCCCAGTGGCCAGCCTTCAAGTTCATAGTATTGCCATTAGCTTCTTGTAGATTTTGGAATCTTCTCAAAGTTGCAATCCATTCAGCTCTTGTAATCTTATCTGTAGGTTTAAATAATCCATTGCCATCGCCCTTGAAAACGCCAGCTTCAGTAACAACTTTAACTGCTTCTGTATACCACATATCTCCAACATCAGAATATGGTAAAACGAAATTAGGATTATAAACATAACCATCTTCTCTCAAAGCATTGGCTAAAATTTGTGCAGCCTCAGCCCTAGATAAACCATCATAAGGTCTAAAGAAACCATCAAAACCTTGCATGTATCTGATTTCTTTATTCATACCGTCATCAACATGAACAATCTTTTCAACGATCTTTTCTTTTTCCACAACCCTGTCTCTGTAAACAACTTCTGGATAAGAAGGACCATATCCCGGACCATCACCAGGTTTGCTTGGTGATGATACTTGCTTAGCCTTTGCAGTTACTACAATGTCTTCAGTACCAATAGGAGTTGTGTCTGGTTTATCCCACTTGTCAAAATCATATCCCGCTGCTTTTTCATATTTTGGATAACCGTATTCTGTTCCTTCTTTTATTGTCTTTAAAGTAATTCCGGCATTCTTCTTTACATAATATGCTTTTGACTCAGTTAACTTTAATCCTAAATCAGCATCGAATGTTACTTTTACATATCCTTTACGCCTTACCATTGGGTCTTTAGCCTTTGGATCAAATGGAATTATGTCGTCAGATTCAGTATATGTCGCTGTTATAGTTGTTGCTTCTGTAAATTGTTTCTTTTCTTTTGGATTATAAACAGCACCATCAGCATTTTCGCCAATCTTCCATTCTTTAAATGAATAAGCGTCTTTACCAACTGGATTTTCTACTGGAATAGTAACTTCTTTTTCAGGGTTTACCCAGAATATTTTTTCAGCTTTTGTATCATCAGTAGCTTTATCTGTTGGAACAAATTTTACTTCAACAAAATTCTTAGGAACTGTATCAGGCTTTTTATTCCCTTCTTGTGGAATTACATCTGTTGTGTACTCAGCTGTAATTGTTGTTGAGTCTGCAAATTGATATCTTTGAATATCCTTTCCTGATAACTTATATTCTGTTTCCCCATTAGCCCACTTAACAAAAGTATTTGCTCCTACTCCTACTGGATTTTCTCTTTCAATAAGAACATTTGCTTCTGGATTTACATAGAAGTAAGTCTTTTGTGGATCTTTTGCATTCGTTGTTGGATCAAGTGTAACAGGCTTATAATTTTCAGGAACATAATAAGGTCTCTTTGTTAAAGTTTTTGCTTCATAGATATTTTTATAAACTTTAATAGGAATTTCAACTATTTTAACTTCACCATCAGGATAAGTTAATTTTGCCTTAATTGTTTCAGTCCTAGTTGGTGCTTCAATTCCATTATCTAATGGATTTTTCTTTTCTTGAAGCTTATCATAAATTTCAGCATCAAAATCCTCATATTCATTGTCACTAGCATCTTTGCCTTTTACATATTCAACAGTTACCTTTTCCTTAGGATCTGTAAGAGTATCAAGTGCTACAAAATCATTACCTTTTTTAATTTTGATTTGTTTTTGTAAATCATCAAAAGTCGGTAGTTGAATGTTATTTATTATATTGCCTGCATCGTCTTTTTTAGACTCATGAGTAATATAAGTTTCTACTTGTTCATTGTTTGAAGTATAATCTTTTTCAAAAACAGCTTCGATATAGGTGTCTTTTATCAAAAATTGATCTTCTACAAAAGGTGTTTTATCGTCAATATGCCATATACGGTTGCCATTTTTTTCTTTCCAATATTTAAACTTCCATGTAAAGCTTCTACCCTTATCATCTTGTTCTGTCTTACCTACAGGTTCTACTACTGGAAGAGTTACTTTATTTTTTGAGTATATACCAAAATGCCTTTCTTTCTTCTCACCATCAACATCGTCTCTAATCTTTGCCTTGTCAGTTAAGTCAAAGTGAACCATTGTATAGTCAAAGTTATCCCTTCCTGGTGGATTTTCTTGTGGAAGCTCAAATACATCTGGTGCAAGGAAGGCGTAGTAAGTGTATGGATTTTCTACCCTTTCAAATGAACTATCTTTTAGAACATAAGGATTAAATTCATTTGGACTCCAACCAATAAAAGTGTGATCTTTTAATACAACATCTTTAGGTCTTTGTTCTAATACAGACTTGCCATATTCTACCCAAACAACATAAGGCTTATTTTTGTCTTTAATTATCCTATTATCATTAAACTCTCCATCCGCTGGGCTAAAAGTAATTGGTATAAGCTCAGTCATTATAAGCCTACCGCCATTAATTACATCATAGGTAAAGTCATATTTATATCTATATTCTCTATCTTTTTTGAAAGTGATAATCTTATTTTCCCTATCTACAGAATATTCATCTGTACGAGGTGTATATGGTTCATCAACACTTACTTCTGGAACATTTCGTAAATCACTCGAGGTAAAAGTATCATCATCCATTTCGTCAGGTTCATCATTAGGTTCCCAATTATCATTCCTTATGATTTTTACTTCGTCATTAGTTCTTGGAAATACAAAAATTCCTTCAATATCATACCCGTCCTGGTCTTTATTTTTAGTATTGTATAAACCACCTATTCTAGGCCTATTCTCCTCTTTTACTTTTGTATTCCATTCGGCAACAAACTTTGTAGATGCTACTTGGCCTAATCCAATTGTTAATGTAACATCAGCGATAATTTTACCATTTTCGTCTGGCTCTTCAAAACTTGTGCCACCTGCTGTTGACAGTGTTCCGTAAGTTAGCAGTTGTACATGTTTTGATTTTTCTTGAACTAGATAAACTTCATAATCATATGGCTCAAAAGTGTCCCTGTTGTATAAAGGAAGTTCTGCTGGTTCACCCTCTCCATCTAACCAAGTAAATTCACCTTTTTTATCTACCTCCATGGTACGAGTGATACCTGTTCGTCTACCAGTTTTGTAATCATACTGTTCAAATACAATAGTAGCATGTCTAGCTTGTCCTTCTTCATCTAAACCAAAAACTCCCTCCCAATCAAATGGTCTTTGTGTGCCATTTTCATTTAAGCCATCGAGGCCAAAGTTTACATGAATCCTTCCGAAAAGTTTATTTTTTCTTTCATTATCAGGTTCGTTTTGATTTGGAAACCAAGGTGCATTAAAAGGTTGTGTGCCCTCTTGCATTGGCTTTCCATTAATCTCATCTCTTTTTTGCTTATTTATCGCCAAAATAGTTTTAGTATCTATCTTTGGATAGTCTTTTGCATCAAGAGTTCCTAGTTTAACTCTATTTAAATTTTCTTCTTGTTCTTTTTCTTGATAAGGAGTAGACTCCTTAGCAAAATTTGCTACTGGTATTATTGATTGCAATATCATAATAATTGCCAGAACAAATATAATAATTTTATTTTTCACCTTATCACCCCTTATCTAACTATCAATTCTCTTACTTCTGATTTAAGTTCGCCATTTATTGCGTAGTACATTATTCTATCGCCTTCTTCTATAGTGATACTTCGTGTACTTAAATCAAAGCCTTTTATAGTTTCAATCCTAGTTCTTCTACCTCTTCCAACTTTTTTGTTCACTTCTATATTTTCAAACTCATATTCATTTGAGCCTCTAACAATTATCAAGTAACCACTTGCTTCATCAGTTAACTCTATAAGATCTATAAAGCTTTGACCTGGTCTTGGTGCTCTTATCTCAATATCTGGTTTGCCTTGAGCTGCTTCACCAATTGTTGTATCATCTTCAAAGCTTACTTTATGATTTTCATCCTCTGTATTTGTATTCCAGCCTTTAAAGTAATATGATAAATCTGTTTTTACTACTAAAGGTGCCTTGATGTTGACAGCTTCGCTCTTCTTTACATAAAACTTGGTAGTTCCTACCATATAAGCTCTGTTAGAATCAACTGTAAAGTCTACCACAATCATGCCGTCTGGTTTTTCTCTTTGAATTTGCTCATCTGTCTTTCCTGGCTTAATTGGGATAACATTGCTTTCTAACTCATACTGAGCAATGAAGGTAATGTCTTTGCCTTTTAATTCCAATGGTTGATCCCAACCAGCATTTGTTTCTTGGGCCTTGTAGTATTCATTTGGCTTTATTGTTGGAACGATTAAACCATACCTAACAGCTTCTTCAAAGGATAGGTCTTTGCCTACTTTATATGTTGGCGAATCTGTTTGTTCTACA
Organism: Ezakiella massiliensis; assembly: GCF_059862345.1. Classification (NCBI taxonomy): domain Bacteria; kingdom Bacillati; phylum Bacillota; class Tissierellia; genus Ezakiella; species Ezakiella massiliensis. The sequence goes on from NZ_JCBCEO010000001.1 coordinate 513,204, forward strand.
TCGCCAATTGTTAGTTTGCCGTGAGTTCCCTCTTTGAAGATAACTTTAATAAACTCTTGTCCAACTAGGTCGTTTTCTCCAATCTCTTGAACTGCTTTTTCCCAAATGGCTACTAGGGTTTTATCTGCTGTTATCTTTGTAGCAAAGTCGTAATAATCTTGATCGCTCTCACTTTCTTTCCAACCCATAAAGACGAAGCCTGCTTTTGTTGGATTTGTTTCAGGTCTTGTCGCTGTGCTACCGTGGTCTATTTCTTGACTGTCTACTAGACTGCCGCCTTTAGTGTCAAAACTTACTTTGTGTTGGATTATCTTCCATTGGGCTGTTGCCTTTGTGTTTTCCTTAAGAATTATATCATCACCAGGTTGGTAAATTTTTCCAGTTTTATCTGTGTCTAGCTTCCAACCTAGGAACGTGTGATTTTCTTTTGTAAGTTTTTCCTGGTTTGCCAAGACAACTTTACTTCCATGGTCTCTTGTAACGCTATTTGGTGCTGTTCCTTGAACATCGTCTCCGCCCTTATCATAGGTCAAGGTCACTTTTACAAGTTTGAAGCCAGCTACATAATGACGGTCTGCAGTAATAGGGTCTTTAAAATTCAACTCTTCACGCCATTTTTCAAATTCATAGTTATCTTTAGCCTTTGGTGTTGGTACAACAATTTGCTTTTCGCCTGCTGTTCCATTAACTATTTTAATGCCAGCTGTTGGGTTTACATAATAGGTTATTTTATCTTTGTTGTCGTCTAGTGTTCCATTGCCATCTGTACTAAAGATTAGCTCTACATAGCCCTCTGGCTTTTTAACACTGTCGTCAGTTTTTTCTACTATATCTTTTGTCTTTATAAATTTAAAAGTAAATTCTGTATCAGTTGTGAATGTATCTTTTAGCTTTTTAGTTTCACTTGTGTCCCAATTACCATTTACATATCCAATGTTTGGAGTCTTTGTAATATTATTTGCTTTGCTTGTCATATCCACTTCAACTTCTGGGGATACATAGTAGGCTTTTTTCTTTTCGTCAAAAATTGTTCCACCTGTGCCAGCCACGAAAGTAATCTTGATATAGTTTTCAAGAGCGCCTTCTGGCATATTTCCATCGTAGGATGGGATAATATTCTTGTGAACTTCAATTGGAACTATAACTGGATTATCATTTGTCCCTTGTGTTGAACCATCTTTGTATTTAATGGTTACTTTTGCTTCTTGCTTACCAGGTTTTGAAGGATCTGGTCTTTCTACTACTGTTATTGATTCAATTTCTTTATTCTCTGGTGGAGTAATTTTATCAATTAAATCTTTGTCAGTAATTTCTTTTCCTTCAGGTGTGTCCAGCTTGTCTATTTTTATAGGCTTAACTATTGGTGTAGCTGCAAATTTTTCATAGTAAGCAGCTTCAACCACTGTTACCTTATCTGTATATTTATTTTTAGCTAAGTTAATTTTAACAGCTGGATCTACTTTTGTTAGACTTTCATCAGTTTCACCAGTTTGTACTTTTTGCCATTCTTTAAAGATATAGTTAACTTTCTTCTTGCCAAGTTTTGGAATGTCTATTTCTTGATCAGTTTTTCCTGTTGGCTCTGCAACTGTTATCTCAACTTCTTTTGTCGAATCTACCCAGAATATTTTTTCAATTTCTTCAGTTGCCTTATCAGTTGTCTTAAAGATAACTTTTACAAAGCTGTCTGGTACGTTTGGCTTATCAGTGCCTTTTTGTTCAACAACATCTTCAGCTGTTACTGGTGAGATAACTGTGTCTTTTGTGAATTTAAAGCGCTTTGCAAAATCATAAACGCCATTTGCTTGACCATTGTCATTCTTTGTTACATCATCTGAAGTCCAATTCAAGAATTTTAGCTTAGCCTTGTCTTCGGCAGTTAGTATTATTTCAGGAATATCTACCCAAGCCTTTGGATTGACATAGTAAATCTTTGAGTCTTTGTTATTAGGTTTATTTGATGGGTTTACTGTTACTTTTACATATCTCTTTTCTGCTGTGTCGCTTAGAATATCTTTTAATCCTCCATCTTTGGCTTCAAGTTTTTCAGCTTCAGATAAAGGTAGGGGTTTGTCTCCTGATGTCAAAGCTTCGTAACGGTTTTTGTAAACTTTTACTGGTATTTCAATTTCTTTTGTGTTTATATTATCTTTAAATTCAACTTTTGCTTTGAATGTTACAATACGAAATACTTGGTCTGAGTCAGCTACTCCAAGTTCTTTTAGTTTTTCGTAAATATCTTCATTTTTTGTAATTCCTTCAAAGGTAACTTTTGCATCAGTTGGCAGTGGTTTTTCTTGGTCATCTTCCATCCAAACTATTTGCTTCTTTAAATCATCTAATGTTGGAGCAAAGTCATTATTCCAATTTCCATTAGCGTTCTTAAATGCTTCAGTTATTACCATTGGCTTGGCTGTTAGGCCTGACCAGTCAAACTTTGCTGTGAAAGTATAGTCTTGTTCGATGGTTACATTATCGTTTAATAGTGGACTGTCTGCCCATTCTTTAAAGCTTCTGCCATTGTCTGGAGTGATATAGTACTTGTCTGCTTCTTTTGTTTCGCCTTCTTTAAGTTCTTGCGGGACTGGAATAAATTGTGAATAAAGTCCTTTAATGACATCGTAATTTATTTGTTTAATGTCATTTCCTTTGTCATCTTTACCGAAGGATCCGCCGTCATCTGCTTTAAAGGTTACTCTTACATAACCTTCTGGAACTTCTTCCTTAGGGTTTTTAACATCTATTACTCTTACGTCTTTGTAATAGAAGAAAATTTGATCTCCGCCTGTGCCGTTGATACCTAAAAATTCGTTGGCGTCTTCGTTAAGGTCAAATAATAATTGTTGTTGAGAATCACTTGTCAACTTCCAACCTGGAATTTGTCTATAGTTTCTCGCGTCATAGTGGCGATTACCATTTGTAACAGCTTCCGGTTCTACAAGCTGATATTTTTTAAGGATGGCATCTAATTCAGTCTTCTTAGAGTCAAATTTTTCTTTGTTTGCTTGATTTGCTTCTAGGAGATCAGCGCCTGTTAATCCACTTGCGTCTATTAGGTCCAAGCCTTTCAATAATTTTTCAACTTCAGCCTTTCCTCTCTCATCTATATAGTTGACTGTGTATTCACGTTGTTTGAAAGGTTTATAGAAGAAATAGAATTCATTATTTCCATTACTATTGTCCTCTTTTACCATTATTGTTTGGAAGTAGGAGTTATCAGATCTATTTTTAGCGTTATATTTTTCAAAAGCTTCTTTGATTTCATCAGATTGGCTAGCTCTAATTTCTTCTGGACTAGCTAGGGTATACTTTTCGCTAATTTTATCTCCAACTGTAGTCGAGTAGTCGCCTACACGCTTGTCATATAAACTTTCTTTTTTAGGGTTAGGATATTTTGAATTATCTATATTTCCATTCTTATCTAAGAAATAATGATAAATATCTAAATCAACTCTGTCGTTTTTAATCCAAATAGCCTTTAGCTTGATATCAGATGTAACAGGATTGTTAAAGGAATAAAGAACTTTGCCATCTTGATTTTTATCTACCCAAGCCCATCCCATAAAATTATAACCATTGCGGTAAGGGTCTCTAGGTTTAGATAGTTTTTCACCATTAGCTATTGTGTATTCTTTTTTACTGTTTGTTTTTCTGTTATCATAATCAAGGATTACTTTATAAGATGTATTTGTATCAGGTGTTTTAGCCTTTGCACTTGAATCAGGCGTCCATACTGCTGAAAACTTTACAGGCTCTGCTGGCATTATTAAGCCTGCACTTAAGTTTGGAATTAAATTGCCTACATTATATTCTTTGCCATTAATATCTTTTAAAGTAGGAGTTGCAGTCCAACCTATAAGTTTATAGCCATCTTTTGTAGGTAATTCATTATCACCTAGAGCAGGGATTGTTTGTCCATAAAAAAATTCACGAGTCTGTACGGGAGTCCCGCCAACTGTATCAAAAGTCACTTCGTAGTGGGCTCTATTATAACGATACTCAACAACATAACCATCTGTGTCTAATGGCAATTGAACTGTTATTGATGATTCTTCTGGCACAAAGCCTCTTATTTCATTATCTTGTAAGGGTTGCACTTGAAGTGCAGAGTCCGTGCTTCCTGTTTGTTCCCTTATAACAATTTCACTGTCCTCTGCCCTCTTGTCATACTTACTAAAGTCATTAATATCTTGGAAAACATGTTTAACTTTTATAGTTTTTTGCACTGGCTTATATTTAAAGTCATTATAAGCGGTATACTTGTCTCCGTTAACCTGATCTTGTTTCTTAGTACCTTGTTTTGCCTCGTCTACAATATCTTGATAATTAACAGTAAAGTCCTCTTCATCATCAGGTGGCGTAAATCCAGCAATTGTTGGCATTTCAATAGTCTTTTTAACCTTAGCTTTTTCTTCTGGAGTCGCATTCGCGCCTACACTTGCAATATAAGGCTGATAGCTTGGCTTATGTCCATTTTCTACCGGCACCTCAAAATCATAACGCAAGGTGTAGATATCTGGTTGATCAGGATTTTTTATTAGATCCTTAGCTGTCTGTCCTTCCTTTAATTTTGCTGGCACTACAGGTGTCTTTTCATTAATAATCTTTGCCTTGTCTCTGGATAGATCTTCATAATTGTAATTTCCTCCAGCTTCGGCAAGAGCCTGTAATGGCAGTAATGTTATTAGCATAAAAGTCACCAAGACTAGTGCTAATGTTTGTTTGAAATTAAATTTGCTCTTCAAGTTTTCCCCTCCTCAAAATTTATAGGCCATTGATATGTTCTTCGCCCATTAATAGTAGTTTCATACATCTAAATTTTATCACTTATTTAACTAAAATGCAATATAATTTTGCATTATATTCGAGTTTTATACAAAAAATAGCACTATATTTAGTGCTAAAAAAATTTTTTGTTATTTTATTTATTTTCTTCTCTTAAAATAATATTTTTATCCCTATCATATTTTAATATTTCACAATTGCCTATGGGTTTTATGTCTGGTATTAGTTTCATAAAATAATTATAAATTACAAAGCCATGGGTGATTACCAAAATATTCTTGCTTGTGTCCAAGGAAGCAAAAAATTCGTCCGTTCGCTTTATTACATCTAAATAAGGTTCGTGGTCTGCTCCTGTGATCGTACTGGGATCGTTAAAGAATATTTCGTATCTGGGGTCATTTGCTCGAAGATATTCATAGGTTTTGCCCTCCCAAGATCCTAGGCAGATTTCTCTTAGACGGGGGTCTTGGATAACTGCCTTGCCATTTGCAACTATGGATGCAGTTTCAAAAGCTCTTTTTAAATCTGATGAATATATTTCGTCAAAAGAAAGGCCCTTGAGTCTTTCTCTGAGCTCAAGAGCCTGGGCTCTACCTACTTCGTTAAGGGCTATATCCCTTTGTCCTTGGAGGCGGCCTATTTTATTGTAATCTGTTTCACCATGTCTGGCTATATAAATCATGCTTGGTACCTGTTGAAAATTTCCATGAATTCATCGCCGGTTATGGTTTCTTTTTCAAGCAGGAATTCTGCAGTTGCATGCATGGCTTCCATATTTTCTTTTAAAATATTTATGGCTGTCTCGTGAGCTTTTTTGACAAGAGCAATTGTTGCTTCGTCAATTTGTCTGATGGTTTGTTCACTAGCATCTATTGTCCTATTTCCACCCAAGTATTGGTTTTGCATGGTAGTAAATCCAGCCATATCAAATTCATCTGTCATACCATAGGTTGCTATCATATTACGAGCGAGATTTGTTACTCTCTCAATATCGTTTGACGCACCTGTGGTTCTGGTGTTAAATATCAATTCTTCTGCTGCACGGCCACCACAAAGTGTCGCCATATCGTTAAAGATTTCCTTGTCAGATTTCAAGAACTTTTCTTCTTTTTCGACTTGCATGGTATAGCCGAGAGCTCCAGATGTTCTAGGAATAATGGTAATTTTATGAACGGGGGCCGAGTGAGTTTGAGCAGCAGCTACAACAGCGTGACCAATTTCGTGGTAGGATATAATACGTTTTTCTTCTGGGCTAACAATCATAGACTTGCGTTCGTATCCAGCTATTACTACATCAATCGCATCTTCAATATCCTTTTGAGTTACAAATTGCCTGCCAGCCCTTACTGCATTTAGGGCGCCTTCATTAATCATATTTGCAAGGTCAGCGCCGCTGGCCCCAGCTGTGGATAGGCCCAGAGTTTTAAAGTCGATATTGTCTTCAGTACGAACTTTTCTTGCGTGAACTTTTAAAATTGCAATTCTGCCGTTTAAATCTGGTAATTCAACAGGAATTCTTCTGTCAAATCTGCCCGGTCTTAATAAGGCTGGATCCAGTGTTTCTGGCCTGTTGGTTGCAGCTAATATAACTACACCCTTGCGACCGTCAAAACCATCCATTTCAGATAAAAGTTGGTTAAGAGTTTGCTCTCTTTCGTCATTTCCTCCATAATTCCCATCGCGTCTCTTACCAATGGTATCAATTTCATCAATGAAAACAATGCAAGGAGCTTTTTCATTCGCTTGTCTAAACAAGTCTCTAACTTTAGCTGCACCCATACCGACAAACATCTCTACAAATTCCGAGCCAGATATAGAGAAGAAGGGTACATTTGCTTCGCCAGCAACAGCTTGAGCTAGCAAGGTCTTACCTGTTCCTGGAGGGCCAACCAAAAGTGCACCTTTAGGCATGGTTGCACCGATACTTGCATACTTGGCTGGATTGTGGAGGAAGCTAACTATTTCCTTCAAGGCTTCTTTGGCTTCATCTTGACCAGCAACGTCGGCAAAGGTCTTTCCCGTTTCAGCTTTTACATAAACTTTTGCATTTGATTTGCCAAAACTCATAGTGCCGCGGCCGCCGCCCATGGATTTTAGCATTTGCCTGCTAAGTAACTGACCAACAAAAATAAATAATACAAGTGGGAGTACCCAACTCAAAATGCTAGCAAGAATTCCTGGTTCAGGAATTATTGGGCTGCCAAATTCCACTCCCTTATCTTGTAACATCTTGGCTAATTCATTATTTCTAAAAGGTCCGGTTTTATAAATAACTTCTTCATTCTTTTCATTTAGTGTTGTGAATAGTATTTGTCTATCTTGAACTTCTACCTTTTTAATTTTATCCTCTTCAAGCATGGTTAAAAATTCTGAATAACCAACTTCTTCCACTTTTTTTGTTTGCATATATGGAAGGAGGACTAAATTAAAAATAAGCATTAGTGCGATAACTATACTATAATAAATATATAAAGGTTTTTTATCCTTAAACATTTAATCACCTCTTCGTCTTGATTTTCTGATTATTTATACCCATGTGTATATAAAAAAACACAAATGCGTGTGTTAATCATCATTGGATTTGGAATTGTTTTATAAAAATTAAAGCCACAAATTAATTCTATCATCAATATATTATAAAAAAAGACCGCAAGTAAATGCGGTCAAAGTTATTTATAGGCCAGATAAAACCTCAGTCCATATTCTATCGTATAGGTCAATAACTTCAGTCGGATCTGTGAATACTTCTGTGTTCTTTAGATCTTCTTCTGGTGGATATAGGGCTGGATTATTTTTAATTTCATCTGGAAGCATCTTCTTGGCCTCTGATGAAATTGTTGAATATTGAAGATACTCTGCGTTTCTAGCTTGAATATCAGGTCTTAATAAAAAGTTTATAAACTCATAAGCAAGTTCTGGATTCTGAGCGCTCTTTGGAATCGCCATTAAGTCTATCCACAGATTAGTCCCCTCTTTTGGGATGGAGTATTTAAAATCATCATTGAGTGACATTATAACTCCAGCATCACCTGAATATACAACTCCGATATTGGCGTCTTCTGCAACCAATATGTCTTTTATTTCATCGCCTAAATATCCATATATTAGTGGCTTTTGCTTGATGAGTTCTTCTTTTGCGGCTTCAAGTTCAGCGGGGTTTTGAGTATTCATACTATAGCCAAGTTTTTTTAAGGCAACCATGAGCACGTCTCTTTGTGAATAGTAAAGGACAACATCCCTTTCATACTTTTCGTCCCACAGGTCGGCCCATTTATGAATCCCTTCAGGATATTTTTCTGCATTGTAGACTATGCCAACAGTCCCTGCCATGTATGGAAGTGAGAAATCGTTGTTTGGATCAAAATCTCTATTCAAATAATAATCGTCAATATATTTATAATTTTCAATTTTGTCCTTATCAAGCTTTTGAACCAAGTCTTGGCTTACAAGGCGTTCAAGCATATAGTCTGATGGGAAAATTACATCATAAGCTTGTTTGGATGTTTTTATCTTTACAAAAAGGTCCTCATTTGAAGCGAATTCTTCATAAATAACCCTGCAATCAAACTCTTCTTCAAACTCTTTAATAAGATCCATATCCATATAGTCTCCAACATTAAAAACATATAGTTTTTCTTTAGAAGACGAGCATCCGCTTAGGACAAATAAAGTTAATATTGCAATTAAAATTACTCTTAATATTCTTTTCAATTTACCCCCCTTTTTTTATAAATGACTCTTTATAAGCCAGAAGTTATTTCTGTCCAAATTTGGTCGTAAATTTTGTTGTACTTGCTCATATCCTTGTAAACCGTGAGCCTCCTTAACTCATCTTCAGATGGATACAAGTCATAGGCCAATATCTCTTTTGGCAGCTTTTCCTTGACGCTGTCAATAGGCGTGTTGTACATAAGATATTCTGTGTTTTGAAGTGCGTTTTCTTCCTCAAGCATGAAGTCAATAAATTTTTCTGCTATTTCCTTGTGTTCAGCATTTTTGGGAATTGCCATAAAGTCAATGGCCATATTTGAGCCTTCCTTTGGAATAACAAATTTAAATTTGCTATTTTGGCTCATAATAATACCAGCATCACCAGAGTAAACAACGCCTATGCCAGCGTCTTCATTTACAAGTACGTCCTTGATTTCGTCTCCAAGGTAAGCATAATTAATCTCTTTTTGCTTCAAGAGTTCTTCTTCTGCTTCCTTCAACTCTGAAATATTATCAGTGTTAATAGAATAGCCCAGCTTTTTTAAGGCTATTGTCAAGACATCCCTTTGAGCATTGTAGAGAACCATATCCTTATCATATTTTTCATTCCACAAGTCTGCCCATGCATGGAGGCCGTCCGGATATTTTTCAGAATTGTATATAATCCCTACTGTTTGCCAGAGATAAGGAACGCCGTAGTCCCCGTTTGGATTGCACTCTTGATTTATAAAAATTGGATTTACATTTTTTAGATTTTTAATATTGTTCTTATTTATCTTTTGTATTAAATCCTCTTTTATAAGTCTCTCAAGCATATAATCTGATGGAATTATAAGATCGATCTGCTCGTTGGAATTTTTTAATTTTACAAACAAGTCTTCGTTAGTGGCATATTCATTGTAAATAACTCTTATGCCCTCTTGCTTTTCAAATTTTTCTATAAGTGCGGGGTCCATATAGTCGCCCCAGTTATAAATTACAAGTTCTTTTTCATCTTTTCCTTGGTCTTGCCCTTGGCAAACCAATAAAAATGCAGAAGTAATTATAACTATAATCATAAAAATAATATTAGTTTTTCTTAGCTTTTCCAAGTTGGTCTTCTTTCTCCTTTTTATTTCTTAAATTAATAACCACTACAAGTGAAACCATAATGACAAACATAAGTGCGGACAAAGCATTAATAACTGGATTAATCCCGCGTCTAGCCATTGACCATACGGTTATAGAAATATTTTGGATTCCGTTGCCTGTAGTGAAAAAACTTACAACGAAATCGTCAATTGAAAGTGTAAATGCCATCAAGGCCCCACTTAAAATGCCCGGTTTAATTTCAGGCAAGAGGACCTTAAAAAAGGCTTGCCTCCTGTTGGCACCCAAATCAAGGGCTGCCTCGTATAGGTTAGGATCCATGCTGTAAAGCCTTGGCATTACATTAAATAATACATAAGGGGTTAGAAATGCAACATGGCTAAGAATAATAGTTACATATCCAAATCTAATCCTTAAGAAATTGTATAGAGCTACTAGACTAACTGCAATAACAATATCAGGATTTAGTATGGGCAGGTAGTTTATATCGAGCATTAGGCTCTTAAATCTTCCCTTGGAGCTATATAATCCTATTGCGCCAATAGTTCCAATTACAGTAGAAATTGCAGTAGAAACAATACCAATAAAAAATGTATTGTAAAAACTCATGAGTACTTGCCTGTTTTGAAATAGATCTTTGTACCATCTTAGGCTAAAGCCCCCCCAGACTACTCGTGACTTGGTGGCATTAAATGAGTATACAATTAAGACAATAATCGGCATATAAAAGAAAAAATAAATAAAGTAGGTATAAAATTTCTTCAAAAAGTTTTTCATTAGATTATACCTCCTTCAAGTTTATTTTCAGTTTTCTTGTTATCGGACAGCTTAATTAGAATCCATATAATAATCATAAGGACAATACTTATGGCCGAGCCAAAGTTCCAGTCTCCTGTAAATCTGAATTGTTGCTCGATGATATTACCAATTAAGTTAAAGTTGTTACCGCCTAGTAATTGGGATATAACAAAGGTTGAAACTGCAGGAATAAAAGTCATGGTTATACCAGTTAAGACTCCACTTTTAGTCAATGGGAAAATAACTTTTCTAAAAACCTGCCTCTTGCTTGCACCTAAGTCATAACCAGCTTCTATTAATGAAGGATCAAGTTTAGTAATAGCTGTAAAAATAGGTAGAATCATAAAAGGTAAAAAGTTATATATCATACCAATCATTATTGCAAAGTCATTATACATTAACTCCATCTTTGCAAAGCCAAGGCTGACCAAAAATTTATTTATAATACCATTTCTTCCCAAAAGGGTTATCCAGGCATAGGTCCTTAGCAAAAAGTTCATCCACATTGGGATCATTACAAATAAAATATAATTTTCCTTGTTTGGAGACTCAGCAATAAAATATGAAAATGGATAGCCTATTATCAAGCAAATTAGAGTTGAATAAAAAGCAAGCTTTAAACTCCTCCAAAGAATATTTAAATAAATTGGTTCAAAAAATCTCTTGAAGTTAGAAAGTGAAAAGCTCGTTACACCATTGTCTGTAACTGTAAAGCCCAGATATAAAATTAAAATTACAGGTATTACTATGAAGAGCAATGACCAAAATGTATAAATAATTTTATTTACGTTCAGTCTTCTCATTGCTACTTCCTCATAACATGGATGTTTTCTGGGTCAACGTCTAACCAAACTGTAGAATCCTCACTGCTTGATAGGGTTGACTTAACCTTCCATATTTCACCATCAACATTTACGAGTATTTCATAGTGAACACCTTTAAAGATTTCATTTTCAACAACACCTTTGACCTTGCCGTTATCTGTTTTAGAAATAATAATATCTTCCGGGCGAAGAACAACATCAACTTTTTCGCCAGCTGCAAAACCCTTATCAACACATTTAAAGGCATGGTCAGCAAAGGTAACACTATAATCTCCATTATAGACGCCTTCAAAAATATTGCTTTCGCCAATAAAGTCTGCAACAAAAGCATTGGCAGGCTCATTATAAATGTCTATTGGCTTGCCAAGTTGTTCAATTTTTCCATCGTTCATAACTACTATACGATCGCTCATTGAAAGGGCTTCTTCTTGGTCGTGGGTAACAAAAACAAAGGTAATGCCAAGTTCCCATTGCATGTTAATAAGTTCGGTCTGCATGCCCTTTCTCAATTTATTGTCAAGAGCTCCAAGAGGTTCGTCTAAAAGTAAAATTTTTGGTTCATTAACCAGAGCTCTGGCTATAGCAATTCTTTGTTGTTGACCTCCTGAAAGTGATGTAACTGCCCTCTTCTCGTAACCAGATAAGTTTACTAAGTCAAGCATTCTTGAAACTTTTTTCTTGATAGTTGCCTCATCAACTTTTTTAAGTCTCAAACCAAAGGCTATGTTTTCAAAAACGTCTAAGTGTGGAAATAGTGCATACTTTTGGAAAACAGTATTTACTTTTCTTTCATTAGGTTTTAGGTGAGTTATGTCTCTACCTTCAAAGAGAATTTGGCCAGAATCTGGTTGAATAAACCCTCCAATCATACGCAAAGTTGTGGTTTTGCCGCAACCTGAAGGCCCCAATAGAGTTATAAACTCCCCTTCTTTGATGTCCAAATTTAAATCATCGAGTACGATTTGTCCATCGTATTCTTTATGAATATTTTGTAAACTTAAAAATTTTTCAGACATTTTATCACTTCCTTTTTTATAAAAATTATCATTAAAGTTTTATATATAATTAATTGTGGTATAATATTTCTGGAGGTGTTTAACAATGGCAAAAATGCAAAAGAAAATTGTATATGGTAGCAGCATGTGAGTTAGCTGTGGCCCATTCAAGGAAAAACTTGAAAAGGCTGGTATAAGGTTCTTATACCTAGATATCACATCATCCCTAGGCTTTCTCAAAAAATATTTAGCCCTAAGAGAGAATGCTCCAGAATTTAAACCGGTAATTGAATCTGGAAAACTAGGATTACCATGCTTAGCTATTGGCGACAATGAAAGGCTTATTTTTGATGAAGCCGAACTTGACCAATATATAGCTGAAGAGCTTGCAGTGCAAGCTTAAGACTAAGACCCGAAAGGGTCTTTTTTATTGCATATAATCCTCTTTCCAGCAATCAATAAATTTTATTTAATTAAGTTTTCTTCCCTGCTCTTGTAAATTTCATCCTCAAGACTTGCAAAATATATTTTTGCTTCCTCAGCCAAAACTTGGTCTAAGGTTGGATTTGTCTTTGGATGTTTGGCTACGAAAACTGTACAGCAGTCCTCGTATGGAAGAATTGAGGTCTCATAAGTTCCATATTGTCTTGCCAATTCCACTATTTCGTTTTTGTCAAAACATATAAGTGGCCTTAGTATCATTAAATCTGTAACAGGGTCTACAACGCTCATGCCAGACAAGGTTTGGCTGGCCACTTGACCCAGATTTTCACCTGTAACAAGTGCAGACCTAGTGAGGTCCTTGCAAAGTCTTGTAGCAAGCCTAATCATTGACCTGCGTTGCAAAATTGTAGTAAATCTTATATCGCAATTCTTAGTTATTTCCTCTTGAATCTTAACTAGGTTAAAGGAAAATAACATAGCGTGTGGCTGGTATTTTGATGATAAAATAGCTAAATCTTTTGTCTTGTCAAAAGATTTAGCACTTGTGAATGGATAAGAGTGAAAATGTATAAAGTCACAAGAAAGTCCACGCTTCATGGCAAGTATTGACGCAACTGGAGAATCTATACCACCAGACAAAAGCGACAAGGCTCTTCCATTTGATCCAACGGGCATACCGCCCATGGCTTTTATACGATTGCCAGATACAAAGGCGTTTTTTCTAATATCAACCCTTATAATTATATCTGGATTGTTTACATCTACTTTTAAATCCTTATAATGTTTTAGGATATGACCTCCAACCAGTCTTGAAATTTCAGGGCTCTTTAGGGGGAATTTTTTATCTGCCCTTTTGGTCTCAACTTTAAAAGTTTTGACAACTGAGTTATCCCTTTCGTAATCCATAGCTGCAATAGCAGTTTCATAAATAGAATCCATATCTTGGTCAGTTTCAAACTGCAAAGAAATATAGGAAATTCCAAAGATTGGTTTTAAAAGCTCAATGGCTTTTTCATATACTTCAGTATAAATATAGATTTTAGATTGGTCTTTTTTAAGTGAAATATCCAAATCTTTCAAGGCTGTTTTGATGTTTTTTATTAGGATATTTTCAAAGTATGGCCTGTTTTCTTTTTTTAGAGCAATCTCACCATAACTTAAAGATATGCATTTTCTCATAATATTAATCTCATCCTTTCAACAGCTTCTTTTATTTTTTCACATGCAAAATCCACTTCTTCAAGACTATTGTAATCTGAAAATGAAAACCTAAGTGCTCCCCTGATATCTTCATCCGAAAGACCGAGAGCTAGCAGAGTCCTGGATTTTTTATGACCATTCTTGCTGCAAGCAGAACTTGTATTTACATATATTTCAGATTCTTCAAGCATGTGTACCAAGACTTCGGCCTTTATGCCCTTGAAGCTGATATTTAAAATATTAGGAACAGAATTTTCCGGTGAATTAATCCTTACTCCTGGAAAATCTTTTAAATTATCTATAAATCTTTGCTTTATAGATCCTACGTAGTCGATGTTTTTTTCTAAATTATTCACAGCGTCAGCAAGGGCTGCATCAAGTGCAAATATGCCTCCAACATTTTCTGTTCCTGACCTCATAGCAGACTCTTGTCCGCCGCCCAAAATTTGCGGATGAATGTGAGTGTCATTTACATACAAGAGCCCGGTCCCCTTTAAGCCGTGAAATTTGTGGGCACTTAGCGTAAAGCCATCACAATTTAGCTCGTTTAAATCTACATGTGTCTTGCCCACAGCTTGGACTCCATCTACAAAAAATTTTGTATTAGGATTTGTATTTTTAATTAGCCTGGAAATTTCCTGAACAGGATTAATGGCTCCAATTTCATTATTGACAAACATAATTGCAACTAATTTTGTGTTATCTTTAATGGCTGACCTGACATCTTCTGGATCTATAATACCATTTTTTGCTTTTAAATAAGTAACTTCTCCACCTTCATTTTCAAAGAGCTTGGCTGACTCATATACAGCTGAGTGTTCATATTCGGAAATAATTAAATGGTCTCCTTTTTTCAAAAGCCCCTTGAAAAATAAATTAATGGACTCAGTGGCTGATGACGTAAAATATATTTCGCCTTTTTTAATATTAAGTAAGTTTTTAATATTGTCTCTGGATTTTTTTAACTCAAAGAAAACCTCTTCGCCAAAGCTATGCAAGGCCGAAGGGTTTGCCCAGTATACATCACAAGATTTTAAAAATGCATCCACAGCATTTTTCGATGGCTTTGTGGTTGCAGCATTGTCAAAATAAATCATATTTCACATCCTTTACACAAGATATATAATAACATAAAAAGTCTTTGAAATTCAATTGTTTTTAATATTTTTTATATTAAATTTATAATTTTAAATCTCCTTCTTTTATCCATCCAATGCTCTTAAGCAAATTGCAAAGAAAAAGTGATATTATAGCTGGCAAAATAATGTGAACAAGGGCAATTGAGAGATAAATTTTGCTTGGGCCCACTCCATCAGCAGTCATAGATGTAATAGTTCCAATTTGTCCAACTAGGCCAGATGTTCCCATGCCCGATCCGATTGGTATGTTGGTCATTTTAAAGACAACAGATGAGATTGGTCCAGTAACAGCAGCGGCAACTGTAGGTGGAATCCATATCTTCCAATTTTTAATTATATTTGGAATTTGAAGCATGGAAGTGCCAAGCCCTTGGCTAATTAAACCACCAATTCCATTTTCTTTGTAACTCATAACTGCAAAGCCAATCATCTGCGCTGAACAACCAGCTGTTGCAGCCCCTCCTGCTAGGCCGGATAATCCAATCATCATGCATAAGGCAGCTGAGCTTATAGGAAGTGTTAAAACCATTCCAACAATTACTGATACGACTATGCCCATAAAAAATGGTCTCATTTCTGTAGCTAGCATAACAAGCTCACCCAATTTAACCATGACCTTTGAAAGTACAGGTCCAATTGTAATTGCAGCTAGGGTTCCCATAAGTATTGTGCAAATTGGCGTAACCAATATATCAACTTTTGTTTCACCTGCCACAAGTTTACCAACTTCAACAGCAATTATTCCCGCAAACCATGCTCCAACTGCACCACCCATTTCATTGCCTATATAGCCAGTTATTATAGATGAATAAATTACAAGGGCTGGTGCCTTCAAAGCATGGGCAACTGCGACTGCAATGGCAGGACCCGTCATTGATTTCGCCGCATCCCAAATAGTAGTTGATAGGATTTCAATATTAAATTGCGTGCCTATGGTGTTTAAAATTGTTCCCACCAAGAGCGAGCAAAATAAACCCATAGCCATAGCACTTAAAGTGTCTATAAAATATATTTTAGCTGAAATATTAACGCCTTTTTTCTTTAAAAATTTACTCATCTTCCCCTTTTATCCTCCTCAAGTATTTACTCATTTCTTTTTCGTATCCTATATCTTTAGGCTCATAAAATTTTATGTTCTTAATTTCATCTGGTAAATAAGACTGGTCTACATATCCATTTTCAAAACTATGGGGATAAATATATCCACCAACTCCTAACTTTTCAGAACCTTGATAGTGGGCGTCTCTCAAATGACTTGGAACTTTATATGAACCATTTTTTCTAATGAAACTCATGGCCTCATTAATTGCCAAATATGAACTGTTGTTTTTTGGTGCACAGGCTAAATAAACTGCAGCCTGGGCCAAATTGATTCTGACCTCCGGCATGCCTATAACTGTTGTTGCATAAAAGGCATTGGTCGCTACGCTTAGAGCCATTGGATCTGCATTTGAAACATCTTCACTTGCAAATATCACCATGCGTCTGGCAATAAATCTTGGATCTTCTCCAGACAAAAGCATCTTGGCCAAATAAAATATGGCCGCGTCTGGGTCACTACCCCTCATAGATTTTATAAAAGCAGAAATCGTATCATAATGCTCATCAGTTGAATCATATTTTAGAGTCGCATTCATAAAATTATCCCTGACTGTGTGTTCATCAATATAAATCTTATCCTTTTCGTGTCTTCCATTTAAAACCGAAACTTCAAAGCTATTTATGAGCCTCCTGGCATCACCGTCAGCGCGCTTAACCAAAAACTCTTTGGCCTCTGGACTTATTTCTATAGTTAAATTATTTTCTTTAGAATATAAATTAAGAGCACGGTCTAAAAGCTCTTCAAGTGCTTCTGAATTTAGAGATTTTAATTCAATTAAGATCAATCTGGAAATCAGAGCCTTGTTAACTGCAAAAAATGGATTTTCAGTAGTGGCCCCAATCAGTACAAGGTCACCAGCCTCTACATAGGGAAGCAAAAAATCTTGTTGAGAAGTAGAAAATCTGTGAATCTCGTCTACAAATAAAATACTTCTACCCATATTCATCCGCAAATTTTCTGCAGATTTTTCAACCACCTCACGGAGTTCTTTAATTCCTGAGCTAACTGCAGAAACCTTAAAGAAATTCATATTCATTTCCTTGGCAATTATCTCTGCAATTGTAGTCTTGCCTGTTCCCGGTGGCCCGTATAATAAAATAGATGGCAGGTTATTTGTCTTCATAGCATTTTTAATCATACCGCCATCTTTTGTTATTTCATCTTGTCCTAGAACATCATTCAAAGTTTTTGGCCTTAACTTTTCAGCTAAGGGAGCAAATTTTTCTCTTTGATTTTGCCTGTTGTATTCAAATAAATCCATGCCTACCTCCACCCATCATTTTAACAGATATAGGGATAGTTTTCAATGTAAAATTAAAAAATAAATTTAAGCTTGATTTTTAATTCTGGTCAAATGTTAATTAAAAAAATAAAAAAAGAGAGAGATTTAAAATCTCTCTCCTAAAATAGTATTTGTTATTATAAGATTCCCATATCCTTGCCAGCTTTTTCAAAAGCTTCAACAGCTTTGTCTAGTTCTTCTTTGCTGTGAGCAGCAGAAATCATGCAGCGGATTCTGCCTGTTCCCTTTGGAACTGTTGGGAAAACAATAGCTGAACCAAATACGCCGTATTCTTTTAATTTCTTTGAGAATTCCATGGTCTTTGCTTCATCACCAATGATAACTGGTGTGATTGGAGTTTCTGAATGTCCTGTGTTGAAACCTAGTTTGCCCAATCTTTCTTTGAAATATTTGGCGTTGTCCCAAAGTTTCTTTTGGAGTTCATCTGATTCCATTAGGATTTCAACTGATGCCATACATGCAGCTGTATCCCCTGGGGAAAGCGTTGTTGAGAATAAAACTGGTCTTGCTCTGTGGTTTAACCATTCATAAGCGACTTCATTACATGCAACATAGCCACCTTTTACGCCAATAGCCTTTGAGAGTGTACCAATAACAAAATCAACTTTATCGTTCAAATCAAAATTGTCAACTGTACCAGCACCGTGCTTACCCATAACGCCTGAACCATGAGCATCATCAACATAGGTTAAAGCGTCATATTTTTCAGCTAATTCTACAATTTCAGGTAACTTTGCTAAGTCTCCGTCCATTGAGAATACACCGTCAGTAATAATAAGTGTTGTTTTGTATTTGCCTTGATTTTCTTTTAAGACTCTTTCTAGGTCTTCCATGTCTGAGTGTTTGAAAATCGCCTTATCAGCCTTTGTCATTCTGATACCATCGATAATGGAAGCGTGGTTTAATTCGTCTGAAATAATCAAGTCGCCCTTTTCCATAATAGCTTGAATAGTTCCGATGTTGCAGTCATAGCCTGATTGGTAAATGAAAACTCTTTCTGTTCCCTTGAATTCTGCTAATTTCTTTTCAAGATTTTCGTGCAAGTCCATATTACCGATAATTGTTCTAACTGCACCTGCTCCAACGCCATATTTTTCAATAGCTTCTTGAGCAGCTTTTTTTAGCTTAGGATGATTGGCAAGGCCAAGGTAGTTGTTTGATGACAGGTTAACCATTTCATGGCCGTCAAGTTTGATTGTTGATGAGTTCTTTCCTTCCAATACAGGTAGCTTACGGTAAACTCCGTCTTTTTTAAGTTGGTCAACTTTTTCTTGTAAGAATTTTAAATCGTGAACGCTCATGTTTCCTCCTTGTGTTTTACAATTTTTTTATTTTAATTTTTTTTCTAGATTTTCTAACATATCTGCTGTCATTTTATCTAGGTCGTATTCTGGTTTCCATCCCCATTCTTCTCTAGCACATGAATCATCTAGCGAATTTGGCCAAGACTCAGCGATTGCTTGTCTAACTGGATCTACATCATAGTCAAGTTTAAAGTCAGGCATATGTTTTTTGATGCTTGCATCTAAAATTTCAGGGGTCAAGCTCATAGCTGTGATATTAAATGCATTTCTATGTTTTAATTTTGCTGGATCAGCTTCCATTAAATCAACAACAGCCTTTAAAGCGTCTGGCATATAAAGCATATCCATGTGTGTGCCTTCAGCTATATATGAAGTGTAGGCTCCTTTTTTAACTGCGTCATAATAAATATGAACAGCATAGTCTGTTGTACCTGCTCCCGGTAAAGTTTGGTGAGAAATGATTCCTGGATAACGAACTCCTCTTACGTCTACTCCATACTTGTGGAAGTAGTAATCGCATAACAATTCTCCAGCGACCTTTGTTACACCATAAATAGTGCTTGGTCTTTGAATTGTATCTTGAGGTGTATTGTCAAGTGGTGTACCCTCTCCAAAGGCAGCGATTGATGATGGAACAAAAACTTTTGTTCCTAGTTCTCTGGCAACTTCAAGTGTGTTTACAATACCATCAACATTAACCTTCCATGTTTGTTGTGGCATTGTTTCTCCTCTAGCTGATAGGATAGCAGCTAAGTTAATAATTGTGTCAGCCTTGAAGTCCTTGGCAAGATCATGCAATCTTTGTGCATCTGTAACATCCAATTTTTCAAATCTAATGTCACCAATGTCTTCCAAGTTTTTTTCAGAGCGATTTGTTGCCAAGATATTTTCTTTGCCATAAATATCGGCTAAATACAAAGCTAGCTCCGTTCCAATTTGACCCAACGCTCCGGTTATGAGTATTCTTTTCATTTTAGATTCTCCTTTGCAAAAAATTTTAGCTTTTGAATAGGAAAGCCTCAACCTTATAAATAACAAATACTATTCAAAAAAACGAATAATATTCTACCTACCTTTTTATTATACATTAAGTTTTTTATTATTTCAAGCGATTTAATAGAATAAATTAAACTCTTGTTAAATGAATTTAAAAAATATATTGTATAATTCACACTAATAAATATTTTGTTAAATTTATAGTAAATATTTAAATAAAAAGTTATATTATAAAATGCTCTTAAAGATTTGCAAATAGTTGACATACAGGCTTTAAAGGAGTATACTTTATGATTGCTGGAAGAAGCAAATTACGAATCAAATGCTAAATATAAACTTCTAGTACATATAAAAAAGAGGTAAAAATGATTTATTTGAATTGTGATTATAATGAAGGAGCCCATCCAAAAGTTATCGAAAATATAATTAATGCTAATAACAGCCAAGAGTTCGGCTATGGTAATGACTCTTATTCTGCTCATGCAAAAGAACTAATAAAAAAAGCCATCAAACGCCCTGATGCTGAAGTTCATTTTATGGTTTCAGGCACACCGACTAATGTCGCTTTTATTAGCCATGTCCTAAGGCCATACGAAACTGAAATTTGTACTCAAACAGGACATATAAATGTTCACGAATCTGGTTCAGTAGAATCCAGAGGCCATAAGGTTACAAGTGTTATTAGCAAAGACGGCACAATTAATCCAGATCAAATTCAAGAGATTATGGATGAAGTTACCTATGAACCTTCCTGCCACCTAGTTATCCCCAAAATGGTTTATATAACAATTCCTACAGAGCTTGGAACTATGTATACAAAATCAGAATTAGAAGACATATATAAAAAATGTCAAGAGCTAAACCTTTACTTATATATTGACGGAGCAAGGCTCGGCTATGGTCTAACATCAGAAGGATGCGATCTAGACCTAGAAACAATTGCAAATAACTGTGATGCATTTTATATTGGAGGAACCAAATGCGGTGCCCTATGTGGAGAAGCTATTGTTCTTTTAAGAGATGATTTTGAAGTTAATTTTTTAAATAGTGTAAAACAAGCTGGCCAATTACTTGCAAAAGGTCGCTTGCTAGGTTCGCAATTCGAAGCACTCTTTACCAACAATCTATACTTTGATATATGCAAAAATGCCAATAGACTTGCTATTAAAGTCAGAGATGCATTAGAAGCAAAGGGTATTGAGTTTGAAGTACACTCAAATACCAACCAACAATTCCCTATCCTTCCAAATTCTTTTGTAGAAAAACTCAAAGACGAATTTGCCTTTGAATTTGTAAAGAAGATTGACCAAGATCACACTTGTTACAGAATTTGCACTTCTTGGGCGACAAAGGAAGAAAATATCGATAAGCTCATTGATAAAATCAATGAACTCTTATAGCCTTTAAAATCAGAATTTTATTTTATTTATTAATATAATTTTAAAAGTGCCCGATAGAAATCGAGCACTTTTTTTATAAAAAAATCTGGCCTACAATCAGCCAGATTTTTAAATTTATTTTTATATTTATTTTGAAGCTTTTTTAACAGCTTCAGCTACTGCCTTTGGTACTTCCATATCCATTGGTTCTGGAATAACAAAATCTGCTGATAACTTATCTCCTACTTGATCTGCAATTGCATGTGCAGCTGCCATCATCATTTCTTCGGTTATTTGAGCTCTTGCATCAAGGGCTCCTCTAAATAAACCTGGGAAGCAAAGGAGGTTGTTAATTTGGTTTGGAAAATCACTTCTGCCAGTTCCAACTACATAAGCCCCAGCTTCCTTAGCTTCGTCTGGGAAAATTTCTGGAGTTGGGTTAGCCATAGCAAAAATTATAGCTTTTTCATTCATTGTTTTAACCATTTCTTGAGTCAAAGCTCCTGCAACACTAACGCCGATAAATATATCAGCTCCCTTAATCGCATCTGCGAGTTTGCCTTGTTCATTGTCTTTATTTGAAATTTCTGCAATTTCATCCTTTAGCCAGTTGTTATTTGGATTTCCTCTGTAAACAATTCCCTTGGAGTCAAGGATAATATTATTTTTAATTCCTAGGGCTCTAAACATTTTTAAAATTGCTACACCCGCTGCACCACATCCATTGATAACAGCTTTTACGTCTTCAGGTTTTTTATCAACAATCTTTAGAGCATTAATAATTCCTGCTGTAACTACAATTGCAGTTCCGTGTTGGTCGTCATGGAAAACTGGTATATCAAGTTCTTCTTTTAATCGTCTTTCAATTTCAAAGCACCTAGGTGCACCAATATCTTCAAGATTAATTCCACCAAAAGTTGGAGCAATATGTTTAACTGTTTCAACAATTGTATCAACATCATTTGTATCAACCAAAATTGGGAAAGCATCTACATTGCCGAAATGTTTGAATAAAATTGCCTTTCCTTCCATAACAGGCATACCTGCTTCTGCACCGATATTACCTAGTCCCAAAACAGCTGACCCATCTGTAACAACAGCAACCAAGTTGCCTTTAGCTGTGTACTTATAAACATCTTCTTTATTTTCAGCAATTTTTTTACATGGTTCTGCAACACCAGGTGTGTAAAGTAATGCCAAGTCATCCTTTTCTTTTAGTTCATACTTTGAATGGACTGCAATCTTTCCTTGATAATCTTCGTGCAATTTTAAAGCCTTAGCTTTGTAATCATGATTTTCCATTTTTACCTCCAAAAATTTCGTAATATATATCATCCCCAAATTCTAAGGGGTTGATGTCCTTATCAAAAATGTATTTAACTCCCTCTTCATTTAAAACTGAAGCAAGAAATGTGCTGATCCCACCTGAATCAAAAGTTTTTAAATCGGCCAAGGTATTGTAGCCACAATCCTCTAGCCTTATCATAACATTGTGAAGTGATCTTATAAGTAACTCACCTTCAAAAGGGCTTGTCCTATAATGCCTGCCACAAATTATATTGGAACAATTTTCACGTGGCTTTGACAAGATAAGTCTGAGTTTTTTATGGTCAGGCAAGACCCTCTTGAAGTCAATTCTACAGATGTAATAAAGATTAGTTCCCTTTGGCAAAATTTCTTCACCAGCCTCATCATAAAAAGTACAACCTAAGGCTGACAAAATACCCATTCCCAAATCATTGGTTTCAATTTCCCTAAGGTCAAGATATATATTATCATACTTTTTAAATAAAGTCATCAAATCTTCTCCAGTTTGAATAGAGTCGGCCGACAAATTTACCATATTGGATTTTTCGGGTGTAAGTAAAATAGAAGACTCTCCTATAACTTTAACAAAGTCATCGGACAAGTTTTTATCTCCAAAAAAATATATCTCATCAATCATAATAAAATCACTTTATTAATATAATCATAGCTTGTAAAATCTTGCATATCCATCCAATTTCATCTCCTTTAATCATATACCCACTTTGATATTTTTTCAACATTAGCCGAGTATTCTCTTTTATTTTTTTATCTTTTCTGTTACAATGGACTTACACAAAGGAGGCTTTTATGAAAAATAAAAATGCACAAAGGTTTAAATCTTACTTATTAATTACTATTGGTATTATACTTGTAGGTGTTGGCGTATATTTTTTCCTCATGCCAAATGATATAGCAGCTGGCGGAGCTAATGGTCTTGCGATTGTTTTATCATCTTTTATAAACTTAGAAGTTGGTACAATAATGTTAATTGTAAATATATTCTTATTTGCTATTGCTTTTTTACTTATAGGCCCTGCCTTTGGCGCAAAAACCATAATAGCAAGTCTTGGAACATCTGGTATTGTTAAAATTCTTGAATGGATGTACCCCAACCAAGCTTCCCTCTCCGGAGACATTATGCTCGACCTATTTTGCGGTGTAATTATTTCAGCCGTTGGTATAGGCATTGTATTTAACCAAGGTGCTTCAACAGGTGGTACAGATATTCTGGGCAAGATTATTAATAAATTTACCGGTATCGAACTTGGCCGTGCTGTATTGTACGCTGACTTAGCCATCACACTCGTTGCAGGTATAGCCTATGGTAGCAAAATCGGTCTCTATTCATTATTTGCTGTAATTATAAATGGTATCATTATTGACTTTACAATTGACGGTATGAACCTCTCTAAAGAAGTTACTATTGTTAGTCAAAATATCGAGCCAATCGTTAACTTTATCCACAATGATTTGGTCCGCACTTGTACTTTATATCATGCAGAAGGAGCTTACTCAAGACAAGATATCAAGGTTATTGTTACCATTATAGATAGAAGATCACTAGTCCTATTAAAAAATTTCTTGAAAGAAAACGACCCAAATGCTTTTGTATGGATTAAAAACTCCAGCGAAGTTTTAGGTTTAGGTTTCAAAAGCATTTTAGATTAAGGAGGAATTATGTACAAAAAATTTGTTTTAATGCTTATCTGCTTTTCCCTCTTATTAACTCTTGGTATACAAGCTAATGGTGAAAAGGTAGAGGTAAGTGACTTTGTACAAAAAGTAAGTATAGGCCAGGCCAACATTGACCTGCCCTCAATAGTTTTTAACAATGAAAACTATGTAAAGCTCAGAGATTTTTCAATGCTTTTAACTAATATCAATAAAGATTTTAAGCTTCTTTACAACAATAAAAGCAAACAAATATCTGCTATTACCGCCTATCCATATGAGCCAATTGGTGATGAATTACAAAAGCTTGACAAGGTAAAATCTGCAAATATAAGTGATGCCCGCTTTGATATAGACAATGTTAACCATGACATAAGTGCAATTTTAATTGCTGGTCATAATTACTTTAGGCTTAGAGATTTAGCTGATGTTTTTAACATCAAAATCACTTACGATATACCAGAAAAGACTGTTTATTTGGAGGCTAGAGATATGTCTGTTGAAAAAATCGAGCCCGGAACATCCCTTGACTACAAGACGATAGAGACTAAAGAGCCTATTAAAAATGAAGGCTTTGTCTACAAGGTTAAAAATGGCAAGCTCACAATTACCTTCGCGAAACAATTTAACACTGGAGGATATCAGTTGAGATGTGAACGCGTTGTATACGATGGTAAAGATATAATTATTAGGCCGCTTGTAATAAGCCCACCAACTGACGCCATGGTTACACAAGCAATCTCTTATCCCAACTGTACTATAGAAGTAGATGTAAAAGGTATTGACAAAGACTTTGGTGTAAAAGTAATAGATCTTGACACAAATATAGTTGATAAATAAAATTATAGCTCTGCTTGGCGATTATATTTTTTCGCTGGTCAGGGCTTTTTTATTTGCAAAACAAAACTTATAGGAGTATAATTAAATAAATGATAAGACTTATCATTAGGTTTACTAGGTTGCCTTAAAAACTTAAATATAAATTAAGGAGATTTTAAAATGGCATGTACAACAATATTAGTAGGTAAAAAAGCTAGCTATGACGGTTCAACCCTTGTAGCAAGAAACGAAGACTCACCTTCTGGAGTTTTTAATCCAAAAAAATTTATCGTGGTTAAAGCTGATGACCAAGTAAAAAAATATAAATCAGTAATTTCAAAGGTTGAAATTGAATTGCCAGATAATCCAATGAGGTATACTTGTATGCCAAATGCTATTGAAGATGAAGGCGTTTGGGGAGCTTGTGGAGTTAATGAAGCAAATGTTTCTATGACTGCTACAGAAACTCTGACCACAAACGAAAGAGTCCTGGCAGCTGATCCACTTGTAAGATATATTCCAGCAAAAGATGACAAGCCAGAAAAATTTGGAGGCATCGGTGAAGAAGATATGGTTACCCTTGTCCTCCCTTATATAAAATCTGCCCGTGAAGGCGTTGTTCGCCTTGGTGAACTACTTGAAAAATATGGAACATACGAAATGAACGGAATTGCCTTCCAGGATGTAGATGAAATTTGGTGGCTAGAAACCGTTGGCGGCCATCACTGGATTGCTAGAAGGGTTCCTGATGAATGCTATGTAATTATGCCAAACCAATTGGGCCTTGATCACTTTGATTTAGAAGATGCTTTTGCTGATCAAAAAGAATTTATGTGCTCAAAAGATTTAAGGGAATTTGTCAAAGAAAATCATCTAGACCTTTCCTTCGATGAAAGCCTAAATCCACGCGATGCCTTTGGTAGCCACAGCGACTCAGACCACACTTATAACACACCACGTGCATGGATTTTACAAAGATATTTTAATCCAAGCACTTACTATTGGGATGGTATAGACGCTGATTTTAGACCTGATTCAGACGATATTCCATGGATGCAAATTCCTGAAAGAAAAATTACAGTCGAAGACATTAAATATGCCCTATCCCACCACTTCCAAGGTACTGAATACGACTGCTATGCAAAACACACTGACGGTCTTGCAAAAGGAAAATTCAGACCAATTGGAATCAACCGTAACAACTTTATGGGCCTTGTACAAATCAGACCTTATTGCCCAGATGAAATCAAGAGCATCGAATGGCTAAGCCTGGGATCAAATGTATTTAATGCTGTCGTTCCTTTCTATCCAAATGTTATGGATACACCTGATTATTTGAAGAATACCAGTGGCAAAGTAACTACTGATGATTTCTATTGGACAAATAGAATTATAGGAGCTCTAGCTGACGCCCACTTCAGTGAAACTTCAAATCATATAGAAAGATACCAACAAGAATGTCAAGCAACTTTATCCAGAATTATTAAAGAAACTGACAAAGAATTTGTTGAAAGTAAACCTGCAGACGCTAAAGAATTCTTAAGACAAGCCAACCAAAAGATTGCTGATGAACTAAGAACTCAAACAGATGACCTGCTCGATAAAGTCCTCTACACTGCAAGCTGCTTGATGAAAAATGGTTTTTCAAGATCAGACGCCTAAGGTATAACACTATAAATAAAAAAACTATCGCTCGATTTATCTCGGGCGATTTTTTTTACAAATATTAATTATAAATTTAGGCAAATAAAAAACCGGCCAAAGCCGGTTAAAAATTATCCTCTGATGTTTAATTCTTGGATTAATTCACGATATGAATCTAGGTTTGTATCTTTTAAGTATCTTAAAAGATTTCTTCTCTTACCAACCATCTTTAATAGACCACGTCTTGAGTGATTGTCCTTTGGATTGGCTTTCAAGTGTTCGTTTAGTTCGTTCATGCGTTCTGTTAAAATAGCGATTTGAACTTCTGTTGAACCTGTGTCATTAGCGTGTTTTTGAAATTTTTCAATAATTTCTTGTTTCTTTTCACCTTTAATCATAATTTTTTACCTCCTAATAAAATCCACCTAAACAAAGCATCAGGCTGAGGTAAGCCCAGACCCTTGTCAAGGTACGCCTATATATTAACATAAAAATATTAAATTGTAAAGCTATTTATCATATAAACTTGCAAGTTCTAAGGTTTTAATTTTATCTTTTTTAAGTTGCAAGATAAGATCTTCTTTTGTATCGAATTTTTTATTCTCTCTCATAAAATCTTTGAAATATAATTTAACTTCCTTGTCGTAAATATCCTTATCAAAATTAAAAATGTAGGACTCGCAGGAAAAGTCCTTGTTGAAAGTTTTGGCAACGCCGACCATGGTCATGGCATCATAAAGTTCTCCATCGACTTCAAAATTTGTATAGTAAACCCCATACTTGACCTTTACTATATGGTCTGGCCAATTTATATTTGCCGTTTTAAAACCAAGGGTTTCCCCACGCCTATAGCCGTGTTCTACTTTTGATTTAACATAAAAATCATAAGTCAAAAGCTCGCTAGCCTTATGGACTTTGCCCTCTTCTAATAGCTTCCTAATGTGAGTGGAAGATATTTTTTCGTCATCAGAGTACAAGTCTTGAATAATTTTTACTTCAATTTCTTTACTTAATCCATATTCAATCAGGTCCTGGCTGGATCCTGCTCGATTTTGCCCAAACCTAAAATCTTCTCCAACAATAATTCCCCTTGCGTCTTTGAAGTATGCATCTAAAAAATCTTTTGGGCTCATGGACTTAACTTCACTAAAATTCAATTCCACAACCTCATCTATGCCCATGTCTTTTATCATCGAAAGCTTGTCCTCTGGCGATAGAATTAAAGAATCCAAAGACCTTGTGTGGGATTTAAAGGTGATAAGCCTAGATTTTATCTTTAAATCTTTAGCCATATTTTTTGTTTTATTAATGATTTCTTGATGGCCCTTGTGGAGGCCGTCAAAGTTTCCAATTGTAATTATATATTTCATTTGTCACCTAAAAAACAAATCGTCCTAATAAGTCCTTCCTTGATTTCACCAAGGGCAAAAACTTTTCCCACGCTAGCTAAAAGAAGGGGTCCTTGATCTTCTAAAGAGCTTTCAATTCTTATCCCATTGAAAAGTTTATCAACACTATCTCTATCTAAATCTATTTTTTTATATGAAGTCTTAATATCGTCGATTTTAAGAATTGACTTGTAAAAATTATCCGCATTCAATTCATCAATACCAATAGTCTTTTCCAAATTCAATGAACCCGAGCTCTCTCTCCTTAGGGTCTTTAAATTTGCGGGCACCCCATATTCTTTACAATAATCTTCGACAAGTGTCCTGACATAAGTGCCCTTTGAAACCTCAGTTCTAAATGTCACTTGGCCATTTTCTCTTTTCATCTCAAAGCTTGTCACTTTAATTGGCCTGGGGTCTTTGTGAACATACTCGCCCTTTCTAGCATACTCATATAAGGGTTTGCCATTATGTTTGAGTGCGCTGTACTGAGGAGGCGTCTGCATAAAATTCCCAATATAGTTTATAGAATTAACTATAAGATTATTTACTTCGTCCTCTGGTACGGTTTTTGATTCAATTACCTTTCCAGTTAGATCACCAGTGTCTGTTGCATTTCCTATGTCAACTATGCCAGAATAAACTTTAGAGGCATCCATAATATAATCAGATAATCTTGTATACCTGCCCAAAAGCACAACCAAAAGCCCAGTTGCAAAGGGATCTAATGTACCTGCGTGGCCGATTTTAGTTTTAATATTTAACTCTTTGAGTAATTTTTTTATTTTACGAATTACATCGTAGCTGGTAATTCCTTCAGCCTTGTCTATTAAAATCAGGCCATCAACACTTGTTTTCTCTAACATAGGTAATTATCTTTTCTTTTATTTCTTCAATATTTCCGTAAACACTAGCACCTGCAGCCCTAATATGGCCACCTCCGCCTAAATCTTGGGCGAGTTTGCCAACATTCACACAGGTTTTGCTTCTCAAGGAGACCTTGTAAAAATTATCTCCGTATTCTTTTATAATGGCAGAAACTTCGACGCCCTCAGTATCTCTAATAAAGGCTACAATCTCGTCCAAGTCATCAACGCTTGCCCCTGTATCCTCTAAATCTTTTTGACTAATGTCAGTTATGGCCAAGTAACCGTCAAGTAAAAACTCTGCCTTGTCCAAGCCAACTTTTAAAATCTCAAGTTTTCTAAGAGGCCTATTCATAAACAAGTTAAAATTAGCAAGACTCCTATCTGCCCCAAGCTCTATTAATTTTCCTGCTATTTCAAAAGTCCTTGGGCTGACATTGTCATACAAAAACCTACCAGTATCTGTAGATATTCCCGAAAATAATGAAGTCGCAACATCGCTTGATATTTCAAGATCAAGGGCCTCAAAAATTTCATATAAAAGCTGGCAAGTGCTACTCATCTCTGGATCAATTATATTTAAATCTCCATAGCCAGGATTTGTATCATGGTGATCGATTACAACTTTATACTTTGCCTTTTTAAAAGTTTCCACATTGGGACCAAGACGATTCAAATCGCCTGAGTCCAAAGATACATATAAATCTGGAAGAAAATCAAGTGACTCCGGATCCCTTAACTCATTTATGTTTGGCAAAAATTTATAGGCGTCCGGCATCGTGTCGGACTCCAGCATATAAACGTCCTTATTCATACCCTTTAAAACGCCAAATAGGGCGGTTACAGACCCAATGTTGTCGCAATCCACCCCAATATGACTAGATATAAAAATTGTTTCAGCCTTATTCACGGCTTCCATAAATTTTATAGCCTTATCTTTAATATTCATCTTCTAGATCAAGTCCTTTTAAAATTTCGTTAATCCTGCTTGAATACTCAATTGATTCATCAAGTTTAATTCTCAGTTCAGGAATTTTTCTCATCCTAATATTTTTTGCAATATGGCTTTTGAAAAAACCTTCTGCATTTTGTAAAGCTTCAATAGTTTTTTCTTTTTCTCTCTCACTTCCCATTACAGAAAACTTTAGATCACAGAAGCTAAAGTCATTTGTAATTGAAGCTTCAGTAAGTGTTGTCATATCTGAAACATTTGGGTCGCGAATTTCCCTAAGAGCAGTTGAAACCACCTTCATGATTTCTGAATTAAGTCTTTCCTGTCTTCTGTTATTCATTAGCTACCTCTACCATTTCATAAGCTTCAAATGCATCTCCAACTTTTACGTCGTTGAATTTATCAATGCTCATACCTGCTTCATAGCCTGATTGAACTTCTCTTACGTCATCCTTAAAGCGTCTGAGTGATGAAACATCTCCATCAAAAATCATAACATCATCTCTTAGGATTCTAACCTTCGCATTTCTTGTAATCTTTCCGCTTAGTACATAAATACCAGCAACGATAGTGCCGTTTGGAAGTTTAAATGTATCTCTAACTTCTGCCCTGCCGATTACTTGTTCTTTAATAACAGGTTTTAGCATACCCTTAACAGCATTTTCAACGTCTTCTATAGCTTCATAAATGACCTTGTATGTTCTTATATCAACATCTTTTTCTTCAGCCATATCAATTGCAGGCAAGCTTGGTCTTACATTGAAGCCAATGATAACAGCATTTGATGCTTCAGCAAGCATAACGTCACTTTCGCTTACGCCGCCAACACCAGTGTGAATTATATTGATCTTAACTTCATCGTTTGAAACCTTTAATAATGAATTGCTGAGCGCTTCAATTGAACCTCTAACATCGCCCTTAATAATAATATTTAAGTCTTTGAGTTCACCAGCTTTGATTTGATCATATAGGTAATCAAGACTTACCTTGGTTTTATCGCGGAGCTCTTGTTCTCTTAGCATTTCACGCTTACGGTCTGCAATATTTCTAGCTGTCTTGTCATCTTCACATGCATAAAGCAAATCGCCAGCTTCTGGTACATCAGATAAACCAAGAATTTGAACTGGTGTTGATGGACCAGCTTTTTTAATTGGCTTATTCTTGTCGTCAAACATCGCCCTTACTCTACCAGATGCAATACCTGAAACAATGTCATCTCCAACTCTTAGAGTTCCCTTTTGAACAAGGACTGTTGCAACAGGGCCTCTGCCCTTGTCTAATTGTGCTTCTACAATGGTACCTACTGCAAGTCTATCTGGATTTGCCTTTAGTTCTGCAACTTCACTTACAAGTAAAATCATTTCTAGAAGGTCATCAATGCCTTGCTCTTCCTTAGCAGAAACAGGAACGCAAATAGTTGTGCCGCCCCAATCTTCTGGTGTCAAACCTTGCTCCAAGAGCTCTTGCTTTATTCTATCTGGATTTGCTGTTGGCTTATCCATTTTGTTGATAGCAACAATAATTGGAACGCCTGCAGCCTTTGAGTGGTTTATAGCCTCAATTGTTTGTGGCATAACTCCGTCATCAGCAGCTACAACTAGAATCGATATATCTGTGATCTCAGCTCCTCTAGCCCTCATAGAAGTAAAAGCTTCATGGCCCGGAGTATCCAAGAATGTAATCTTTTTTCCATCAATATTTACGGTGTAAGCACCGATGTGTTGGGTAATTCCTCCTGCTTCACCAGTTCTTACTCGAGCATTTCTAATAGCATCTAGCAAGCTTGTCTTACCGTGGTCAACGTGACCCATAACAGTAACTACAGGTGGACGTGGTTTTAAATCTTCTTCTTTGTCCTCAAAGTCTAAATCAAATTCATCCAAAATAATTTCTTCATTAGAAAGTTGAGGTTCAACTGTAACTTCAAACTCTTCTGCAATTAACTCTGCAGTATCGTAATCTATAGATTCATTTTGAGTAACCATCATGCCCAATTGGATTAACTTACCCATTACAAGACTCAAAGAAGCGCCAATTAATTCAGCAAAATCTCCAACAGTAATAGACTCTGGAATTTGTACTACTAAGTCCTCTGCAGGTTGTTTTGGAGTATCGTCTTTCTTTTTCTTTTTCTTGCGTTCTTTTTGTCTAGTCTTTTCAAAGAAATCCTTGTTTTCATCCTCAAATCTTTTTTCTTCGTATTTGCGGTTGTTAGATTTCTTTTTATTGTTCATATTGATTTTAGGTTTTTCAACTACAAAAGTATCCAGGCTTTCCTCTTTATCTTGCTGCCTCTTGTTTGGCTTCTTATGGAAATCTCTGCCATCATCTTTTTTAAAGTCATCTTTCCTAAAATCATTGTTTTTATTAAATGGCTTTTTATTTCTATTATCTTTGTTGCGGTTGTCTCTATTATCTCTATTATCGCGTCCATCTCTTCTTCTATCGCCGCGATTGTCGTTTCGATTGTCTCCGCGATTCTTATTTTTAAAATCTTTTTGTTGCCTGTCTTTTTTATCTTTATTTTGTTGTTCAATAAGTCTTGCTTCAACTTTTTTTCTTGCCAGCGTAACTTGATCAATAACTTTATCTGCCAATTCTTTATCAATGCTTGCCATATGTGAACTTGCATCAATATTAAGAGCAGAAAGCATATTAAGCATATCCTTACTAGATATATTTAATTCCTTGGCTAATTCGTATATTCTAACTTTACTCAAGCATAGCTCCTTCCTTTATATCGCTTAAAATCTTTTCAAATTCTTCATCTGAAAACTTGACCTTTAAAGCGTTTTGAATCCTAAATCTCAAACTCTTGTCATTAATAACATCCTCGTTTTTTGAGATATAGGCACCTCTACCATTTATTTTCCCTGTATTGTCAACCACGACTCCACTGTCCGCAGTTCTAACAACTCTGACAAGGTCTTCCTTTAAGAATTGTTTCCTACAAACAATACAAGTTCTTAAAACCTCTTTTTTAGTCTTGGTCATACAAATCTTCTTCGTCTAAATCCATATCCAAGTCTTCATCATCTACATCTTCAAACTTGTCTAATTCGTCCTTATATAAGTCATAATCAGTAACTTCTTCGTCATCGTAATCATAGTAGTCCTTTGAATAATAGTTCTTCATCTTACTATAATCGACGTCGTCTTCATCGTCATAGTTTGTATCTGTAAATTCATAGTCAGATTCATAATCATCGTAGATATCGTCATAATCATCTTCGTGATTTTCTTTGTCAGCAGATTTATTTGCCATCATTGACTCGTATTCTTTCCTGTATTCATCCAAATACTTGTCGCTCTTTATGTCAATCTTCCAATTGGTTAGCTTAGCTGCCAACCTTGCGTTTTGACCTTCCTTACCAATGGCAAGTGAGAGCTGGTCTTCAGGAACAAATACAACTGATGAATGTTCCTCTTCGTCTATAAATACTTCTGTAACAGTCGCTGGTGCAAGGGCATTTTTAATAAATACGGACATGTCATTGCTCCAGATTATGATGTCGATTTTTTCACCGTTTAATTCATTTACAACATTTCTAACCCTGGTCCCTTGGAAACCAACGCAAGCTCCAAGTGGATCTACGTCCGGATCACGGCTAAAGATTGCAATCTTAGATCTGCTACCTGCTTCCCTAGCTACGTGGAAAATTTCCACAGTACCCTCAGAAATTTCAGGCACTTCCAATTCAAAAAGTTTTCTAACCAGATTAGGATGGCTTCTACTTAAAACAATTTGAGCACCCTTGCCAGTCTTCTTAACTTCTGTAATAAGCATCTTTAATTTATCGCCAACAGTATAGGTTTCATTCATGCTTTGTTCAACAGATGGAAGCACGCCTTCTAGTCTGCCCAAGTCAACATAGCAGCTATTAGCCCTTATGCGATTGATTTGACCAGTGATAATTTCATTTTCCCTGTCGATGTATTCGTTATAAATTACTTCTCTTTCAGCGTCCTTTAGCTTTTGAATTACAACTTGCTTGGCAGTTTGTGCAGCGATTCTACCAAAGTCTTTTGGAGTAATTTCAACTTTAACAACATCACCAAGGCTTGGATTTGCAATATACTTTTGAGCATTTTCTACGCTAATTTCTGTAGCTTCGTCTTCAACTTCCTCCACCACATTTTTCAGATTAAAAACATGAACAGAACCATCATCTTCTGAGATACTAATGTCTATATCGACATTGCTTGCAGTATTGTAGTTTTTCTTATAGCTTGAAACCAAGGCTGAGCAAATCGATTCAATAATAACGTCCTTAGGAACGCCACGCTCTGCTTCAATTTCATCTAAAGCTTCAATAAATTCCCTATTCATTTAAACCTCCCAACTCACAAATAAAAGAGTGGTTCTGGCCACTCTTTCTCATCTACATCTATTCTAACATAAATTTTTTTATAATACAAGGGCAAATGTTATAATACTAACGTTTGCCACAAAAAAATAAATAAAAAAGAAAGTCCTATTGAACTTCCTCTTTAATGGTGCCGAAGGCGAGACTCGAACTCGCACGGCTCATCACCGGTGGATTTTGAATCCACTGCGTCTGCCAATTCCGCCACTCCGGCCCGTATTTAAAAACAATGATGTTATTATACTATTTATTTTTATAAATTGCAAGTCTTTTATTTTTTTAAAAAAATTATCTTGACAAAAAAGATTTTTAATAGTAATATAAATTGATAATGATTATTGATTTCATTAGGAGGAAAGAAAATGAAAATTAAAAAATTTATTCTATATGTGTTAACTATTGGCCTACTATTATTAACAAATGCATGCAGAGACAAAGATTTAGTTGTTGAAGAAAAAGTAAAATTAAATATAGTAACAAATATTTTCCCAACATACGATTGGGTCAGAGAAATTACCAAGGGAGGAGATGTAAATATTTCTTACCTTACAGACACTGGCGTTAGCCTTCACAATTATGAACCATCAGCAGAGGATATTAAAAAAATTAAAGAAAGTGATTTGTTTGTATATTTAGGATCCCATTCAGATAAGTGGGCTGACAAAATTTTATCAGAAAATCCTGACCTAAAAGTTATAAAACTTATGGACGTCCTTGAAGCCAATATTCTTGACGAAGAAGTAAAAGAAGGTATGGAGGACCACCATGATCACGATCACGACCACGAGCATGATGACCACGATCACAAAGATGCAGATCATGACCACAATCACGATGAAGAGGACAAGCATGATGAAAACGACGAGCATAATCACAATCACGAGGACGAGCATAGTCACGAACACCACCATGACCACCATCATGAAGATGAACATGTCTGGTTGTCTATAAAAAATGCTCAGCTAATTTGCAAAGCTATCGAAGAAAAATTGTCTGAAATTGATAGCAAAAACAAAGACCTATATGCAAAAAATCTTAATAATTATTTGCAAAAATTAAATAACCTCGACAATGAATATATAAAAGAAATTAATTCTTCAAAAGATAAGACCTTGGTTTTTGCTGACCGCTTTCCTTTTAGATATTTAACTGAAGATTATGATTTAGATTATTATGCAGCCTTTACTGGTTGCTCAGCTGATGCTGAAGCCAGCTTTGACACAATTGTATTTTTAGTTAAAAAACTGGATGAGTTAAATATAAATTCTGTATTTACTCTAACTGACTCAGACGGAAAAATTGCAAAAACTATAAGAGAAAATTCCAAGAAAGACATCAAAATTTTAAAATTAAATTCGATGGAAAGCGTAAACAAAGACCAGGCACAAGAAGCAACCTACATCGACTACATGAATGACAATCTAAAATCAATTATTCAAGGCCTAGAATAATGTTTATCAACTTTAATTTTTTTCAAAGGTGATTTATGATTAATTTTATTGATAAGATAATTGAATATTGGCAGTTTCCCTTTGTTAAATACGCTTTTATCAGCGGGATTTTAATAGCCGTATCTTCATCCCTCTTAGGGTTAGTTTTAGTTTTAAAAAGATACAGCCATATTGGGACCAGCTTGTCAAATGTTGCCTTTGGGTCTATGTCTATGGCCTCTGTAATCGGCCTTACAAAAGAAATATATCTAATACTTCCTGTAACTGTCGCTTCCTCAGTGATTCTACTAAAGAAAAGTAAATCTCACTTTAGGTCAGACGCTTCGCTTGCAATGATAAGCGTATTTTTCCTTGCCCTTGGCTATATATTGATGAATGTTTTTAAAAGCGGTCCAAATGTTGCCGTGGATGTATGCACGACATTGTTCGGATCACTTTCGATTCTCACACTTACAAAGACTGACGTCTTGATATGTTTGGTCCTTGCAAGCATAATAATTTTATTTTTTATTTTCTATTACAATAAAATTTTCTTGCTGACCTTTGATGAATCCTATGCCAAGGCAAGCGGCCTAAATTTAGAAAAATTAAATTTCATGCTCGCTATTATAATTGCTCTTACAATTTCAATCTCTCTGCGACTTGTAGGATCATTATTAGTCTGTGCCCTTATGGTCTTCCCCACTATGACTGCAGTAAAAATCTGCCGGTCTTTTAAAAGTATTAGTATTTTTGTAGCCATATCTTCTATTCTGATGGCAGTCTTTGGAATCTGCGTATCCATAGTTTTTGGATTCCCAGTTGGTCCGACAATTGTATTTATAAATGCACTAGTATTTATGATTGCTAGCATCATCGGAAAAAGGATTTAAATATGAAAAAAACTTTAAGCAAAATTTCTATAATTGTATTAATCTTAATAGCCTTTTTGGCCTGCCAAAAAGAAAATAAAAATCCCGCTGACATGATTAATAATAATAATAATATAAAAAGCGAGGATATAAAAAAAGATATTAGAAAGCAGATGGGCCAGCAACATTTAAAAGAAAAAAATAAAAAAAGCGAAATTTTATTCGATGCCAATAAAAATAAGGACGAGCAAAACACAGATATGGCAAATTTAGATAATATTGAAATTGCCAATACAAAAGACCTGCTTGATGAACTCGAAGAACAGAACAAAAACGATAACGGCTACAATTTTGATCTGACAGACATGGGTGCTGATATGATATTTGCTACTGTCTATATGATTGTCACCGATCCTGATGCGGCCGCAGGTAAATCCATCCGAGTAAATGGTCTCCTCTACACTTACCCTAGCGCAGACGGGAATGTTCAGAGCCAGTACTGCATTATAAAGGACGCCCTCCAGTGCTGTGCCCAAGGCTTGGAAATCTCTTTTAAAAACAAGCCAGAGCAAATTCCTGAGGATGGGACTGAAGTTCTAGTAGAAGGAGTACTAGAGCCCTATCAAGTCGAAGGCGTGCCCATGAAGCTTTGCAGAATAAAAGATGCAGTTGTAACTTTGAAGTAAAGATCAGTCATAAAATTAATTTGATTTTTAATTTATCTCTTGTTATAATATTCCCTTAGAGGTTTTATGTACGATATTATAGATTATGATGAAATAAATAAAAATTCAATATTAATAGATGTGAGAACACAGGAAGAATACGAAGACTTCCACATACCAGGGGCTCTGTCAATGCCTATTTTAAACTTTGAAGAAAGAAAAATTGTAGGAACCCTATATGACAATGGTCAAAAAGACTTAGCTAAAGCAAAGGCTTTGAAATTTGGGTCAAGAAAATTAAAAGAGTTTTTAGATTTAATTATCGAACAAAATGATAAAAAAATTGTCTTTTACTGTGCCAGAGGCGGCTTTAGGTCAAAGACTGTTGCTGCCCTATTCTTTAGCTTAGGCTACAATGTCTGCCAACTAAAAGGTGGCATCAAGCACTATCGGCAAATAGTCAATGCAAATTTGCCTGATTTAATTAAAGATATAAATCTAATCGCCCTTTATGGTCCTACTGGTTCAGGAAAATCAAATATTTTAAATATTTTAAAAGAAGATTATCCAGTTATTGATTTAGAGACACTTGCAAATCATAAGGGCTCTGTCTTGGGTTCAATTGGCATGGGTAAACCTCATTCACAAAAAACCTTTGAGGCCCTAGTCTTTGAACAGTTAAGGCATTCAACTAATAAAAACTTTTTAATTGAAGGCGAAAGTAAACGCATCGGAAATATCGTCCTTCCCCAAGACTTGTGGGACAAGATGCTAGTAGCCAAGAAGATTTATATTGAATCCCCTATTGAATATAGAGTAGATAGGCTTATCTTTGAATATGTAAACCAATCTTCAGATTCCGAGCTCTTGTCCGCCTTATCCAATATCGAAAAATATATTTCAAAAGAAAATTATGAAGCAGTAGTTAATAGTATTAAATCAAAAGAATACAAGCTGGCAGCAAAAATTCTCTGTGAAAAATACTACGACCACAATTACAAATTTAGACCAGATGCAAATACAATAGTAATTGAAAATAAAAATGACGCAGAATGCGCCAAGGAAATTTTAAAATTAATAAATATGTAAAATTCAAAAGCCCACGCAAAAATCAAATGCGTGGGCTTTTATTTTATAATCTTTCTAAGTCAGCCATTAACCTATCAAGGTTAAGACCATGGACCATACTAGCCTCTTCTACTGTTTCCATCAAGCTTGCAGGGCATCCTACGCAAGCCATTCCATAACTCATCAAGATGTAAGCAGCTTCAGGTTTTTTCTCTAAAAGCTCGCTTAGATAAGTGTCTTTAGTAACTTTGAAATCGCTCATTATAGTCCTAGTGCCTTTTCAAGTTTTTCTTGGTTGAATCCTAAAATAACTTCATCATCAACAAAAATTACTGGAACACCAGCAAAACCTTGTTTTCTTAGGTCAAGCATAGCTTCCTTATCTTCGCTAATATTCTTTTCTTCGAATTCGAAGTTGTTTTCTTTTAGCCAATCTTTTGCCATGTGGCAGAATTGACAATTATCACTTGTGTAAATTACAATTTTTTTCATACATATACCTCCTAGTTTTTCTATATTCTTTTTATACCCTAATTAATATAAAATAAACAAAATTCTCAATAAAAAAATGAAGGCCATATTCCTTGCCTCCATTTATAAAAATTATTTATTTATGTGAAACGTGGTTCATTCCCTTTACAAAAATATCTTTTACGTGATCGTCGTCGATTGTATAAAAAATATTTTTCCCTTCTCTTCTTGGCTTAACCGCTCTTACAGCTCTTAGAATACTCAAATGGTGACTGACTAATGACTGGCCAAGACCTGTCTTTTCGGAAATATCTGACACGCACAAGGTCCCATCCATAAGTGCGTGAATGATCTTGAGCCTGCTTGAATCTGCAAGTGCCTTTAACATCTCTACAAAATCGTATACAGTATCTTCATTAAAAATATATTTTTCTTCCATTTTTACCTCCACTTACAATATATCCTTCAACCTATCTTCTAGCTTGATATAATCTTCCAGACCTAAATTCTCAGCTCTTTTGCCTGGATCAATATTAACATCTACCAAGGCATCTTCTATTAATTGCTTATCAGCGCCTAGGCCCATGCTAATTGAATTTAAAATCGTCTTCCTTCTCATGCCAAAAGCTGCGTGAACTAACCTCATAAAAGCCTTGTGGTCCTTGTTATCTTTTAGCTTCATATAAACAACTGCACTATCTACTTTTGGTCTAGGAATAAAGCCTCCCGGTTTAACTACAAAGGCCTCCCTAGCATCCGAAAAATATTTTACAAAGACAGACAAGGCCGAATAATCTTTGCTGCCAACTTCTGCGGTCATCCTTGCAGCTACTTCCCTTTGTACCATGACTGTCGCTGACTTAAATTTTCCCAGTGTAAAAATATTTTCAAGTATAGGAGTCGTTACTACATAAGGCAGGTTTGCAACAAAGTCTGTCATCCCTTGGGCTGCCTTAGAGAAAAGCTCATCATTGGTCGCATCGCCCTGGTACAATTTAAATTTGGGATAGGCTTCTAGGTTTTCTTCCAAGATTGGAAAAAATCTTTGGTCGATCTCAATCGAGTGGACCTCAGCTCCTCTAATCAAAAGCTCTTCTGTGAGTGAACCTATACCCGGTCCAACCTCAAGAATCTTTGATTCTTCATTTACACCTGCAGTGTCTCCAATCTTTTTTAAAACATTGCCGTCTATCAAAAAATTTTGCCCAAGACTCTTTTTAAAATCCAAACCGTAGGAGTCAATAATTTCTCTGGTCCTATTCAAATGATAAATTCTAGTCAAATTATTTTCCCCCTTCAGCTTGAACTTCTTTGATGGCTTGTAGAATTTTTTCTTCCTCAATTGCAAATGAATTTAATCTGTTGATAAATTCCTTGGCATTGGGCTTACCTATGCCGAGTTTTTCGCTCACCTTTTCTCTTAAATATTTAGAATTATCCAAGCCTGTAAATCCATGTTCAAACAAAAATTTACTATCGTAAATCTTTTCTTGTGTTTGGACCATGGGATTGGCTGACTCAATCGCCTTT
Source organism: Ezakiella massiliensis (assembly GCF_059862345.1). Lineage (NCBI taxonomy): Bacteria > Bacillati > Bacillota > Tissierellia > Ezakiella > Ezakiella massiliensis. Next base: position 553,324 of record NZ_JCBCEO010000001.1, read on the forward strand.
CTAATAACATCTGCGCTGGCATTTTCAATGCCAACATCGCCATTTTTTACCCCGTCCCTCTGACTTATATAAGCGTCTTTTATTGGACACTTTAAATTCTCTTTGAGCTTTCTTCTGATAGTTTCGCCTGGAGAGTCGGGATCAGTTAAGATAATGGCTCCTCTGGTCTTGGTGATTTCAACAATCTCATCCATCTTGGGCTTTGATATATGAATACCACCTGTGGCGATCACATCTGCATCTAGAGCCTGTTTAACTTTGGTTATATCGTCTTTGCCTTCAACTATTATAATTTCTTTGATCATATATTGTAAAATTCCCTAGCGTTTTTTGTGGTTTGCTCAATGACTTCCTCAGGTGAGATGCATTTTAATTCTGCAATTCTCTTTACTACATAAGAAATATATTTTGGCTCATTGCGCTTACCCCTAAAAGGAACTGGCGTCATATAAGGAGCATCGGTTTCCAAAAGCAATCTGTCAAGCGGAGCATACTTTACGGAGTCCACAACGTGCTTTGCATTTTTAAAAGTCACAGCCCCACCGATTGATAAATAATAACCCATGTCCAAATATTCCCTGGCCACTTCAACAGGGGCAGTAAAACAATGGATCAGAGTCTTGCCCTTCCGAATGGCCCTTAGCATATCAATCGTATCCTTGGTCGCCTCCCTGGTGTGGATCACTAATGGATAATCTACTTCATTTGCAAAGTCTATAAAGCGTTCAAAAACTTTTTTCTGAGTTTCTCTATCGGACAAATCGTAATGGTAGTCCAGTCCGCATTCACCAATGGCAACAACCTTTGGATTTTCGAGCATCTTTTTATATTCTAATATGTCTTCTTCTTTAAAGTCCTTGGCCTCATGTGGATGAACGCCCACAACAGCGTAAATATTTTCGTACTTTGTAAGCTCTACAGAGGCAAGAGAAGATTTTAAATCACTTGACGCATTGACAGCGAATAAAACGCCATCATCTTTAAAATTTTTAATTATCTGATCCCTGTCCTCATCAAAGGATGGGTCGTCCAAGTGAGTGTGGCTATCTATAAACAAACTCATCTTATCTTTGCACCTGGATCAATATCCCTATCTGCCCTTAAGAGTGAGAGTGTGTCTCCGCTTTCTGCAGCCAAGATCATACCATTGCTTTCAACTCCACGTAGGTTTACTGGCTTTAAGTTTACAATCATTGCCAGCTTCTTGCCTACGATTTCCTCTGGCTTATAATGGTCTTTGAGTCCGCTTACAATAGTTCTTTCTTCTCCACCAATGTCAACCTTTAATACATAAAGCTTGTCAGCATTTGGATGGTTCTCAACTGATTTTACTAAGCCAACTCTGAAATCGCATTTCTCAAAATCAGAAAATTCGATTTGTGCTTTTGTTTCAACTTTTGTCTCAGAAGCTGATTTTATTTTTCTGGATTCGGCGAGTTCATTATTTAGATTAATAATTTCATCAATTTTATCGTCATCAGCACGGTCAAATAAGTTCTTGCCCTTGGTAACTTTTAGACCCGGTTTTACCTTAATTTCATCAGTCAAATTAAATTTGTTGTAAATTTCCTTGGCTGTATCTTCAAGTACAGGGCTCAGAAGCTCTGCAGCTGCAACTATGCATTCACATAGAACATATAGGACAGTCTTTAGCCTTTCAGTATCTTCCTTGGCCAGCTTCCATGGTTCAGTTTCATCTATATATTTGTTGGCCCTTCTGATTAATACAAAAACATCTTCAAGGGCAAAATTAAATTTAAAATCATCCATTTGCTTGTAGAATTTATCGGATGAAATTTTAATTTGCTCTAGAACTTCCTTGTCCAAGTCATTGTATTCGTTTGGTTCAGGTATAATTCCATCAAAATATTTTTCTATCATTGACAGTGTCCTGCTTACCAGGTTGCCCAAATCATTTACCAAGTCTGAATTGTATCTTTGGACTAGCTTGTCAATAGTAAAGTTACCGTCGCTACCAAAGGAAAATTCTCTAAGGATAAAGTACTTTAACACGTCCCTACCAAGGGCTTGGATAATTGGCTCTGGATAATAAACATTGCCCTTGGACTTACTCATTTTGTCACCGTCGAATAAAATCCATCCGTGGGCTATAACCTTCTTAGGTAGCTCCAGACCAAGAGCCATCAAAAGTGCTGGCCAAATTACAATGTGGAAACGCAAAATTTCCTTGCCAACCAAGTGAAGGTCAGCTGGATAAAATTTATTGAAGAGCTCTTCATCAAAACCATAGCCAATACCTGTTAGATAGCAGCTAAGAGCATCAATCCATACATAAATAACATGCTTTTCATCGCCTGGAACTGGTACGCCCCAGGAGATTGATGACCGACTAACAGATAAGTCTTCCAAATCATTTACAAAGTTGTTAGCCATTTCATTCATGGCACTCTTTGGTTCAATATCTGCGGTCTTGTACCATTCAAGGATCTTGTCCTTGTATTTGCTGAGCCTAAAGAAATAACTTTCTTCTTCGCGTTCTTGCAATTCACGGCCACAGTCTGGACACTTGCCATCGTTGGTTTGCGCTTCGGTGAAAAATGATTCACAAGGCACGCAGTAGAGGCCCTTGTACTTGGCCTTATAAATATCACCGTTGTCCACGAGTTTTTGCCAAATCTCTTGGACAGCTTTTACGTGTTCCTCGTCAGTTGTCCTTCTGAAGCAGTCGTATTTGATTCCCAAGTCGGACCAAAGTTTCTTGGTAGAAGCTACAATTCCGTCTGTAAATTCCTTTGGGGTCACACCTGCCTTTTCAGCAGTTGTAGCGATCTTTTCTCCGTGCTCGTCAGTTCCAGTTACAAAAAATACTTCATCGCCCTTGAGCTGTCTGTATCTTTTGATTACATCTGCAACAATAGTTGTATAAGTATGACCAATGTGCAAGTTGCCATTGGGATAATAAATTGGTGTTGTTAAATAATATTTACTCATATTCCCTCCTAAAAACTCTTATATATAATAAAATCTTAAATAAATTTATCTCTCAAATTGCTCCAGTAACTGTCTTCGTCTATGTGCAAGCGATTTATAAATACATCTGACATAGTCGTTACTATCCTATCTATATTTTCAATCAAGTGCTCAGTCCCGTCTTGAACGATCATTATGCCCTTTTCATATTTGGTCTCAGGCGATAGTATAACTTCAAAACGCCCCGGCATTACAACCGAGTTTAAAAGTGACCTGTAGCTGGCACTTGATATCGGCGCCAGTGGACTTAGCTGCATAATTTCAAAAGCTGGATAAACAATGGCTCCTCCAACTGAGAAATTGTAGGCCGTGCTCCCAATTGATGTGGAAATAATTAGGCCATCTCCGGAAAATCTTTCCAAGAAATTGTCTCCAATCATTACATCCATGTGGAGGACTTTTGAATTAAGCCCCTTGACCAGAACTTCATTAACGCACAAGTATTCTACGCTAGACCCGTCAGTCCTGTACGCTGTACACTTTAAAAGTCGAGTCGGATTTGTGGTGTACTTGTCAACGGTTATATGATGGACCAGGCTGGCCAGCTCATGCCTCTTAACCTCTTGAAAAAATCCAAGACCGCCTGTATTAATCCCAATAAAAGGCTTCTTAGAATAATTTGACAGGGTGACCGCCTTTAAAAAAGTTCCGTCGCCACCAACTACAATATTAAAATCAACTTGACCCTCGAATATAGCATTTGAATTTATGTCATGCCTCGCCGTCTCGATGCCTAGTGCATGAAATCTTTCTTCAAGTTCTTTTGCAACTTCTATACTCGCTGGATATTCATTTAAATATATACAAATTTTCTTCATATTTACTCCTATACATATTATAGCAGTTTTTATCAAATAAAAAAAGAGCCCGAAGGCTCTTCATTGCTTAAAATTTTAAATTCATCAATCTTTAATAGCTTTAAATAAACTTTTAAAGAAATTAACCTTAGTTCCGTAGTTAAAACTTCCCAGCTTGTAGACCTTGATTGAGAACTTTGCAATCAAAACTGTACTTACAAAGAGAATTGCTGCAGAAATTATAACCTCTATGACAGGAACAGTTTCAACCCCATACCTGGCAATCATAGCAAATGGCGATGAAAATGGAACAAAGCTAGCAACTTTTAAAACAATTCCAGGATTCATCATTCCAAAAAACGAAACGAAGAATGAAATTACAAATACCATTGTAAGCGGTTGTATAGCTGTGTTGACATCTTCGATCTTGCTGACCAAGCTAGCAGCAGCTGCCATCATAAATAGATATAAGATATAACCCAGGATAAAAAATACAAAGGTAACTATAATTTGATCAACCTTTATTAGCTGAGTCAAGTTTAAGGACTCAACTATATCCATGGCTGTTTCTCCGCCAAATTTTGTACCTATAATCATGCCGCCATAGAGTACTAATAGTGAAATCACTCCCACCAATCCATAGGCAGCGACCTTGCCGCAAATTAAATCAGATGGCTTGGCAGCTGTAATCAAAAGCTCCATAGTTCTGTCCGATTTTTCACGAGCTATACTCATGGCCACTTGATTTGAGAACATCATTATAAGGAAATACAATACAAATAAAGCGATGTAGACCAGCCAAAAGTTTTTGGCTCCGTCAGTTTCCAAACTAATAGGCTCATAATAATTGGATTCCAAGAACTTGTCTGTAATAGCTGAGTCAACACCCATGTCATTTAGTTCTTTTTGCTTTTCAATATTAGTAGCGATTTGGGCCAGATTTTCATATTTGTTCATAGCCCCCATGGAAGACGATTTCATAATTAATTTTCTTTGGTCGCCTTTAATTAAAATTGCAGCATCCAAATCGTTTTTCTTTAAATCTGCTTCCATCTTATCTGGATCATCGTACTTTACAAATTCAGACTCGTAAGCGTCTTTCAAAGTAGCCTCGTCAATATAGTCTAAATCAGAATAAACTCCTATTGGCTTACTGTCACCTGAAGAAAATTTGGCCACGAGCTTTGGCACAAAGGAAAACAAAATTGTAAACAAAAACATAATAGCCATAGAAATTATAAAGGCTTTTTTTCTCACTGCGTTTAAAAATTCAAAATTAAATACTGTTAACATCTTTGTTTACCTCGCATACTCTACAAATATATCAGATAATGTCGGCTTAAAGATTCCGTAGTTATCAATCTTTAGCCCCATTTCATTTATAGCATTCAAAAGTTCTGCCTGATTCTTGTCTGTCAGGTCTACAATTATCTTTTCGTCTTTGATAGATGTAACAAAACCTTTTTCATTCAAGTCTCTGGCCACACCAACATTGTCCACATTTAATAGATCAATGTAGACATTATTGCCGGCTATCTTTCTTTTGAGTCCGTCAATTGATCCATTAACTACAACCCTGCCGCCGTTTAATATAGCTAGGTCATCGCAAATTTCATCTACATAACCCATTTGGTGGGATGAGAAAAACATGAGCTTATCCTTGCCTGCCCTTTCTAAAATCAAATCGCGAAGCAAGTTTGAGTTGATAGGGTCAAGGCCAGAAAAAGGTTCGTCCATAATAATAATCTCTGGATCACCGATCAGCGATTGGGCGATTTGAACTTTTTGTTGGTTACCCTTACTTAAAACCTCTAGTTTTTTGTTGGCATATTCTTCCAGGCCAACACGGTCCAAAAGCTCAAGAGCAGATTTTTTTGCTGCATGAGGATCATAGCCCTTTAACTTTGCAAAATAAACCAGCTGCTCTAAAATTTTAACCTTTTGGTACATGCCTCTTTCCTCTGGCAGATAACCAATCTTAAAATTCTTGGCTGAAAAATCTTCCCCATTTAGGGTAATCTTGCCTCCATCTTTGGAAATAACTCCCATAAGTATTTTAATTGTTGTGGACTTGCCAGCACCATTTCTGCCCAAAAAAGCAAGGGGCCGTCCGCTCTCAACATTAAAACTAATCCCATGTAAAACATGGTTTTTACCATAGGATTTATCTATATCAATTAATTTTAATTCCATATTACCTCCTAACACGAGGTCATTATACCATAGATTGGTATTTTAAAGCAAATATTATTGTAAAAATAAATTAAAAAAGCCAAGGCAAAAGCCCTGGCTAAATAAATCTGAATTTACATGTTGCGGTCAATATGACAAACAAAGTCGTGGATATTTGTAACCATAGTCTTTACTTCTAGGGTACCACGGTCTGATAATTTATTTACAGAGAACTCTTGCAAGTCGATTGAGTAAATAAATACAGGTCTGATTTCTCCATCAAATTCATTGTAAGATGGGGTCATATTACCTGATGCAATTGTATGAAGTACTGTTGATAGACAAATGAGCATGCCAGTTTTTCTGGTGTGTGTGCGCATTTTGTTTTGAGCTTCATATACATTATCGATGGTTTCTGGCATTGTGTATGGGTCTCTGATGCTTGCTGCAAGTACAAAGTCCTTATTTTCCTTAACCATTGTGTACATGATACCGCTCTTTAAAACACCTTGGTCAACTGCATCTTTGATTGATCCAGCTTGTCTAATGGTGCTTACTGCATCGTATTTTAATGCATCAAAATCTCTATCTGAGTTTTCAAAAAGATTTTTTGTAATGTCGACAGTAGCAAAAGTATCCCCTGTTAAAATCGCATCTACATAGCCCTTTTTAATCAGGCTTTCAAAAGCCTTTGAAGCGCGTTTATCATTTACAAGTGATGGCCCAATAACCCATGTAATTGGCTCATTAAATGATTTAACATACTTCATTATTTCATAAAGCTCATCATAGTCTTTTGAGTAAGCAGTCTCACGGCTCCTGCCTGTTCTAAAGGCAAAAGTGTCTCCGCCTTCTCCACCTGTGGCAAAGCCCTTGGTGTACATATAAATTCCTTCGCTGGCATCTTCTGTCCTGCCAACAATAACTTTGTCGCCTTTTTTTAGATTTCTAAATTCAACGATTTCAACGCTTGTTGGGCTGGTGATAATAGGACAAGTATCCATCCTACTTTCAACTGCCAAAACCCAATTGCCATCTATCTTAAAGTATTCAGGATAAATTGAAAGCGCATGATAGTTATCTGGAGCAACCCCGTCCATAGGAGCTTCCACATATTTGCAATTAGGGGCGTTTACTAAAAATTCTTGAGTCCAATCTGGTTCTTGATATTTTTGAAAATTATAAGCCATTTATTCCTCCACTAAAGCATTTCTAACATTTACACAAAAATCTTGTACGTTAGTAACAATACTATCTACAAGTTGTCCTTCTCTTTCATTTACCACAGAATTTGTCGCATAGTCACTGATGTCAATTGAACAAATATAAGTTCCGTAGATTTCATCGCCCTTAACCCTATACAAAGGAGCAACTTCTGTAGCGCTTACTGAGTGCAAGAGGGTTGCTAGAGTGATAATAATATCTGCATCCTTGACGGCATCATGCATGGCATTTAGTCCGCAAGTAACATTGTGGCGAACTTCTGGAAGAGGTCCGTCATCTCTGATCGATCCGCAAAGAACAATTGGCATTTCTTTTTCTACTAACTTTTTAATAAAACCATCCTTAACCTTGCCTGAATCAATAAAAGCCTTCAATGAATCATAGTGTCTGGCTTCATTTAATAAGTCCAAGTGATTGTAGTGGCCGTTTGGAACTGACTCTTGAGTATAAATATTTTGTCCAAGGGCTGTGTTTAAAAAGCCCCCTTCCAGGTCATGAGTAGCCATGGCATTACCTGCAAGTAAAACTTGAACATAACCTGCATCGACCAAGTTTGCAAGTGCATTTCTAGTATCGTAGTCAAAAACAACTGCAGGTCCAAGTACCCAAGCAATCTTGCCTCCCCTTGCCTTAACCTCTTTCATCATAGCAAGAAGTTTTTCATAAGCGTCAGATGAACCCTTAAACATTGGCATTTTTCCGCCGTCTAAATCATCGCTAAAGGCATCTGCCCTATAAATTCCGCACTTTTCACATGGGCAATCTCCAATTAAAACCATGTCCCCAACCTTTAAGTCCCTAGGTTGAACACATTTTAAATCTCCATCATTAACCACAACTCCCCTTAAAAAATGGTTGGTCGGTAGCTTAAATTCTCCATCAACCTTTATGTATTCCACATAAGGTTTGGTCAAATAAGCGCCAACAGGCATGCAGCCGTCTTTTTCCACTTTTTTAAAAGTTGCATTTTGATAAGCATCTTCGTTAATCTTTTTAATCTTACTTACTGGAAAAACTGTCATATCTACCTCCTAATGATTTAATTATAACACAAATCTTGAAATAACAAAACCATTTAAGTATAATTAATTTGGAGGTATGTATGGAATCTTTATTTTATTTAATTATAACAATGAATATTATTAGCTTTGCGGTCTATGCCTATGATAAATTTGCAGCCATAAATAACCGTTGGAGAATAAGCGAGAAAAATTTATTTATACTCGCTCTACTGTTCGGAGGAGTTGGCGCCACACTATCTATGAAAATCTTCCGTCACAAAACTCAAAAACCTTTATTTTTACTTGTAATACCAATTTTAACAGCCCTACAACTTGTCGCAATTGCCACACTCTATGGAGTAAATCTCAATTAAAATTTTACCATTCATATAAATATAAGTTTACTTATATATCTAATGGGGTAAGGACATAGCAAGAAGTAAATTATTCTGGTAAAGCAAAGGAGTTGTTATGAAAAATTTTGAATTTAATTTTAATCGGATAAAAACAAATATAAGGTCCAGCCGGCAAATTTCTCTGACAATTTTTTGTGCCATCCTTATATCTGTTTTTATTTTAACCTGGGCTAGCTCGATAATATTAGGAACCATTGATCATAGGATATACTTGAACAATATAACTTATAATGAAAACGAAACCCACGCTAGACTTATGTTCAGTGGTTGGTTTAATTTTAATGATAATCCCATGGATATTAATTACATAAGGAAAACTATGGATGAAAATTTTAATTCTCCCTACAATTTTTCTATTACTGCCGGTTTAACTGCCACTATAAACGGCGATATTACTGCTTGTCAGATAAGCGGCATAAGTGAAAATTTCATAGACGACAGCTTTGTGATTTTTTCTGGAGATATGGACAAGATTTATACAGAAAATGCAATAGCTATGAAAAAATCCATGACAGAAGAGCTGAAATTATCATTGGGCGATAAGGTTAATATAAATGGAAGCGATTTTACTTTAGAAGCGATAATTGATGAGTATAAATGTTTCACCTCTATATTTATGAGCCTAGATAATTATGATAAATTATTTTACAATCAAAACAATATTCTGGATTTATACATAGATAATTTATCTGGACTTGAGCGAAGTTCTTTGGTCCACAAACTAAATAGACTTTTTAAAAATCCAAATCTTTGGGATATTAAAGTAAAAAATGTAAATACAAGATACGAGGTCCTCGATACCTATATAAGCAAAGCCATAAGCGAAGAAATCATACCTATTATAATGGTCTTTATTTTGGCAGTAATAGCCATATTTATCTTATATTTTGGGCTAATCAGATGGAGAAGAAGAAATATAGGAATCCACATGAGTTTAGGCGCCAGAAAAAAAGATATTATTATGGATGCTAGTTTAGAGATATTTTCCTATATGCTTGTCTCTACCCTTGTAAGCTTTTTGATTATAAATATCTTTTATAAATACTTGGCTTATATTTCTAGTATCTATAAAGGACCCCTCCTTTATCTCTTAGTCCTAGTTATTTCTGCACTGACATCAATAGTCATAGGCATATTCTCAGCCAAAAAGATATCATCCAAGCCAATTACTGAAATTATAGGAGGCTAATATGAAATATTCATTACACCGTGTTAATTTAAGAATATACCATAGGATTGTCCTATATCTATTTTTAATAATTGAAATTGCAATAGGGTCTGCCCTCTTGTTTTACTCATACTCTCACTTTATAGACGATAAAAAAGACTTTGATAAAACAAATAGATATATCGAAGCTTCAACATCTGCGATTACAGCTAGTCCAAACAAAACAAAAAATATAACCTATGATGACTACCTATATCTCAAAGAAAATATCTTTAAAAATACACAAACATCATATACTGTCAATACAAGTCTAAATTTTGGAATTAATAATGACAGCTTTAGTATAGCCTTAATTTTTATGGGCCCAGAGGAGCTCAAAGAAACATTTGGGATTGACCAAGAACCAGGCAAGGCCTATATAGGCAAAACAGCCAAGAAAAATATACAAAAAATTGTCGGTTTAGAGAAAAAGAGACCACATTTTGAAGTTGATAGTAACAGCGTGGCTTATCTCCCAAAAGAAGGCTATTACTACGAATTAAATGACATGGATATAGATTTTACAAAATCTTCTATTAAATTTCCAAATTTAAATACAGAATTAGAGTTTGTTGATATGCCAGAATATACAAAAGATATAGCCATAGCAACTGGTTCAGAAATACAACTAGAATCATATCGAGTAAGTAGAGATAGATGTATACCTATACAACCAGAAGGTCGTTTTATGATTATCGTGCCTGCTGAATATACCAGAGATATCGATAAAATTATTAGGCCTTGGAAGCATCCAACCCTATCTTTAATATATACAACTATTGATCCAAGAATAGTCGTTAAAGATTTTAAAGAAAGCCCCGAAGAAGTTTGGCAGGCTATAGATTACTTAAAATCCAAGCACCCTGAGGCTAACTTCAATTTAGACGATCCAAGAGCCATAAATAAGGATTTGATAAAGAAAAAAAGACAAAGCATATACAAATATATGCTTACAAGTATCCTATTGTTATCAACTGTATCCTTAATAACATCAGGTATATTTTTGCTCCTACTCCAAAGTCGTAAAAAAGAAATTGCCATATCCTTAGCTTGTGGATCGACCATTAAAACTCAAATCAAAGAATTGATCTTGGAAATAGGTCTATTAATATTATATGGAATGGTGGTGGGAGTTGCCATTGCCTATATGTACGGAGATATAGTGGAACAAATTAGTATAGCGAGGACTAACCTCTTAACGGGAACTACCATTGTTACCAATATAGAACCCTTTATAGTCTTGCTAATAACTGGACTAATAATTTTACTAACCAGCTCCATTTTAATAATCAAAGCTATTAAAAAACTGAATCCTATTGAAATCTTACAAAATGAATAGAAGAATCTAATATAAATATTAATTATATATACATGTGTTTATTTTTTAATTTAGTTGGGTAACATGGAACTAAGAAGACATAAGCAAGTTCTATACTATAATATAAAGGAGGGGTATTATGAGGAAGTTTACATCAATTTTGTTAATTACATTAGCAGTTGTTTCTTTTTTAGTAACACCTACTATGGCAGAAAGTATGCAGTTAACGACAGATGTTATCAGACATGAGCCAATCATTATTTCTCGTGGTGCATTTAGACAATGTCAAGCTTGTGGTAATGGAACACTTGAACTTGTCGACACCAGTAGCGAAACTGAAAGATTTGCTTACGATAGTAAATGTGCTCATTATCCATATGGCTATGACTATTATTATAGTACAGATACAAATTATTACTATAAGTGCTCTAATTGTGGACATAGCAAGTTAGATGTTGATAGAAGCTATAGGATGGTGTGTCACGGATCATATTAGTGATTCTTTAAGACATATTAATTAAATAATCAAATAGAACTTGCTTGAAGTCTTCTTTTTTATTAAACAAAAGGAGTTGTAATGAAAAATTTTGAATTTAATTTTAATCGAATTAAGACAAATATAAGGTCCAGCCGGCAGATTTCTCTGACAATTTTCTGCGCCATCCTTATATCTGTTTTTATTTTAACCTGGGCCAGCTCAACGATTCTGGCCACCATCAACTATCGGTCATACTTAAATCAGGTTTCTTATGATCCTGACGAAGTTTATGCCAGATTGTCCTATTCCAGAAATTATTCTACTGAAAATAAACTGAACGCTGACTTTGTCCAAAAAGCCATGGCCTATGAGTTTGACAATGACTACAATTTTGCTATGTCAACAGGTACTAATATTGCCATTAATGGGCATATAATGAATTTACAAATAGCAGGACTTGGAGATAACTTTATTGATGATACTTTTGTAGTCTTGGATGGAGATGTCAATAAAATTTATAGTGAGGATGCGATTGCCATTATAGAATCTCTAGCTAATAAGCTAGATCTCTTTGTTGGGGACACGGTAAATATAAATGGTAAAGACTTTGAGCTTTGTGCTATCGTAGATGAATACAAGTGCTTTAACGACATATTTATGTCAATAGAAAATTACGAAGGCCTATTTGCAAATGTTAGCATGGCTCTGCATTTGTATATAAAAAATTTGTCACAGGGAGATATCAGCTCTCTAACCCACAAGCTAGACCGTATTTTCAAGGCTCCAACTCTTAGTAACATAAGAGTTGAAGAATACAAGGATAGGAATGAGCTTTTGGATTTCTATGTAGAGAATGCCATTTCAAAAGATATTATTCCCATAATTATAATTTTTATCCTGTCTATAATTTCTCTTGTAGTCTTATACTTTGGTCTTATTAAATGGCGGAAGCGAAATATCGGCATCCACTTAAGTCTGGGCGCCAGTCCAAAGGATATAAAGTTAGATTCAACTTTGGAAATCCTTGGATATATGCTTGTCTCTACCCTGATTAGTTTTATAGCTATCAATATTTTTTACAATCAATTATCCTACATGACATCAATTTTGATTAATAAATGGCTTTACATTTTTGTGCTAGCTATAAACATATTGTTAGCTCTTGCAATCGGGGCTTTAGCCGCCAGAAAAATTACCTCAGAGCCAATTAACGAAATGATAGGAGGATAAAATGAAATATTCCAAACATCGTGTAAATTTAAGATTGTATCATAGGATAGCCCTCTATATATTTTTAGTATTGGAAATAGCCCTGGGCTCTGCCCTCTTATTCTATTCATATTCACAGTATATAGTAGACAAAAAAGAGTTAGACTCTACCCTGAAATATATCGAAGATTCAACCACTTCTATTATGGCTAGGCCAAATACAGTTGAATATTTAACTTATGACGACTATACTTACATCAATGAAAATATATTTAAAAACACAAAATCCCACTACACAGTAAATGCTACTTTGAATTTTGACTATAGCAGAACTGGTAAAATCGCCTTGGTCTTTATGAGCCATGACGAGATGAAAGAGACTTTTGGTATCAGTCCCCAAGCAGGAACGGCCTATATAGGTGAAGAGGCCAAAAAAGTCGTTGAGATTTTAAGCAAATTGCAAAAGTCCAGAGCTCAAGTTACAATAGATGATGGCATGGTTAGCTTTGGTGCAAAGGGCGGCCATTACTTGGAACTAAATGACATGGATATAGACTTTACTGCAAATTCCATTAAGTTTTTGGACCAAGAGTTTGAATTTATGGACATGCCAGTGGATACCAAAGAAAAAATGCTGATAACCAGTCCTGTCATTCAGACAAATGAAAATGGCAAAAATGAATCTCTATTGCCCAACCAGCCCAAGGGAAAATATATGATAATTGTACCTGTCGAGTACTCCAGAGACATCGATAAGATAATCAGGCCATGGCAAAATAGAAAAATGGCAGAGTCCTATAATAATATAGCGCCGAGGATATCAATTAAAAACTTTGAAAAAGCTCCCGAAGAAGTATGGCAGGCAATAGATTATTTAAAATCCAAATACCCCAATGCCAACTTTGCTATTGACGATCCCAAGGCCAGCAATGAAGCTTGGATAGAATATAAAAAGCAAACCATGTCCAAGTACCTGCTTATAAGCATCTTGCTCTTAGTCATAGTATCGGTTATCACATCGGGTATATTCTTGCTCCTCCACCAAGGCCGCAAAAAAGAAATCGCCATTTCTCTGGCCTGCGGATCCACCGTTAAAGGCCAAATAAAAGAACTCCTCATGGAGATCTCAGCCCTAATTTTCTATGGCATGGTCGTTGGAGTCGCCGCTGCATATATGTACGGAGATATAGCTGAGAGGAGATTTTTTGAAAAATACAATGGCTACAGGGGCTTAAATATAAAGACAAATGTAGAACCATTTTTAATACTCATATTAGCAGCAGTAATTATTCTAATAATATCATCTGCCCTCTCAATTAGGGCAACACGCAAACTAAATCCAATAGAAATTTTGCAAAATGAATAGGAGGACCAAATGATTAAAATCAGAAATCTATGCAAAACATACACAGACTCAATAGTTGAAACCCAGGCCTTAAAGGGAATCGACCTGGACATTGACGAGGGCGAATTCGTTGCCATAATTGGCAAGAGCGGCTGTGGTAAGTCTACCCTCTTAAATATTATGGGCGGCATGGACCAAGCCACCAGCGGAGAATATTATTTCGATGAAGTTGATGTCAGAAAATTAAAGGATGCGGACCTGGCCAAATTTAGAAATAAAACAATTGGCTTTGTCTTCCAAGCCTTTAACCTAATAAACGAAATCAATCTCATAGAAAATGTTGCCGTTCCCCTGGGATATAGGGGCGTTAGCAAGAGAGAAAGAGATGTTGTTGCCGAGGACATGCTTGAAATCGTTGGCCTCAAAAAGGAAAAGAGAAAAAAGCCCACAGAATTATCCGGCGGACAAAAACAAAGGGTCGCCTTTGCCAGAGCCATAGCCAACGAACCACGGGTAATTTTGGCAGACGAACCCACAGGTAACCTGGACCAAAAAAACTCACGTGAAATCGTCGACCTCCTTCACCAAGCTCACAAAAACGGAACGACCATTGTAATGGTAACCCACGACATGGACCTGGCCAAGGAAGCCGATAAAATTATAGAAATGGAAGATGGCAAAATTATTTCATAAGACCTACAAGGCAAACTATTCATAAAAACAAAATAATATATAAGACTAATCGCAAATCAAAGGATTTGCGATTTTTTTATTTATCTTTAATAAATTTCAGACATATAATCACTCTCATATTTTTTTATAATTCAATGGCATATTTTAAAATTCACAACTGCTTAATATCAATTACAAAAAAAGAGCAGCATCTCTGCTGCTCAATTCTAAGTTTAAGTTTAAAACTTAAAGGCTTTTAGATTTAGTTTTCTTCGTCTTCTTCATCTTTTTTCTTTTTCAGAGCTCCAAGTCCCAAGAAACCTGAACCTAAAACGCCCATCAAATATCCATATAGGGATACGTTAATGCCATCTCCAGTCTTTGGTAATGTCTTGGCTCCTGATGAAACACTTTCATTAATTTCATTAGGATTTGTATTTTTACCAGTATTATCTTCTCCTTCAATTTCAGTTTTTGCTTCAGTATTTTCTATATTTTCTCCTGGTTCTTCAGTGCCTGGTGTGCCTGGATCAGATGGATTTTCTTCACCTGGTGTGCCTGGTTCTTCGGTTCCTGGTTCTGACGGATTTTCTTCGCCTGGTTCATCTGGAGTTTCTCCACCTGGTTCAGATGGATTTTCTTCACCTGATTTATCTTGATCTTCTCCACTTGGCTTTTCTGGATCTTCTATACCTGATTCTTCAGTGCCTGGTTTGGTTGGATTTTCAGGTGTTTTATCATCTGGTGTACCAGTATCTCCACCACCTATATAATCAGGAATTTCATCTTCATTCCCTGGAGTTACATGTGTATCTGGATCTTCAGGAAGTGGACACATATCTTTATTTGGTTTTGTTCCAACTCTTACAATCTTATTAACCGCTGCTACTTTACTTGTTTCATCTTCAACACTTACAAATTTTCCGGATTCCTTATCAAAGTAAGTTTTTACTTTTACACTACCAGCCTTACCCATGTGATTTTTATCTTCTACTACAGTTCCAGCATCAATAGTATTGTCATAAACATATTCTGTGTTAAATGGAATTTCAACAATCTTTTTTACTGGTTTTGTACCAATCTTGACAATTTCTTTAACTGGTTCTTTTTTTGTTACTTTTTTAGAGAATTCTTTTTTAGCTAATTCTCCGTTTCTGTATTTTTGAGTAATAGTTTGTTCACTTTGTCCAGCTTGACCTTTTTGAGTAACTTCTTGTGTTCCAGCTTCCATATTGTCATCATACTGAATTTCTCTTTCAAATGGGAGAGTCTTTTCTATTGTATGGGTAAATTCTCCAGTAAAGTCTTTTGTGCCAACAATAATTTTTTGTTTTGCCGACCTTACAACTTCTTCTTCTGTTGTAATAATTTTGCCAGTTTCTGGATCAAATTTATTTACTACCTTTGTTTCAACATGACCTTTTGTCAATTCACCTTTTTCAACATAGCCGATATATTTGCTATCATCTTTTACATATTCAATTTCGACATCAACATCATTATTATAGTCTTTATTATTTTCTGCTACCTTTGTACCAACAAGAATAACTTCATTGACAGGAGCCTTATACTTATCTGCTACTTCTCTTTCATTTAAATCCCCGTCAAACTTGCCATTTATAAGGTTTCTGTAATACTCAGTTGTCTTACTTCCTGCTTCCCCTTTAGTTTTTACACGAGTCTTACCTGCAGGCATTGTATTATCATACTCAATTTTAACTCCGTAAGGTATTTCTTCTGTAATTTCCTTAGAAATGTGTTCTGTTACAGTCTTAGTACCTACTTTAATAATACGATTTACAGCTGGCTTTTCACTAACAATTTCTTCTGTAATTTCACCAGGGACACCATTTTCAAATTTTTGAGTATATTTAACTGTCTTAGATCCTCTTACACCTTTTTGAGTTTCTTGAGTTTCGCCCACTGGTAAAGTATCATCTTCCTCTACTATTGTTAAATATTTCGTTTCTTCTGTAACTTCATGGCTTGTTTCGCCAGTGAACTTTTTACTTCCAACTCTTATTATCGCCTTTTGTGGTGCAGTTTCCTCAACTTTCGGTTCTCCCACAACTTGTGAATTTTCAATTGTATAGGTTGTCTTTTTAACTCCTTCTTTACCTTCTTGTACAACCACTTGTTCTCCGGCTTTCAAAGAAGAATCCTCTATTAATTCATAGTCAAAAGGAATTTTACCTTCGTGAACTATTGTACCTTCTGTCTTCGTGCCGATAAGCATTTTCTTCTTTTTGGCTTCTTTGGTTGTTTTTTTAGTTGTAGTTATTTCTCCAGTTTCAGGATTTCTACTTGTAGTAACTGTTACAAGCCCTTCCTCTCCAGCTTCTTTTAACTGCATTGTGCCTTTTTCCAAAGAATCACTAGTTTCATAATCGGTGTCAGCTGGTATTGTTACAGTGGTTTCTGCAGGTTTTGTACCAATTCTAATTTCTGCATCAACTTTTTCAATTGTAGTTTTAACTTCAACAGCTTCCTTATCTTTTTCAAACTCGCCTTTTTCGTTGATTATACCTTTTTCACCGTTTATAACTACTTGTTTAAAGCTTGTTTCAGTTTCTCCAACTCGACCTTCAGTTTTGACTACCTTTCCTATTTCTAGAGTGTCATCATAAATGACTTTTGTTTCAAAAGGTACTTTACTTGTAAGAGTCTTAGAAACTTCTTGTTGATACTTAGGTCTGGCTATAAATTGAGCCTTAACAATCTCTTCCTTAGCTTCTCCAGTTTTTTCGTCCTTGTAATTTACCTTAACATCGACAAAAAGATTTTCTCCACCCTTGATGTCAGCATTTTTTGGTACTGTAGCAGTTACTGTACCTGTTTCTGAATCAACTTTAATATCTGTCCATTCGTTTCCAGCACTATCTTTATAGTTGCTGCCATCTTCTGGCATTACTAGCTCATAAGATTTTGGTAGGTTTTTCTTGGTTTCATCTTTTGTTGGAAGTACTTCGTGCACATTTGTTAGTGTGTCACCATTATATCCAATTTTTGCATGGTATTCTGGTTTGTAATTGTCAGATTCTTGGACTACAAAGTGGAACCAGTGGACGTCTTTTGATCCATTTGTATAGGTGTATTCTATAGGTACAGCTATAAAGTCACCGGCCTTGGCTGATTTTGGTGGTGTGATGGTGAATTTTGAAATATCGTGAGGGTCTACATCTACCTTCCATTGGTCTTTCTCTGCCTTGCCCTTATTTTCCTTGTCGATAAAGTCCATGATTAACCTACCAGAAGCTTCCCCCTTTTCATCAGCTGCATTCATCTCTTTAGCTGACTTGTCAGTTTCTTTTGGATTTTCTGGTTCTACCATACCTACATTAAATGGTTTGCCTGGTTTTACTGCTGATGATGTCACCTTAGTTGTATCATCACCATTACCATCCTCAAATGACTGATTGTAGTATCTTGTGTCATCAAGGTTTAGTTTAAATCCACCAATTAGGTTGTAGTGGTCGTAACGGTCGATGCCTTGCTTGTCGATAACTACATCTTTACCTTTGTGGTTTATGGTATCAGATCCTGCTCCTGTTTCTGTATAGGTTCCTTCCACTTTTTCTCCAAAGTCATTTTCACCAGTTTTAGCAACATTCTCGAATTCAGCCTTAGTTCTTGGGCGGGCGAAAAATTTGACATCTAAGTTTTGCAGAGCCTTAAAGTCAGGTGTGTTGAAGATTGAGTCTTCATTAATTACAGTCTTGTCATTTTCGTCCTTTTTAAGGGCGCCTTCCGGTAACTTAACGTGGATATTACCATTATCTCCGATATAAGCACTCGCTCCTGGTACAATTTTGCCTGTTGTAGGGTTATAAACTTGACCTACTAATCTTTCTTTGGCATTATCATCGATATTGTCCACCTTGATACCGGTGTCGATATCTTGGCCCTGTACAAAGACCTTTTTATCATATTTGCCATTTAATTTCATTAGCTTAAGGCTATCATTTTCATTTGGCCATGGATTTACCATGTAAGATAAACCGAAGCTATCTCCAAAATACTTAACTCTTTGATTTTCTGTAGTATAGTCGTCTTTCATACCAAAGGAAGTTGAAGAATTGTCCTTACTGTTGATATGCTTTATGGTCTCTTCGCTGGCTGTGTAGTTATAGTTTCTTTGTCTTGTACCGTCCACTTTACCACTTTCAGTCGGCTTGAAATTTACTTCAGGAGATTCAGGAGTAAGTTTTTCTCCTTGGCCCATCATAGGTTTTTCGCCTGTTCCTGCCGGTACCCTTCCACCGTCTGTAACAGTAATCCTAGTATAGGTTCTTTGGCCGGTCTCCTTGTCGATAGTAATTTGGTAACCCCATTCAGTCTTACTTGGGGATTCTGCAGATGGGTTTTTAAAGTCAACTTTAAAACCGTCTTTTTCTACATTCTTATCAGTACTATTGAGTGTCTGATTTACATTTCCCGGTTGTAGATCTGTTTCCTTATAACGTTCCGATTCATCGTAGTCCTTTATTTTTCCTTCATCTTCACCATAATTTGGGTCATCCGCTTTTTGATTTTTATCTTCTTCAGTTGCAGTTTCTCCTGCTCCTTGGGACTCTGCTGGATTCTCTTCTGAGATTTCTAATTTTTCTTCTTCTTTTTCAATTTTATCAAAATCAAAAAACTTATTTAAAGAATCATCTGCGATAAAATCTTTTAAGCTAATATCGCCTTTGTCTTCAGTTATAGCTTCTTCTTCGCTAGCAGACTCAGATTCTTCTGAAGTTTCGTCTGCAGGGTTCCCTGTTGCATTTAATAGTGTTACAGCTTCCTCGTCTTTAGAGGAATTGCTTTTTAAAATAGATGCAATTTCTTGATCATATTGTGTTCTTACCTCTTCTTTTGCTTCTTGAACTATAGCAGTTGGATTCTCAACAGATTCAGCCTTAACTTGTGTGGCTGCACCTGCAATCATGACCCCAGCTATAGAGACTCCTAAGATTGACTTAGTAATATTTGATTTAATTTTGTTTACTGCCTCATTGGACATAGGGACGACAATTTTATATTCGTTTATGTCTTTTGGCGAATTTACATTGTTATTCATTTATCCTTCCTTTCTAATTTACAAAATTTAATATAAAAATTTCTTTCAAAACGATTTTGTGACTAACATTTATATTATACCCTATTTTCTATCAATTACACAATACATTTTGGTTACAATTATTGATATATACAATCTTTAGTAGTTTTTCTTTTGTATTTATAAAAAAAGAGCAAAATCATAACTTATTTTGCTCTAAAAAATATATTTTCAATAAAAAAACACCCCAAAGGGGTGGCCCACATAGGCCGTCCGTCTTGTAATTCACACCCGCCATGAACAGGTGGGTAATTGGTGCGAGTGTACAATGTCCACACGAAGAGGCATATTGTCCAGGTCGCACACATAAGGTTTCCCTAAGTTAATTTGTCGGTTGAATTAAAAAACATAACGCACCTTGTAGGTCTATATATATTATAACTCAAGAGTTTTGCTTTTTCAAGTTTTGTGAGTGAGTAAATTTGTATTTTTAGTTAATAATTGCTTTTAAAAGTCAGAGGTATTTAGAATATTTATTTATCAATAATCGTGATTAAGAAATTAATATAAATCATTGCCTCTTCATATATTTCCATAAGAAAAAAGACGCTATAGCTAGCGTCTTTTGTTCATTACTAAGTCTTTTATTTTTTTAATCGATTTATCACTCAAAACATGCTCAAGCTTACAAGCGTCTTCATGAGCCGTTTCTTCGTCAACACCGATCATCATCAGAGCATCTTTGATAAAGATATATTTATCGTAGACCTCCAGGGCTTTTTTTCTGCCCTCCTCTGTAAATGCCAGGGTGCCTCCTTGTTCAATTGTGATATAATCTTCGTCTTTTAATATACCAACTGCTCTTGATACACTTGCTTTCGAATATCCCAATTCATTCGCAACATCAACACTTCTGGCTGATTTGTTTCTTAGATGTAGCAAAAGAATTGTCTTTAGATACATCTCCTGGGATTCATTGGCCATAGCTTAGTCCTCGAATAATCCTAATTTTTTAAAGATTAAGTTGTAGCCGTCTGCTCCGTAGTTTAATGCACGATTAATTCTGCTGATAGTTGCTGTTGAAGCGCCAGTTTCAGCTTCAATTTCATTGTAGGTCTTGTTTTCGCGAAGTTGTTTTGCTACTTCTAAGCGTTGTGAAATTGCTTGAATTTCTTTAATTGTGCAGATATCTTCAAAAAATCTGTAGCATTCTTCAATTGTTTCGAGCTTTAAAATTGCTTCGAAAAAGCTATCTGTTTGTTCGCTTTTTAGTCTTGAGTTATAATCCATAATTTCCTCCTTAGAATAATCCGACTATTTGTCCGTTTGGTAAAATGTCGATATTGTTTGCTGCAGGAACCTTTGGTAGTCCAGGCATTGTCATAATATCACCTGTTAAGGCTACAACGAATCCTGCACCGTTAGAGATTCTAACTTCTCTAATTGTTATTTCAAATCCCTCTGGTCTGCCAAGTAGGTTTTGGTCATCAGACAAGGAATATTGAGTCTTTGCCATACATACTGGAACTTTGTCCATGCCGTTTGCTTCAATTTGTTTGATTGAATTTAATGCAGCCTTTGTGAAGTTTACTGAACCTGCTCCGTAAATTTCTTTCGCAACTGTTTCAATCTTTTCTTTGATGGACATGTCTAAGCTGTATAGTGGTTTGAAGTGGCTTTCTTCTTCGTCACAAATTCTAACAACTTCTTTAGCTAGATCAATAGCTCCGTCGCCGCCCTTAGCAAATACTTCTGTTAAAATGCATTTTGAGCCAGATTTTTCAGTTAATTCTGTTAGGAGTTTGATTTCGTTTTCTGTATCTGTTGGGAATCTATTGATAGCAACTACTGAAGGTACGCCGAATTTTTTAACGTTTTCGATGTGTTTTTCTAGGTTAGCAAATCCTTTTTCAAGTGCTTCTAGATTTTCTAGGCCGTATTCTTCTTTTGTAGCTCCACCGTGGTGTTTTAGAGCACGGATTGTAGCAACGATTACAACTGCGTCTGGATGTAGGTCACCGTATACGCACTTGATGTCAAAGAATTTTTCAGCTCCGAGGTCTGCACCGAATCCTGCTTCTGTTACTGTGTAATCAGCAAGTTTTAATGAGTATTTTGTTGCAAGAACTGAGTTACATCCGTGAGCAATATTTGCAAATGGTCCACCGTGTAACATAGCTGGTGTATTTTCTAGAGTTTGTACTAGGTTTGGTAGGATAGCATCCTTCATTAGAAGTGTTACTGCACCTTCACCGCCAATATCTTTTAAGAATACTGGGCTCTTGTCTCTTCTGTAAGCAATAACTACTCTTGAAACTCTTTCTTTGAAATCTTCAAGGCTGTTTGATAAGCATAGGATAGCCATAACTTCACTGGCAACTGTGATGTCAAATCCGTCTTGTCTTGGGTAGCCGTTTGATACTCCGCCTAGACCAACAACAATATTTCTAAGAGCTCTGTCGTTCATGTCAACAACTCTCTTCCATGTGATTCTTCTAACGTCGATTTGTTGTTCGTTGCCTTGGTGGATGTGGTTATCCAAAAGTGCTGAGATTAGGTTGTTGGCTGATGTTATTGCGTGGAAGTCTCCTGTGAAGTGGAGGTTGATGTCTTCCATTGGAACAACTTGTGCGTATCCGCCGCCAGCTGCGCCGCCCTTAACACCAAAGCTTGGTCCAAGTGATGGTTCTCTAAGAGCTGAGATTGCTTTTTTGCCAATTTTGTTTAATCCCATTGACAAACCTATGTTTACAGTTGTCTTACCTTCACCAGCTGGTGTTGGGTTGATAGCTGTAACTAGGATTAGCTTACCATCTTTTTTATCTTTCAAGTTTTCATATACATGTGGTTCAATTTTTGCCTTGTAGTGGCCATATTGAATTAAATCTGCTTGATCAATTCCCAATCCACTAGCAATTTCTGTAATGTTTTTCATTTTTGCTTCTTGAGCAATTTGTACGTCTGTTTTCAAAGTTCTACCTCCTATATAACTAAAATTCATACATTAGTTTTCTACCCGTAATTAATATACTTTAAACAGATAAATAACTCTAACTATAAGATAACACATCTCTTTAATTAAGTCAAGTGTTAATTTATCTTGTCAACAATTTCTCCAATAAAATCTATAGTGGCTTTTATAAAGTCACCTTCAATATCTACGCCAAGTTTGCCGGCCCATTCTTTTGGCAAATAGTGTCCGCCACTTGCCAAGACTTCCTTATATGGTTTTAAAATATTTTCATTGCCAGCCATGAGCTCTTTGAAAACATTGGTGGCAATTGAAAGTCCAGCTTGATAAGTGAATGGATAAAGGCCCATATAATAATGTGGCTGTCTGGTCCATGTGAGTTCAGCGCCATCGATTATTTCAACTTCGTCGCCCCAAAATTCTTCAAGGACATTTCTAAAAATTCTGTTTAAAATTTTATCGTTAACAGATTCACCCTTATCGATTAGTCTCAAGACTTCTCTTTGGAAAACTGCTTCGATTCCGTGCGTTACGAAGTTGTGATAATAAGTTCTTTCAATCATCTGTGTGTAGACCCAGTTCTTGGTCTCGTCGTCATTTGCATTTTTGATCAGATAATTACTCATAATCATTTCATTCATGGTTGAAGGACATTCGGACACATACATTGATGACTCAGTGTTTAGGTAGGCATTATTTCTCATAGTGTACCTGCCATGGCCTGCGTGGCCAAGTTCGTGGGCCAAGACAAAGACGTCTTCCATCTTGCCTGTCCAGCTGATCAAAACGTATGAGTGAACGTTGTGGACGGATGCACAGAAGGCCCCTGTGGTCTTGCCTTCGTTTTCTGCAAAGTCAATCCATCTATTGTCGATATATTTTAAAGTATCAGCTACATAATCGTCGCCAAGGATTTTTAAGCCCTCACTCAAATAGTCCTTGCTAGCTTCAATAGTAATATGCTTTTCAAATTCTGGCATGAGTGGCGCTTTTAAATCTGCATAGGTCATTTTATCCAACTTATATTTTTCTTTGATTTTCTTGGCATACTTTCTCATGACCTTTGGCAATTCGTTTTTAATGGTATCAACATGGTGTTCGTAACTTTCTCTGGAAATATCTTGCATGTCCAAGAGATAATCAAAAACAGAATCAAAGCCCTTGACTTCGCTAAAGGCCTTTTCCATTTTTAATTGGGAATTGTAAACAGCCGCCAAGGTTGCTTGGTATTTTCTCATCTCTTCATAAAAGGCACTGTGAGCCTTTCTTCTTAAATCTGTATCTGAATTGGCCTCGTATCTTTCTTCAAAAAAACCAAAGGTCATAGGATAGCTTTTACCGTTTACTTCAAAGTCAGGAAATCTAATGTCGTTGTTCTTGGTTATTTCAGAAATTTCGTAGGGAGCCGCCCAGGTGTCTGAAAATTTTGAAAGGGCATTTTCAACTTCAAAAGGAAGTTTTCTAGATTTTTTCTTGATGATTCCCCTTATATATACAAAGGCATCTGGAGATTGGCCCATGGCTTCTGATAAAATATTTTCATCTAAATTCATGAGCTCATATTCCAAGAAAATTGTATTTTCTCTAACTTCTTTGTTGACTTTGTTCATTTCCGTAACTAGCTTAAAGGCTTCTTCGTCAGAGCTGTCAACAGAATAAGTCAAGTCTGCATAGTGATTTGTATGGTCCAAGAGCTCATACATCTCATTTAAAATTCCTGTGACCTTGTTGATGTCGTCAGTAGTTTTGATTGTGCCCTTTAGGCCCTTAAGTTTTTTTGAAAGTTCGATAGCTGATTTGTTTTTACTTTCAAATTCTGCATAGTCTTTGGCCAAGTCGGTCAAATCCCAAGTTAGTTCTTTTTTTACATCTTGTCTCTTCATAATCCCATCCTTTCGCACCAAACCATAAATACATAAACCGAGTAGAGCCTTCTGTGATTGCGAGCCCTGCCCTCCTTGTGGTCATCGAGGAGTTTCATTAGCTGGTCTCTTTTGAAAAACTCTGCGGTCTCTGGGCTGGTAAATACTTCTTTAAATTTATTATAAAAACCGTCTTCTTGTAGCCAGTACCTAAATGGAACTGGGAAACCCTTCTTTGGCCTATTGTACCATTCTTCTGGTAAATTTTCCTTAGCCGCCATCCTTAGGGCATACTTGGTCAGGCCTGCTTGCAATTTTAAATCATCTGTGAGCTTGCTGGCAACATCGTATACTCCTAGGTCCAAAAACGGCATGCGAACCTCCAAGCTGTTGGCCATGCTCATCCTGTCGCCTTTTAAAATAATATCCTTTTGCATAAAGACATTTAGGTCAACCAGCTGTTTAGATTTAATCTTGCTGGACCCATTAAAATATTTTTTTGTCTCTTGGCTGGCAGGGTAACCGTTTTTATAAGCCTTAGTAATTATTTCTCTTACCTGGTCTCCGTCGGCAATATTGGCTTCACCAATAAATATTTCATTTTCATCCATAGCACCTTTTTTTAATTTGTGTTTGATTCTTTGGTTAGGAATAATATTTGCCAGGCCGCCGTTAAACTTGCGGAGGGCCCTTGGCAGCTTCATATATTTACTTAGACTATCTGCAGTCCTGTATCCATCGTAACCGCCAAAGAGCTCGTCTGCTCCCTCGCCTGATAGGACAACAGTGACTTCTTCACGAGCAAGCTTGGATAAAAAGTAAAGTGGAATGCTGGATAAATTTGCCTGAGGCTCGTCCAAGTAATAAATAATATCGTCTAAGTTTTGTAAAACTTCAGATGGATCAATTATCTCTGTTCGATTTTTAATGCCGAGAATTTCTGAAAGTTCTCTAGCGTGGACGCTCTCGTCGAATTTATTGTCAGCTGACTTAAAGCCCACACTAAAAGTGTATTCAGGCATGGTAAGGGCCGTTATATATGAGGAGTCAATGCCCCCTGATAAAAATGTGCCCAGAGGCACGTCGGCGTTTTTGTGGAGGTCCACAGATTCTCTAACAACCTCTTGAATTAAGGCAACGGCTTCGTCCAGGTCATTGATCTCGTCAGTTAACTTAAAAGAAAAATATTTTTTAATCTTTATTTCTTTGCTCTCATTTATATTATTTACAATTCCAATGGACCCATGTGGTAGTCTCTTGATGTTTTTTATCATGGTATTGTCGCCAGCCATGTGTTGGAGCTCTAGGTAAGAAAATAGCTCATTGCCATTTATTTCTCTAGCCATATTTTTATAAGCGACCAGGCCTTTGACCTCTGATCCAAAGACTAGGGCCCCATCATCGGCGTATCCATAATATAAGGGCTTCATACCAAAATGGTCACGAGCAAGTACCAGCTTGTTTCCGTCTATTATTGCAATGGCAAACATGCCGCGCAGGTGGTTTACAAAGTCCTCTCCCCACTCTTCATAGGACCTCAAGACTACCTCTGTGTCAGATTCGGTTGAAAATTCGTGGCCCTTGTTTTTTAACAGGTCTCTTAAAATTTTATAATTATATATTTCCCCATTAAAAACAAGGCTTATGCCTCGGCTTTCATCGATCATGGGTTGGTTGCTGCGTGCATTTAAGTCAATTATTGACAAACGACAAAAGCCCAATGCATAATTTATAGCGTGATCATAATTTACAGCATCTGGCCCCCGATGACCTATAGCCTTGGTCATAGCCTCTATATTATCTAAATTTTTATTATTAATAATTCCAACAAATCCGCACATAACTATCCCTTCTTCACTATCATCTTTGCAGTGGTAATTATATTTCTATAGGGTTCAATACCCTCTTGCATATTCAAATCGCTAAGCATCCTAAGGCCTTCCTCTGTTCCCCTGTGTTTCCTAATAACTTCAGTAATTTTAAATAAAGGATTATCTATCTTGACCTTATCGCTTTGTAGGGCCTGGTCAAAAAGTCTGTCCCCAGCTTCAAATTCATCAATCATATAATAAATAATGATTTTATTGAGAGCGGCATTTTCATAATTTTTTTTGCCAAAATCTTTTAATTCAATATCATCTAAAGTCTCTTTTGCAAGTTTAAAATCTTTTTTATCAGCATAGGCGCCGGCAAGATTTAATTTAACCATGGACTTTACACTCTCGTCATTTGAGTTTTCGATTAAGTTTTTATTTGTAATAATGAATTTGTCAACATCCTTGTCTGCTACATATTCTGCAACTGCTTGGCGCATCAAATCAAATTCTTTTCTGATGGTTCTTAAATCCAACCAGGATAGTACAAGGACAACCATGGCTGCAAGGCCACCTGCCAAAAGTGAATCTACTGGTTTTTTAAAAATAACGCAAACCAACATATAAGCTGCCAAAGTCATGGTAGCTGCTAGTATATATTTTCTGTACTTAAGCATTGTCTTCTCCCCTAAAAGCATATTTTAACATAGCGGATAAATCGCCTGACTTCATAGACCGTTTGGAATATTTGGCAGAAAAAATATCTGCAGCAAGTCCATGGAAGTAAGCGCCAGCCACTGCTGAATTCCATACGCCCATCCCCTGGGCCAAGAATCCTCCGATAATGCCCGTGAGCACATCTCCGGAGCCTGCAGTTGCAAGGGCGTTTGATCCGCTTGTATTTACTATTATATTATTTTTCTCATCTGCAATCAAGGTCCCATTACCTTTTAACACGCAAACGGCCTTGTATTTTTTGGCAAGCTCAAGTGCAGCTTCTTCTCTATTCTTCAAGACATAATCAATATCACAATTCAAAAGATACGCGGCTTCCTTGGGATGAGGGGTGATGACAAGGTCTGTATCAAGTCCATATTTTTTTAAATAATAAAAACCGTCAGCGTCGATAACAGTTGGAAGATTGTTTTTTTCTATAATAGCAAATAGCCTATCAACATCTGGCATTTCAAAACCCAGGCCTGGTCCAAAGGCTATAGCATCAAAGTTTTCCCTTAAAAAAAAGCAACCAAAGCTATTAATAATAGCCTCGGTTGATTTGTTCTGTAAAATTGGAAGCATTTGATCTGATGAATATAAATAGACATAGCCGACTCCGGACCTAAAGGCGGCATCGGTCGCAAGCAAAGCAGACCCCGGCATGTTATTGTAGCCAGCGATTAAACCCAGCCTGCCAAAAGTCCCCTTGTTGGAATCCTCTGGCCGCTTATTTAATAAATCCAAATATTTTTGGTCAGCAATAAAACTCGATGCGTCAACATTTGCCACAGCATAATCCCCGTCGTGGGAAATGCTTATAAAATATCTTTTATCATTATAAGACAAAAAAGGTTGGCCATTTTTTCCATAAATAACTTTTGAATTCTTTAAAATATCTGTGGAAATCCCTGTGCCCATAGCCTTGGCAAAGGCTTCTTTGGCAGCATAATGGCCGGCCAGAGTCTCAGCCTTATCTGCGTCTGACCCAACCATCTTTTGTGCAAAGTCTAAGCCTTTATTATTTATAATTTCATCAATGCGTGAAATTTTTACAAGATCAATTCCAATCATTTCTTTAAAAATCTGCTTCCTGGTTTTTCAATTGGAATATTTTTTTCACATAGGGGGCAAGCGTCTGCTTCAAAAAGTTTTGCTTCTTCGTGAATGGCAGCGTAGATTGGAAGCTCAACCTTGTCAACTGTCCTATCTACAATGGCACCAATGCCTACAACTTTGCCACCCATTTCTTCGATGACTTTTGCAGTTTCCATTGAGCTCTTGCCTGTTGTGATTACGTCTTCGCAAATCAAAACTCTTTCGCCTTCTTCAATTCTAAAGCCGCGTCTAAAGGTCATCTTACCTTCAACTCTTTCCGTAAAAACGCTTCTAACTTTTAAAGCTCTGGCAAGTTCATAACCAATTATAATTCCGCCCATGGCAGGTCCAACAACTACATCAACTTCTACACCAGCGTCACTTAATTTTTTTGCAATTTCACCTGCAATAAATTCTGCGTCTTCAGGATATTCAGTTGCCTTGGCACATTGAAAATATTGGTCAGAGTGCTTACCACTTGATAGGCAAAAGTGTCCTTCAAGCAAGGCGTGTCTTTTAATCATAAGTTCTTTTACATTCATTATATAATCCCCCTAATTTCATCTAAGCTCTTTATTCCGTGTCTTGTCATATATTCTTCCATGCCTTCAATGATATCGATTGCAGCAGATGGATTTACCAGATTGGCTGTGCCAATTTCAAATAATGTCGCACCTACCATAATAAATTCCAAGGCGTCTCTAGCGGTCATAATGCCACCAATGCCTATTACAGGAATCTTAACTGATTTTACAACATCGTGAACCATCCTCACGGCAATTGGTCGAATGGCAGGACCCGATAGGCCAGCTGTCACATTATCAAAAACCGGTTTTCTTCTTTCAACATCAACTGCCAAGGCATTAAAGGTATTTACCAAACTAATGGCGTCTGCACCTTCAGCTTCGACGGTCTTGGCCATGGATTTTAAATCAAAAGCATTTGGCGACAATTTTACTATCAAAGGCTTTTTAACAATTGATCTGATTTCTCTGACGACGACTGATGCGTCTTGGCATTGGATGCCAAAGGCCATGCCTCCCTCTTTTACATTTGGGCAAGAAATATTTAATTCAATGGCATCAACATCTGTTTGATCTAAAAGTTTTGCCCCCTCAATATAATCTTCCAGAGAATTGCCGCCCAAGTTTGCAATTATATAATCATTTAGCTTGTGCATTTCTGGCAATTCATGTTCGATAAAGTGTGGAATGCCAGGATTTTGTAGGCCAATTGAATTCATAATTCCCGATGGAGTTTCGTGAATTCTAATTCCGCTATTACCTTCCTTTTCACGAATGGTTAAACCTTTAGAAATAAGTCCTCCTAGTCTCGACAAGTCCATGTAGGGAGTAAATTCAGTGCCAAATCCAAAGGTGCCGCTTGCAACGAGCAGGGGATTTTTTAATTCTTTACCTAAAAATTTTGTCTCTAACATAAGTCCCTCCCGTTTATTACTGGTCCTTCCTTGCAAATCCTGATGTGGCCGTCCTTGGTCTTGCAGTTGCATGACAAGCATGCGCCAACACCACAACCCATACGGGCCTCTAGGCTCACTTCTATATTTGCATTCGGATATTTTTTTACAAGGGCATTTATCATTGGCATTGGCCCACATGCGTATATTTTATCATACTTTTCTGCATCCAATATATCAAGAGCATAACCCTTGTGGCCAACGCTGCCATCTTCAGTGGCTATATAAATATTTTCTACATAGTCTTTGAACTTGTCAGTATAATATTCTCCTGACCTGTAGCCCACATATAAGTCTGGCTTGATCTTTAAATTTTTTGCCAGATATAGCATGGGAGCAATGCCAGCTGTGCCAGCTAAGAGTGCAGTTTTGCCTTCAGTGAGATTAAAACCATTGCCCAGGGGTCCCAAAAGACCAACCTTGTCACCAACTCTTAAGTTGGACAAATATTTGGTGCCTCTTCCCATAATCTGTATTAAGAAAACAATTTTCTTTCCATATATATCTGAAATTGAAATCGGCCTGCCCAAAAGTGGATCTTGAAATTCATTTACCTTGAGCATATAAAATTGGCCGGGCTTGCCCTCAAAGTTACCTTCAAAAGTCAAAGTAAAAACTTCTTCGGTCAAGATTTCTTTATTTAAAATTTCTACAAATTTATATGACATTAAAATCTCTCCTCATTTTTTCAACAGCTTCTCTGGTTGCTTCTTCGAAAGATTTCTCACTCTTTTCAAAGGCCCTGATAATGCCGCGTGATGAATTTACAACTCCGCCATTGCCATCATTTAAAAGTTCCATAGCATCATGAGCTCCGCCGCCTTGGGCCCCGTAGCCAGGTATTAAAAAGAATACATCTTTAAAAGTTTCTCTGATAATCTTACCTTCATTTGCATTTTTGTTGGTAGCTCCAATTACAAAACCGATATTTCTATATCCAGATTCATTTACAGAATTCCCAGCCATCTGGCAAATCTTTTTACCAATATTCATATAGAGAGGCTCATCTCCAACCATGAGCTCTTCAAAGTCAGCGCTACCTGGGTTTGAAGTTTTAATAATTACAAATAAACCCTTGTTTTTCTTTTCCACATATTCCATGTATGGCTCAATACTGTCCAGGCCCATGTAAGGATTTAATGTTACAAAGTCGCCTTCGTAATCACCTTCAAAATAAGCCTTGGCATATTGGCTGGCAGTTGAAGAAATATCAGAGCGTTTAACGTCATTTATAATTAGAGCGTCTTTTTTTCTTAAGTATTCAAGTGTCCTCTTGTAAGCTGTTAGTCCTTCCAGACCTGCCCCTTCATAGTAGGCGGCTTGTGGCTTATAAACTGCAACCAAATCATGAGTTGCGTCAATAATTGCCTTATTATAAGAAAAAATTTTTTCCTCAACGCTTAGGTCTTTTACAAAGTCTGGTAGGTGGTCAAGATTTGGATCAAGGCCCACACAGATGGGCCCCCTCTCCTCAACTCTTTTAAATAATTTATTTATTGACATCGTCTTTTACCACTTGATGGTCACAGTAAGTGCATTTGTAAATGCCCTTTTCCCTGTCAACCAAATGGAATTCGTGTTCAATACCGCGTTCAATACTGGTGATGCATCTTGGGTTTTTGCATTGAATAACTCCCACAACCTTTTCAGGAAGACTTAAATTGATCTTATCTACAATTTTTTCGTCTTCAATTATATTTACAGTAATTTCAGGATCGATAAAACCAAGAGCTGATAAGTCAAGGTCAATAACGTTTTCAATTTTGATAATATCTTTTTTGCCGATTTTTCCTGATTGAGCATTCATAATAAGGGCAACTGTGTAATCAGCATCCCTAAGTCCCAGATAATCGAAAATCTTTACGCCGAGTCCTGCGTGGATGTGGTCAATAACTATACCTTTTTTAATTGAATTTATACTTAACATGCTTCTACCCCCAACAATTCCATAATAAGTGCCATTCTTACGAACATTCCGTTTTTAACTTGCCTAAAGTACCATGCACGTGGGTCATCATCGACTTCGTTTGCAATTTCAGTTACACGTGGTAGTGGATGGAGGATTGCAAGGTCTGCTTTGGCAGATTTTAATTTTTCTTCATCCAAAATGTATGAATCTTTGAGTCTGATGTAGTCAGCTTCGTTGAAGAATCTTTCCTTTTGAACTCTTGTCATGTAGAGAACATCCAATTCTCCCATTACACTTTCAAGTCTTTCCACTTCTTTGTACTCAATATTTTTATTATCTAAAATGTTTTTAATATAATCTGGAACGCGGAGTTCTTCAGGAGAAATCAAGACGAATTTTATATTGTCTCTAATGCTCATGGCCTTGATAAGTGAGTGAACTGTCCTACCAAATTTTAAGTCTCCGCAAAGGCCGATAACCATGTCGGATAATTTGCCCTTGCTTTCTTGGATGGTGAAAAGGTCTGTCAGTGTTTGTGTTGGATGTTGGTGGCCACCGTCTCCAGCGTTTATTAGTGGCACATAAGTATATTCGCGTGCGTAGTTTGGAGCACCTTCCTTTGGATGTCTCATAGCGATAATATCAGAATAACATCCAACTGTTCTGATTGTGTCGCGTAAGCTTTCACCCTTCTGAACAGAACTAGAGCCCGGCTCCGAGAAACCAATAACTTGACCGCCAAGTCTTAACATGGCTGCTTCAAATGAAAAACGTGTTCTCGTGCTGGGCTCATAAAATAGGGTAGCTAATAATTTACCTTTGCAAACATCGGTAAATAATTCAGGTTTATCTTTAATTTTTTGTGCTAGACTCATTACCTCGTCTAATTCCTCAACAGAAAAATCTGTCGGATCGATATAATTTCTTCCTTTAAGCATTGCATCCTCCATTCTGATTTTAAAAAAAGCCATCCACAAGGATGGCCTCTACCACCCTCGGTGGATTTTTATCTAAATAATTATACATCAAGACCAAATACCTGTCAAGCATTTTTCAAAAAAATTTTAATATTTTTCTTTGCTCTTGATTTATTTTTTGCAAAAAAAGAGGGATTTAAAATCCCTCTTGTAAATTCTATTCGTCGATATCAAATTTTGCAGTGAAGAACCTAAGTTGTGCTGGTTCATATACAAATTTAAGTGGCTTAATATCTTCTTTGTGTTTGTATAGGTGAATAACAGTGTCAGCAACCACGTCCATGTGAGCGTATGTGTAAACACGTCTTGGAATTGTAAGTCTAACTGTTTCTAGTTTTGGCTTGTGGTTTTCACCAGTCTTGTTATCACGACCAGCTGAAACGATTCCTCTTTCCATTGATCTAACTCCGCCTTCAACATAAATGCTGGCAGCAAGTGATTGAGCTGGGAATTGTTCTTGTTCTAGATGTGGGCAGAAGCGTCTGGCATCTAGGAATACTGCGTGGCCACCAACTGGTTCAACGATTGGAACGCCAGCTTCTTTTAATCTGTCGCCCAAGTATCTAACTTGTTTAATTCTGTGTTCAATGTATTCAAATTGCAGAGATTCGCGTAGACCAATTGCAAAAGCTTGCATATCACGTCCAGCCATACCACCGTATGAAGGCATACCTTCATAAACAACTACGATTTCCTTGGCCTTGCCAAAGAGTTCATCATCGTTAATAGCTAAGAAGCCACCGATATTTACGATACCGTCTTTTTTACCACTCATTGTAGCTCCGTCTGAATAGGAGAACATTTCATGAACGATTTCTTTGATTGTCTTGTCTGCGTAGCCTTCTTCTTGTTCTTTGATGTAGTAAGCGTTTTCAACACATCTAGTAGCGTCAAAGAAAACTTTGATACCATGCTTTGAGCACATTTCATGAACTTCTCTCATATTTTTCATGGAAACTGGTTGTCCACCAGCTAGGTTAACTGTAACAGCTAAGCAAACATAAGCAATGTTTTCTGCGCCCTTTTCTTTGATAAGAGTTTCTAATTTTTCTAGGTCAATGTCGCCCTTAAACGGAACATTGGCTGCAGCGTCATGGGCAACGTCTTTGATAATGTCTACGAAAATTCCGCCATTAGCTTCTTGGTGGAATCTGGTTGTAGTAAAGTACATATTGCCAGCTACATATTGGCCAGGTTTAATGGCTATGTGGCTGAGTAAGTTTTCTGCACCACGACCTTGGTGAGTTGGCACAACGTGCTTGAAACCAAAGATTTCCTTAACTGTTTCTTCTAAGTAGAGCCAGTTTCTGCTTCCTGCATAAGCTTCGTCACCAATCATTAATCCTGCCCATTGCTTGTCACTCATGGCGTTTGTTCCTGAGTCAGTGAGTAAGTCGATATATACATCTTCACTCTTTAGGTTAAAGGTGTTGTAGCCTGCTTCCTTAATTGCTTTGATTCTTTCTTCCTTTGAAATCATCTTAACTGGTTCAACGGATTTAATTTTAAATGGCTCCGCTGGGTATTTGCTTAAATCTAAATAGCTCATATATCCTCCTTTTGTTTTTCGCAGTGAAAAATAATCTTTTTTCCATTGCTCTTATTATAACTTTATTATATTAAAAAGCATTGGGTATGTCAATGGATTTTTTAGTAAAATATAACTTTTTGCAAAAATAGTTAGTACTTTATCAACCATCAGTGATATCAATTATAAGTTGAAGAGCAAATTAAAAATTGCTATACTTATATGAGGAGGGGTTAATAAATGAGATTTGTAATAAAAACTGCCATTGGCAATTTAAAAATTACCTGTGAGGGCTCGCAGATTATTAAAATTGAAATGACAGATGAAAACGAAAATAAAAATTTAAATAAAATGCAAAGCGAAATTAAAAATAAATTTGCAGATTATTTTACTGGCCAGGGTCTCTTGGATGATCTGCCTATTAAAATAAATGCGACTCCCTTTAGGGAAAAAGTTTATGTGGAATTATTAAAAGTCCCCTATGGTCAGACAGTCACTTACAAGGACCTGGCTCTTAGAATTAACAATCCCAAGGCAGCCCGGGCTGTTGGCTCTGCCATGAAAAATAACCCCCTGCCCTTTGTTGTTCCCTGCCACAGAGTTGTGGGCACAAATAATCCCGGAGCCTATGCCTATGGAGCGGACTTAAAATACTTTTTGCTCAATATGGAAAAAGCAAATGCCCACAAATTTAACCTATGATTTTTTCATAATTTCTATTATAATAAGACCTGGAGGTTTAAATGAAAATTTAAAATAATAATTTATTGAACGCAAAAGCCTGGGTACTAGCCCAGGCCTTTTAATATATAATAAATGTAATAATCCGAGCTGGTCCAAATTGGACCCAGCTGAACAGGAATTAATAAAAATCAATAATCTAACTATAAGTTAAATTTTAGTATCTACAAACTTCTCCTTTATAGTACACAATTTTGTTGTACCCTTCAATATCATATTTATCAAAATAGAGTGTTCCTCTAAATCCACCATTGTCATAGTATACACTTTGTGAGTGGCTTTGATATTTATCCATGGATACAGTTGTTGTCTTGGTATAACATTTGCCTGCAGGTTCCTTTCCCATAGGAGCAAGATTATTTTTCATGTCTTCTCTTGCAGCTAACATATGAAGCAAGTCACCAATTCTGTTGAAGTCAGCTTTTGAAAACAAATCAACACTAATGTCAACACCATGTGCTGTCATAACTGCCTTTGAGTTGTAAATTTTAGCAATTTCATTTTCCATGCTAATTACTTCTGCATCTTTCGCAAGAACCATTGTTGGAACCGCAAACAAGATTGCCATTAGTAAGGCTAGGAAAGAAATTCTTTTTTTCATAGTATCACTCCCTTGTAAAATGTCGAGATTTCTATTATTCTTCCTGTCAACTTAACCATATCATATAAAATATTCAATGTCAAATTAATTTTTCTCAAGCTTTAATTCTACTCATAATTATAATCTGTTTTTATTAATCGATATTTACAGATCCAAAGGAAGATTCTAGATTTATAATTAGACTATTTTCATCATCTACATAATCATCTGTATAGGCTATGATTTTATTACCTATCTCTTCAAATCTAGTAAACCTATAGCCGAAGAATTCCCTAGAATTTGATCTCTTCTTCCTCCTGCCTATGAGTTTTACTGGCTTATTAACTCCATCTAATCCCAAATTTATGCTACCAGAAACAACTTCAATGTCAATCTTTTCAGCTGAACTTTTAATGCCATCAATCTCGACTTTACCTGAAACGGTTTCTAGGTAGGCGTTTTTATAATCTATTTCATCTGCCACGACCTTGCCGGAAACTGTGCTTGCATTTAAATTTGTGCCGGAAATATTTTCTATTTCAACCTTGCCAGACACTGCTTCCACATTGGCCTTATCCATCTTGGAATTTTTAACCATGACCTTGCCAGATACTGCTTCGATGTTTGCATCATTTGCATTTAAACCTTCTGCCTCTATGCAACCTGAAACATTTTCTAATTTGATTTCTTCAAAATTCCTCTTTGGCAAAGTCAATCTTATATCAGAAATATAGGAGTCAGCCTTGTATTTTTTAAACTTTGGTTTAACCTTTAAAGTGTCTCCTTCAAGGTAAATGTCATAGTAATCATTTTTATTGTTCTTGTTGTCCCTTTCGTCGTATTTAATGTCGATTTCAACTTTTATTTGGTCTGACAAATCTGTAATGACGTCCAATCTACCGCGTATATTTTCAACATCAATGCCTTTTACTTGGCCGTCTTCATTTAGATCATGGCTATACTCTTGCCTGGTCCTGGCATTTAAATCTTCAAAGCAAGACCCTATATTTACGCTGATGCCTTCCCATAAATTATCCAGATTTAATTTCTTTATGGCCTCTTCGGTCTTGGTGCCAATCTTTGAAATGGAATCTGTGACCTTGTCTACAAAGCTATCATCAAAAACCTTATTGGATGATGTATTTTTCTTTTCTTGGTTTTTGTTTTCACCAATGGCGTCCAATAGTTTTAAGGCTTCATCATTTGTAATCTTGCCATCCTTTAGCATCTCTAGAATCATTTCTCTTTCTCTACTCATAAGACCCTCCTTTTTATTTATATTCTTTTAAAAGTTCAGTGGCTTCTTCCGGGCTAATCTCCCCTTCATTAAGCCTGTTTAAGATATCTATCCTAGACTCTTCTTTGCCTACATCGTGGCCCAAAGACTTAATTACACCGTCGAGCTTATTCCTAACCGTTGGATAAGATATGCCCAATTCTTTTTCAATCTCCTTGATCGAGCCCCTTTTCATAACAAAAATTTCTATAAAATCTTTTTCCTCTTGGCTGAGCTTTGAAAACTTGTCTTCTTCAAAGTCGCCTTTAATAGTTGTCCCGCAATTCTCGCAGGAAAGCTCTTTGATAATTAAAGATCCTCCGCAAACCGGACAGGATGATAATTTTTTATTTGCCATATGATCACCTCAAGTATATTTTAACATCTCTTTTAATATTTGTCAATAAATTTATTTATAAAATTAATAAAATTAATTTATAAATTAATATATTTAAAATTTCGTTTTAAAATTTTGCTCTATCATTTTTATCTTATAGGTTTGATAAAAATATTTAATAATGCTATAATATCAAATGAACATTTTTATTTTAAAGGAGGAAATATTAATGAAAAAAACACTAGCAATTATTATTGCAGCTCTACTTTTATTCGTAGGATGCACTAAGCCTGCTGATTCAGGCGAAAAAACATCTGACGCAAGTGGAGAATTATCATTTGCTGGTTCTTCAACATTAGGACCTGTTGTATCAGCAGTGACAGAAGAATTCAAAGCAAATTACAAGACATGGAAAGAATACGACGACAGCCTTGCAGACAAACCTGTTGTAGTAAATGTTTCAACTGGCGGTTCAGGTGCTGGTATTAAAGCTATCCAAGAGAAAACTGCAGACTTTGGTATGCTTGCTCGTGACTTAAAAGACAGCGAAAAAGAAATTGAAAATTTGGTTGTAAATAAAATCGGTATCGACGCTCTCACAATTTCTGTTAACCCAGAAAACCCAATTTGCAATTTGGTTGATGATCTTTCAAGCGAAGAAATCAAAAAATTCTTCTCAGGCGAATACAAAAAATGGTCAGACTTTGACCCAAGCCTACCTGATGAAGAAATCGTTGTGGTTGCTAGAGACTTAGGCGGCGGAGCCCACCAAGTTTTCCAAAAAGTTATTATGGGTGAAACACCAGTTCGCGAAGACGTTATCCAAGCTCCATCAATGGGTGCCCTAGTTCAAAAAGTTATTGAAAACAAGAACGCTATCGGCTACGCATCATTTGGTGTATCAAACCAAAACGAAGGTAAACTATTCCCTATCAAGGTTAATGGAGTTGCAGCAACTGAAGAAACAATCTTAGATGGTTCATATATTATTTCAAGACCACTAATCATTGTTCACGAAGGTGAATTAAAGGGTGAAGCCAAGGCTTTTATGGATTATTTAAAATCAGATAAGGGCGAAGCTATCCTTCACGACCTAGGATTTGTTCCTGTAAAATAGTTTTAAAGGAGGTAAAGATATGAAGAAGAACGATAAATTTTTTAAAGGTATTCTCTCTGTCTTTACCTTTTTTTCTATTTCTTTATTGTTTTTAGTTTTGATTTTTATAATTATAGAAAGTTTACCATTTTTTAAAAATCATTCCATAATTGAATTTATTTCGGGAAAGACCTGGAGGCGTGGAATTGAGTTAGAGTTTGGCCTCTTGCCAATCATCTTAGCCAGCGTCTACACATCTTTTCTTGCAATATTATTTGCCACGCCAATTTCCCTAGGGCTTAGCTTGCTAATAGTCGGCTATGTCCCTGGCAAGTACAAGAAATACATAAATAATTTATTAAATATCCTGGCTGGAGTTCCGTCAGTTATTTACGGATTTTTAGGACTAACTGTCATCGTTAAAATGTTTGAAGAAAAATTTAATTTAGCTACTGGTGAATCAGTATTAGCTGGCGGCATCCTTTTGGCCCTGATGATTATCCCCTATATAACTTCAGTAACCTTTGACAAGATGGAAGAGTCTTATCAAAAATACAATGAAATATACAAGTCACTTGGCCTCAGTAAGGACTTTTTCTTAAGAAAAATAATTATAAAAGATGCCCTTAAAAATATTATCGCAGGTGTGGTTTTAGGACTTGGCAGAGCCTTTGGTGAAACTATGGCCGTTATGATGGTAATTGGCAATGCGCCAATTATGCCGACACTATTGAGCAAGGGGCAAACTATTCCTTCGCTCATTGCCCTAGAGATGGGTATGGTCGAACTAAACAGCATGCACTACCACAGCCTCTACGCTGCTGGCCTAGTCCTAATGCTTATAACAATACTTACAAATATTTTATTTTCCTTTATAGTTACTAAGGGGGACCAAAGATGAGAAAGTTTAAAGATAGTATTTTTAAGGCCCTGCTCTTTATAAATTTATTAATATTTGCATCTATACTTATCGCCCTCTTCTCAAAATTAATTAAAGAAGGTGCCCATGTCCTATCTTGGGATTTTCTCTTTGGAAGCCCATCTGGCCTGCCTCCAGGAAAGGAAGGCGGCATTTGGCCAGCTATTATTGGATCTCTACTTACATTTTTCTTGTCTTCCTTTATTTCATCAATTCTAGCTTTGATGACGGCAATTTATATTGTCTTTTACCTAAAAGAAGGCAGAACTAAAAATATTTTAAGAATTATAATCCAATGCATATCTGGAATTCCTTCAATTGTCCTAGGACTCTTTGGATATACCTTACTTGTCTATAAACTTAGACTTGGCAGGTCAGTCCTATCTGCTTCTGCAACTTTGGCGGTAATGATCTTCCCCTTTATTGAAATAAGACTTGAAAAATTATTTATAAACTATGATTATGATAAATTAGAAACTGCTCTGTCGCTTGGCATTGATAAGGGCTTTGTAATCAGGCATATAGTTTTAAAGGGCTTAAGAAATAAAATTATCCAAACCGTTACACTCGGTGGGAGCTTGGCTATTGGTGCCACAGCTCCAATAATGCTCACAGGAGCTGTCATCCACACTGGCATACCAAGCGGGCTATTTAAACCCTTTATGGCTCTGCCTTACCACTTATATATTTTAATTAACGAAGGCATTTCAACCTCCATGGGCTACGGGACAGCCCTCGTCCTTATGATAATCCTACTTATCATAAACACATTCTCTCTTTTAATAGGAGGTAAAGATGACAATTATTAGCACAAAAGATTTGAACATTTTCTATGGCGACAACCATGTCGTTAAAAATATAAATATAGATTTTGCAGAAAATAAAATAACATCAATAATTGGACCCTCGGGTTGTGGTAAAACTACATTTTTAGTTGCCTTAAATAAAATTATCGAAGAGCGCGGCGGATCCTATACGGGAGAAATTTTATATACGGATAAAAATATTAATGATTACGATATAAACGACTTAAGAAAACAAATCGGCATGGTCTTTCAAAAGCCAACTCCCTTTCCCCTATCAATTAAGGGCAATGTGGAACTCGCCCTCAAATACCACAATATGAATTACAAAGACGAGGCAATTGAGGCAATAAAAAAAGTTGGCCTATATGATGAAGTTGCTAATGATTTGGACAAATCTGCCTTCGAGCTTTCAGGCGGCCAACAGCAAAGGTTGTCTATAGCTAGAAGCATTGCAATCAAACCCAAAGTTCTCTTGCTAGATGAGCCCTGCTCCAGCTTGGACATACGAAACACAGAAAAAATCGAAAGACTCTTGGTCGACCTAAAAGACGAAATAACAATTATAATAGTAACCCACAACCTCCAACAAGCAAAGAGGATTTCAGACAATACACTCTTTATGTTAAACGGAGAATTAATCGAGTGGGGACCGACCAATCAAATATTTGAAAATCCCAAAGACAAGCGCACAGAAGATTATGTAGCCGGCCTCTTTGGATAAATTATATATTTATGCAAAACAAAAACTGCTT
Source organism: Ezakiella massiliensis (assembly GCF_059862345.1). Taxonomy (NCBI): domain Bacteria; kingdom Bacillati; phylum Bacillota; class Tissierellia; genus Ezakiella; species Ezakiella massiliensis. The sequence continues at coordinate 594,052 of NZ_JCBCEO010000001.1, forward strand.
TGATTTTAAATTTCAAAGCAGTTTTATTGTTTAACTTATAATTAATTATACCAAGTGGCAAGCTACGAAGTGTCCTGGAGATACTTCTCTTATTTGTGGGTGTGGGCCATCGCAAATGCCTTCTTTTCTATTCCTACATCTTCCATAGAATACACATCTATCTGGTGGATCAATTGGAGAAGGTACATCGCCTTCAAGTATAATCCTCTTTGCCTGATAGTCATATTCTGGAACAGGTATAGCTGATAAGAGCGCCTTGGTATATGGATGCAATGCATTTTCAAAGATTGCCTTGTAGTCTGCAAGTTCAACCATACGGCCCAAGTACATAACTGCAACCCTGTCTGACAAGTGTCTTACGACTGAAAGGTCATGAGATATAAATAGATAGGTAAGCTCTTTATCCTGTTGGATATCTTGGAGTAAGTTCAAAACTTGAGCTTGAATAGAAACGTCAAGAGCAGATACAGGTTCGTCGAGGACGATAAATTCTGGCTTCATAACCAGGGCCCTTGCTATACCAATTCTTTGCCTTCTACCACCGTCAAGTTCGTGAGGATATGAGTTAATAAGCCTCTTTTCAAGACCAACTGTTTCCATCATTTCCATAACTACTTCTTCAATTTCCTTTTTATCCTTGTAAATCTTGTTTACATATAAAGCATCAGCTATAAGATCAAAGGTATTTAATCTAGGGTTTAGTGATGAGTATGGATCTTGGAAAACAATTTGCATTTCCCGTCTTAGGAGGCGCAAATCTTTTTTGCTGTGCCTGTTCATTATATTTTCGCCATTTAGGTAAATTTCACCTGAGGTTGGTTCGTGTAGTCTAATTATAGCACGACCTGCAGTAGATTTACCGCAGCCAGATTCACCAACAAGACCTAGAGTTTCACCCTTGTCAATATATAAGGATAAATCTTCAACAGCATGTAATAGGCCTTTTTTAGTAGGAAAGTATTTTTTTAAATTTTTTACTTCAATAAAATGATCCATCTTATACCTCCTTATTTTCGGCCTTGTCCGAATTTTCAAACAAGAAACACTTTACAAAGTGATCTTCTTCAACTTCATACATCTTCGGATCTTCTAGCTTACATCTTTCCATGCAATGTGTGCATCTTGGGTGGAATTTGCATCCTTTTGGCAAGTCAGTTGGGTCAGGTGTGGCACCTGGAATAACTGCGAGTCTTTCAACATCATCCGTTAAACTTGGAATTGATTCGAACAAACCAATTGTATATGGATGCAATTTATTTGTATAAATATCTTTTGTTGAACCGCTTTCTACAACTTCACCAGCGTATACAACATCAACCCTATCTGCTATTTCAGCTATAACTCCCAAGTCGTGAGTAATCATAATAATCGAAGTGTTAAATTTTCTCTTGAGGTCCTTCATAAGTTCCAATACTTGGGCTTGTATAGTAACGTCAAGAGCTGTTGTAGGTTCGTCAGCTATTATGATTTCAGGATTACAAGCAAGAGCCATAGCTATAACTATTCTTTGCTTCATACCACCTGACAATTGGTGTGGATAGTCGTTTACACGTTCTGGTCTAATACCTACAAGTTCTAGCATTTCAAGTACTCTTTTGTCTTGGTCTTTTTTATTTAGATCGGTGTGGAGTTCAATAACTTCCTTGATTTGATCACCAATTGTCATAACAGGGTTTAGAGAAGTCATAGGGTCTTGGAAAATCATGGAAATCTTTTTACCACGAATCTGTCTCATTTCTTTGCCCTTTTTCTTTAGTACATCTTCCCCTTCAAATTCAACAACACCATCTGTAATTACTCCGGGTGGATCTGGAATCAAGTTTAATATTGATAAGGCTGTTGTAGTTTTGCCAGCCCCAGTTTCTCCAACAAGACCCAAAGTTTCTGATCTATTTAGCGATAAATTCATATTATTTACTGCTTTAACTATTCCTGAGTCGGTATGAAATTCAACGCATAGATTTCTTATATTTAATAAATCTCCTTTTTGCATAATTCCCTCCTATCTCTTAAGCTTAGGATCAAGAGCATCTCTTAAACCATCGCCCATAACATTTAAAGCAAAAATTGTAATTACAATTGCAAGTCCTGGAAATACCGTAATGTGTGGGTAGTGCATAATATATGTTCTACCATCAGATAACATTGCGCCCCATTCAGGTGTTGGAGGTTCTAGCCCCAAACCAATAAATGATAGACCTGCTGCATTGATAATTGCATAAGCAACACCAAGTGTAGCTTGAACTATAATAGGAGCCATACAGTTAGGGATTATGTGTTTAAAAATAATTCTAAAATCTGTAGATCCATTAGCCTTTGCAGCTTCTACAAATTCATTGTCCTTAATTGTTAAAACTGATGACCTAACAATTCTCGCATAAGCAGGAACTGATGCAATACCAACAGCAATCATAAGGTTGCCAAGACCTGTGCCCAGTGCAGCCATAATTGCAATTGCCAGCAAAATATCAGGAATAGCCTGTAGGATATCGATAAATCTCATAACGAGTGTATCGACCTTACCGCCATAATAACCTGTTATAGCACCCATAGTTACCCCAAAAATAAGTGCAATAGAAACAGAAATAAAACCAACCTTTAATGAAATTCTTGAACCATAAACTACACGTGAGAAAATATCACGACCAAGGTGGTCTGTTCCAAATATAAATTCGCTGTTTGGTGTAACAAAAGGATCAGCCACGATTTCATTATACTTAAATGGTGCAATTACATCTGCAAATATAGCACTTAAAACCAATATTATTAGGATTACAAGACCAACCATGGAAAGTTTATTTCTTGACATCCTCTTCATAACTTCACTTAGACCAGTTTGGCGTCTAGATTTTTCTTTTCTAACTTTATTTTCTTTAGCCATAATTATCACCTACACATATTGACTCTTAACACGTGGATCGATGAAAGTATAGAGAATATCAACGATCAAGTTAACAAATGCAAATGTAATAGCTACGAAAAGTACGCAGCCCATAACCATTGGCATATCACGTTTATTAATAGAGTCAACCATTAAACGACCAATTCCTGGGATAGAAAATATAACTTCTGTCATAAGAGCTCCGCCCATCAACTGACCAAATTGTGTACCAATAACTGTAGTGATAGGTATAAGAGCATTGGCAAGAGCGTGTTTTTTTCTAATAACCTTGTCTTCTTGGCCTTTTGCTTTTGCAGTTCTTATATAGTCTTGTCTAATAACTTCAAGCATGGAGCTTCTGGTTTGTCTGGTAATAACACTAACCGATTGTGCACCAAGAGCAACTGCCGGAAGAATCCATTGGCGTGGTGAATCAAAACCAGATGCTGGTAACCAACCAAGCCGTACAGAAAACAACATTATAAGCAAAAGTCCCAGCCAGAATACCGGCATGGAAATCCCTATGAGGGCAAAAATCATTGTTATGTTATCAAAAATACTATATTGTTTAACAGCAGAGATAATCCCGATAGGAATACCTAGAATTACTGCAAATGTAATAGCTAAAAATGCAAGTCTAATAGTTGCGCCAGCACGACTTTGAATTTCTTTTACTACTGGCACCCTAGTAATATAACTTCTTCCTAAATCTCCCTTAAGTACCATATTTTTTAGATATCTTCCGTATTGTACAAAAAACGGATCATCCAAACCCAATTCTGCCCTTAAATCCTTAACTTGTTGTTCTGTTGCAGATGGACCTAAAACGTTTCTCGCCGGATCACCAGGCGTTACATACAATAACCAGAAAACAAATAAACTTACAAGTAGAATAACGGGGATAAGATACAATAATCTTTTTAAAATATATTTTACCATTTGTACCTCCTAATATTAAAGAAAAGGCCACTAAATTGAAGTGGCCTTATTCAATTTAATAACTATTCTTCTATTGTTACTTTGTTTAGCTTGTAGAAACCAAATGGATTCATTTCAAAACCTTTAACCTTTGCTGATGTAGCAACTGTTAATTCTGACCAGTATTGAGGAATCCAAACTTGTGTATCAAGAATTCTTTGTTGAGCTTTCTTGTATAGTTCGCCACGTTTTGCATCGTCTTGTTCTTCTCTAGCGTCTTCTAGAAGTTTGTCTAGTTCTGGGTCGTCTAGGAAGCAGTAGTTTCCGCCTTCACCCTTTGCAGATGAGTGGAAGCATGGGAATAAGAATGTGTCTGGGTCTGGTGTATCTGAAATCCAAGCGATTTCAAACATATCTTGTTGACTATTCTTTAATAAGTCATTGAATGCTGACCATTCCATAACTTGAATTGTTACATCGATGCCGATTTCAGCAAGTTGTTCTTTAATAATAGTTGCCATGTCAACTCTTTGTTTTCTTTCGTTTGTTGATAGAGTTGTAGCAAATCCGTTTTCATATCCAGCTTCTTTTAATAAAGCCTTAGCTTTTTCAACGTCACGTTTCTTAGGTTGTGTTGAATCACCGATTGAGTATTTTAGTGTTGGTGGCATTGAGTTGGATGCTGTGCGTCCTAGACCTAGCCATACCTTTGGAATAATTTCTTCCATGTCAATACCGTAAGCAATAGCTTCTCTTACCTTTGGATTGTCAAATGGAGCTTTTGATGTGTTAAATCCTAGATATGTTGTACCATAGTCGTCTGATTTAAACATTTTAAGTTTGTCATCTTTTTCAACTTGTTCAACGTCTAGAGGTTGAATTTCGTAAGCGATTTGTGCTCCGCCAGTTTGCAATTCAACAAATCTGTTAGTTGGTTCAGGAACGATTTTCATTTCAAGTTTAGCAACGCCAGCTTTTTCTCCGTGATAATCTTCAAAACGTGAGAATTTTAAAACTGTAGCCTTTTGCCATTCGTCAAGTTTAAATGGACCTGTACCTATAACTTTGTCGCCTGTTTGACCATAGTCTTTGCCAGCTTCTTCAACAGCTTTTTTGCAAAGAATTGATCCGCCTGGGTGCATAAAGGCCATCAAAACGCCCTTAAATGGGTGCTTTAATTGCATTTTTACTGTATAATCATCAACAGCTTCAATGGAATCTTTGTCGATTGTGTTGAACAAGTGAAGAACGTTTGGAGCTTCACATGCTCTCTTGATTGAGAATACAACGTCTTCAGCTTTCATTTCTTCTCCATTGTGGAATTTAACTCCTTTTTTAAGATGGAATACATATTCTGTATCTGAAGGTTGATCATAGCTTTCGCATAGTAAAGGTTTGATTGAGCCGTCTCCGGTAAGTTCAAATAAACCTTCGTATACTTGTACTAATGCCTTTGATGAAGCATTGTCGTTTGATCCCATAGGATCCATTGTTACAGCGTCTGAGTCGTTAACTACTACAAGTGTAGCGTCTTTTCCGCCCTTTGTTGCACTGTCTCCTCCACAGCCGGTTAATAGTGTCATAACCATAGCTATAGAAATGATGATTGTCAAAAATCTTTTCATATTATCCTCCTTGTTTTGTGACAATTTATATTTACGTGATAACCACGGAAATACCAGAAAATTTATACAAAAAAACTACAAGAAATCCCTATCCTTGTAGTTTACTTAATGATTGCATAAAAATATAATAGTACATACTCTCAGACGAATAATTACTACTATTATAAGTTCCATTATAATTTTTTTCAAAATATGTAGCCATAATATTTCCTTCCAACAATCTTTTTGTACTTGGGTATATTATACCACATTTAATAATTTTGTAAACAATTAAACATGATTTTGTTTTAAAATTTCTATTAATTTTTTGCATTAAAAGTATTCAACATTTTTATAAGAATTGACCAGCAACTTAAAATGGCTTCTTTTAAATATATGTAAGATATAATTATAAAATAAAAACCTGGAGTTTCCTCCAGGTAAATTTTATAAAGGTTTAGTTTTTGCCTTATTTTGTCCACGGGGATATTTTTTGGGTGTTGGCTTTATCTTTTTAATAACCAAAATATTTCTTTCCCCATAGTCGTAATCAAATTTTACATTCTCAAGAATCTCTCCGCCAAGAATTTTTACGGCCTTTTTTGCCTCTTCAATCTCTTCATCAATAGCCGGCCCCTTCATGGCGAAGAAATATCCACCGACTTTAACAAAGGGCAAGCAGTATTCTACAAGTGTGTTTAATCTGGCAACCGCCCTTGATATGGCACCGTCGTAGGCCTCGCGTTCAGTAGTTTTGGCCAAGTCTTCTGCCCTGGCATGAATGGTCTTTACATTTTTTAATCCAAGGTCTTCTACAACTTCGTCTAAAAAATTAATTCGCTTTTTTAAACTATCCATAAGGGTAATTTTTAGATCTTCGTCTTGAAGTTTTATAATCACGCCTGGTATGCCTGCGCCAGTGCCAATGTCAATCAAGCTTTTAATCTCGTATTTTTCCAGCAAGGGCATTATGGTTACAGAATCTATTACGTGCTTATCCCACATATCATCGTAGTCATCAACTGCCGTTAGATTCATCACCTTATTTTTTTCTTGGATTAACTTTAAATATCTATCAACTTTTTCCTTATTAACTATTTCTGTTTTCATGTTTCCGCCTTTCCAGTTCAAGATGAATCATGAGTACATTCATATCAGATGGGCTGACCCCGCTAATCCTACTTGCTTGAGACAAGGTCTCCGGCCTAATTTGTGTAAGCTTGTCAGCCGCCTCATGTTTAAGGCCCTTTATCTCATGATAATTAATATCCTCTGGCAATTTACGATCTTCAAATTTGTGCATGCGGGCAATTCTATCGTTGTTTTTCTTTATATAGCCCTCATATTTAATTTCTGTTTCAATGAGGAGTTTTGTTTCCTTGTCTAAATTAATATTTATAGGAAACATTTCAAGGGCTTGGTCAATTCGAATTTCTGGCCTCCTGATTAGCTCCTTTAATGAAATAGCCGTCTTAATCGGCGTTGTATACTTTGACAAAATCTCATTTGTCTCTTCAGTTGGGGTGATTTTTTTATCTTCCAACAATTTAATCGCGTCTTTCAAAACTTTTTTTCTTTCAAGCATTTTCTTTAGACGCTCATCACTTGCCAGGCCAATATCATAGCCCTTTTGCGTGAGCCTTAAATCGGCATTGTCTTGGCGAAGGGTTAGGCGATATTCAGCACGCGCCGTCATCATCCTGTATGGCTCATAGGTGATCTTGGTTACAAGGTCGTCGATTAAAACTCCAATATAGCCTTCGTCACGTTTAATAGTAAATTCATCTTGGCCCTTGATTTTTCTTGCCGCATTTATTCCGGCGACAAGGCCTTGGGCTGCCGCCTCTTCATAACCAGAAGAACCATTTATTTGGCCCGCAAAGAAAAGATTGCTTATGTCCTTACTTTCAAGCGTAGACTTAAGTGAAGTTGCAAAAATTGCATCGTATTCAATAGCATATCCCGGACGCATAATGCGAACATTGTCCATGCCTTCAATCATCTTGTACATATTTTCTTGGATGTACTCAGGCATGGAAGTTGAAACGCCTTGGACATAAATTTCATCAGTCGATTCAGCTTCAGGTTCCAAAAATACTTGGTGGTCGTCCCTATCAGGGAAACGCTTAATCTTGTCTTCTATACTTGGACAATAGCGTGGCCCCGTCCCTTCTATGGCCCCAGAATAAAGAGCCGACTCTTCCATGTGGTCTCTGATATAATCATGCATCTTTTTGGTCGTTCTGGTTAAATAACAATTTACCTGTGGACGATCAATATCTTCCCTTGTATTTAAAAATGAAAATGGCGTTATCTCTTCATCGCCAGGTTGAACTTCCATATTTTCAAAATTTATAGTTTTCCTATCAACCCTTGCCGGTGTCCCCGTCTTTAATCTCCTAAGGACAATGCCGTGCTTTCTTAAATTGTCTCCAAGGAGAATTGATGGAAACCTGCCGTCTGGTCCAGACTCATAAATATTTTTCCCAATAAAAACCCTGCCCTTTAGGTAAGTTCCTGTTGCTAAGATAACGGCCTTTGCACGAATTTCTCTACCGTCGCGGAGAACGATACCCTTGACCTCATTATTTTCTACAATAATATCGACAGCCTCCATTTGACGAAGAATTAAATTTTCTGTGTCCTCCAGCTTTTGCTTCATGTGCTTGTGGTATTCAAGTTTATCGGCTTGGACTCTAAGCGAGTGAACAGCTGGTCCCTTGGATGTGTTTAGCATCCTTGATTGGATGAAGGACTTATCAATATTAAGTCCCATGTAGCCACCAAGGGCGTCAACTTCTCTAACCAAGTGGCCCTTGCCTGTTCCACCAATATTTGGATTACAGGAAAGAGCTGCAATTCCGTCCAAGTTCATGGTAATTATTAAAGTTTTTATTCCCATATTTGCAGCAGCAATAGCGGCCTCGCATCCAGCGTGACCAGCCCCTACTACTATTAAATCATAATCCATAATATCACTTCCCTACGCAGAAGTCTTGAAAGACTCTGTCAATCAAATCTTCATCATAATTTTTTCCTAAAATCGAATAGAGGTCATCCAAAGCCATTCTAAGACTTACTTCGACTATTTCAAAAGGCATAAAGTCCATATCGTTTTTGGCTTGGATTAACTCATCCTTTGCTGCCTCCAGGGCCTGCCTGTGGCGAAGGTTAAATATAGATGTAAATGACGCATCTACATCAATTGTAAATATTTTTTTAATTAGTGACATGATCTCGCGAATTCCTTGGTCCTCTTTAATAGAACCAATAACCAGATTATCACTATATTTTTTTATCTCTTCAAGGTCAGCACTTGTGCCCTTGTCAGCCTTGTTTATAAAAATAATTTTATTTTTATCTTCTACAGAATTTAAAATTTCCCTGTCTTCATCGGAAATTTTATCTGACCCATCGATAACCACGATTACAATATCCGCTTCCCTTGCAGATTTTTTGCTGAGTTCAATGCCAATCGATTCAACAACCTCGCTTGTGTGCCTAATGCCTGCAGTATCTATCAAGTGCAGATAAAGTCCCTCGTAATTTATAAATTCTTCAATAGTATCACGGGTCGTCCCAGGTATTTCAGTAACAATAGCCCTGTCCTTATTTGTAATTGCATTTAACAAGGAGCTCTTGCCTACATTTGGCCTGCCGATAATAGCAGTCTTGATGCCTTCTCTAATAAAGCTTGACCTGTTTTGGTCGTCCAAAAGATTTTCAATAGCCAAATAAATTTCATCAACTCTTGCCTTCATGTCATCGACATTGCCAAGTTCAGGATAATCAATCTTGGCCTCGCACTCAGCAATCAAAGACAAAAGTTCATTCGCCAAATAATCTATTTTTTCTGACAGGCTGCCTCCAAGGACATTAGTATATAAAACTTGCTCTTCCTTGTTTTGGGCATCGATGATTCCTGACACAGCTTCTGCTTCCAAGAGGTCAATCCTGCCATTTAAAAAGGCAAGTTTAGTAAACTCTCCAGCGTCAGCTTGGACAGCTCCCTCTTTTAAAAGGATTCCATAGATATAAAGAGTCGAAACATAACCACCATGGCAATATATTTCAACCATATCCTCAGTCGTGTATGAATAAGGCCCTTTAAAATAGCAAGCCATAACCTCGTCTATTATTTTATCATCATAGGCAATGTGGCCATAGTGCATAAATCTTGGCTTAATATCTTTTTTTGTTTTAAATATTTTCTTTAATATGTCAAGGCTCATAGGTCCTGACATTCTCACGATGCCAATGCCTCCACGACCAGGTGGAGTGGCGATAGCTGCAATAGTTCTCATAACTAAAAAACCCGCTTTATTGCGGGTCTCTTGTAATAACAATGGAGCGTCTCGGTTCTTCACCTTCAGAATGAGTAGAGACCCCTTCCATATCATTTAATGCCTTGTGGACAATTCTTCTATCATAAGCGTTCATAGGTCTTAATCTGTATTCGCCATCTCTGATAGCGCGCTCACCAGCATCTCTTGCAAAGGCCTTGAGCTTTTCTTTTTGATCGTAGATATAGTCTCCGCAATCAACTTCAAGCATGAGTCTTTCATCATAGCGACCTCTGACAAATTGACCTACCATATATCCAAGGGCATCAATAGTTGCACCTTTTTTGCCGATGATTCTAGAATTTTGTTCGTAGTCATCAAGCATGATATCAAGGACAAGGTTTTCATCTTTTTCTCTTTCGTCTATAATTTCTACATGGCCTTTAAAACCCATTAGATTAATTGTTTTTTCAAGATATTTTCTAGCAGCCTCAGCCATGTCTTCTTCAGTTTTATAGTGGTCAACACCTTCGAGTAAGAATGACTTCATAGGTCTAGCTATCTTTTCGTCAACAAAATTCTCTGTGCTTTCCTTCATGTCTTCGAATTTATCTTTTACATCTTCTTTTACATCATTAAATTTATCGCTTGCATCATTAGCGAGTTCAGATACCTTATCTGATGCTTTCTCAGCCATCTCAGAAACGTCTTCTTTTATATCATCATAAGCGTTTTTAGCATCAGCTGTAACTTCATCAACCTTTTTTTCAAAGTCTGATTTATTATCTTCAATTTCATTTAGTACTTGAGCCGTTTGACCTGTGCCCTTGCGGACAACAGTAACCTTGGCTTCTTTGGCACCTAGGCCAAGAAAACCCTTGGAAGGCTCTTCTTCTATAATAACATCTACTTCATCTCTTGTAGCTTCAAGCATTTTTAATGCGGATTCAATAGCTTCTTCAACAGTTTTCATTTCAAGTGTAACTCTATCCATCTTATTCTCCTTTTTTAAACAACAAATCTCTATTAGAAATTAAAGATTGAACAGCTGTAAACATTGTGCTTACAGTCCAATATAGGGCTAGACCACCAGGGTATTTAAGGGCAAACCAGAAAATCATAATAGGCATTACATAATTCATAGTTGCCATGCTTTGTTGCTCTTGTGATTGAGCTCCTACCTTTGGTGTAGTTAAAGTTTGTAAGTAGGTCATAACAGCAGTAATAAGCGGTAAGCCGTACCAATACGGATCAGCTTGAGTCAAATCTTTAATCCAGAAAAATGTCTTTAGCATATTATCATACATTCCTGATTCGTGGAAAACATAAAGACTTGGATCTCTCATTACCCTGAAAAATGCAAGTATAATTGGAAATTGGATTAAAAGTGGCAAGCATCCGCCTGTCATACTAGCTCCATTTTCTCTATACAGCTGCTGGATTTTCATATTTGCAGCCTGTGGATCGTGTTTATATTTAATTTGAATTTCCTTTACTTGGGGTTGAAGCTCTTGAGTCTTTTTCATTTGCTTGGAACTCCTAAGTTGTAAAGGTAGCAAAAGCAATTTAACAATTATGGTTGTAAGAATAATTGTAATTGCAAGGTAGCTAAAGTTTTCGTTTTCTGGGCCTATCGATTCTACAAAATCATAGACATATCTCATAAGCCAGCCCAGAGCGTTCGCTAAAAATTCCATTTAGTCTTTCCTTTCAATATTATATTTATGGTAAAGGGTCATAACCCCCATCGCAATAAGGATTGCATCTTAAAATTCGTCTAAAACTAAGGTATGAGGCCTTAAAAAAATTATATTTCTTGAAAGCCTGGAGGGCATATTCGCTACAAGTAGGGGTAAATCTACAATGAGCGCCCCTTAAAATATATTTGGATATTACTTTTTGATAGAATTTAATAAATCCTATGGCAATATATTTCATTTAATAATTCCACCGAGCCTTAGAACATGCAAGAGATTTCTAGAAAGCTCACTATACGACAGATCACTGGCGCCAATCTTAGGAGTAATTATAATATCGTAATTTTCCATATTTGAAATTTGCTCTCTCATGATGGCACGAATTCTTCTTTTTAATTTATTTCTAATATTAGCCTTGCCATGCTTGTTGGATACAACAATTCCCACGCGTTTAACTCCCCGCCTATAGCGGATTTTAAAAACGCGATTGGCCTTAAAATTTGATTTCTTATAAAGTGAGCTGAAATCCTCTTTTTTCTTCAGACGGTTTTCTTTTGCTAGCATTAAGCGCTTAGAACCTTTCTGCCTTTTGCTCTTCTTCTTTTTAAAACTTTGCGTCCGGCAGTTGTGCTCATTCTTTCTCTAAAACCGTGAACTTTCTTTCTAGCTTTTCTTTTTGGTTGGTAAGTTCTTTTCATAACCACACCTCCTTTATCTAATTTACCTATCTATTTTATCATAAAGATATTTTTTTGTAAAGGAAATTTGCTCTATAAAAACAAAAATTGCAAAGCAAAAACCCTGCAATTTAAACTTAAATTATCTTTGTGGTGAATAATTTGGACTTTCCTTTGTAATGTTGATATCGTGCGGATGGTTTTCAACGAGTGATGATGAAGTAATCTTCACATATCTTGGTTTAACCATTAACTCTGCAATGTCCTTGCAGCCCAGGTAGCCCATGCCTGATTTTAATCCACCCATTAATTGATAAATAACTTCGCCAACTTTACCTTTGAAGTGAACTCTACCTTCAACACCTTCAGGTACATATTTCTTAGTGCCTTCTTGGAAGTATCTATCCTTGGATCCTGCTGACATAGCTCCTAATGAACCCATGCCGCGATATTCTTTATAGCGTCTGCCTTCATAGATAACTTCTTCGCCAGGGCTTTCAACAGTACCTGCTAGAAGTCCGCCAAGCATAACAACATTACCGCCAGCTGCAATTGCTTTTGTAATATCGCCTGAATATTTGATACCGCCGTCAGCAATAATTGGTTTACCTTCTTCTTGGGCAGCTTTTCTTGCATCCATGATAGCTGTAATTTGTGGAACGCCAATACCGGTAACAACTCTGGTTGTACAAATACTGCCAGGTCCAATACCAACCTTTACGCAGTCAGCGCCTGCAGCAAAGAGTGCCTTTGTAGCTTCATAAGTTGCAACATTTCCTGCAATAACTTGTAAGTCAGGATAAGCGACCTTTAATTTTTCTACAGCCTTCATAACTCCAGCACTGTGACCGTGAGCTGTATCTAGAACAACAACGTCAACTTTTGCTTCCACGAGAGCAGCCGATCTTTCCATCATGTCGCCAGTTACACCAAGGGCTGCACCTGCAAGTAGACGGCCTTGGCTATCCTTTGATGAGTTTGGAAACTCAATTGATTTTTCTATATCTTTAATTGTAATTAACCCCTTTAGCCTATAATTGTCATCCACGATTGGAAGTTTTTCGATTTTGTGAGACATCAAAATTTCTTTGGCTTCATCCATTGTTACGCCTTCGCGAGCAGTGATTAAGTTTTCGCTGGTCATTGTGCTTTCGATGGATTTTGACATATCATTTTCAAATCTCATATCGCGGTTTGTAATAATGCCGATGAGTCTTCCATCTTCTTCTACAATTGGAACTCCACTGATCTTGTATGTGCTCATCAACTTTTCTGCATCAGCTAAAATATGGTTTTTTGAAAGATAAAATGGATCTGTAATAACTCCGTGTTCACTTCTCTTTACCCTTTCAACTTCATGGGCTTGCTCTTCAATGGTCATATTTTTGTGAATAATACCGATGCCGCCTTCTCTTGACATAGCAATTGCCATTTGACTTTCAGTAACTGTGTCCATCCCTGCAGACATAATTGGGATATTTAATTTAATCTTATTTGTCAGAATAGTTTCTGTATTAACCTCGCGTGGTAATACATGGCTCTCAGCTGGAACCAATAGGATATCGTCAAATGTAAGTGCCTCTTTGTAAAATTCCATAATTCCTCCTTAAGTAAATTCATTTTGCAAAATTCTTTCTAGTATTCATTATATAACAAATTTTAAAAAAAATCACGCAAAAATCGTATTTTTTCAAAAAAATTTTTTATAAAAATTGCTTGACAACTTATACCACATGTGGTAAAATGATATTGTTCATCAAGAGAGGCGGAGGGAATAGGCCCTGTGAAGCCCGGCAACCTAGTTTTAAGGTGCCAAGTCCTACAGATTAATCTGAAAGATGATCTTATCTTTAAGATGTTTTTGTGGCTCCTGATGAAGGAGTTTTTTTATTTTAAATTTGAAAGGAGAAAAAATGATCAGATTTCATACAAGTGAAAGTGTTACAGAAGGTCATCCAGACAAAGTCTGTGACAAAATTTCCGACTCAATCTTAGATGCGATACTTGAAAAAGATAAAAATGCACGCGTCGCTTGCGAAACAGTCGCATCTACCGGCTACATTATTGTTAGCGGACAAATTACAACCAATTGCTATATCGATATACCTGCTATAGTTAGAAAAACTATAGAATCAATTGGCTACACAAGAGGCAAATACGGTTTCGATGCTGAAAACTGCGGCATCTTAACTTCTATCGAAGAGCAAAGCCCTGATATTGCCATGGGTGTTTCTGACTCATACGAAAAGAAAGGCAGTTCAACTGACAAGTACGACGAAATTGGCGCTGGCGATCAAGGTATGATGTATGGATATGCATCAAATGAAACTGAAGAGTTGATGCCACTTGCCATCAAGCTAGCTCACGATTTGACCAAGCGTTTAACCGCTGTTAGAAAAGAAGGCATCCTTCCTTATATTTTACCAGACGGCAAATCACAAGTTACAGTTGAGTACCATGACAACAAGCCTGTGAGAATTACAAATGTAGTTATCTCTACCCAACACTTGGCATCAGTTGATATCGAAGACCTCAGAAAAGATGTAAAGCGTGAAGTTATAGATAAAATTATTCCACCAGAATATGTAGACGATGAAACCATTTATTATATCAACCCAACTGGTAGATTTGTAATCGGTGGTCCAAAATCCGATACAGGTCTTACAGGTCGCAAGATTATTGTGGATACCTACGGCGGATATGCAAAACACGGTGGCGGAGCTTTTAGTGGTAAAGACCCAACAAAGGTTGATAGATCTGCTGCTTATGCTGCCCGCTATGTTGCAAAAAATATTGTGGGAGCAGGACTGGCTGATAAATGTGAGGTTGCCCTTTCCTATGCTATCGGCGTTGCAAAACCAACTTCAATTGATATTGATTGCTTCGGCACAGAAAAAATTGATATCGAAACTATTAGAGAAAGAGTTGCCAAAAACTTTGACTTAAGACCAGCTGCAATTATTGAAAACTTTGACCTAAGAAGACCAATTTATGCCCAAGTTACCAACTATGGCCACTTTGGCAGACCAGAACTAGATCTTCCTTGGGAAAAATTAGATAAGGTGGATGCATTAAAATGTTAAAAGATCCGTTTTTAAAAAGAGCTTTTATAGTTGGAAGTGCTTTGCTTCTAATGTCTCTGCTCTTGTACTTGCTAATGAAGAAAGAAGGAATCTTATAAACTGCGATTTATTTCGCAGTTTTTTTATTTTCCAAAAATACTTAAGAATTTAGCCCCGGTCTTTTCATTTATTTAAAAATAAATTTTCTAAAGCTAATCTAAGGCAAATAAAAAACTCCGGCCATCCGGAGTTTATTTAAATTCCATTTCTCTTTTCAATTTCTCTAAAATATTCTATCCCCTTATCTGTAAGCGAATAAAATTCATCAGCTTGAATTATATTTTTATCCATCAACCTATCTATGGTCTCATTCATGGTATTTAAATTCATCTTTAAATGATCTTGAATTGTGTTTACACCAAGTTCAATATTTTGGTTATCATGACCCATGTGGTTTTGTATGTGAATAAGCACGAGTACTTCGTTCAAATAATCCAACTGCTTTTTGCGGTTTAAAAGCTTGGTCATAAGACCTCCAGGCTTTATTATATGGCAGATAATATAGGTTAGCATGCCTATAAGAGCCGTGGTACCAGCTATATTAATATTTAAATTGTAGCCTAGATAAACTCCTAAACTTACGTTAATAAAAGCTATTAAAATTGTAAGCAGTATTGAATCTCTGAGATCTTTGGTTAGTAGAATTGCCGAAGCGGCAGGCGCTACCATAAATGAAATTACCAAGATGCTTCCCACAGAGTTAAAGGCGATAACTGAGTTCAGACTGACCAAGGTCATGGTCATATAGTGGATAAAGGCTGCTGAAAAACCAGATATGATTGCAAATCCAGTATCAAAGGCAGTAACCTTTAGCTCTTTGAAAAATACCATTATAAAGAGAAAATTTACTGTCAATACAATTAGCGCCATCTTTAAGGCAAGGGGCATATCAATTCCTAAAAACACAGTTCTGTTGAACTTGCTCATTAGAATTTCCCCCATAAGGACTCCATCAACACATAGATGAGTGTTCTTTAAAAAGCTGCTCATTATTATAACCCCAAGGGAAAATAATAATGGGAATACAATTCCAAGGGCCGAGTCTTCGTTGATTCTGCCAGACTTTAATAAGAGCTCAACCAATACAACTGTAAGCAAACCTGCAAGCACAGCTCCAATGATTAAAATCGGACTGTTAAAGTCTCTAGAAATCAAAAATCCAACAACTATACCCAAAAGTACTGAGTGGCTAATGCCGTCTGCCGTCATAGAGAGATTTCTAAGGACTAAAAATGTTCCAATAATCGAAAGAGCGATTGCAGTTATTAGCATTGTTAAATAAATCTCAAACATTTTTAATCGCCTTCCTTCTAATAGCAGTCTTTACAACTCCCCACCTGCCAAAAATTATTGAAATAATTGCAATAAAACTCATGGCAAGAACAATGGCAGGTCCAGTTGAAACTCCGGCATAGAGACTTGAAAATACCGTTCCAATAAAACTCGATAGGCCACCTACCAAAGCGGCAATCAAAACCACCGCATTGTATCTTTTGCTCCACTGCATAGCAGCAACTACTGGTGCTATTAGCATGGATGAAATCAAAATTGATCCCACGACCTTTAAGCCAGCGGCAATAATAGCAACCATGGTAATAGTTATAAGAGTATCTATAATTTTATTGTTAAAACCAGAGACTTCCATGAACTGGGCATCAAACACATAGATTTTTATTTCCTTGTAAAACATGGTCATAACGAGCATTGATACAAGGCTCACACCAAAGATCAACCAGAGATCTTGCTTGGTTATAAAGGCTGCTTGGCCAAAAATATAATTTGCAAGCCCGCTTTGAGATGCTCCCTGATAAGATTGATTACCTTGGATATAACTATTGAGTGCCATACCAAGGCCAAAAAATCCTGAGAGAACAACAGCAAGACTCGTATCCGTCTTGTGGGTCTCAACCTTTGCAATCCTTTGAATAATCATATAAGCTAATAATCCACTAAAGACTGCTCCCAGCAAAAGTACATAAGGCGACCTTGTGGAAAAAACCATAAAGGCAAGAACGATGCCAGGAAAACTTGAATGGCCAATAGCATCTCCTATCAAACTTTTTTTGTTTAGGACTGTTATTGTACCAATCATCGCCGAGGCTATGCCAAGTAGAGTTGTACCAATGGCAACCATAACAAAGAGGTGGTTGGTAAATAAGTCTTTCACTTAATCACGCCCCTTCTTGTATGCTATTTGCAAATTTTCTTCTGTAAATGCTTGGTCCATTGATCCATAAGCAATGACCCTTCTATTTATAATAACAAGGTGGTCAAAATATTCTTTAATTGTATTTAAATCGTGATGGACTGCTACTATAGTCTTGCCATTTTTCTGGAAGTCTTTAATGGTATCCATAATAATCTTTTCTGTTGTCATATCTACACCTGCAAGGGGCTCATCCATAAAATAGATTTGAGCGTCGCTACAAATTGCACGAGCCAAAAACACTCTCTGCCTTTGGCCTCCAGATAATTCCGATATCTGCCTGTTTTTGTATTCGTACATGCCCATTTTATTTAGGGCTTCCTTTGCGATTTCCATATCTTTTTTACCAGGTCTTTTGATCCAGCCCAAACTTTTATAGCGGCCCATAAGGACCACGTCTAAAACATTGGTTGGAAAATCCCAATTGACACTAGCTGTTTGAGGTATATATGCAATATGCTTTCTCGCATCCTTTGGGCTTTTACCCATAATCTTAACTTCACCGGCCAAGGGCTCTATAAGTCCCAAAATTCCCTTTAGAAATGTCGACTTACCAGCTCCATTTGGTCCAATAATAGCCGTCCTTGTGTTATTCATAATCTCAACATCCGCATCCCATACAACTGGGTTTTCGTTGTAAGCTAAAGTTAAATCTTCAACGTCTATAATTATTTCATCCTTCATTAGTCACCTACTTTAAGTTGTTTACGATCAAATCAATATTGTGTTTGTACATGTCAATATAGTTGTCGCCTTTTTTACCCTCCGTTGCCAAGCTGTCAGAAAACAATTCATTGCCTTCGCCTTGAACTACAAAGACATCAAAACCCTTTTTCAAAACAGAAGCTCTTAAGGCCTCCATCCTCTTAGGGTCCGTTGTGCTCTCTGCAAAAATTGCCTTGATTTTGTGTTCATAGATAAAGTTTGCAGTTTCATCCATGTCCTTAACCCCAACTTCTGTTTCGGTTGAAACACCTTGTGGAGCTATGACAGGAATATTATAATGCCTTGACATATAATTAAATGCATCATGTGGAGTTACGATATATCTTGATTCAACCGGTATTTCATCAAGTCTTTCTCTATTATAATCATCTAGCTTATCAAGCTCTACTAGATATTCATCACAATTCTTTTGAAAGTCCTCAGCTCTTTCTGGAAGAAGTTTTTTTAATTCCTCACAAGCTGTAAGAGTCGCTTTCTTATAAAGGGAAATATCAAACCAAAAATGCGGGTCTAGCTTTGTCTCATCTCCATCGATAGTTCCTATCTCTTGGTCTGTAAAATCTTTTGATACTGGAACTCCAACTGACTCAAGGGCTTCATTCATCTTACCTTCAAAGTATAAACCGTGATACAAAACAAGGTCAGCTCTCTCAAGCTTTTTAGAATCCTCTGGCTTCATCAAATATAAGTGTGGGTCTTCTCCAGCAGGAATAATCAAAACCCTCTCTACACTATCACCTGCAATGACCTTTACCATATCATAAAGAAATGAAGTCGTAACAGTAACTACCTTTTTGTCACTGGCAAAGTTTTCTGTCTTTGGGCCGCACCCTGTAAGAATTAACGCTATTAATAAAATAAAAATTAAAGTTTTTTTCATAAAATCTCCTTGTCTAATTAATAATTTTTATCAATTAAGATAAACTTATCTTATCATATAAATAAATTTATGTCAAGCTAAAAAATTGTTTTGTACTTTATCCACCCATATTAATTCTACATCTTTTTAGGCCTTTTACAAATTTAACAATCCCCCACTTTTATTTTTGCAAGTTTGCCGAGGCTATTATTTCTATTTTGATTAATGCTTGCAGTTCCTTGCTTTTATATGATAAACCTCTATTGCTAATTTATGTTTATTTTTGTTTTTGTGCTATAATTGTATCAGTTTATTTTTTAAGGAGGTTTGACATATGGATGTAACTGTAAAATCAAAAAGAACCACGACCACCAAGGAGATTGTACTTATTACTATTGGGGTTTTAATGGTGGCTGTGGCTATTCATTTTTTCCTAGTTCCAAGTAATTTAACTACTGGTGGAGCTGGTGGACTTGCAATTGTTCTTGCCCACTACCTGCCCTTTGATGTTGGTCCAATATATACAGCTTTAAATATTATTTTGTTTTTAGTTGGGCTGGTATTTATTGGCAAAGACTTCGGTCTGAAAACTGTTATCGTTACCCTTTCATTGTCAGGAGTTGTTTGGCTTTTGGAAATTCTTTATCCAAACCCTGCTCCACTCTCGGACAACTTATTTTTAATTGTGTTTTTAGGAACTATTATCCAGGGTGCTGGAGTCGGAATCGTTTTAAACCAATACACATCAACAGGCGGCACAGATATTATCGCCAAGATTTTTCAAAAATTCTTTGGCCTAAACCTAAGTATTGGTTGCTTTATAGCTGACTTTGTCGTAGTTGTCCTAGCTGGAATTGCCTTTGGTTTTGAGCTCATGCTCTACTCAGTTGTCGGTGTTTTAATAAACTCAGCCCTAATCGACATTGTAATTGATGGATTAAACTCATCCAAGCTTTGCTATATTAACACCTCCAAGGTACCAGAAGTCTGTGAATTTATTATCAAAGACTTGGACAGGTCTGCCAACCTTTTAAACAGTCGCGGTGCTTATTCTCAACAGGAATTTCAATTAATTCTAACAGCCATTAACAACCGCGAGTTTATGAGGCTAAAGGAATTTGTTCACTCAATTGATCCCAAGGCCTTTGTTGTCGTTTCAAGTGCCAACGAAGTTCTAGGTGAAAAATGGAGAAAGTTTATCGGATAAGATAAAAGATAAAATAATTTTGCCAGGTAAGTTTTTTTACCTGGCATTTTCTTTTTTCTGCTAAATTTATAGCAGTAATTTATGTATTTGTTCTTTTTTGTGTTATAATATTTTCAGTTTGTTTTTTAGGAGGTATATTAATGAATAAAAATTTAAATAATAAAAAATCTACTAGTCTTAAGGAACTATCGCTAATAAGCTTAGGCATTATAATGGTTGCAACGGCTGTCCATTTCTTTTTGGTTCCCAGCAACCTTACCACAGGTGGTGCCGGCGGTCTTGCAATCGTCCTTGCCCACTACCTACCCTTTAATGTTGGTCCAATTTATACAGTATTAAATATAATTTTATTTGCAGTCGGTTTAATATTTGTCGGCAAGAGTTTTGGGGTCAAGACTATTATCGTAGGCATGACCTTGTCCGCTGTGGTCTGGCTCTTTGAAATTATTTTCCCAAATCCAAAGCCGCTTTCAGATAATTTAATTTTGATCTTACTAGTCGGCACAATTCTCCAAGGCGCTGGCGTTGGCCTGGTCCTTAACCAATATACTTCTACTGGTGGCACTGATATTATCGCCAAAATCCTACAAAAATACTTTGGTCTAAACTTAAGCATTGGCTGCTTTATAACAGATATGATTGTGGTAATTATGGCTGGTTTGGCCTTTGGCACAGAGCTTATGCTCTATTCATTTATTGGTGTTCTTATCAACTCGGTTTTAATAAATACTGTAATTGATGGACTAAACTCATCCAAGATGTGCTTTATAAATACATCAAAAGTCGATGAAGTCTCTGACTTTATTATAAATGACCTACACAGGAGTGCAAACTTAATTCCAAGCGAAGGTGCATACACCCACGAGAAGCGCAAGATGATTTTGACAGCAATAAACAATCGTGAGTACATGCAATTAAAGGCCTATGTACATTCAATCGACCCTAAAGCCTTTGTTTTAGTCTCAAGTACAAATGAAGTACTAGGAGAAAAATGGAGGAGGTTTATAGGATAATGACTTACAAGGAAAAAATTCATAAAATTTTTGCAAGCGAAAAATCTTTTTCAAAAGAGGAAATCAATAAAATTATTGATCATCTTGAGTCACGAGCTGGAAACCCTCCCGACCGTGAGCTAAATAGGATGAGGGCTGCCCTTGGTCTTTTGGATTTACAGCCAATAAAAGTTGTAAATATAGTTGGCACCAATGGCAAGGGTACTGTATCCAAGGCAATTTTTGACTGCTTAAATGATTTTGGCATGCGGGCTGGCCTCTACACCTCCCCTCATCTAGTTTCCTACAATGAAAGAATTCTTACAAGCGACGGGGAAATTCCTGATAATATATTTTATGCCTTGATTGACTTAATATCCGAACTTGAAGCAGAAATTAAGAACGAATATGGCGACTTCACTTACTTTGGAGTTCTAACATTAGTTGCAAATATTTATTTTGCCAATAAAAATCTGGATTTTGTAGTCTTAGAAGCCGGAGTTGGCGGTAGATGCGACGCCACAAAAGTTCTTGGTCAAAGCATTTTATCTGTAATCACTTCCCTGTCCATCGACCACATATCTGCCCTGGGTAATACTATCGAATCGATTGCCTGGCACAAGGCTGGTATTATGAAGGATAAGACATGTTCTATAACTTTAAACAAGGGCCTGGCCCATGATGTTATAAGCGAAGAAGCCTCCAAACTAAATAACTTTAAACTTTATGATTACAAAGATTTTATCTTGCCAGATAATATTCCTGTTAAGGGAGAATTTAAAGTAACTTTTGAAAATAAAAGTGTAAGAATAAATCCCAAGCAATTTGGCCTGATCAGGGGCGAAAACTTCCCCCTCGCCTATGCGGCTATTATAAAAATCCTGGAGTATTTTAATATTGATGTCGATACAAATCTAGAAAAAATTGCAAATTCTCTTTCCAATTCCCAGTGGAAGGGTCGGATGCAAGTAATAGGCACAGATCCTCTGATAATACTAGATGGAGCCCATAATGTTGACGCCATAGAAAAACTATTTATGTCTATAGAAGGTGTTGACCACAAGAGACTGATTACAATAATCGCAATTATGGACCGGAAAAACCACCAAGACATGACCAAGTTTATGAGGTCCAAATCAGACTTACTCATCGTCACATCAAACGGTGACTCCAACAGCACCAGCATTGATATCTTGTCCAAAGAGTCCGACGCAGACCAGGCCTTTGAAGATGTTGATCATGCCCTAGCTTACGCCAAAAAAATAGCAAACCCTGATGATTTAATTCTCATCGCAGGTTCGCTATACTTGGTCGGTGAAGTTTTAAAGTTAATCTAAAAAGATAACATAGATATAAAATTAAAAACGTAGACGTATAATATATATGAAATTATAATGGTGGTTAGTAAAAACCAGGCCATGCTTATATATTGTGGGAGTCTGCGTTTTTTTCTTATAATAAAATCAACCACAGTTAAAAGAGCATTTAGCCAATACAAGCCACAGTTAAATATAAGCAAAATTTTCATCAGGTCGTACCCTATTATACCTTTGAGGAAAATCCAGGTGAAAAACCAGGCCAAAAGTAAGGACACAAAGCTAATTACTATATGGATTGGTCTAATCCATCTCTTATATGCAATAATGACATTGCAAGCAACAAAATAAACGACTCCAGTAAGTATTAAAATCTTCTTGCTCTTTACCAAAATTGCAACTAAAAACATAATTACCGTAAGCACAGCCAAGGCTATCAGCGGTGCATAATCTCTCTTTTTCATATTACCTCCAATATTTAAATTATACATTATTTTATTTTATTAATCAATCGGCCACTTGGCCTTTAAATTTTAAAACAAATTTATTTTTCAAATAAAAAACGGACCTGGTCTTGCACACCTAGGTCCATTTTGTTTTAAATATTTTATTAAAAACTTTATAAGAAAATATATCTTAAGACAAATAGGATAGAAAGTATCCACATAAGTATAGATACGTCCTTTGCCTTGCCTGTAAAGCTTTTAACGATTGTGTAGGAAATAATACCAAATACAATACCTTCTGCAATTGAATATGCAAATGGCATCATGGCGATTGCTAGAAATGCAGGTACTGCTTCTGTTAAATCATGCCAATCAATCTCTCCTACTTGGCCCATCATAAATACACCAACGATAATGAGGGCTGGCGCTGTTGCAGCTCCAGGAATAATTGCAAATAGAGGAGCAATAAATAGAGCGAGCAAGAACATAATAGCTGTTGTAAGTGATGTTAGACCTGTTCTACCACCTTCTGCAACACCAGCTGAGCTTTCAACAAAAGTTGTAACTGTTGATGTGCCCATGCAAGCGCCGAAAATTGTACCTATAGAGTCCGCTGTTAGCGCTTGAGAGACTCTTTCAAGTTTACCGTCTTTATCAAGCATGCCTGACTTTGAAGCAACGCCTGCTAAAGTTCCGACTGTGTCGAAAATATCTACAAACAAGAATGTTGCAACTACGATCCAAAATTCTTTGGTCATAATTTGATCAAAGCCAACAAACTTAAAGGCAACATTGCTAAGTGATGGTGGCAAGCTAAAGATTTGAAAACTTTCTGGAAGTTCAGTAACTCCTAGTGGGATGCCAATAATTGTGGAAGCAATAATACCGATTAAGAGAGCTCCCTTAACATTTCTTGCATATAGGATTGAAATAATTAACAAACCACAAATCGCAACTATAGCTGGATTTTCAGTTAATTTACCAAGTCCAACTAGTGTTGCTTCATTGCCGACAATAATTCCAGCATTGTGCAAACCGATAAGAGCAATAAACAAACCAATACCTGCAGAAACGGCTTTCTTTAATGATAGTGGAATTAAATCAAAAATTGCTTCCCTTGCTTTTAATAAGCTAAGAATAATAAATATAAATCCTTCTACAAGTACTGCTGTAAGTGCAAATTGCCAATCATAACCTAGCCCCAAACAAACTGTAAATGCAAAATAAGCGTTTAGTCCCATTCCTGGTGCTAGTGCAAATGGATATTTTGCATAGAGAGCCATAATAATTGTGGCCACACCAGCTGATAGAGCTGTTGCAGTAAATACTCCGCCTGCATCCATGCCAGCTGCTCCCAAGAGCATTGGGTTAACAGCTAGGATGTAGGCCATTGTCATAAATGTTGTAAGACCTGCAATAATCTCGGTCTTGACATCTGTGCCATGTTCTTTTAATTTAAAAAACTTTTCCATACCTTCTCCTTTTTATATATTAATGTTTAAAATGACGCTTACCTGAGAATAAAAGTGCAAGTTCTAATTCATCAGCAGCGTTGATAGTGTCTTTATCTTTGATGCTTCCGCCTGGCTCAACAATAGCCTTGACCCCGTGCTTAGCCAAGAGTCTAATGCAATCGTCAAATGGGAAGAAACCATCTGAAGCAAGGACTGCTCCATTTGCCTTGTCTCCCGCTTGTTTAAGTGCAGCTTCAACAGCAAAGAACCTATTTACATTGCCCAGACCAATACCAACTGTGGCCCCGTCCTTAGCGAGGACAACAGCATTTGATTTTGCAAATTTAACAGCCTTTAAGGCAAATTTAATATCTTCAAGTTCCTTATCAGTAGGTTGAACCTTACTCATAACTGTTAGCTTGCAATCTTCAGCCATATCTCTTTCTTGGATAATCATGGTTCCTGGTACAATCTTCATATCCATACCATCTTTTGGACCGTCAACTATTTCAGGAATTTCAATTAGCCTTAAGTATTTCTTGCTTGTTAAAACTTCTAGAGCTTCCTCGCTAAAGCTTGGCGCAATAATTACTTCAAGGAAAATCTTGACCATTTCTTCGGCAGTTTCCTTGTCTATTTCGCGATTAGATGCAATAATTCCACCAAAGATTGATGATGTGTCACATGCGTAGGCCTTTAAATAAGCTTCTTTAATGGTATCAGCCTCAGCTACTCCGCATGGATTTGTATGTTTAACTGCAACGATTGCTGGCTTTTCATAAAAGAGTTTTACCATTTCAACAGCTGCACTAGCATCATAG
The DNA here is from genome assembly GCF_059862345.1 of Ezakiella massiliensis. Taxonomy (NCBI): domain Bacteria; kingdom Bacillati; phylum Bacillota; class Tissierellia; genus Ezakiella; species Ezakiella massiliensis. Next base: position 619,261 of record NZ_JCBCEO010000001.1, read on the forward strand.
ATATTATTGAAGCTTAACTCTTTGCCGTGAAGGACTTTTCCTTGGCAAATGCCTCCCACTTCGCCATTATACATATTGTATCTAAAAGCTTTTTGATGTGGGTTTTCGCCATATCTTAGCTCGTGTTCCTTGTGGAAAGGAATAGTTAAGAGATCTGGGAATTCGTCATCCATTTTTTCGTTAAAGTATTTGGCAATCCAAGCGTCATAATTAGCTGTTAGGTTAAAAGCCTTCTTTGCAAGATACATCCTGGTTTCTGGCTTTGTGTCGCCACGTTCTTTTAATTCTTCAATAACTCTTTCAAAATCGCTGTTGTCGACGATAATATTTGTATATTTAAAATTCTTTGCAGCGGCCCTAATCATACTTGGTCCACCGATGTCAATTTTTTCTACGATTTCATCATCGCTTGCATCTGAAAGATATGTGTTTACAAATGGATATAGGCTGTTTACAACTATATCAATTGGTTGAGCGCCAAGTTCTTTTAATTCATTAACGTCTTTTGTATTTTCGCGTCTATACAAGATACCTGCATGAACCTTTGGATGAAGAGTCTTTACTCTTCCATCAAAACATTCATGAAAACCAGTGTACTCACTGACGTCCATAGCTTCAATGCCCTTGTCGTGAAGATATTTTAATGTTCCGCCTGTGGATAAAATTCCATAACCTAAATTAATAAGTTCTTTGGCAAAGTCTTCAATCCCATTCTTATCATAGCATGAAAATAATGCTAGCTTCATTTGTCTCCTCCATTTCTAATAAATTCATTAATAGCCATACTGTAAAGCTTATGCTCAGTAGTTAAAACCCTTGCTGCAATTTCCTCAGCAGTCTTTAATCCTTCAATAGATATAAAGGACTTCATAATTATTGGCCCTGTATCTATGCCGGTGTCTACTATATGTACACTTGCACCAGAATACTTGTCATTAGCCTCTAAAACCATCCTGTGAACATTTATGCCATGACATCCCTTTCCCCCGTATTTAGGTAAGAGCGACGGATGTATATTTAAAATTGGAGGGGCCGACTTAACAAAATCGCTTGGAAGAATTTTTAAAAAACCAGCCAGGATAATAAAATCAATTTGTTTTTCTTTTATGATATCAGCAATGTTTTTAAAAAAATCGCTTGCAATTAACTCAGCTTGGAGTCCTAGATTTTTTGCCCTATCAATTCCACCGCATTTACGGTCGGCATATACGCCCACAATATCTATATTTTTTACATTTCTGGCGATGGATTCCATATTGGATCCACCGCCTGAAATTAAAATTATAACCCTTTTATTATGCATTTGTCTCCTTGACCTTTTTCGATTTCTCCAAGTACAACCGGCATTTCACCAGCAGATTTTAGAGCTTCTAAAGCTGCATCCTTGTCATCCTTGGCGACAGCAAATATAAAGCCTATGCCCATGTTAAAAGTCGAATACATTTCTTTTGTATTAATGTCGGCCCATTCTTGTAAGAGATCAAAAATTGCAGGCTTTTTAATATCCTTTGTATCAATTTCTGCTAAAAGTCCATCAGGAATCATCCTAGGAATATTTTCATAGAAACCGCCACCTGTAATATGGCACATGCCGTGGATTTTAACCTTATCTTTTAAAGCAAAAACTGCATCTTTATAAATTCTGGTTGGAGTCAAAAGCTCTTCCTTAAGAGGCTTATCAAGTCCATCATAGACCTTATCCAAATCTGCCTTTGAAACATCAAATACAATCTTTCTAACTAAGGAATAGCCGTTGGAGTGAATACCTGATGATTGAAGCCCGATTAAAACATCCCCTTCGCTAACTGCGTCATTTGTGATAATTTCATCTTCTTCTACGCAGCCAACTGCAAAACCTGCAATATCATATTCGTCTTCGCTATAAAAACCTGGCATCTCTGCTGTTTCACCGCCTATTAAAGCAGCTCCAGCTTGAACGCAACCATCGGCAACGCCCTTTACGATTTCAGTCATCTTTTCTGGAATTAGTTTACCTGTTGCAATGTAATCCAAAAAGAATAAAGGTTCGGCACCTTGGCATAAAATATCGTTAACGCACATAGCAACAGCGTCAATACCTATTGTGTCGTGCTTATCGCATAGGAAAGCAAATTTTAACTTGGTTCCAACACCATCTGTACCACTTACGAGCACTGGATTTTTGTAATTATTTAATTTAAATAATCCGCTAAAACCACCAATGCCACCCATGACTCCATCACGGTTTGTCCTTTGGATGTGCTCCTTAATCATTTGAACTTGACGATAGCCCTGCTCCTTGTCAACGCCTGCATCTTTGTAAGATAATGTCATACAATCCTCCTTATATTGTCCCTTCTGGGAATACTCCTGTAAAACAAGCCTCGGTAAATTCTCTGCCTCCAAGAGCTTTGTACAGCCCATCTGTAGATATAAATTCCAAACTATCGGCACCAATTATATCTCTAATTTCATCTTTTGTATGGTTAGCTGCAATTAGCTCAGCCTTGGTAGGTGTGTTCATAACCAAATTGGATGAATACTTAACCATTGGGCTTCCAATCCTCAAATGAATTTCCTTGACGCCTACATCTCTTAGCATTTTAACAGTCCTCTTCATAGTTGTGCCCCTTACGATAGAGTCATCAACCAAAACTATCCTCTTGCCTTCGATATACTCCCTAAGTGGATTTAATTTAATTCTAACAGCTAGCTCACGCATTTCTTGAGTTGGCTGAATAAAGGTCCTGCCTACATATCTGTTTTTTATAATGCCCTCTGTATATTTAATGCCGGACTCTTCCGCATAACCAATAGCAAAGCTAATTCCACTATCAGGAGCCCCAACAACTAGGTCTGCGTCTACTGGAGATTCTTGGGCCAAAATCTTTCCTGCATTTCTCCTGACCGAGTAAATTGATTTGCCATCAATATATGAGTCAGGTCTTGCTATATAGACCATCTCAAAAACTCCAAGCTTCCTTCTAGATGGATCGCCTTTTTGAACTACTTCTATGCCATTTTCGTTAATTCTAATAATTTCACCTGGATCAACGTCTCTGACAAATTCTGCACCTATTGAATCAAAGGCACAAGTTTCACTTGCGACCAGATATTTATCATTGAGCTTGCCAATTGAAAGTGGCTTTATTCCGTAAAAATCTCTAATTGCATAAAGACTTTCATTGGCCATAACTATAATAGAATAGGATCCCTTTAACATCTTAACAGTGTCTAATATGGATTGTTCAATATTTTCCTTGGTATTTTTTGCTAGCAAGGTCGCTATAACTTCTGTATCTAAGAAAGATTGAAACATATAACCTTGGTTTTGCAAGTCTTCTTTTAATTGAGGAGCGTTTGAAATATGCCCATCGTGGACAATACCCAAGGCCCCTTGCCTGTATCCAGCAACTATTGGTTGCAAATAAGGGTAGTCAAGCCCCTCATCCTTGGCAGCCATTCTTACATGTCCAATGGCGATATTGCCAGCCAATCTTTCCATAATATCCTTAGGAAAAACGTCATTAACCAAACCCTGTGACTTATGATAATCTATAAGACCATTGTTATAGCAAGCAATCCCTGCAGATTCTTGGCCCCTGTGTTGGAGGGCGTAGAGCATATAATAAATATACTCTTTTGCGCTACTATTTTTTGAATAAACACCAGCTACACCGCTCATTTATTTGCCTAGCTCCTCATTCATTTCTACTACTTGGTCCTTTAGCTCTTGTCTATAGGCTTGAAGTTTATTAACGAGTTCAGGGTATTTCAAGGATAGCATTGAAACTGCAAGTAGACCTGCATTTTCTCCCCCGTCAATTGCAACTGTCGCAACTGGAATTCCCTTTGGCATTTGTACAACTGAGAAGAGTGAATCAAGCCCACCCATTACAGATGTTTTGCCTGGAACACCGATTACTGGCACAGTTGTAATTGCAGCTACAACACCTGCTAGGTGAGCAGCCTTTCCTGCAATGGCAATAATTGCATCAATGCCATTTTCTCTAGCTGTTGATGCAAATTCAATGGCTCTTTCTGGAGTCCTGTGGGCAGAAATAACTTCACAATGTGTTTCAATTCCAAACTTATCTAAAATCTTCTTTGCCCTTTCCATTACATCTCTGTCGCTAATGCTTCCCATAATAATTGCTACTTTCATAATGACCTCCTATATTACATAAAAAATTGACAAAATGTCCATTAAAAACACAAAACCCAGACGGGTAGGGAAAACCTACCCGTCTGGGTTTTTATCCCTACGGTGTGGAAGTGCCAACTAGGCACTTCTTGCATCGCTTGGTCCTTTGATAAATCACGGTTCCCTAGATGCACTTATCCTAACGCTCGAACAAAAATTCTCCATATTTTGAAGAAAAATGCTCTAACTCATATAATTTAAAATATTTATTTATCGTTTTATTTTGCTCTGAGTTTTTATATATTACCAGAGCATCTTTTACTATATACATCTTAAAATCTTCAATTCTAAAGTCGTAGTCATCATCCAAATTCATCTTCTCCTTTAGGAACTTATTGGATGAATTTGTGTCCACTATAATATCTTTAAAATCAATCTTCTTTTGGTTCTTTATATCAAAGTTCAGAGAATCAAAAAAGTATTTTGAATCCTCCCCACTAATCAGATCGCCTTTAAAGATTACGCTTACAACTTTTGAATTAGAAATTGCAATGTCATACAAAAGATTAACTTGGTCAAACCTGTATTCTTCTTTTATGCGTTCTATATATTTTTCTATTTCTCTATTTACGAATTCGTACTTTTTAGAAGTAAAGGCTGGGTAAGCAATTGTAACATCACTTGTGCCAGAATTTTCATATTTTATAATCGATTCACTGGACCTGGAAATTATACCATCAATCTTTTTTCTAAGATAAACAGTATCGCCTATAATAAAAGTATCATATTCCAAGACCTGAGTGAAAAAAGTATTAGGCACATAACAAACCCCGTCATTGTAAACTGGAGTTGTGTAAATCTTTTTCAGTTCGTCATACCTGTCCCTGTATTCATCCTTGTTTACTATGAGAGATGCTCTAATCAAGCCTTTTTTAACGGTTATCCTACCGTCTCTATACCAGGTTACATTGTAACCCAAAGCTTCCATAGTCTCTCTTAAAGGAAGCATAAAGAGCGTATCATTGCTAACGGAATCCACAATGTAGGGCTTTTCTTTAAAGTCATGATTTATAATACCCTTCATTCTAACAAGGTCTTTTTCTTTTGCCTGAACTGGCAAAACTAAAAAACACATAAGAACAATTATTAAAGAGTATTTAAATAATTTTTTCATTGTGAATCCGAACCCCTTTCTAAGGTAATTGTAACATAAAAACAGTAAAATTAAAAGTCTAATCCCAAATATTTTTCCAGTGCCAACCAAAAACCTGGTGGGCATTTGTAACAACCATAAAGACCTTATCGTCTATTTGGTGAATAAAAGTTCTGAGCCTTATCAGGTCACGGTTATTGATTACAGTCTGTATAATTTCCCTATCTGTGTTTGAGTAGGCACCTTTTGCCTTGTAGACAGTGGCACTTCTTCCAATTGAGATTAAAAATTCACAGATCTTTTCCGGTTGAGAAGTAGTTATATAACAAAGCTTACCAACATTTAGGCCATCGATTGTATAGTCAACAATAAGACCTGTTAAAATAACACCAACCAGGCAGAATAAAGCAATTTCTAATCCGTAGTTAAAGCCAACAATCATAGTTATGATAAAGTCTGTTAGTAAGCATCCCTTTCCTAAGTCTAAGCCTAAAAATTTATTTAAAATTTTGGCAATGATGTCACTGCCACCTGTGGAGGCGTTTTGGTTTAAAACAATACCAACCCCCGCCCCGTATAAAATACAGGCAACTATTAATGACAAGAACATATTATCGACTATAGGCCCTTGAAGCGGAATTAAAACGTCCAAAAGCCATACCAGAGCTGATAAGCCAAGGGAAGCAATAACTGTGAGCACTCCAAATTTATTGCCAATAAATATGAATCCCATTATAAATAAAAATATGTTAGCCACAATTAAAAGTGGTGGAGCCGATATACCAGTTAACTTACTCAAGATAAGGGCAATACCTGTTGCGCCTCCAAGTGATAAGTCGTTAGGAAGTAAAAAGAAATGAATTGCAATAGCAATCATAATTACTCCTATTACAATTAATATAGCCTGCTTAACAGTGGTCTGCGGCTTTATATTTCTAAGGCGTTTAACCTTTTCCTTATTTAAATCCAATTCCTTCATACTTTCCTCCATTATGTAAGGCGACTTAAAAAGCCGCCTATAATTTTACCAAGCGTGTTTAACGATTGGGTTTCTAGCAGCCTGTGTTTCATCAGGTCTGCAAATATCTGTATTGTGTGGAGCTTCTTTGAGCTCTTGTGGATTTTCCTTTGCAACCTTTGCAATGTCTAACATTGCTCCTGCAAATGCATCCAGTGTTTCTAGAGATTCAGTTTCTGTAGGTTCAATCATAAGAGCCTCATCAACAATCAATGGGAAGTAAACTGTTGGTGGGTGGAAGCCTCTATCGATTAATCCCTTAGCAACATCAAGTGTTGTAACGCCTGACATTTCATGATCCTTGAGTCCTGCTAGAACAAATTCGTGTTTATAAGTTGTATCAATTGGTAGATTGTATTCGCCTTTTAATAGACTTGCCAGGTAGTTAGCGTTTAATACTGCTAATTCACTTGCTCTCTTAAGTCCATCAGAACCCATTGTCAAGCAGTATGTGTAACCTCTGACTAAGATTCCAAAGTGACCGTAGAAATCTTTCATCTTACCAATTGAGTTTTCCTTGTCGTAGTTTAAGAAGTATTTATCTCCATCTTTTTCGACAACTGGAACAGGTAGGAATTCTTTTAAGAAATCCTTGCATCCAACTGGGCCTGCACCTGGTCCGCCGCCACCGTGAGGTGTGGATAGGGTCTTGTGAACGTTAAAGTGGATAACGTCAAAGCCCATTTTACCAGGACGTGCCTTACCCATAATAGCGTTGGCGTTTGCACCGTCATAGTAGCAAAGTCCGCCAGCTTCGTGGATAATTGAAGTGATTTCCTTGATATGCTTATCAAATAGTCCTAAAGTATTTGGATTTGTAAGCATAAGTGCAGCTGTGTCTTCACCTACAGCAGCTCTTAGAGCATCTAGGTCAACCAGACCATTTTCATCAGATGGAACTTCAACTGGAGTATAACCTGCTACTGAAGAAGTAGCTGGGTTTGTACCGTGAGCTGAGTCAGGTACGATAACCTTGTTTCTCTTGAAGTCGCCTCTTGATTCGTGGTACTTTCTGATCAACATAATACCGGTGAGCTCACCTTGAGCACCAGCAGCTGGTTGGAGAGTAACTTCATCCATACCACTGATTTCAGCCAAAATCTTTTGGAAATTATACATAAGTTCAAGAGCGCCTTGGACTTGTCTTGAATCTTGGTAAGGGTGCAAACCAGCAAATCCTGGTAGTGCAGCCATTTCTTCATTTATCTTTGGATTGTACTTCATAGTACAGCTTCCTAGTGGATAGAAACCTGTATCTACTCCGTAGTTTTTGTTAGAAAGATTTGTGTAATGACGAACGATATCAACTTCGTTAACTTCTGGAAGCTTTGGGCATTTATCAGATAGATAATCAGCTGGAATAAAGTCCTTCAAATCTTTTTCTTCAACATCACAAGCTGGTAATTGGTATGCAGTTCTGCCTGGAGTTGAAACTTCGAAAATTAAACTATCATATTTTCTAAACATTATTTTACCTCCAAGTATTTAGCCAAAGCGTCCATTTCTTCTTTTGTACGCTTTTCAGTAACTGCAAACATAATTTCCTTATCCATGTCTTTAAAGAATCTATCTAGGGCTAAGCCACCAATAATATTCTTTTCATGGAGAGCATTGTATTGTTCTTCTTCGTTAATGCCTGTAACTACAAATTCTTTGAAGAAAGGTTGATCATATTTTAGCTTCAAGCCCTTCTTTTCTAATTCTTTTTGTAGGTAGTGAGCCTTTTGTGTGCAAAGTTCAGCAACGCGTCTTAGGCCTTGTTTGCCCATTACGCACATATAAATGCTGGCTGCCAAAGTATTTACACCTTGGTTAGAGCAAATATTTGAAGTTGCCTTGTCACGTCTAATGTGTTGCTCACGAGCTGTAAGTGTTAGTACGTAGCAGCGTTTACCATTGTGATCAACTGTTTGACCAACAATACGGCCTGGCATCTTTCTCATGAATTTTTCTTTTACTGCAAAGAAACCAAGAGATGGACCACCAAAGCTCATGTTAATGCCCATGGCTTGACCTTCACCTATAACAACATCTGCACCGTATTCTGAAGGTTTCTTCATGATACCAAGTGAAATAGGATCAACACTTACTACAAAGGATGTCTTCTTGCCTTTATGGGCAATTTCGCCAAGCTTCTTAGCATCTTCGATAATACCAAAGAAATTTGGATTTTGAACCATAACACAAGCTACATCATCGCTCATATTTTTTTCTAATTCTTCAGCATCTGTAACCCCATTTTTGTGTGGAATTGTTATAACTTCCAAACCTTGTGCGTGTGCATAGGTGTCTAAAACCATCCTAGCACTTGGATTCAAAGTTTCAGAAACGATAACTTTCTTTTTCTTTGAAACTGCAGCGCACATAATAGCTGCTTCAACAACTGCGTTTGAGTGGTCATAAACAGAAGCGTTTGCAACATCCATGCCAGTTAAATCGCAAATCATTGTTTGGAATTCATAAATATATTGTAGGGTACCTTGGCTTACTTCTGGTTGATATGGAGTGTATGAAGTGTAGAACTCCGATCTAGAAGTAATAGCTGGTATAATACTTGGAATATAGTGATCGTAAATTCCTGCACCTAAGAATGAAGGGATAAAAGCTGGTGTAAGGTTTTTAGCGGCCATTCCACCAACTATATTTCTAACTTCGATTTCTGATTTTGACTTATCGAAATTTAGATCTCCCTTTACCCTCATATCTTCAGGAATATCATTAAAAAGATCGTCAATAGACTTTACGCCTATTGTATCGAGCATCTTTTTAATATCACTTTCCGTATGGGAAAGGTATGGGTGCATTACTTATGCCTCCTCTGCTAGATATTTTTCGTATTCTTCAGCGTTCATTAGACCATCAGTAGCTGATGCATCTTCTAATTTCATTTTTACAACCCATGCGTCGTATGGTTTTTCATTTAATAGTTCAGGAGCATCTTCGAGTTCTTCGTTAACTTCTGTAACTACACCAGCCATAGGTGCAAATAAGTCACTTGCTGCCTTTGTTGATTCGATAGCTGCAACAGCATCTTCTACATCAAATTCATCGTCAACATCAGGTAATTCTACGTAAACGATTTCGCCTAGTTGATTTTGAGCATAGTCACATAGACCTACATATGCTTCTTCGCCTTCAATTTTGACCCATTCGTGGTCTTTTGTGTACATTAAATCTTTTTTTACTTCCATTTTAATCCTCCTATAATTTAATAAATTTATTTATTTTTATGATGGTCACCTCTAGCTTCTAAGAATTTCTTTGAAATAATCTTAGCTTCTACAGGTTTGTTCCTAACCATAACATCAAATGTGTTGCCAATACCCTTGTATTCGACATCAATTAAAGCGTTTCCAATTCTGGTTCCAAGAGTTGGTGATAGATAGCCTGTTGTAACATGGCCAATTTCTTTTCCATCTTTTTCAATCTTGTATCCTTCTCTAGGAATACCTCTGCCTACTAGTTCAAATCCAACCAAAACTTTCTTTGGATCTTCAGCAATCTTTAATAGAGCATCTCTGCCAATGTAATCGTTGTCAGATTTTCTATCAACAAAGTATTTAAAGCCTGATTCTACAGGATTTAATTCCTTTGAAATTTCATGTCCATATAATGGGAGTGAAGCTTCAAATCTTAAAGTATCTCTGCAGCCAAGTCCGCATGGTTTTAAGTCAACATCCTTGCCAGCTTCCAAAACTGCATCCCAAACTTTAACTATACCTTCGTTAGTTGTGTAGATTTCAAAACCATCTTCTCCGGTGTAGCCAGTTCTGGAAATCATACATTTAACTCCAGCAATTTCAACATCATCCTTGAAATAGAAGAACTTTATGGTATCTAAGTCAAGATCTGTAAGTTTTTGGACAACTTCTTGAGCCTTAGGGCCTTGAACAGCTACTTCGCCAGTTTCATTGCTGACATTTCTAACCTTTACATCAAAATCCTTGGATTGTTCTTTAATCCAATCAAAATCTTTGTCTACATTAGCAGCGTTAACTACTAGATAATACTTTTCATTGTTGTATTTATAGACTAAAAGATCATCTACAACACCACCATCTTCATAGCACATAAATGTGTATTGAATTTGATTGTCTTCTTGATTAATAATGTTATTGGTCATTAGGTAGTTAACAAATTTTTCAGCTTCTTTACCTTCAACCCAAATCTCACCCATGTGAGAAACGTCAAACATTCCGGCTCTTTCACGAACAGCGTTATGTTCGTCCTTTAGGCCTGTGTATTCAACAGGCAACATCCAGCCAGCGTAATCAACAACATTGCCGCCAAGCTCAACATGCTTTTCATAAAGCGGAGTCTTCATTGTCATAATACATACCTCCTTTATATTATTGGGACATCCTCATAACAGTCCTTATGTTTATTATACCCTAATAAAGTATAATATTCAACACATCCAGGCAAAATTCAATTATTAAAAAATAGAAATATCCTATTAAAAACTCTTATAACATAATTAAAGTAAGTAAAGATTTGTAAAAAACAAAGCTTTCAAAGAAAACTTACATAAAAATCAATTTGACTAAATCAAATTATCTTGTAAAATAAATTTTAAATATGAGCTACATTTAATAATTGTTTCGAGCAAACGAATTAAAAGATAAAGTTTGCCTAACACAATTACATTATAATCCACTTAGTTACTTACAGTTAAAGATAATTTTCCTTTCTGTATATAAGCAAATTAAAAAGCAAAAAATGCTTGTAAGTTTAATTTACAAGCTAAGTAATTTTGAAATATACAATTTACATAAATACAGGTCTCGACAAATCATTCAACAAGTTCGTGTTAGCTACGTGTTAGCTACCTGTTAGTTACCATCGTTTATTTCCCTTTATTTTAATGAATATTAAGCCAACAAAAAACCCTGCAAGCATTAAAGCTGCAGGGTTTATAATTTCTATATAAGCAATAAATACTATCTCTTTGAGAATTGTGTTGATTTTCTTGCCTTTTTGAAACCGTATTTCTTTCTTTCCTTCATTCTTGAATCTCTTGTCAAGAAACCAGCTTGTTTTAAAACTGGACGAAGGTCTGGTTCAGCAACTAACAAAGCACGGCTAACTGCGTGTCTTACAGCACCAGCTTGTCCGCTCTTTCCACCGCCATTAACAATAATTGTAATGTCGTATTTATCAAGAGTGTTTGTTAAATCAAGTGGGCTTTTTGCAAGTCTTCTGAGTGTTTCATATTCGAAATATTCGTTAACATCAAGACCGTTTACAACAAAATTTCCGTTGCCTTCTCTTAGAATAGCACGAGCTGTTGAAGTTTTTCTTCTACCATTTGCTTGATACATTATCTGCGACCTCCTTCAAATTCGTACTTTTCTGGCATTTGTGCCTCATGACCATGGTCTTCTCCTGAGTAAACACGGAGTTTTTTGATCATCTTTCTACCTAGGGCATTCTTTGGTAGCATACCCTTAACAGCTAACATTAAAGCCTTTTCAGGTGTTTCGTTCATCATTGTTTTGTAATCAACTGAACGAAGTCCTCCTGGGTATTCTGTGTGATAGTAATACTTCTTTTGATCTAGTTTCTTTCCTGTAAGAATCATCTTATCTACGTTTGTAACAATTACATAGTCTCCTGTATCAACATGTGGAGTGTAAGTTACCTTGTGTTTTCCACGAAGAAGTTTTGCAACCTCAGTAGCTAGACGACCTAGAACCATGCCATCGGCGTCAATTAATAGCCACTTGCGCTCTACTTCATGTGGTTTAGCCATATATGATTTCATAATTTCTTCTCCTTTTCGAGCAATATAGTGACGTTTAATAACGAGGTTTCCGGGTCCTCCTTAAAAAACAATACTCATGTATTATACATGTTTAACATTCATTTGTCAAGCATTTAAAACAAACAAATCTGCTTTTACAATAATATTTTTATTATATAAAATGAAAAATTAAAATTTTCATAAAACAAATTCACTTATCAAGTTTAAACCATCTTCATAAATCTTATTACAAATCAAAAATTTTATATTTTATAAACGAAATACATTGATCCTAAATTGATTATCTTAGAATCATAATATATTATCCTCATCGAGTCGATTAAAGGATTTAATACCCTTGCTGTCATAAAAAAACTCCATATCGGGAAACTTTTCTCCATAAATAGCCTTTTGTATAAACAAAACATCGCTCTCCCAATGAGGCTTCCCTATAAACTCTCCAAAACTTAGCCAATGTAGACTTCCCTCGTCACACTCTTTTAACTCACCAGAATAATCGTCTGAATAATAAACATACATATTTTCAAAATAATCTTCATTTAAATAATATTTAACAAGACCACAAAAATTAACTGACTCCAGCTTGAGACCCGTCTCTTCATAGACTTCTCGTATAACGCACTCATGTGGACTCTCATCCTCTTCAATTTTTCCTCCAATACCGATAAACTTTGCATGGTTAAAATCGTTTTTCTTCTTGTTTCTTTCAAGAAATAATGTTTTTCCATCAGATCTTTTAATATAACAAACTGTATAAGATTGCTTTAAATACATAAGCCACTCCCTTTAATTATGAAATTCTTAAAATCATACCACTAAAATCAATACTAATCTTTGCTAAATAAAGTTAGAATTTATAGATCTTTATTTTTACATAACAATTAACAATATCGCACGCATTATCAGTAATCCAAATCCGTTCTTCTAAGACTCTAAAAATAAGTTAGAAGGTTTTTTAAGCTTTTAATTGTTATAATGAATACTAAATCGTTCATCAATTAGCTAACCAAGCATATATAAAATATAATAAAAAAGGACTTATATAAAGTCCTATAAGTTCTTATTTTGAAGCTGCAACATTAAGCTTTCTGTGTAGCTGTGACATCTTCCTTGAAACATTGTTCTTGTGAAGGAGGTTTCTTTGTTCAGCTTTCTTGAGCTTCTTATCGATAAGTTTTAAAACTTGTTCTGCTTCAGCATAATTTTCTGCATCAATAAGTTGATCAAACTTCTTAATGTAAGTTTTAATTTCACTCTTTCTTCTCTTGTTTACCAAAGTTTTCTTTTCAATAACGCGAATTTTCTTTTCAGCTGCTTTAATATTAGCCATTTTTCACCTCCAAATAATAGATATATTATACAAAATATAATGTAAAAAGTCAAGCAAAAGCTCAGAATAAAACCACCTCACTGGGTGGTTTTACTGGCGCGGCACAGAGGAATCGAACCCCTGACCTTTTGATTCGTAGTCAAACACTCTATCCAGCTGAGCTAGTGCCGCATATGGCGCGGCTAGGAGGATTCGAACCCCCGGCACACGGATTAGAAGTCCGTTGCTCTATCCTACTGAGCTATAGCCGCAAATGGAGCGGGTGAAGGGGATCGAACCCTCGCAACCAGCTTGGAAGGCTGGGGCTCTACCACTGAGCTACACCCGCAAAGTTTGAATTTATAATTATAAAAAATTGGAGCGGAAGACGAGATTCGAACTCGCGACCCTCGCCTTGGCAAGGCGATGCTCTACCACTGAGCCACTTCCGCATAAACTGGTGGAGGAGAGTGGATTTGAACCACTGAAAGCTAAGCTAACGGATTTACAGTCCGTCCCCTTTGGCCAACTTGGGTACTCCTCCATAAATGGCGACCCGGAACGGACTCGAACCGTCGACCTCCAGCGTGACAGGCTGGCATTCTAACCAACTGAACTACCGGGCCTCATGCTTTCACATATATGCTTATGCATATACCTCCTATTAAATTTTAT